>DCFW01000018.1 GCA_002315435.1 Bacteroidales bacterium UBA1794
TCTCGTTTGGACAGCCTACATTCATCTATTCACTCCGAAACCTCGATGGGTAAAGGGATATGAAGGATGAAGGCAATTTACATATATTTTGTACTCTTATTTTATAAGAACTTTATTTATTGCATCTATAATAGTTTCCACCTCTTGACCATTTGTATGAATCGCCATATTTTTATTTCCATAAGGTTCATAACACTTAACGTTAGTGACAGAAAACAATCCGATTGTTGGCGTGCCGGATGAACATGCTAAATGCATTATTCCACTGTCTGCTCCAATAAAAAGAGTGGAGTTGGCAATCAATGCGGCCATTTCTCTTATATTTCTACTATAGAATGATGGAGCGGCAAAGTTTATTTGAGAAATATTCTCTATAGGCAAAATTTCAATAATATTGTAATTCTCTCCATACTCTCCCTTCAGCCTGTCATATAATTTTGTCCACCATAGTTGAGAATAACATTTTCCTCCAGTAGCAAAGGTATAGATACAAATTGTCTTTTTATTGTTGTTCACAAGTTCTTGCAAAAGCTCTTTTCCCCTATTTTTTTCATTTGAATCTAATTTTAAATCCAAAAGGGGAATAGGTCTATCTTTATTTACGCCAATGTTCTTATCGAAACATCTTCTTAGATTGTAAACCGGATTCTTGGCTATATGTACATAATCATTATAGATGTGCAATAGGCGTTCATCCGGGTTATTGAATATTTTTATTGGAGATCTTGATAATTTTGTAGATAGCTTGCCTGATGAAGATCCATTGTCAACATTGATAATTAAATCATATTTCTTATTCCTTAATTTGATCCATACCACTAAATATTGCATCAGATTTTTGAAAGGTTTTCTTGGCAAGCAGATTATCCTATCAATATTCTTATAATTCTTAAATATAATTAGAGCCAATCCACCTCTTACAAAGAGGTCAATTGTACAATTTGGGAAGAGATTTGATACTTCCTGAATGATAGGAGTCATTAGAATCTGGTTTCCGAGCCTATTGTTTGGCCTCGAAATAAGAATTTTATGGACATTAATATTATTAACATCTATCGGGTTGTCTAAACCACCTATATGTTTCGTGATACAGCCCAATGCACAACGTCTTGCTTGATTAACACTTCCCTTAAAGCTCATATTGCTAAAAAATTTCATTAATAGATGGCCAAAGGTAAATGATTAATTTGGTAGAAGCCTCGAATTTTCAGGAAATATTCACCAAATAAGAAGAAATTAAGACCAATTACATTAAAATAGAGCAGAGCACATTAAATCATAAAAAAATAAAGAGAGTTAGTACTAAAACTATCCTCTCAATGATAAAGATATTAGAAAAGCATAAGCAATATTAAAATCAAGGAACCCTATATCGAGAATAGAAAAATAGTCGTATTTTTGCATATGATGTATATCTCTCGATCGACATATAATAAGTTTCTAGCTGTCATCTTGATAGCACTATTGTCACTTTCTTGCCCGATAAAGAGAGAGATAAAACAATACCTCGGAATTGAGACCCCTCAACAGACTTTGGAATCAAACTGCCCGAGAACCTGTTACACCAATTCAAACTATATCTTAAGCCGCTTTGTAAGGAAGCAGCGAGAGGTAAAAACATTATACCCTTTTAGTTTTTGTACAAAGTGTATCGACAAGTTTGCTTTGCTGAATGATGTATCCCTACACCATTTTTCTATTCTCCAAAAGCAGAAGATACCCTCTTTTCTGCTCTTCAGGAAACTCTTGATTTGAATAAATACTTTTCATTTAGGTAAACAATTGACACGAAGCAAGCTTCTCTCATCTAACGAGCAGAGTTGTGCCTTCATGGCAATAGTCATGTTTCATACAAATAAATATAGAAAGAAATGAAAAAGTATATTATGATATTATTGTTGTTCTCATTTGTGATGGGAACAGAAAATACCTGTGCACAAACCGCAAAAGAAATCAACCAAGTTGAACAATCAATTAAAGGCAATGGAAAGTATGCATTGCTAGTGATGAACCCGAAGCATTTGAAAGTGGCTATCTTGACCGGCGAAAGATTTAAAAATAAAAGTAAAAAGATAGATTTTCAAATAGTGACATGCGGAGAAGTAGTAAAAGAAATCTCTGCTAACGAAGAGCTGAAAAAGATAGTTGTGGAGGCTGTACAAAAGTATGGATTGAAAATAGTAGTTTGTGGCTTGACTGTTAAGCAACTAAATATAGATAAAGCACTTCTTCCTACTGAAACGCCAATTGTAGATAATGGAATAGTTTATATGTTTGGACTGGAAGAGCTCGGCTACAAATCGATAATCATATAATGCATCCTAAATATGAATATAAAGAATTATAAGTTGCCGCAGGTTGGTGCTAGCGGACTTTTTAGTTTATCGATGCGTTGGGTGATAGGCTGGACTTACTTTTCAGCATTTTGGCGCAGAGTTGTTTTGGAGAATAAGTTGAATCCTGATATAGCGGGCTATGTGGGAGAGAAGTTCAATCACTTTCTTCCGAATGCACTAGGTATAAAACCTATTATTGAATATATGGTGATGCATCCGCATGATCTACAACTTGCCATGATTCTGTTTACGATGGTTGAGGCTATTGTGGGTTTATTCATGATACTTGGACTATTCACCCGATTAATGAGTGTCGGTGTGTTTGGACTTGCATTCGGTATCCTTCTAGGTTCAGGATGGTTGGGCACTACATGTCTTGATGAGTGGCAGATCGGAATTTTAGGATTAGCCGGTGGTTTCACGTTATTCTTAACCGGTAGTGATGTGTATTCGTTTGATCATTATTTTATGCAGCGAAAGAGTAAATTCACTTCTACCAGTTGGTTCAGGTGGCTTGGTTCAGGTACATTGCCATTGGAGAATATGAAGACGTTTATATTGTCTTTTTCATTATTCATTTTTGGCATAGCCCTATTTACGAATCAATCTTTCCATGGTGGAGTATGGGGTACTTTGCACAATAAATCAGTGAAGCCGAAGGTCGAAATATCTAATGTACGGCTCAATGGTTCCGATCTTACATTTGAAATGTATCGAACGGAAGGTGTAGATGTGTATGGCTCATTCTTGATAGGCATACAAATAATCGGTCCGAACAATCAGGTTATCAAATCATTGAGCGTTGATAGCATGTCAAAGTTCCCTCTCGAAAGGATAAAGAATCAATATGTTACGAAAGTAAAACCGGGTAAACATAGTTTGATAATACCTTTGGGTGCAAAAGCCGATCTAGCTATTGATGTGAGAGGCTTGAGTATTAGTAATAAGGATACGTTGAAATTGATAGATGTTAGCGGAATAGAATGGACTGCTAAGATACAATGAATATGTATTACTAATTTGTAGTTTAAAAGGTATTCGATAAAAAAACAGGTTTCACCCGTTTTCCTCTGTAATAAACATGGAGTAGCGACGGGTGAAACCTTCGTTTGTGTAATATAAAACAATTGGTAGAGATGAAAGATAACCTAAAAGAACGTTACAATAATTTTTCTAAAAAAAAATGTATATATATTTGTCATCAAATATACAATAAGATGATGTTTATAGAGGATGTAGGCTAAAATTATAGAAGTATGAATCGTTTAGTTCTGTTTATTTTATTAATATTTTCAATGCTGATATACGGTAGAGATAATATAGTTTTGCATGTAAAGAATGAATTTTCTCATTCTCTTTCTTATGGAGATTGTTTGTAAAAAATAAATGGCATTTCATCACAGACAGCACAGGTACAGCAAGTGTCAAAGAACAAATATGTCATATAGGAGACACAATAAAAATTACTTATTTAGGGTATGAAGATCGAATTATTCCTATAACTGAAAAATTCAGAACGTTAGCAGATACAGTCATTCAATTGACCCCGAAATCATATTCATTAAATGATATAACAATTAAGAGTAAACATAAATTTAATGCTGAGAAATTCTTTAAATCAAAGAAACGGTTTCTATTATTACCGTATGATGACAAACGAATAGTATCTGTTTATGCCAAAGTGAATTATATTGATGAAAATGGGAAGCCTAAAGTGCTTTGTGATTCTATGCAAATTTTGTTTGAATCAATAAAAGGAACATTTTTAAAGTGTGGAATACAAGATACAGTGATGCGGTCACGAATTATTCGTTACATGTTATATGCTTCGAATACTGCCCCTTATGCCTGTTGTTTGAAGAGATTAAGGAAGCTATTTAAAATAAATTATTGGGGTAAAACTGACTCTACGTGGAATTTTAGATTTGATATATTACCTGAGAATGTTTCAAGCCCTTCCACCAATGGACATTTAGGTGATGATATTCAAATAGTTGTAGCGATAGATAAGAAGGGTTTATTCCTACCATTCAGCTTCATACTATATTAAAGTTCAATCCATCCCGTTCATATAACATGTTTACAATATATGATGACTATAAGAATGAAATGGTACCTGAATATGTAAATGCAACATCAATTGCCGATAAAATGAATATCGAATTATGATGCAAGTATGGCAAGTGATGATATTAACCTAAAGATAACGTTGCAATAACTTTTTCTAAAAAGAAATACATGTACATTTGTTTTCAAATATACTAAGACTATACTTATAGGAGAGTCCTTATAATATTTTACAAATCTATTATATTAAAAATAAAAAGAAATATGAATCATTTAGAATGTGTAACACCAAAACGGAATAACTGGTGGTGGTATTTATTAACCGTTGTAGGCAGTTTTTTAGCCTCAGTTATTATTGGTCGTATTTTATTAAGCGTATATTATTTATATGTACATATTAGGACTGGCTGTAATTGGCATGAGTTTCTTGCCGGATTAAAAACAAATAATAATTTACTATTATTTATCGAGCTTTTTGTTTTTGCAATTTTATTGGTATGCATGATCGTTCTCATTAAGGTAATTCATGGGCGGAAGTGGACAGAAGTTATTAACGGTACAAATCATGTACGTTGGTCCAGATTCTTTCATGGGTTCGCTTTTTGGGGCGGTCTCATGTTAGTTGGTTCTTTGATTGATTATTTAATAGATCCTAACAGTTTTGTATGGCAATTCAATTTGGGGAAGTTTATTCTTTTGTTTTTTATCTCCATTATTCTTGTGCCTATACAAACTTCATGTGAAGAATTTATTTTTCGTGGATATCTTACACAAGGCTTTGCTTCATGGACAAAAAATCGTTGGTGTGCATTGATCTTCCCGAGCCTTCTTTTTGCCTTAGGGCATTTGTTTAATCCTGAATGCGCCGGATATGGCTATGGAATCATGCTGGCATCTTATATTTTAACGGCGCTAACATTTGGACTAATTACTATATTAGATGACGGTGCAGAATTGGCAATGGGAGCACATACGGCTAATAATTTACTGACATTCCTTCTTATTGATTACAAGGATTCAGTAATACCAACCAATTCGCTCTTTTATACTACGCATTTTGATCCTCATGAGAGTTTCATATCCTCTTTAATTCTTACAATTATACTCATTATTACCATGTCACGAGTATATAAATGGAAATTTAATGTACTGAACAAAAAAGTAGCCATAAAAGAGGAGAGAGAGCTATAAAATCTATTTTTGAATAATAGCCGCAGCATTATATAATATGCCAACATATTATTGGAACGTTAAGAAAAACGAGAAGTATGTAATTCTTATCTCTGTAAATACATTTAGGCTTGCTCATATATCCAATTATCATAATTTATTCACCCTACTTCCTGATAGACTGTACTCTTTGTCTTCCATAATTTATAGGCGGCGTCATTTTTACATATTATCGTCTTAATTTAGGATTATTCTATGGATATGAAGTCCAAATTGTGAATAAATTATCGATGCTGTTTTTTTTGTCATTTGTCCGTTAGAGATAACCCGATTCCCTTGATGGTGTTGATGTTAATTTCCGTAACGTCTTTGAAATAAGTTCGTAGGTGTGCAATGAATACATCCAAACTGCGGGAGGTAAAGAAATCACCTTCTTTTTCTTTCCCCCAACAAATACGCTCAATTGTACCTCTTTTTACAATTTCTCCTTTGTCTTTAGCCAATAATTCAAGTATCTGAGATTCGCGCGCGGTTAAGTTGATTGTTTTTTCTTCGCTTTTTAGCAAAGCATGTTTGGGGTCAAATTTGTATGGTCCGATTTGTAATGTATCCGATTCGTTATACATTTTTATTCCTTCACTCATTTTGAGCACGGCCTTGATATGAGCATCCAACTCTTCAGGGATGAATGGCTTTTTAATATAATTGTTGGCTCCTAATTTGTATCCGGTAATCACATACTTTGGCGATATGCACCCCGAGGTGAATAAGATAGGTACTGTTTTATCGATTTCTCTTATGTGTGCTACCATATCGAAACCATTCATTATCGGCATTTCTATATCAGCCAGAATGATATCGGGACGATGTTTTTTGTATAATTTTATTCCTTCTTCACCGTTGTTTGCCGTCATCACTTCATATCCGCCAATCATATCCTCTAACCCGCTTCGAATAATATAACAAAGGTTGGCATTATCTTCAACTAATAATATCTTCGTCATTTTCTATATTAGATTTATTTATTCCACAAAAGTAATAACAAAACCCTAACAACGTTGTTATTGGCTGTGAATTTTAGATTATATTATTTGTGCACAATCCCATTAATATCAGAAATATATTTATCATGTTTTACCTGAATTTGATTACCGAGGCATCCTTCAATACTGAATTCATCTAATGTATAGCCCAAGAATTATTTTCAAATACTTATAATATTATCTTTTTCTTTGCTCGTATATATAAATCCATCTTTATGAGTCAGTGTGAAATTATCCTCAACAATAATATCTTTAACAAATTCCAGGTAGGTGATATAATCACTCTCTAATAAAATCCTTATTATCAAATTATTACTATTCATATTAGTGATTTTTTAAGACTAAACATAGTTAGTGATTTCTTCCGTTTCATTCGGGAAGTACAATGTGAATTCGCTGTACATTCCTTTTTTACTATTGACTTCAATACTACCTCCATGAGCTTTCATCACCTGATATACATAATTCAGTCCTAATCCAAAGCCGGTTGCTCCGCCCTTGGGTGTGCGTCTTGCGGCTGAAGCCCGCTCAAATTTGTCGAAAATAATCTTTTGATCATCTTCCGTCAGACCTAAACCGTTGTCTTTGACATGGATGGAGGTACATCCCGTCACTTCATTGTCTGCTGATGTGATATCTAGATGTACCCCTTCATTTTTTGAATATTTCAACGCATTATCTATGAGGTTTTCCAAAATTTCTTTCAAACATTCTTCGTCAGTATAGACGTATTCGGCTTGTAGACTAAAATGGAATGAAACCTTTTTATTAACTTTAGCCTTGAATGCTTCGGCTATGCATTGTACTATCGGTGGCAAATGAACTTGTTGTTCGTTCAGTTCCATTTTGCCGTTTTCTAATTTAGAGATTGTGAGAATCTTATTGATTAAAGTTAGCAACCGTTCCGACTCTTCATTAATTAAATGAAAATTTTTTTCTTTCTTTTCCGGTTTATCATCCAACTTTCCACTGTGAAGAATCCTCATGCCCATAATGATAGTGTTAAGCGGATTTTTCATATCATGGATTAGCGCATAAGAAAAATCTTCCCTTAATCTGCTTATTTTGTTTTGTCGCAAAATAATCTGAATTTGGTATGCAATGCAATAAATCACTAGAATAAATATAAGTATAGTGCCAATCAAAAAAAGTGCCATTCGTTCTAAAATAATTTTGTACGGAGATATTATAATAGCTTGTATTGCTATACTTTTATCTTTATGAATAGGAACGATAGTTGTTGCGATTTCGGATAATGAATGTAGATTAGGTCTTATAGATTCAATCACATGCTTTGTTCTTAAATTAATTTTTTGTAATTTATAAGAACATGTAACTCCTTCCTTTTTTAATGAAGCGGCATAAACTGAATCAAGAGTTTGCATTGAGATTGGCATGTGCATTTTAACCTCCAAAAAATTCAGCATTACAATTTCAACTCCATTTTTATCCTTTATATCATTGGGATTAGTACAATCAGCAACCACAATAGGTTCTTTATATGTTTCTCTGTCAAACAGAATATATGCTTCGTCATTTATAGAGGAATAAAAGATTTTATTAATCTTGTTCTTTAACTCATTTTCTAATAACGAATAAGTGTGGTAAACCCAAATAGACTGTAGTAAGGCAATCAAAATAAGTCCAATGATTGATACAGCTTTATACAAATTTATTTTATTTTCTATAGCTTTAGGCACATTTTGAAGTTTGTCACAAAATTAATAACAAAATACTAACTATCAATAACTTTGGGCTAACTTTCCGCGAAAAATTTTCCTCGTACTTTTGCATCAGATCAAATACAAAAGATAATGAAACAATTACTAATTAAAAAATTGACAGCTAAAGAGCAAGTAAATATTTTTGGAGGTGAATGGCTGTATATTTGACGATCAAAACATCTTATGATAGTAAAAGAATATATTAACACCTTAATGGCTTTAACATCTGACTAACAACTATATTTCTCTAAATAAACAATTTACTTTATAAGTAAAATTCTCTTTTCCCATCATCCTCGCAGATCCGAATGGTTATTGCGCGAATGATGGGATAATTATTTATAAAACCTTCCCTTTTCTTCCCTTCCCATTCATTGCTGATAGAAGTAGCAAACCATATTCAATAAATTTGAAAAAGCTTCCACTACTCAAAGAACAAGATCAGAAGACCCCACAGGCTTTGGTCTTGGATTGAATTATATGTAGAAAGTGATTGAAGCATATAATGGAAAAGTTTTTGTAAATAGTATTGAAGGAGAATTTAGTGAATTTATTATGTATTTACCATTAATAATGAAAGAACTTTAATCAAATTGTTTTCATATTGAAGATTCTCTGACGTTACATTACTAAATTGAATACATGTATTCATGCCACAATCAAGAGGATGAAAGGATGAAACAGACAAAATAAAGAGAGTGATTGCGAAACCACCCTCTCTATAATTAAGATATTTGAATTGAAATTAATGTCCGAACCTTGAGGTATCAACAGCCTTATGTTGCTTTGCTTTGTAACCTCCAAATTTATAAGTGAATGAAACCATTACAGCTCTTTCGTCTGGTTTTTGATTCATTTTTAAATTTTGTCCCTTGTAATTCACTTTAGCATTAGGGCTGGAACTATTGAATAGATCTGATCCATTTATTCTTAATTCTGCATGTTGATTAGCAAAGATCATTTTTAATCCTGAATCAACTTTCCATATAGGAGTAAGGGTGTATATACCTTGTAACAAAGGAGAACAATAAATTCCATCGACTTCTAACCGGATGTCTGGTTTGGAAGTAAGTTTAAATGTATTGTTCATCACTGCTATACCACGGAATTTATCTCTGTCAAAGCTAAGATTGTGATATGATTTATCTACAGCTTTATTATATGTGCCATCAAGGGTGAAACGAGTGTCCCATATACCATTAATAGAGAATGGAAGAACAAGTGTCAGGCCTATTTGTTGAGTATAGTCATAATTTACAGTTTGATATATTAATGAAAGCTTATCTGCTGCTTGGTAGGCTAACTGTTCAAATTTATTTTGTACATGACTGAAATATAAATTTGCCATATATTTGTTCTTTAAAATATATACTATTTCAGCTGTGTAATCGGTTGAAGGTTTTAAATAAGGATTCCCCTGAATTTCTGCATACCCGTTAAGATAACTGGTTTGCTCTTGCATTGACCAATAGTCCGGGTATGACTTGTCTGAAGAAAAGTTCAATTGCAGAATTTGACCTGATGCAGGAGCATAGCTTAATTGCATTGTTGGGTAAACATACCATTTATGAAAACTTGCCATCTTATAATATTCACCGGCAGCAGACATTGAAAGTGAAACTTTTTCTCCAAAATCCTTTTCAAATCCAGCATAGAGGTTATATGTTTGTTCCTTTAAATTGCTGCTTGTGTTCTGAGACGACATATCGTTGCTTCCTGAGTCGTGATAAACTTGTGAGTTTTTATCATCTGCGAGTGATACATCAAAGCCATAGTTTATTTCCCATTTATTCTTGAATGAGTGTGTTTTACCTACATATATTTTCCAGCGATTAATCGTTTGCCCAGCATCTGCAAGAAAGTTGTTTGTTTCATTCGTGCTTGTTGTGTTCGTAAAATTTTGAGTAGATGGGCTGTTATAATAGGTGTAATCAACGCCTAAATTTAATCCCTTTCCATGAGAATAATCAACACTGACATTATGCATTCTCTCATCAACGGTTTTTATGTTTTCTGAATTAGAAAAGTTACCAATGGACTTTTCAACATTTTTTTTGTTAGGAGTAATAGCAGCAGTGTATGCAACATTCAGGTTGTTATTACTGTTGATTTGATAGGACGTTCCCACTCTGACATTGTGAGTGATCGAACGTTTATACCCTGAGTTTATCTGTTCAATATCATAAACATTATTATTCATTGTATGCTTTGATTTTATATCAAGGCCTTGATGCAGTTTCTTGTAATCAGCAGAATAAAGAATATCTGTTGATAACTTTTTGTTAGAGAATGAAAGGCTAATATTTTCATTGCTACCCGCGCTACGTCTTTGTGTATAATTAGCACCTATTTCTCCACGTAATTGGCTATTTACAGTCTTATTATTCTTCAGAACTATATTAATAGCAGCACCTCTAACTCTAAGTTTTGCAGGAGCACTATACATGACTTCGACCTTTTCAACGTTTGAAATAGGAATGTTTTTAAGAAGGTTTGTTAGCTGTTCCTCTGTCATAGAAGTTGGTTTCCCATTTAAAAGAATGGTTACACCATTAGCTCCGGCTAACGTGAATCCCTCACTTTGTTCAATGACACCCGGCAAATGTAAAATAGATTCATATGCATTACTTATTGTACTTTTTTTTGCCATATTTGCGATATCATAGACCAAAGCTCCATCTTGCACCTTAACTTGTGGGAGCTCACCTTTAACGACAACCTCTTTTAAAGAGAACTCACGTTCTTGTAATGCAATAATACCGGCATTTGCACCTGAAAATCTTTTTTCTAACGGTTTATACAATAGATGCTGAAAATTTAAAAGATAAGAATCTTTTGTAGGTTTTATCGAGAAGGCACCACAAGAATCTGTTACGGCAGCACCTACAAAGGTAGAATCAGTTGTTCTCATCACTACTGTTACTCCTTCAATTGGACGTTTATTGGAATCAAGAACTTTTCCGATAGTTTGGGCTGTTGCTACCATACAAATGAATGCCATTCCTACAAATAATAAAAAAAATCTGTGTATCATAATTTTCGTTTTTGTTAATTCGAGAACTTTTATGTTACAAAAGTAATACTAATATTTTTATATTAGGTTAATCCCAAGTTATTATTAGATTTAATAAGTCTTTTATAAGCATTCAGAACAGTCACTTACCACCATTTATTTATCAATACATCTATTACATATTTGATTATAAACGTTATGCTTAGCTCTATGGGAACAGTCACGACATATATGCAAGGATCTCTGGTAATTATCGGTATTCTATCACTAAAATATCTACAATAAAATGCAACTAAAAGCTGAATTAAAGAATAGCTTTTTTATTAATCTGTTGAAAAGACAATTACAAACATTTTTTGGAATAACTAGAAGAAAAGCTACTCATCTTTACCATAATCAATAATTAAAGGTATAGGTAAAGAACCTTGACAAAAAGTATTACAGGCTTATTTGATGCTAGATCTTTACCCACTTTCAGCAACTGAATCGCATCACATTTTTGTTGCAACAAGTATATATAACAATTTGATCTTGGTAAATATACTTGCGCTTTTGAGACAATGAGAAAGATTGATAGAAATAATAACAAATTCTTCATGACTTGGTTTTATTAATGATTTTCTTCCAATTGTTAATCTTACAATCTCTTTATTTCTTCTGCCGCTACATTCTTCCCTTTGTATTTACTTTGAGCACTATTGAACAAATAAGATACGGTCAACAAGAATTGCCTTGTATCACCATTTACAATTCTATTTCGCATAACATCGGAGACTTTCATCTTCCACCCTTCGTTTCTTGTTTTGAAAAGATCCATAAAAGCTAAGTTCACCTGTAACTTTTTATTCAGGAAAGATTTCCTGATGGCTAAGTCCACGCTCCAACTTGGGAGCATTATTGTGACTCTATCATTACCTTCAGTCGAGCCTGTTAAATCTGCAGTTATAACAAAATCAGACGGTAATGTAAATATATTTTTCATGCTATAATTAAATATGGGTTTATTGAATGATTGACCATTATAACTCAACCAATGCTTATCAATGCCAATCGTAGTACTCGGCTTCCACAAACCCAGCGTTGGAGAATAGGAAAAACTAGTAGATAATCCATGCATATTAGCATTTTTAGGATGGAAAATAAGAATAGGTTGTTCATTGCTAAAATGTTCTTTGATATAAATGTCCGTATCTTTCAAATAGTTATACGACAAATTGAATTGTAAATCTTTCCATGAAAAAAGATAGGAACAATCAGAAACTGTTGATGGCTTCAACAAAGGATTTCCTCCTTCCACCTCATAAGGTCCTGCATAAACCAATGAACTACGAATACTACTATAGTCAGGCCTGACAATGGACTTTTTGAATGAAAGCGACATAGACGTTTTATCATTCATGTCGTAAGACAAAGAGATATCTGGCGAAAGACTATTGTTTCTCGGACTAGCCTCACTATTTTTCACATCATTTTCAAAGTAATCAAAATGAACATATTCCCATCTTAAGCCAATATTAATAGAAATTTTGGACCACTTATAATCATAAGAAGTGAATGCAGCGAACGAACCTTGTTTATTCAGATTTTTAGAAGAGGGGACATAAGTAGATACTTCTTTATTTTCCATAATGTATTTTTGATTATCCAGCGTATAAGAATCCTCTGTGCCAATAATAAACTTTCCTGTTCCGATTGACATTTTAAACCAAAGTTTTCCTGCATATAAGGTAGACTGGCGATAAGTAAATGCGGAAACAATTACTTGATTGTTTGTATTCAGATAATTTACTTCAGTAAGATTATTATCATGTAAACGACTATGCAAGACTGTACCATCAAAATGTAAAGTATATTTCTTTGCAAAAAGTCCGTCATAATACAACGAAGCTATATGTCCTGCAGATCGAGAATCCATGTATATATCATTATTCATTTCGTTTCGCACTTCTCCATCTATCTTATCATATTGTCCTCCGATATTCTTGAAATGATTGGGTGCACCAACATAGTGATAATAGGCTCCCATAGATTGACCATTGGGAAAAACATAATTAAATCCGACCTTATAGAGATAGCATGTAAAATTATCACTAACAGTAGATGAGTTGTATAAATCATACGCTTTATCTTGAAAAGTAAAATCTGTCGTTCCGCTATAATATGACTTTTCTCTTTCAGACTGATATAGACCTTCTCCAAATATATCCAATCCACCTTTTCTATAATTTATATTGGCAGATTCATTATGTCCGAATGACCTCTTCGCTGACGATTGAGCTTCAAGTCGTCCACTAAAGCCTTCACCAACCGGACGTTTTGTCGTTATTTTAATCACAGCTTTTGTATTCGATTCATATTCTTCTCCCGGGTTCATTATTATTTGAACGTCTCTTATATCCTCGCTCTTAATCATTTGAATTTCTGTTTTGTCTCTCATAAGCCGATTATTAATATATATATCTTAGGAGTTCCTCGTCCTAAAACAGAATAATCTCCATCATGCCCTGTAATAAAAGGAAGCCTGTAAAGTACATCATTTGCATTTCCAAGCTGAGATAAGAGTGTACCGGTAATATTTGTTTTTAAAACATTCCCTTCTAGCTTATAAACAGGTTGATGACCATTAACAACTACCGAACCAATCTCTATTTCGGATGGTTTCATTATGATAGTCCCGACTTCTGAAGATTTTAAAACGATCTTTTGCGATGCATAGCCTAAACATTTTATAGAAAGGCTCAACGCTGAAATAATCGCATGACCATCAGAAGGTATTGAGAAAAAACCTTGTTCATCAGAAACAGCCCCTTCCACAAAAAGCGTGTCTGATTTACATAACATTACACTGGCATAAGGTAATGGCTGGCTCTTGCCATTCTTGATATACCTAATAGTACCGGAAATTGCCGTTTGACCTTGTAGCAAAACGACATTCACAAAAAATAAAAGAATTAGAGATATTTTCTTCATCTGTGATATATAATTGGGAAATAATACATTTATAAATTGAAGGAATACTGCCATTATGCAGAAGTGGAAAAGATATCCACGTCTGCATATAAGGTATAAGAATTGAAATTATTAAGTTAAATTAGTTACATTAAAATGAAACAACCCACTCGCGCCTTCCGTCAGTAATATTTTAGGTTTCTTATCCCTAAAGAATATAGAAGAGGTAATTACATCATAAAACATTTGACTTACTTTTTGAGCAAACAGTTGTTTATTTACAGCAACTGTTACACAAATGGGCGATATAATTTTCTGCTGAATTCGAGTCAGAAAATACAGCGGAACAACATAAAGCACAAAGGGAAAAATTAGAATTCGTTTCATATAGTCTTTATAATTTACATTCTTAGAACTGCAAATTTATAAAGATAGAATGATGAAATAGTAAGAAAATGATAACAACAAGGAATCCATATTACACTGAAATACAGCATAATACAATAATAAGCGATAACATTTTAAGATTAAGTCTCTGATTCTACTTCCGCAATCTTGGATTTAAGTCGTAATCGACGTTGAGCAACGATCTGTTTGTTGGTATTACCAAAACAATAAGCGATGGTGGAATCATCAAGATTACACAAACAAAGACAGCAATAGATACAATCTTCATCAGTCAGTTTTGGGTAGGAAGAACGTAATTGATCTATATAATCAGCATATATTTCAAAAATAGTCTTTGCCAATTGTTCTTGCTCTGCAGTAATAAGCACTTGTATATTCTTTTTCTCTTTTCTATCTTGTTTGCTCAATTTTTCAATTTTGCGAAAGATGGAAGTTTTCATGAAGAGTACATTACATAAACGAGCTTTTTCTTCAATCATTCGGTGTAAGTCTTCTTCTTTTTGCTTTATCTCCTCCTCATTACGAACATGCATTTGTTGAAGTTCAAGCACATCTTTCTCTCCAATCTTAATCCTCAATTGCAACATAGCAATATCATCCCTCAATTGCTTCATCATATTTTCATACATCAATCTGGCAGATTTTTGACGACGTACTAAATATTGCACTAGAAATATAGCGATAAAAATCACACACAAAAGAATGAAAAGGTTTATCATTTTCGCTTGGTTCTTCTTTTGGATAGATTTGGTATCGGTTTGGTATTTATAAACAAGGTGCTCAACTTCCGATATTCTATTTAATGAATAGATTGAATCAAGAACTTGTGCATATTTCTCTTCATAAGAAAATGCATCTTTAAAGTTACCATTAGCTTTTGCGATACCAGCTAAATTGGAATATTCAAACGCATGTTTCTTCTTTTCAGAAAGTAAATAATTTATACCTTTTACAGATAAGCCGACAAATCCTTTATCATACTTATATGATTCAAAATGCTTCGTATAAGCTGCATGTATAGACGCCTTAAGCTTTATGGATTTAGCATTTGAAGTTGTCAATTCAGTTAAAGCCTGACTATAATAGGCTCGAGCTTTGTCCGGTAAGTTCTGTTGATCCAGGATACGGCCTTTGTAATAAAGTGCTTTAGCACGATTTTCTCCTGAACCTTTACTATAATAATTCAAAGCATTACAAACCAATGAATCACAGGGAAAAAGTGGAAGTGAAGCCTTATCTGTTGCTTGCGTTACTAGCAATCCATAGTAAACTCTTTCTGATTTTGAGAATGCAGTGGTATCTAATAATTCCAGATAGTGTAATGCACTATCCGGCTGTGACTGCATAAGCGTATCTATTTGTGATAATTCCATAGCGTGATTGTTCTGTTGTCCGCACGCACAACAGAGACCAATCATTGTTATTATATACCACAACAGTTTTCTCATTACTACTCGACTATAAATAATCTATATTACTTGACACGAGGTACAGGAATCATGCGAGAAATAACGACACGCCCTTCTTTTAATATTCCCATGACACGACGTTTTAAGGGATCCGTTTCCACGGGAATTCTCTCCTTTTCAAGTAATTCTTCTCTTGTCCAATTCGGATTATGCTGAAGTAACTTTTCACGTACCAACTCCACTTTTTCTTGATCTTTTTGACTCAAATAGTATCGTAATAATGCGATAGAATTATTATTGTATGCGTTAAGTAATTGATCATAAACAAGTGGTTGAGTGCCTTTAAAATAGTCCATCAGTAATTTGCGTATCTTTATCGCTATCATATATTGTTTATCTACTCCTGAACGACTCCAAATAGCACTATTATGCTTGCGATAAACAGCCATACAACGAGGCATATAATATATTTTTCCAAATTGAGCATTCAATAAATGAACAGCGTAATCGTAGGTACTTACTTCACTAAACCATTCGGGCAACGGACCGAACAATCCTTTACGAAAAACTGCAGAAACATTTGAGATATAATTACTTTGTGCCAAATCTATGATATTGGTTACTCGTTTTTGTCCGCCATTGCTCAAACTCATGCTACGATCCTCTTCGTAATAATTCACAACACGATGAATACAAGTAGAGAAATCAGGATGCAAATCAAGAAACTTTACCTGACGTTGCAATTTATGCTTGTCTATCCAATAATCATCACCCTCACAGATTGCCATGTAGACACAGTTACAAGCATTATAAGTACGAATAAAATTTTGCTGTAATCCTTTATTTCGCTCATTTTCAAGGATTACAATACGCGAAGGGTAACGCCCTTGCCATTTTTTACAAATTTGTAAAGTTTGGTCTGTGCTACAATCATCTCCTATTACTAACTGAAATGTGAATTCAGTCTCCTGATTCATCACTCCTTTAATTGCTTCATTTACATACTTTTCTTGATTAAAAGTAAGCATCAATACTGATACCTTATATTGTTTTTCTTCCATATCACTTATTTTTAAAAATCATACCTAAAGCTTCATCCAACAATTTTGAGCCGGATAGTTTAACCAGAATTATATAAATTAATCCACCTACAATAATCTGAGTAATCATCAAAAACAAAGAATTTATTATTAATAACCGCATCGCCCATATAGCTCCACCCATCAACAATGATAAGCCCAAATATGGTAATAAATCAAGTACTTGAGATCCAAATGAATAACCGGTATACTTATCAGAATAGAGTACATTTATTATATAAATAACAGCTCGCGCAACCACTTGCCCTGCTACCATCACCAACACAGAGTAGTGGAATGTCAGTAACAAAAAGACGACCGTAACGACTATCTTATATAATTCTATCTTAAAGATAATCTCTGAACGTCCGCTAACCTTAATGAAATTGTTATTGATTGCCGTAAAAATAGTGAAACATCCTCCGGCACACATTAACTGGAAAAAAGGTATGCACGGCCACCACTCTGCTTTCAATAGAAGCTTGATTAGTGCAGGAGCAATTACAATTAATCCTATCAATGCAGGAAAAGTGATGAATGCTGTAAAACGGACAGTCTTGCGATATGCCCTTATAAGTCGATCACCTTCATCTTGTATGCTACTAAAAATAGGGAATGTGGCATTTTGAATGCTACCATATAATGTAGCGACTCCCATATCACACATTTTGTTCCCTTGGGTATAATAGCCTAATTGCTTTACCGGATATATACGGCCGATGATTAATGAATAAACATTAAGGAAACAGGTATTTATTAAACTGGCACCTAACAAACTGGACGCATAACGAAATAAGCCGCGCACACTGATCCAGCTGAATTGGCGTTTTGGACGCCACGAACTGTTCAGCCACAACATAATCGTACGGCACAAAGCTAAAACGACAGGCTGCAAAGCTAAAGTCCAAACGCCAAATCCCAATAATGCCATTACTAGAGATGAAATACCTGAAACCATAACAGAGACGACATTGACTTTAGCTAATGCTTTAAAATTAAACTTTTTATTTAATATCGTAGTTTGTACAATAGAAAAAGAATTGATCAATAGTGCGAAAAAGATAACTGGAGCAAGCAGAGTTAATTTGGGCTGATGAAAAAACATGGCTATCAAAGGAGAACATGCAACCAGCAACAAATATAAAACAACACTAATGCCCATATTAAAGAAAAAGACAGAGTTGAAATCAAGTTCATTTGCATCTTTCTTTTGAATCAATGCACTTGAGAATCCACTTTCTAATACAATATTAGCTATAGCTGTAAAAATTGCCAACATCCCGACAAGTGCATAATCTTCAACAGAAAGGATATTTGCGACCAATATACCTAGTACAAACATCAAGATTTGTTGCCCTAGACGATCAACTAAATTCCATAACAAAGCCCCTACTGTTTTTTCTTTTAATGTTTTTTCCGCCATAACCAGTATTATATTGCAGACAAAGATACAGAAAAAAAATTAAGTAGAATCTTTCCGAATAATTCTTCCGAAAAGGTTCCACTTAATTTTATATATTGAATACTTTACGTTACTTTACTTCGCTGCCTGGTTTCACACTCTTTTCCGGCATAATTATCGACAAGCTTCCATCTACATTTTCAGCACTTAAAATCATACCTTGACTTTCTATTCCTTTTAACTTGCGAGGAGCCAAATTTGCAATAAAGCATACTTGTTTACCCACTAAGTCTTCCGGTTTATAATGTTTGGCTATACCTGATACAATGGTACGTTTATCAAGTCCATCCTCTATTAAGAATTGAAGCAACTTATCAGCCTTAGGGACTTTGTTACATTCCAACACGGTTCCTACGCGAATATCTAATTTCTCGAAATCAGAAAAATCTACAACTTCACGTATTTCTTTAGCACGATAGTTGGCTTCTTCATTTGCTTTCTTTGTTGCTAACAATTTCTGAACTTGTGCTTCGATCACGTCATCTTCGATCTTCTCAAACAAGAGTTCGTGTTGATTCATCTCATGTCCTGACTCTAACAAAGAAATACTTCCCAAGCTATTCCAGTCAAATTCGGGCATGTTCAACATCTTACGGAGCTTTTCACAAGTAAAAGGCAAGAACGGTTCAAAAGCTATTGCCAAATTTGCAACAAGTTGCAGACTTAGATTCAATATTGTTTGAACACGAGCCATATCAGTTTTTGCGACTTTCCAAGGCTCTGTATCTGCCAAATATTTGTTACCGATACGTGCAAGATTCATCGCTTCTTTCTGTGCATCGCGGAATCGGAAATTATCAAGATAATTCTCAACTTTGGATTTTACATCTACAAATTCAGCAACAATATCATTATCTATCTGTAGCATCTCAGACACCGCCGGTACTTTACTTCCAAAATACTTGCTGGTCAGCACCATCGCACGGTTAACAAAATTACCGAAAATAGCAACCAACTCATTATTATTACGTGCCTGGAAATCTTTCCAAGTAAAATCGTTATCCTTTGTTTCAGGAGCATTCGCTGTCAACACATAACGCAAGACATCTTGCTTGCCCGGGAAATCAACTAAATACTCGTTCAGCCACACAGCCCAATTACGACTAGTAGATATTTTATCACCTTCTAGATTCAAGAATTCATTAGCAGGAACATTATCAGGCAAGATGAAACTACCTTGTGCCTTCAACATGGCAGGGAAAACGATACAATGGAAGACAATGTTGTCTTTACCGATAAAATGTACCAAACGTGTCTCAGGATCTTTCCACCAAGTTTCCCAACTATCGGGTAGCAATTCCTTTGTATTGGAAATATAACCGATAGGTGCATCAAACCAAACATAAAGAACTTTTCCTTCTGCACCTTTTACAGGCACAGGAATACCCCAATCCAAGTCACGTGTAACAGCACGAGGTTGCAAATGCATATCCAGCCAACTCTTACATTGACCATAAACATTCGGACGCCATTCTTTATGTTCTTCCAGAATCCACTTACGCAACCATTCTTCATAGTCGTTCAACGGAAGATACCAATGAGTGGTTTCACACATTATCGGTTGAGCCCCGCTAATAGCTGATTTTGGATTAATCAATTCCATTGGACTTAACGAAGTGCCACATTTCTCACACTGATCACCATAAGCGTTCTCGTTACCACAATGCGGACATGTACCTGTTATATAACGGTCAGCAAGAAATTGTTTTGCTTCAGGGTCATAATACTGTTCACTTGTCTTTTCAACAAATTTATTCGATTTATATAAATCTTCAAAGAATTGTGTAGCCACCTCATGATGAGTGCTACTTGTTGTACGGGAATATATATCAAAAGAAATACCGAATTCTTTAAAAGAATCTTTAATGATCTTATGATAGCGATCTACGATATCTTGAGGTTTGCATCCCTCTTTGCGTGCACGAATAGTAATGGGTACTCCATGTTCATCCGATCCACCGATAAAAATAACCGGTTGTTTTTTAAGACGCAGATAGCGTACATACGTATCAGCAGGTACATATACCCCCGCCATATGACCGATGTGCACCGGTCCGTTAGCATAAGGCAACGCAGCCGTCACAGTAGTTCTCTTAAATTTCTTTTCCATGTAATTATGTTCTTTTTCTTCTTTTTGAATTTGCATTTTGCTACTTGCAATGTGCAAAGATACAGATTTTTTTGCTTTCCATATATAAAAGTTTGATCCGAAATAGTCTGTTAGTCAAAAAGATAAATTACTACGCAATCTATTAAAAGAATAATTACAAATAGATTTAAGCCGATATATAAAAAAGGATTCGCAATTTAGTTCTACAGTTCTTAACGCAAAACAAAAAAAGGGCAGATTCATTTAGAATTGTCCTTTTTTTGTTGCTTATACGCTTGTATAGATTTATATATGCGTTCCTTTAATTCAAATTTTTCAATATCAGTCAGCGGTTTTACTACATCCTCAACTTGGTGAGCTATAGTACAAATTCCTTTTTCATTAACACTAGATTTCCTCCTCACTGTGTACATGTATTGTTTCTATATTGACGAAGCAATATATACCATGTACTCATATATAGAAAGAAATCAAACTGCTAATTCACGTAAGCGAAGTAAACTACGATGCATCAAATTACGAACAGACTGATAATTCATGCCCATGATCATACAGATGTCCTCATATTTACGCTCTTCAATGTAATATAATGTAAGAGCTTCACGCTGACGTGGAGAGAGTTGCGAAAACAAACTCTTAATCATTCGATTTTCAATCTGCATGTGTTCTTTCGCCAAATATCCATCTTCGACATTATCAACCGCAGGTTGTACAGTGATATCCTCCACCGCTGTATCTGCCAAAAATACATTGCGACGGAATTCATCATAAATTCTGTTCTTCAACGAAATAAGAAGATAGGATTTAATATTATCTATCTCGCTTAATTCATCACGCTTTGTATAAAGCTTTACAAAGACGTCTTGTATACAATCCTTCAGCATTTCACGATCGCTCGTGAACTTGCATCCAAAATTGAACAAACTATCAATATACGTGTCGTATAAATGTGAGAAGTTCTTCATGGTAATAATCTCAAGCTGACTTTTATTTTTCACACCACAAAGATATAGAGGCGAGGGTACAAGAAAAGGTAAAATCTGGTATATAGACAAAAAAAACAGATACTATGTTTAAGAACATAATATCTGTCTTTCTTTACTAAAGGATACTATAACTACAACCGATGGAACCAATAGACGGTTTCACTGGCTTCGGTCTGAAGTTCATACTTATCTTGTATTTTAAGTGCTTTCTCTACCTTTTCCATCTTACCTGAAGCAGGAATTATGCGAACAATTTCATATTTTCCGGATAAAAGTTGAACCGGAATCGTTTGAGAAGAATGGGAATAAATGATACATCCTTTACCAATTTTTCCTATTTCTTGATAAGAAGAGACTCCTGTCTCAATTGTTTCCATTCCTGCTGCATCAATCAAAAAGGCATGGTCTGTGATAGGAAGTGTAGGACAAGATCCGCCTGCCATGAAGATCCCCCAGCCTAATGCCGGATAATTCTGTGCAAAGAATGTGACCGCTTTATTAGGATATTTGGTGCGATATTCATTGACCGCATGATAAGCTTCGGCATAAGTAGTCTTACCTACCTTGAACTTGCGCATAAATTGACGAGGAGCCATATTCATGCCACCTTGAGGTGCATACAATCCATCGGTTTTATAATGCCAATAACGGATATCAATAATATCTACAACTTTCGAACGAACAGGATCAGCCAGAATTGCATCTTGTACATCTTTCGTTGTACTTAATGCTATTAGTGGATGTTTGCCTGTTTCATGTTCCCATTCTGCAATTACATCAATCCAAAACTGCACAAAGTGCAATGGGCCAGTAAATTCTGCTCCTATAAGTTGAACCACATTATGATTGTCGGCAAAATTATTCAAACATTGACGAATATATTGGCGATGCAATGCCCGGCGTACTGAATCATTCTCATTATAAAAGTATTCTGCCATAAAAAGTCTTTTGTCACCGGTAAAAGGTACCGGTTCAGGGAATCCTGTATGGTTTATGTTGTTGACGGTACGCCATGGACAATCTACCCAATGTGCTCCAGCTTCAATAATATTGTGTTGAAAATAATTCTCGTGGAATAATAATAATCCATTCTGCTCTGCCTTATCAGCAAAGGTTTTCAATCTACTCCAATACCAAGCGTTCGGACGGGTTAAATCATATTTGCTTAATCCATCCCATGCTGTTCCTTGTCCGCTACGTGAAAAGGGAAGTTCATAAAATGGAGCCCACACATCACCATCTTGACGACGAATGCGCTCATGATCGTCACGACGAAGATCATACCAAAGGCCATAGTTGTGATCAAAAACAAGAATATGATTATTTTTCATAAAATCAACAACAGAATCAATATGATCGGTTAATCCCAATCCTTCGCGTCCCGGAACAAAACGTGTGACATGAGGTTTTGCATGAGAAAGGAAGCTATCTTTAATCCTGCCATTCCACCACGGTGTTTCAAAACGATCACCTACGAGCAACGCATTATCCATTGTAAGACGACCTGTAGCTATCTCATAATCATGATTAGAGACTTTAACTACATTTTCTTTTACCTTAACGTTATCTACATTTTTCAGACCTTTGTTGGATATGGACGCAGTATAAGGGACTGAGTCTTGCCACATTTCCATAGTCAAACGAGGTTTTGATAAAGCCTCTTTGGCCATCAATTGAGCTTCCTCAACAGTTGGGCTACTTGATGCATCTGTACTACGAGGCAATACATAGCCATTTAATGCAGATGCTCCTATACGTTTTGAAAGCTGGTCATAGAAAATACTACGAGGTTGTACGTGTTCATTGGAATTATCCCATTCACCATCGCCAGAGAACTGTCCCCAACAGCCATTTGCGCTATTTTTTCCATCTTCTGAAGGTGAATAGCACTCTATCTCAGAAGCTGTACATTGCCAGAACAAGCTGTTAGCAGTATTCCATCCTGCACCACACCGACTTTGTCCTAAGTTTTTATAAGTAAGTCTGTTGCCATCAATATTTACTATATCAAATAATAAACCGGTAGCCCATGAATCAATTGATCCACTATACCCATTCGTTTCTTCTGCTTCACATTGTACAAAAGCATTAGGTCCTGGCGCACAATATCCGGCAGCGAAATCATGAATGCCGTTACGTGAGATACAACGCTGAATCAATGTCTGTTGACCTCTTGTTAAGAACGTACAACGACGCATTCCACCTATTTCAGAGACCGGTTCGCTTGCAAGACAATCCTCAACAGTTACTCTCGAAACTGTATTCTGTAATGTAACGGCACTACCCGCTAAATGAATGAAATGTATGCGACGAGCCCAACAATCGCGAGCATTGTCCATATATACACCATTCCAACAATGGTCTTCATCTTTGGGGTTCGTTTTATCAATTGTCGATTGCATCGTAAGATTTTCCACGCCACAATTATCCAATCGGCCGTTCCATTGATAAATCAAAACTTTACCTCCACCCCACTTTGAGTCAATGGCAGCAGTTGTAGGAGCATCATAGGTAATTTCATTTCCTTTTACACTAGTCACAATACGATCCCATTGTATATCGATATCACCCGGTTTCCAACCAAGAGCATCAATGCCTCCTCCATAGATATTACATCCGACAGAAGCAATCCAATCCTTTGTAGATGGACGTAAGATTTTGATACTTGTTCCTTTTTTCAACTTACCGATAGATGAAACCACTAGTGATGTACTTCCAGCTTTTACTTGAGGAGATGAAATATTCAATGTATCAATCACACGTAAATCGTTTCTGCCTTGAATATAAAGCAAAGAGCCTCTATCAACACCCTGTTTCAGTAGAATGGTTTTTTGTTCATCCATACCACGCAGCACAACACCTGATGCTGAGATTGTCAACGGTTCATTCAATAAGAATGTTCCTTCACCAAGTAGCACTGCGCCACGAAATCCATCTTTTCCTAGTGGTAATGACGATACATAATTAATAGCACGCTGTATACGGGCAGAGCAGTCACCCGCTACCCAAGGCACATACACAACACCACGTACATCCGGAATTGATTGCTCGGAGGCACGATATCCGCAATATGAATAATCCATAGGGATATATTTTGCCGAGATTTTCATCGGGCACAATAAGACTGCCAATGCAGCCCAAAGAAGTTTATACCTCATTATTTTATAATTTTATTCTCTAGAATTAATATTTAGACGAATAAAGAGGACTTTTGTAAGCAATGATTCAGGTATTTATAATAAAGATTTAAGGATATCATCAAAATAAGAGATCTGCCATTCAATTATTTTAGGATTACTGATGCAATGATCTCCATTCATTCTGATATTCTCTCGGAGTTTGATTATACTTCTTACGAAAGCATTTGCTAAAATAACCAGAGTCCTTAAACCCGACTTCAAAGGCTATTTCCGAAATATTCAAGTCAGTTGTCTTTATCAATTCAACAGCTTTGTTCAGACGAATTTCTTTTACCAAATCAACCGGAGCGAACCCCGTCAGACTCTTCAGTTTTTTGAAGAATGCCGATCTACTTAATCCAATTGTTGCTGCAATAGTGTCAATATTAAAATCGCTTTCATTTAGATTTTGTTCAATCACTTCATGAATTTGTTTTATAAATTGAACATCTTTCTTTACCAAATGCTGTTCATAATTATTGCCTTTTCCCTCTTCCGCATCATTATTGGACTCATGCATCCAAATCCGTTCATGGAACAAACGCCGTTCATTCAAAAGCTGAGTTATGCATGCTACCAAATAATCACGACTAAAGGGCTTAGTTATATATGCATTGGCCCCTAGCGTAATAGCACGCATTTTGTCCTCCTCACCATTTTTTGCTGTAAGGATAATAACAGGTATATGACTGATCTGAAAATCTTTACGAATACGGGTCAAGAGTTCAATGCCATCTATGCCCGGCATCATTTGGTCTGTTACAATAATATCAGGATGATATAGATAAACTTTTTTCATTCCTTCCAAACCATCATTAGCCGTATAAACATTAAACTGACTCTCCATCTGCATCTTCAACATCTGGCAAAGATCTTTATTATCTTCCACTAACAATAAAACAGGTAAAGAAGAATCGGCATTCGCGCTTTCGTCTATATTAGCCTGTGACGTATCCTCATCATAAAATGCAGTAGCATCATCAACGTAAAAGTCCACCTCATTTAAGCCAAAATATTCTTTGCCACATTGGAGTTCCACTATAAATGCGACACCTTTTTGATCTGATTCATTCTCCGCCCATATTTTTCCATGATGCAACTTAACCAATTCTTTGGACAATGCCAGTCCTATTCCACTTCCTATATAGGAAGATTCTTCATTTACATTATCTGCTTGCGAGAACCTTTCAAATATTTCAGAGAGTTGTTCCTCAGGGATGCTTACACCATCGTCCTCTACTCTAATCTGACAGCGTTTGCCTTCATCCAACAATTCCAACACCACACAGACCGTACCGCCGGGTGAAGTAAATTTAAACGCATTACTTAAAAGATTACGAACGACTATTTCAAGTTTTTCTTTCTCTCCCCAAATGACCACATGATCCTCCGGCATTTGAAAAATAAATGCAACATCTCTTTCATCGGCCAGCATCTGGAACTCATGGTGAAAGCTGTTAAGTATTTCATTCATATCTACAGAAGAAACGTGCAACCGCATCTTACCGCTCTGCACTTTCCGAAAATCAAGAATCTGATTAATTAATTGCAACATCTGCCCCGCATTTTTCTCCATCAGAGCCACATATTGCTTCCCTTTTTCCGAAAGATTTTCTTTATCTTTCAGCTCCTGTATAGGACCTTGAATAAGAGTAAGCGGAGTTCTCAATTCATGACTGATATTGGTAAAGAAACGTATCTTCAACTCGGCTAAACGCTGGCCGATATAAACCTCATTTTTCATCTTCATCATTAGATATGCCAAACGAATAGCTGAGATCAAAAATACAACTCCTAATATTGAATATATCAAATATGCCCACCATGTGCCCCACCAAGGAGGAAGCACCGTAATGCTCACGCTGCACTTTGATGTTTCACCCGGATTAGCCTCATCCTGTGTTTCCACACGGAACACATAATGTCCCGGTGGCACATTTGCGTACGACGCAATGCGGTTATGTCCACTAAAGTGCCACTCTTTTTCATATCCTTCAAGAATATATTTGTATGAAATTCTATTTTGATTCGTATAATTAAGAGAGGAGAACTCTATTGTGAACATCGATTGATCGTGTTTCAATTTTATCTCATCCGCATACTTCACAGAACCTTCATATATAGGAGGATTAAAACTACGCAAATCTCGATTCAAAACTTTGAAGTCGACAATGAATGTTTTATAAGAGATCTTTTGCTGTTTCGTTATATTCTCGGGTGAAAAAGATAAAATACCTTGTTTGCATCCCATCCAAACTTCGCCATTACGAGTAAGTAGAACCGTGTTATCCTCCATATCTATATTGGGGAATCCATCATAACGGTCATAATTTCGTATAATTCCATTTTTAAGATCAAGGCTCGATAGGCCACTTTCTGTACCTAACCACAAATGGGCATGTCTATCTTCAATAATAGAAGACACCACATCGCAATTCAATCCTTCACGAATACCATATGATTTAAAAATAGGACAATGATGGTTTTCATCATAACTTACCATCTTGTTCAAGCCACCACCAAAGATACCAGCCCATATATATCCTTTGGTATCTTTATATAATGCATAAACATCCTTATCCGAAATACCCGCATCAATGTCATTACGATATGTTTCAAAATGAATATCCTCAGGACGTGTAAAACGATTATTAAATGAAATTAATCCATCTACCGTTCCCACCCAAATACGCCCGGAATGATCTTCGACCATCATTCGCGTATCCATGTAAAGACCATATTGAGGATAGTTTTTAAAGCCGTTATACTTATGATGAAAGAGAATATTATTGCCTTGTTCTTCAATTAGATTGAGTCCACCGCCAAAGGTTCCTGCCCATATGCGTTTTTCCCTATCCTGAAAAGTAAAATATACATTATTGCTACTTATTGATGAAGGTACGCGTTGATTATATGTATATCGCGTGAAATGATATCCCTGAGGAGAAAACTTATCCGGCTCAGCCTTTATAAGACCATTCCCTTTGGTAGAAAACCACAAGCGCCCTTTATTATCTTCCATAACATGATACACATTGCCGATCGTGCCGCCGAAGTATTTCTTTACATTGCATTTATTGTCAATGCAATAGACATCCCCCCATCTGGTCCCAACCCATATATCTCCATTATGTGCCTGATAAAGAGAACGAACTCCTCGTTTCTGAAGTTCCATTTTATCCCTTGTGAAGAGAGACGGACGCACTAAGCTGAACTGCTTGCGAGGAAAGTTAATCCGGTATACACCATTGGTTGTTGATGACAACCATAAGACACCATCCGAATCTAATAATATATGAAAGAATAGTTGTCCAGTTGCATCCTCTGATAACGATTTAAATGTATTGACATCAGTCATTGATAACTTTTCACGATCAAACATCCAAACATTACCGCCGGGAGTAAGAACATACAAACCATTCTCTCCAGCATCTTGTATCAATAAATTATCTACAATCGGCTTTTTCTTTTCAAATGAAAATCGGCGAGATATTCGGCTCAACGGATCATAATAAACAATTGCATCACTATCATCCAAAAGCCACAATTTGTTATACTTATCGAGATAGGAATCAGATACATATCGGCAAGTGACAGATAGCAGCTGTATTTTATCTCTTAACGAACAAGAATAGATTCCTTTGAGTGAGGACAAAAATAACGTACCTCTGCTTTGCACGATATTCGTTATAGGAGATTTGATTTGAGAAAAAGAATAGGAGTGCACTTTGCCCAAATACGGATTAATACTATATATGCGTCCGCTTGCAGTTCCTATCCAAACAAAATGTCCATCGAAATAAGCGCAAGTAAGATCAGACGATAAATTAGTTTTTAAGCAGTTGCTAATAAAATTATATTCACGTGAGAACAACGACGTTCCTTTACGTATGACAAATATTTTATAGTCCTTCCCTATCCAGAATATATATTCTTTCGTTTCACCCAGCACATTGTGCTTCAATTTCATGTCATAGGGATTAATATCATTACGGGCATCATAAAGCAAACGAATGCGAATATTTCCATCAGGTAAAACTCCAGCCAGAAATAAATTTTTATCCTTTGTCAAAAGTAAAACATTCCCATCCGGAGTATTTTGCACTTTGATGATTTGAGCATTTCGTGTGTATTTCTTCATCTCATCATACACCTCATGAAAAGTCTCCCGGCGTTTATTAAAGAAATACAACTTCCTATCGAATGTGCGAATCCATAAAAATCCTTTGCCATCCTCAACGATACTCTGTACTTTGCGAGGAGGTACATCCGAATGATCATTAGGTTTCATGATATATGGAGTGAACTTGGTCCCATCAAAGGAGCAGAGTCCATACCACGTGCCAAACCACAAGAAACCATCTTTATCTTTCAAGGAAGAATTCACAATGTTATTAGGTAATCCCTGCTCAGCGGCGTAATGCTCAACAATCATATTCGTTTGCGCAATACAGATTGATGGCACACTAATTAAAATACTCAATAACAATGTGATATATCTCTTCATGGTAAAAATTTGTTCATAAAAAAGCTAGGATGCAAATATACGAAACATTCTATTTAATACCAAAATCGGCCTGCTGTTGTTCCACAGCATGAAGTGATTTTTGTTTTTCTTCCTCACTCATTTTATGAGATTGAGTTGATGATGACGGCACAGAATTGGATGTTCCTACATACGTGCCGGATTCTTTATCCACATAACAAGCGGGAATATTTTCAGGAATACTTTCAAATTCTATGCTTCCTTCAGTAGGAGCATATACGCCTTCAAACATCGGATGTGCATTAACCTTTATTTTCCCTGCTTTTCTAGTTGACTGGATCAATACCGGAGCTGATCCCCATTCTACTGCACGAGGATTTGCCAGAATGGATGCATCACCAATAATTTTTCCTTCTCCTTCAACTGTAAATACAATGTTATCTTTTGCCAATCTACGCACATTACCATTATCATCCGTGATTTCAGCAACCACTACTATAAAGTCCGACCCATCAGCAACCAATGATTTACCTTCTGAATCGACATAAAGCCTTATTTTTGTAGAACGACGTGAAGGCATCTTCTTGGTCGTACAAACAACCTTGCCATTTATGATACCTTCTGCAACCAGATTCACTTTTTGCCAGTTCTTTTGATAATAGCTATAATTACGAGCTTCCCAAAAGCTCCAAAAACCTTTAAATACAACCGGTGCGTTAGGTATGCCACCCTTGGCATGTACTACCGGTAATGTTGCTACCTTTACTCCATCATATGCTGACAATCTTACGGAATCACAATTACTGAATATAACTACATCCGAATCGGAGAATTGTGTCATCTCATTAGCAATATATACCATTGGACCACTCTCAGCTACCGGCAATTTTATATTAGCCGGAGATTGACTGCGAAACATGTAATATGCTGACTTGGGCTGACGAAAAGCGTCATAAATACCACCCCAATAAGGATCAGGATGATAACCTCTTTGATGATCAAAGGGATGCCACTGAGCTCCTCCTATAAACTGCCCGGAAGTTTTAAACATTTGTCCATAAGTATCGGCTAAGGATAATGCTTGAACCAACTGTGGATGTTCACCCCAACTACGACTTGCTCTGTTAATATTATTATGTGCATACCAATCATCAACATATTCTCCGAATTCACGAGTGAAAATACATTGCTTGGGTGCATCCGCTTTCAAATCATCGCCAGGCCAACCATAAACTACATCATAGTTTTCTTTCACTCCAGCTGAATTCATATCTGCAGCAGCGGCTGGACGGCCCGGATAAGGATACTCATCTTTTGTTAATTGTAATGATTTCAAAGCGAAATCGAGAGGATAATGGGTCTCATTCAAAATAGGTTCCCACATAAGCACACATGCATGATTGCGATCTCTTCGTATCATATCACGAGTATTTTGGTATACTCTTTCAGCAAATTCGGGTTGTTTACTCCAATATTGCCATCCGGGAGTTGCTACAATCACAAACAATCCCAACTCATCACAAGCATCCATAAAAGCAGGATCTTGAGGATAGTGAGCCGACCGAATAATCACACAACCTGCGTCACGCAATCTTTTTGCATCTCTCCATTGCTGGCTGTTTGGCAATGCATTTCCCACATAGGCAAAATCCTGATGTCGATTTGCTCCTATCAATTGCCCGAAAGGCTTTCCATTAAGCCAAAATCCTTCTTTACCTCTAAACTCGGCTTTTCGGATTCCCATTCTTACCATACCACCATCAACAGAATACTTTCCATCCATTATCCGAAGTTCTACTTTGTACAAATAAGGATCATTAGGAGACCATAAATGAGGATTCTTTAGTAACGTCTGTTGAACAGCTGTTTTAGATTCACCTGCTGAAAGTGATAATTTTGATTTCAAGACCTTAACGACTTTACCTCCTGCATCACGAACAGTTGCTATCAACAATACTGTTAATGCTTTGTTACTACCATTCTTTATATCAGTGTTAATAAAGACTTTTGCACTTTTACCCGAAATGTTATCATAATGAAGAAAGACTCCACCACCGGCTACTTTACCGGCTTCTATGGCATCCGTTATTGATACCTGCGATTTTCCGATAAGCCATACATCACGATAAATGCCACCGTGATAACAGAAGTCCAGTACGATTTGTTTCTTTCCCGGTGGATATGTACCGTCATCACTATTATCAGCCTTCACAGCAATCACACAGGAATCGCCCGGATGTACTCCACATTCAGTTAAGTTCACTGTTATCGGTAAATATCCTCCCAAATGAGTTTTGACTTTCTTTCCATTTACATATATTTCCTGTTTACCCATGATTGCCTCAAAATGCAAGAAAGCTTGTTTGCCTTTCATATCTGTAGGCAGCACAAAATGTTTCCGATACCAGGCAATTCCTTGATAATTGCGACATCCACTTGCCTCTGCCGGCATCAATTGAACCGTGTGTGGAGTAGTTACAACATCCCATGAAGCATCATTGAAATGAACGGCTTCAGCACCTTTAACATCGCCTCTATAAAAACGCCAACCGGGATTGAAGCTATAAACTACTCGTCCGCTTCCGCTCAAAGGGAAGAGACCGGCCACTGATGTTTCAAGCTGAGCCACCAACTGCAAAGGCAACAGTATTATGATAAGAAAAAAAAGTCTTTTCATTTGATTATTTATTGTTTTTCAATTGCACGTATTTGATACGCTGGCGGCGCCAAGTATATACAATGTGTAAAGTGCCATCTTTTCCTTGTATGATGGCAGGATATGAATATTGACTAATAGGACTGTTCTCTAATGTAACCCAATGATTCCAATGCAAGCCGTCTTCTGAAAGGGCAACAGACAATGGTGTTCTTACGCCTTTAGGTGTACCAGGTATTGTTGCAAAGTCATTATAGACCAACGCATAACGACCATCGTTTAATGCCACTGCATCAATTCCTGAATTATTGTTTGGTACATCTGTTAATTGAAGCGGTGTCCAAGTATCCCCATTGTCTTTACTCCATGACACAGCCAAACGTCCATTCCGAGTTCTACAAAGTACTTCCAAACGACCATCCTTTAATGTAAAGATTGAGGGTTGAATAGCATAAATAGGCTTCTTACCGGATCCTTCAATTGCTTCACCGGCTTCTTGATCATCTTTGGCTTTTGACAAGGCTTTACCTTGCAACTGAGTAGGAATAGCCAGTTCTGCGGCTATAGGTCCAACTTTCTTCCACGTTTTTCCTTTATCATCAGATATCTCAAAATAAACTCTCCACCCACCAGCTTCGAGGCTACAAGGTGAAATTATTCGTCCGTTCACATAGATTGCTTTATTCTTTGAAGGACCTAAAATGCCATTTGGCAAAGGCTCTCTACAACTCCATGTTTTTCCTCCGTCCTTCGAACGAACTACCCATCCTGTCCAATCGGCCACATCCTTACCTATTTTAAAGAAGAGCAAAAGATCACCACCGGGCACTTGAAACAGTACCGGATTCCAACAAGCCTTACGCTCTTTCTCCGACATCACACCATCAGCTACCATCTTAGGAGCAGTCCATGATTTTGCACCTTTCGGTTTGCGGCATACCCAAATACAAACATCCGGATTACGTTCCTTTGTTCCACCGAAAAAAGAAGCAACTAAAGAACCATCTTTTGCTTCTGCTATAGTCGCCGCGTGACATTCAGGGAATGAAGCTTTTTCATAAAGAAACTCATCCTTTACCATTGCATTATCACGTAGAGGCATCTTTACACTAAATGACCAATCGCCTGATCCAAGTTGTTTCACTTGTCCATCCGGCAAATAAGCATCAGCCGTTGTATTTGGCGGTACTACAATATACCAGTCCAATTGTCCATTATTTTTCGTCCAGTGACTAGTGACCTTTCCATAAAGCGTCTCATATGAAACATTGACGCTATCCATATCTTCCACACTAAAATCAGGTTTTATGATGATGTGTTTGAAGCCCGGTTGTTTCCGGTCTGTTGCTATTCCGCCCAAATCCTCGTAGCACCATGACAATAAATCACCCAACAACATCACATGATTGCCACTGTTCATTTTAGGATTAGCCGTATCACCATTCCATAATTCCCAGATTGTAGTAGCTCCACGCTGGGTCATGTATCCCCAGCTTGGATAAGTTTTATTGGTAGCCAATGACCAAGCAATGTCAGAACGCCCCATTTTCGTAAGCTCATGCATCAACCATTGCACACCAATTATGCCGGTTGAAATATGGTTGTTATTTATGGTGACAATAGCATTGATTATATTCTTTTCAACTTCTTGCTTGGTATAAGCATCCGGGATCATATCAAATACCAACGGCAACAAATTAGCTGTCACCGTATTGTTTCCATAATAGGTGCTATCCGGATAAAGCAAATGTCCCGGAGCCAAGGAAGTACCTTTCTTCACAGTCAAAAACTTCTTATTAAATGCCTCTTTTACTAAAGATGCTTCTGAGGTATAAACACTTTCTTCGGAAGAAAATCCTTGTAATCCTGCAAAACGCTGCATTAATTGCAACATCTTATAATAGTATGCAGTAGCAATAAGAGTTCCGTCTGTTTGACGAGCCGGATCTTGACTATGTATCAGTTCCGGTTTTTCGGGTGGTACACACCAATCTCCATATTTGTCACGACTAATCAATCCGTCATGTACATATAAATCTTTCAAATGTTTCATCCAAAGCTTCATGTTCGGATATGCACGACGGATAGGTTCCAAGTTGCCATATTGTGTATACAACATATCCGATGCAAGCAGCAAAACGGAAGGCCAAGTAACATTGTCGGAATAATAATTCCAATAAGCTGGTGCCACATCAGGAATACAACCATCTTCACGTTGAGCCTCACAGATATCGCGCATCCATTTAGCATACAGAGGACCATTCTCAAACAAGAAGCTTTCACCCCAGCAGCCCATTGCACGATCACCCAACCATGGTTGGCGCTCATTACGTTGCGGGCAATCTACCGGCAGTCCCTTATAATCACTTTGAACGCCCCAAACGGCATTATGATATATTTTATTTAATATAGTATCCGAACAAAGGAATGAACCGGTCTTTTTCATTTCATCACTAACCACTTCACCTATAAAATCTTCTTTTACAGGATGATCATATCCGGTAACTTCTACGAAACGGAAGCCATGATAAACGAATCGGGGAGCCCATTCTTTTCCATTTTCATCACCTTTTACAATGTAGTAATCCGTACAGCGGGCATCTCGTAAATTAGCTGTATACAACGATCCATCCTTCTGCAATGTTTCAGCAAAACGAAGACGAATCGTATCACCGACTTTGCCTCCATTAATTTTCATTCGAATCCATCCGGCAAAGTTCTGTCCCATATCCAGTACGTAACTATTGGAATGCTTTACCATAGATACAGGCTTCAAACGATCAACCACTTGCATATTCGGAGCCATTGCTCCACGTAGTGTCCCTGTTGGAATGCTCACGCGACTGGCACTACTCCATAGCGAATCATTGAATTCTGGTAATGTCCAATCGGCAAACTCTTTACGAGCATCATAGATCTCTCCATCATACTCATTGTCACTACGTATCGGCCCGTCAGCATTCAATTTCCATGAATCATCACTTGAAATGGTTTCTTTAGTACCATCGGCATACTCCACAATCAGATCCAAACGCATCTTGGGATAGCCGAAGTTTGTTATTTTATAAGGTTTGTAATTCTGTCGCATTGTGTAGAAGCGACCATTACCCAATGTAACACCTAATGCATTTTGCTTCTTCAACAAAGAAGTCACATCAAAAGCATTGTAAATAACTGTTTTACGGTAATCCGTGGGTGCCGGAGCCAATACCTGAGAACCGACTCTATTACCATTGATAAATAATTCGTACATCCCCAAACCGGCAATATAAACAGTTGCCTGCTTAACGGGTTTTGAAAGCTTAAATTCTTTGCGTAAATATCTTGCGCTCAACCTACTCCAAGTTGTTTCATTATCCCATGGAGAAGGAGCATCCATTCCTATCCAGTCACCTTTCCAGAAAGTTTCACCAAGCAGACCCACATTCCATGATGAGGTCTCACTCCAGTTGCTATCTCCCTGTGATGTTGTTACTTTTACTTTCCAATAACAACGGGTATTACTATACAAAGGCATACCGGCATAGGATACCCACTGTGAAGCATCAGAGCCTACAGCTCCTGAATCCCAAAGATTTCCTTCATTCTTATTCAATAGTTCAGGCGAAGAAGCCACCAGTATGTGATAAGAAGTCTGCATCACATTCTTCTTATCGGACACGATTTGCCATCCTAGACGAGGAGCTGAAGTGTCTATGCTCATAGGAATTGTCATCTCTTCGGTACGAAGATTCATAACTTTTACTTCCTCTCGTTTCTTTGCATTCATTGACAAAGAGGCAAAAAGCAGACAACATACAATACTATATAATACCCGTTTCATTTTCATTTATTCAATTTCTCTTGTGCATCAGGCAATGTTTCTGCCGTTTTATCAAAATAACTCTTATCTGCATCCACGGCAATCAGCACTTGATCATTACCGCTCATATAACCGCTGTCATGTTGAAATGTTACAGTCTTATTGTCAAATTCACCGATATATTCCAACTTCCCCGTTGACGTGCTATACCACCATGCATTTTTCTTTGCTCCACTAATCTTAGTCAAATCAATTTGCATAGAACGACCACTATAATTGTATGCCAACAAATAGTCCTTACCTCTAGTTGCAACGACCCGATCATATCTCTCACCGTTTTTACCTGCAACGATACTTTGGTCAGGCACACGCTCAAAGAAAGGGAAAGTCAACATCAGATTCTTCAAATATTTCATCTCATTGTAACCTGAATCATTCAAGGCATCATACCAAGGCTTTTCTGCACCGAACGAAGCTAATATGCCCGGACGTATAAACTGCATAATGGAATTATGTCCATAAGTGTGACCAAAGGAACCGGCGAATACCGACCAGTAAGCATAACGACGTACATCATAATCTTTCCAACGGGTTTCCTTGGGATTATGCAATCCTTGAGGAATATCTTCGTATACGGGCTCTCCATCTATAACAGGTTTCATAGGAGCTGTAGATAAGCTCTTTTCTACAAAGCGCCAGTTATCTTCTTCCGTATTTTCCTTAATAGCATAGTCACCGTCACCATTACGTTGACCGTAACGTCTATGTCCGCTCTGGAACATATTGAAATCAAGCCAATCTTCATTATTGAACCATGTAGCAGAAGTGGTGCGTCCACGCGGATGGAATGTCATAAGGTGATTGTGATCATATTTTTTGATGGAATGAGCTAAAGCTTCCCAAACCTCTTTTTTCATATCACCTCTTATATCACCTCCGATAATCCATATAATGTTGGGAGAGTTTTTATATCTTTCTGCCAAGAACTTACCATAAGCTTCAGCTTCCTTCACATTCATCTTTCCTTCATTCACAGGAGATCCCCAAATACAAACCATACCTATATATATACCGTTCTTCTCCGCAACTTTTATGATATTGTCCATATTATCCCAATAACCGTAAACTCCTTTGTGCTCAATGTCCTTGAAATTAAAGCCATCAACCAGCGAAGGTTGTCCATAGAAATTCATTGAAGGTACACTGTTCATCACTTGCACCTGAGCCACATTATAACCGGCATTTTTGCAACGGTCTAAATAATATTCAGCCTCATCACGATTAAGACGTTCCGGCAGTAACCATCCGGTATCACCCAACCAGAAAAAAGGAGTACCGTTTTCATGTTTCAAATATCTATGTTCATCTGATACCATCAATTTACCATTATCCCATGGTTTATAGACTTTCACTTTTTCTCCATGCACACTACCAACCATAGCAAGCAAAATCAAGAAAGCTGAAAAAACTTTTAACTTCATATTATTATTTTATTTAATTCACTAATGTATAAGATGCCCCGGCCTTTGTTTTTAAATCATAGACATAGGTCTTGCGTAATATCACCTTGTGTAATTGTTTCGGGTCATGAACAATCGGTGCTGCATCTGTCGGTATATTATATAATGCATTCGAATTAATTCCACGTGCGGGTTTTAATCCTTTCCCCTTTAAAGGAACTAACGAACGAATACGGCAATTGCCACCCAACTGAGATTTAATCGTCACTTGTTGCAATTGATTTTTTCTCCAATTCATTGATATTTCAAATCCACCTCGAGCATGTAAGCCACTGATACTTCCCTCTTTCCAGTTTGAAGGCAAAGCCGGTAGCAAATAGATAAAGCCATCATAACTTTGCATCAACATTTCCGCAATTCCTGCCGTACAACCAAAATTCCCATCTATCTGGAAAGGAGGATGCGCATCAAACAAGTTAGGATAAGTTCCACCTACCTTCTTTTCATTCCTTACTAATGTCAACTGATCACCAATCAATTTACACGCATGATCGCCGTCAAGCAAACGTGCCCACAAACAAATCTTCCATCCCATACTCCAACCGGTAGAAGCATCACCTCTATGAATTAACGATGTACGGGCAGCATCAAATAATTCAGGAGTGCGATAGGGAGAAATATGTGCACCTGGGAAAAGAGAATAAAGATGTGATACATGACGATGAGTATCACTCGGATCATCCCAATCGTCCATCCACTCTTGCAATTGTCCCCATCTGCCTATTTGCATAGGAGGGAGCAACGCCAGTTTCTTTGATAAGCTATTTGCAAATTCTTTATCCTGACCAAACATTTGTGAAGAAGCGATTACGCTTTGAAACAAGTCTCGTACCAATAAATTATCCAACGTAACACCGGCTGCTGTTGTAGCCTCTCCTTTACTTCCGACATGAGGATTTTCAGGTGAAAGACTGGGACAAACCACTAACCATCCATGTTTAGGCTCTTTTACCAATGTTTCATTGAAAAAGCGAGCAGCCTCCTTCATTATAGGATAAACCTTGTGCAAGAATGTGGTATCACCCGTATATAAATAATGTTCCCATAAATGACGACATAACCATGCCGCACCTGTGGACCACAGACCTGAAGGAGCTTTATCTACAGCACCTGTAGTACGCCAAATGTCGGTATTATGATGGAGCACCCACCCGTCGGCACCATACATCACTTTGGCCGTTTTCTTACCGGTCTCACTCACTTCACGAATCAATCGAAACAACGGATCGTTCAGTTCTGTAAGATTGGTCACTTCAGCAGGCCAATAGTTCATTTCCAAATTTATGTTGCAAGTATATTTACTATCCCACGAAGGAAATAGTTTATCATTCCATATACCCTGCAAGTTAGCGGGTTGACCTCCCGGTTGCGAACAGCTTATCAACAAATAACGTCCGAAACGAAAATACGTTGATACCAAACCGAGGTCGTTGTTCTCTTTAAAGTGCACGATTCGTTCATCGGTAGGCAAAGACGAATAATGATCAGGACCGAGATCAAGATTCACTCTATTCATATAGTGTTGAAACATGCTCACATGTTGCTGTTTCATTTGATCATAATTGTGCTTCATTGCCGACACAAGATAGTCCTCTGAACGTTTTGAAGCATCACCTGATATATCCTTATAGTTGTTGAAATTGGTAGCTATGGATACATAGAAAACCACTTCATCGGCTTTACTTATTGAAAGTACTCCATCACGGCTTAACATACTTCCGCCCTTTACATTAGCAGATACTCGCCCCTCAAATTCTACTTTTCCTTTCAATCCTTCGTGCCATGAAGAGACACCACTTAAAGTAATTTCTTTGTTTTCCGATTGTATCGATACATCCTGATGAGGTGATGTCAACATGGTATTGCATGTAATGCTGCCGGGTTTACTAGCCGTAATTCTTACTGTCACTACCTGATCGGAAAATGAAGTAATCACTTCACGACGATATTCCACATCATTCACTTTATAGGTAACAACAGCACGAGCCGAGTCAAGACTCAGCTCCCTATAATAATGAGTATATTGTGCATGCGAAGGGAAATTGATATACAAATCACCGAAAGGTTGATAAGGCATACCGCTATTCGTATTAGACATCACATGCTCCGTTGCCATTGTTTGGGCTTCCAAATACTTTCCTTCAAAAACCAATTGCCGAACCTTTGGAAGATACTGCAATGCCTCTGGGTTGGCATTGTCATTCGGTTTGCCAGCCCATATAGTTGCCTCGTTCAACTGAATATGTTCAGAAGCCGGATTTCCAAATAGCATTGCGCCCAAGCGTCCATTTCCTAAAGGCAATGCCTCTGTCCATGTTGACGCCGGACGGTTATACCAAAGTTTATATTCTTGAGATGCCATAGACCGTACAGAAAAAAGAACAGCCAGACAACCCATCAAGAAAGTGCGTATATTCATAATTTTCAGAAGTATATTTATAAATTAGTGACGAGACGCTAGTACCTTTGTACTCATTTATGAAACTTCATAGCATCCTCATTCTCTATCGTTACCTTGCTCTCATCGAGCATATTTTTATTCAATTTGAATACGTCTGCAAAGAAGTTGTATACAGGCATACGCTTGTTTATTCCGAAATCATGATGTTCATTCGGCAAGTGCACATTAGAAACATTTGACTTTGCATTATACATATCGTACATATGTTGAAGATAAGGATATTCCAAACGAGGAACAGCCGCCGTCCAATCACCGCCATCACTCACAACCAACAAGGGTTTAGGAGCAAACATGGCAGCTAATTCTGCATTACAAGTTCCCCCACCTGAAAGCTGTATAGGTTTACCGCTTTCACATGGACAACCGCCATCAAACCATGACGAAAGGCTCACCACTGGAGCTGCGGCCGTAAAGCGTTGGTCAAGTACGGTGAGTAGTATCGTTTGCGTTCCTCCGCCTGAACCTCCATTCACTCCGACACGCTTCGTATCAATATCTTTGCGCTTTATCATCCAATCCAAAATGCGCAAACCATTCATAGCTTGCACAACATGTGCCTCACTGGTTTGATGTGCTGCTTCTCCTACTTCTTTAGCCGACTCACCCCAACCGTAAAGATCGTAATCCACACACACAGCTCCCATGCGTGCCAATGTACCCATACGTTGCTGCTGATCTTCTCGATAGCGTCCCAGCAAAAAATGTCCATTCGGACAAATGATTAAGGCATGTTTTCCTTTTGTTGCAGGTGTATAAATTGATCCACACACAGTCAAACCCGGTGTGGTTTCCATTGAGAAGTTCTGTACCGTATATCCGTTATATTTACGAATCGCCGTTAGCTTCGGTTGAGCTTTCACACATTTGCTCAACTTCTCGTCAACGCCTAAACGAAGGCGCACCTCACGTCTTAACGAATCTCTGCGCAACTCCCAAGCTTGTTTATCACTATATAAAGAGGTGAGATAAGTCAACAACTTCCTACCATCTTCTTCGGTACGACGAGTATATTCATAAGGCTTTATCTTATACAAACCTTCACTTTGCTTTACAATCTTATAGTCAAACGGAGCTAATATGTTTGTAAGTGATTCTTCCACCGAATAAGGGCGAATGCGGAAATCAGCATAAGGCAACATCTTTCCTACCGTATCCACATTATATTTCAAACGAACATGAAAGCGGGCTTCTACATCAGTCAACACATCATGCAACGAACTTGTAAAATGATTCTCATATGTCTGAGCATTTGCTCCTAACGAAAATGCTAATGCAGACAACAATAATATCTTTTTCATCTCAATATTTTATATTTTACTTATAAACGAATACTCACCACCTGTAACAGATTGAACCTCATTACTACAGGGAACGAACACTTTGGCTGTACAACCATCGGGTATGGTGACATTCAGTTTCACTTGATTATTTTCTCTATGCCACTCTACTTTTATCAGCCCTTTGTTGCTCATATAAGAAGCTTTCACATAAGTGAGGTCACCCACGACTTGAGGTTTAATCACAATATGACTGAAGCCTTGTCCATCCTCTTCATGACCTATACCTGCAAGAGAAGCAAAGAACCATTCATCAATTTGTCCCATCATAAAATGGTTCCATGATGATCCTTGACGCGGGTCCCATTGTTCGGTAAGTGTGGTAGCGCCAAACTTCAATTGGAATCCATATCCGGGAACGTCCTCATGATTGTGCATCTTATACATCAACTCGTTTAATCCGTTACGGGCCAATGTCTGAAACAGATATCTATTACCTACATCTCCCGTTGTGAGGCGGTTGCCATGAGTCTTTATATCTTTTATCAAATTATTCAAAACAGCTGTACGATTTACCGAATCCACCATATTCAAGAATAACGGGAGCGCATTGCTGCATTGACTGCCCGTGCCGTATTCCGATGTTTCAGAATGATAAAACGTACGATTAAAAGCGTCCTTCACTTCATCCGAAAGTTTCTGATAATATACTTCATCATACTTGTTGCCTACAATCTTTGCAGCTTGCAGCATATAGCAGATATCCATATAATAATGTGCGGTCGCTACCAATGGAACGGGTGTATTACGTGAGAAGCCTGCACGGAAGTTACCATAATCATACCAATCTCCCAGACCGAACGATAGGATGTGATCCTTTGCACGAGTGCCCAAGTAATCAACATATCTTGCCATTGAACGATAATGCGTCTTGATCAACGATGAGTCTCCGTAATAATATAAGTATTGAAAAGGTATCACTACCAATGAGCTTCCCCACTCGGGCGACTCTTCAAAATCAGCCATTCCGGGACCTGTAAACTCTACATAGTGAGGTGCTACAGTCGGCATTCTACCGTCAGTACCTTGCGCATCAACCATATCTTGCATGATTTTCGGCATCAACGTTGACAAATCATAATTGAAGAATAGTCCGGGACCATTCAAGTGCAACTGTTCCAACCATCCTAGTTTCTCTCTATGCGGACAATCTGTAAAGATTCCTTGCATGTTACTGCGAACAGCCATTTGTATCAATCGATGTGTGGCATTGAAGATTGGATTGGAACACTCAAACGTAGATACATCTTTTGCCGAATTGGAAACAAAGCAGGAACGTATCTGCTTCAAGACAGGTAGTCTTGATTTATTTTTATCATTGGAAAGAACTGCACCCTCCACCTGAATATATCTGAATCCATAGTAGGTGAACCGAGGATGCCAGACTTCTATGCCATCTCCTTTCAACGTATACACATCATAATAGGGACGACCGGTTTGACGTTGATCCACTGCTCCCTCTTTGTTCAGACTTTCTGCCATCAACAGAGTGATACGTTGCCCGCGTTTACCTTTTACTTTAATTAAAGGAAAACCGGCTAAGTTTTGTCCCATGTCAAACACCATTGCCGAATGATCAACCGTTCGCTTGGTTGACTTACTTGCCGAATCAGCTTCGGCAACAGTCAGTTTATGAACAGCTTTCACATCATAGTATGAATAGATCGTCACCGGTGGAGCTAACTGACGGCGAAGTACGCCTAGAGGAGCCTCTTGCAGAACCACAGGATGCCACTCATTGGACTTGAACCCGGTTTTGTCCCATCCGCTCTGTTCCATTCGGGCATCGTAATCTTCCCCTCCATAAATACTATTGAAAGTAACGGGGCTAAACGAATATTTCCAACTTCCATCCGAACAAATAGTTTGTATCGTTCCGTCGTTGTATGTTACTACCAACTTGAACAGCAATGTAAGCGGGCCGAAACTTATCTGTAACTTTCGATAGCGATCTTCTCCTTGCACATTATAAAAACCGTTGCCAAGCAACACACCTGCCACGTTTTCGCCTTTGCGTAAGAAAGAAGTCACATCAAAGCTATTATAATAAACCGTTTTGTCATAATCACTCCACAACGGAGCAAACTCTTGATTGCCGCCTACCTTCTTGCCGTTAAAGGTTAGCTCGTAATGTCCCAAGCCACAAATCAACAATTCAGCTTTCTTTATATTTGAAGACACCGTGAATGCCCTTCTCAAATAAATACTTCTGCGTGACAAACTATCCACTGCCGCCCAAGCCGACTTCACATTCGCCTGCTTAAGCACCGCACCTTGATAAATCCGACCTTTGGGCAAATGCGAAGCATCACGAGTGATTGCTCCCACCCATTGAGCTGTGCCAAAGGGATGTGAACCTTCATCAGCAAGCAAAGACTGAAAAGGCATCAACAGCAAACAACCCAACAACAGAATTATACACTTCTTCATAACAAATTCTTTATATATAAAAAGAACTATACTCTACCGAACATCAATACATGACACTTCACAAGTCATCTCATCCGGTAGAATATAGTTCTTAAGAAAAGTCTTATAAGCAATTCTCTACAATAACCTTTTGTAAATTATCTTTATGGGCGACTTGTTTCCCGTCCACAAATATACAAAAACCTTTGCCTTGATGGTATCTGTTACCATCTTTATCCCACATAATGGTAACATTATGATTATGGTATCTCAAATTATCCAAGCAGAACCAGTTCCATTTGTTAGCCGGTACCAAAGGATTCACTTCAATGGCATTGTCGGTACGCGGACGCAAACCAACCAAACCGGTAATGACCAAATCTTCAAATGTGGAATGATTATAATAGCGACTGCGTTCTTGATCACCTTTTAACCAATATCCGGTCACTTCATCAAGATATTCTCCTACATAAGGACGTCCGCGATGATATTGCGACTCAACGTAAAGTTCCATTTGATTGAAATATACACTGTCATTCAATACATGTTGAGGATAATTGTTCATAAAGTTAGCCATTGCCGTAAGCGTCTGTGCAGTTGCAAACGGCCAGATAGCTCCATCCCATTCGCACTTGCCTACGCCATGAGTGCGGAACAAAGGATGACGACGCTCAGCTGTAGTCAATCCATAAGGAGCAGAGAATCCTTTTTCGTCCATCACCTGTTTCCATGCATCATCATATTTGCCGGCATCAGGTAAATTGAAGTACCAAGGTAAGTAGCCGATGGCTTCACGAACATTCGCCGATGAATCAGGACGCATCGTTTCAAAGAAGCCCTGCTTATCATTCCACAACTTGCCTTGTATTAAACTCTTCAACGTATCGGCTTGTAAAGCATACTCCTTGGCTGATTTCTCATTGCCCGACAAATGTTCCATAGCGGATAATGCCTCTGCGTTACCATACATATAACTGTTTATCGTAGGACGCGCAAAACGCTTGTGTCTTCCTCCACTAATAGACTCTTCCATACCATCTTGTACATCGCCTTGCCAGTATAGCCCGTTGCTCAAACGATTGGTCTTTTTCCAACGATTATACTCTTTCTCAAGATCAGGAGATAAACTCAACAGAAAGTCTTTATCGTTTTGTACCTTATACATATCATACACAGCATAAGGAGCCCATGAACTGAACTTATCCATTTTGGTCATAGCTCCACCATTATTCCCTTTATACCATGTACGCAAAATTTGATGTAAGTAGGTAGTATCTCGTAGCCAACGACTTTCATAAATGTGATGTCCCAAAGCACTTGCAATCAAATTAAACTTGTCAGCATAAGTGCGTTGCAACAAGAATTCCGTCATACCATAACCCACAGGAGTCTTCTCAATATGCTTACGCAACGACCACCATCTGTAATAGTATATCTCTTCGAAATTCTTTTGAGGACAATCAAATAAAGGTATATTCTTTTCCATCCATGCTGAAGATTCGCTATTCGGAATAGCTGCAACCACATTCTCATCTTCCATGTTGTTGAAATAGTCAGCATAATGTGCATAATCCTTATACTTAAGTATAGCCGATGATGCATCCGGATCAGTTGATTCGGTCTTCAGGTTGGCTATTTTGAACATAGCAAGCGGTGCTTCGTCACTGGCTCCTTTCAAATCGAAATCCTGATCGGCAGGTGTTTCCGTTGTAGGAAGCAAGCTCTTGTCACCTGTTCTGAACACAATGCGATCTATAGCGGCAACAGGTGTGTCAAATATACGAACACCGGCTTTCTTTCCATCAATATAAGTCGTTATACTACGATCTTCTACTGACAGCTCGGCTGTGATATGATAGGTTTTATTGGCATCATAATGTTTCATCAACGTGCCATATCTAGCACCGCCTTTAGCAAGAAGTTCGCCGTCGGAATTAAACACCATGCGTGTACATGCCGTTCCCTGATCATCAACAAATTCTATTTGGAATGAACCTTGATTATTCTGACCGGCCTCTACATCAAAATCTACTTTCAATGATTTTGAAGCCGGTATCTTTCTTTCTACTTTCGCATAGTCAAACGGATCCTTATCTTGCAGACAAAGCCATTTACCATCCAAGCTGACAGGAGCCCACAACGGTGAATAAATATTCCAATCGCCCAGTTCACTTATATTGTGATACTTGGTGAAGTCATCATTCGCTTGTGCTGTGGCATTTATTTTCACAGGCACAGTGATACGTGAAACCCACATATCTTCTTTGTTCACACTATAAGTTACCCATAAATTGCCATCGGGAGGAGTGCCGTTACCCTCTTGTATACCGCGTGTATATTGAGGGCCGAACGATTTGTAGTTGCCTCCATAACGCAACGGAGACACATCACCATGCACCAAATTCAATGTGGTATAATTTAATCCATCGGCACTCAACGAGATAGCCAACGGCCAGCGATACTCGGCAGGATTATAAACGGTGGCATAAGAGCCATCGCTCAATCGTTGTCCCCATATCTTGGCATTACTGGTCACAAAACCTTTTGCACGCAACACCGGCTCAGCCCAAGTGTTTCCGCCATCCGTACTAATGGATGTAAGCGCATGTTTCCAAAGACAAGCGATTCGTCCATCGGGCAATGTATAGTCATTGAAAGCCTTGTAAGGTTTGTTCAACGGAATAAGCGGATCATTACGATCGGCTTCTTCCACCCATTGCATGCGATAAAGAGGATTTGCCAATATTTCATCACAAGCTTTCACAAAAGCTTTATCGTGCGACTTTTTATAATGAGGGTAATCCGTATTCTTCTCATTAAATCCATGATTGTAATAGATAAAATAGATCGGACCGAATTTGCCGTTTTTCTTTATTTCACGCACAACTCTTCCTATGCCATTACCGTCATTCGGATCATCTTTATCATCAAGCACCACGCCATAATTGCCCATAGCAATCAGCTTGCCACTTTTTGATACATAGAAACCCACACGTTGATGCATCACTGCTATCAGGTTCTTAGCCACTTCACCTGGATGATCAGCCTTGGTATACCCATCGGGTACTTTGTAAGGAGGGAACACAACAACAGGATTGGCCCAATGATAACCGTCAACAGATGTCATCAACATGGTACGGCCCGGCGGTACATGTTCGCTTCTTGGATCAGACAAATAGTGCAACCAAAACTTGCCTTGCCAGTAAGCCAACATAGGCTGATGATTGTATGTCCATCCCTCTCCATTACTTGCATCAGGATGCAGACGATTGGCACGCAATATCTGAATATTGTGTACACCTATTACTGGTGACAACCCACCATCATGAAAGATCGGATTCGACAGAGTCGTACCCGAATAATGAATTTTATCTTGTGAGATTGCAGGCTGTGTCGTCAATCCGGCACAAAGGGCAAACAGGTATGCGAATGTTATGTGTTTCATTTTTTCTGTTGGTTTTCTCTTTTTATCAAATTCTTAATGATGCTTTTCGGTGCACGGAAGATGGTTCCGTGTTTATGTCCAGCGGGCACTTTCACTTCATTGGTAGCGTCTATAAAGGTATGAAAATCTTTCGTACGCATAGCACCATAAATCTTTTTACGATAACTATCGTAATAAATATAATATTGATCGTCTACCTTTACTGTAGTAGGACCTTCAGAATATTCTTCTGAAAATGGTTTGGAAGCTTCGCTCCACGGACCATATGGCGACTTAGCGAAAGCTACTTTCAAGTCTCTTCCCAAGCGGGTATTGTCTTTCAACACCATCACATAATCGCCCTTGCCTCTCTTCAACATAGTAGCATCAATGGTACTGAATCCCGGATCATACAACAGTTTGGCAGGAGCAAACGTTTGAAAATCCTTTGTGGTGGTATAATATAAACGGTGATTGTTCCGTTCATCTTCGAGTCCTCTCTTAAACTTGTAAGGGACACAAGATGCCCACACAATCATATATTGTTGTTGTTCATCATCATAGAAAAGCTCAGGAGCCCACACATTCACCGTACTGGTATCAGTCATTGCAATGATTTCACGCTCAGGAGTCCAATGAATCAGATCACGACTGGATGAATAGCCAAAACCTCGATCACCTTTCCAACTGCAAGTCCAAACCAAATGATAGGTACCATTCGGAGAGCGCGAAATAGAAGGATCACGCATGACACGTTGTTTCCCCACTTCCGGTTTCAAAACCGATCCGGCAATGCTGTCCCAATGAATGGCATCCTTGCTATATAATAATCGGAGCCCTTCATTTGCAGGCTCGTGAAAAGAGGTAAATACGTAGTAGTCTTTCCCTGCTGCACATCCGGTGAATAATAAAGAGGTGAGCAACAAAGAGAGTAATCCATATCTGTAGTTCTTCATATCCAATTTTTACAAATAGACGAAAAACAGAATTGTGTGTACTCAAAGAGTGTAATGTATCACAAACAAAGAATCTTCTAAAAAGATAACAGAGTGAATCAATGATATAATGAGAGTCTCTATCTCTTCAAGGTAACGAGAATACCGATTGCAGCTAACTTTCATGCAAGCCATAATAGGTTTTTCCTGATTGCATTAAAGGAAAACTTATTTTTACGGCTGTAGAAAAGCATTTCCACGGTTGTAAAAATGCTTTTCTACGGCCGTAAAACTGTCGTGCCACACTTGTAAAAATAAGTTTTCTTAATTATGAATCAAAGATTACTATTAATTGTGTCTTTTACTGATTTAGGTATACAGAATATTAGTTATTATACTGTCGAGAGGTACAAAGGACCTCTTGTCATCCTGAAGCGGTTTACAGTCTCTTCTAAATG
>DCFW01000031.1 GCA_002315435.1 Bacteroidales bacterium UBA1794
TTCTTGGGAGCGGGAATCAGCCGACCAAATTCATCCATCGTCAATTTTGCACCTTTTGCATATTCATACCCCTTGGAGTTCTGCTCGTACCATTGAATATCCACCACAAAATACTCCCAGCCATGTTTCCTTAGATTCGCCGACATATAATCTGCCTGCTCTTTTGCTTGTGCCTCAGTAATTTGCGTACCAAAGCTATCCCAACTATTCCATCCCATAGGTGGAGTTACAGCCCATGAGTGAAAGTCTTTTGTTCTTTGAGCAATCGTAGTGGAAATACATATCAGATTGCATACAACAAGCAGCAAGAGTCGTCTTTTAAATTTCATCCTTTTTACTATTATAACTGATTAATCAGATAAATTATTGCAATAACAAAAATAATCAATATTACTATTTTTCAGCACCATTCTCTTCATTAATATAAACGTTTAATGATGACCATGAAGTTATTTCGGTGGCATGCTGATTCCTTCAGATGTCAGGGTTATAGGTTTGATTGTGCCATTGGGATTAAAGTAAAGGTATTCAGCACATACCTGACGACGGCAATCGCCTCCAGGTGCACCGTTCAATGTGTATGAACCATCGTGGTAAAAAAAATACCATTGGTTTTTGAATTCAATAACCGCCGGATGAATGGTGAAACCGTACTTTGCCGGCCCAGTAACAAAACCACCGTAAGTCCACGGACCGGTGATTTTTTTTGCGGTTGAATAGCAAATTTGTTCCTGTTGAACTCCTGGAGCATCGGCAGCATAAACGTTGTAATAAAGGTTGCCGCGTTTGAAAAGCCACGGACCTTCCGAATAATTTCTATAGGGTACTTTGATTATTGATCCATCAAGTTCAGTCATGTTTCTTCTCAATTTTACCATGTAGCAGTCGCCATTACCCCAAGCCATCCACGGAGTACCGTCGTCGTCAATGAGGATTGTCGGATCAATGTCGGCATTTTCTCTATGCGAATCGGTTGTCATATCGTCAGTTATTAGCGGTGTGCCCGGGTGAACCTCTTTGAATGGACCAGTGGGGCTATCGCCAACAGCAACCGTAATCGAGTGACCATTTCTACCGTCAAGTGTAACATAAAAATAGTATTTGCTATCTTTTTCGACCACTTGTGCAGCCCAGGAAGCTCCCGGATAAACGTTGGCAAAATCTTTGGCCGCCAAAACTGCACCATGTGCCGTCCAGTGCTTCATATCTTTAGTAGAATAGCAGAGCCATTCGGGCATATTGAACCATCCTCCTACAGATGCCATATCATGACCAACATAAACATAAACTTCGTCACCCACAACCAGTGCAGTTGGGTCGGCGGTAAAAGCATCGGTGAAAAGTGGATTTTGACCTGCTACACGCGGCATCGCTTCACCTGAGATACGAACTTCATCTATTCCGCCATCGAGCACGGCAAGACTATTGGGAAATCCGCCGGGATATCCACGACCAATCACCCACATACCGGCATCGCTTCGCAAAGCCGGCCCTTTGAAATTGATAAACGCCGATTTACCAAAGCGAGCCTGCCCCGAAAGCTTTACCTCAAGCGACATCTTAGTTTGTCCACTCTTGCCATCATAATCGGCTTGTGCCCGAACGTCATACCATTTGCCTGCCTCTACTTCATCTCCTGCTACAATACGACGAGGTACACCATCAGCACACATCACTTCAACAAAATATTTTTTATACATATTATCAAAACCAATAGAAACATCACCCGCCAACTGGCCTTTTGCTCCTTCCTTACAAAGATACACCTGCTCGGTACCCAAAAGGTTGCACTTCAGACTGGCCTCTATCGTCCAGCTTTTTTGCATGTTGTAATAAGCCAACGGACGGTTGAATGTCACCACATATTCGCCATTTTTCAAGTCAAGTGAACGGGTATTAGGCTTTCCATCGACCATAGTAAAAGGCACATTATCGGAAAATACGATGGGCGATGGTTTTAAACCTTGTCTTTGCAGGAAATTATCCTTGCCTGACTCGTCAAATACAAAAGGCTGTGGCTCGATTGGACCACGGTCTGATACGGTGAGAGATTGACCCACTATGGAAAGAGAAGTAGAATCGGCTTTAAGGTGCTGCACTTTTTCAAAACGCCAATAAGCAAGAACTTCGCCATCAGGCGAAGCACTATTAGCGATTGAAGTGCCCAATAAAGATCCAATAAAGGCCATAACTAAGCCTAAGTTCGAACTTTTTATATGTAACATATTTTATAAATCATTCGTTTCCTGTTATTGAAATTTCCACCAGTCGAAATAAAACAATTCCTTTTCACCCCTAAAAACGAAATACAAATCGTGAACACCATGAATATTCTTAACCGGAGCACTAATCGTTTTCCAAACGTCACCTTCACCGGAGATATTAATATTGACTGTCCCCATTATAGGTCCATTAATTTTGTCGGTATGGATTTCAATCTTCCCACCATACAAAGAAGCAACACTGACATCAACCGATGTTGCACCTTTTGAGAAATTGACGCCTTGCACCTTGATGTAATCTCCATTATGAATAGAAGAGACATAAAATCTATCAGCAATCTTTTTCCCTTGATCCCAAGATGTGTTTCGTTCCCATTCTGTGGAAGATTCAGTTTTAAGCCCTTCGCTGAAAGCCATAGTTTCAGCTTCAATACGATTGTATGGGTTTATTGTGCCAAGTTGCTTAACACCTGTGGTTGACCAAAACGGAAGCTTCTTAATGGAGCCATCTGCATTGTAAGTAAAATTTTCGAGACATATAGAACGTCTCTCATAATGCTTCGACATGGTTCGTTGCGAAATAGCGTAATTAAAACCAAACACGTACGAATGTCCTTTATAATCAATAATTCCCGGATGATTTCCACTTGAGCGTCTGTCTCCATCCATTATCATACCTTTATATTTCCACGGACCAGTAGGAGAATTACTCATTGCATAACCGATACCTTCCGGGCAACAGGTTGAAGCATAAGCCAGATAATAACGTCCATTACGTTTCCAAAACCAAGGACCTTCCTGGTAATTAGCAGGTTTGGTAGGTACATTTACTATTTCGCCCGAGTAAGAAACCATGTCTTCATTCAGTTTGACATAATAAAGATTAGGATTTCCCCAATAAAGATAGGCCTGACCATCATCGTCAATGAATACGGTCGGGTCTATATCGTCCAAACTGTTCTTAATCAGAGGTTTTCCTATAGGGTCTTTAAAAGGCCCGTAAGGACTATCTGAAACCAATACGCCAATACCAAGACCGTTCGGCACGGGACAATACATATAAAACTTATTGTTGCGTCGAATACATTGTGGTGCCCATGCACCATTATCAGAAGATACCCATTTAAAATCTTTTAGTGAAGCTACAACCCCATGGTCTGTCCAATTCACCATGTCAGTGGATGTATATAGCAACCAATTCTTCATTTTAAAGCCAACGGCATCATCTTCATCATGACTTGTATAAAGAAATACAGTGTCGTTATACACCATCGGAGCCGGATCAGCGGTATAATTAGTTTGAATAATTGGATTTTGTGCATTACCTGTAAAAGGCAAATTTATTGCGATTGTAAAAATTGAAACAATGATTAATACTTTCTTTTTCATAATAATTCTGAATTCTATTAAAGATAAAACAGGTTAATCTTAAAAGTGAGCGAAATTGATTCGGTAAAAATACAAAAAACTTTCGCCATGCTTACTTACATGCATATTAATTTTGTACTCCACAAAGTCATTAGGTAAAATTAAAATCGGCAACATTGCGACGGTCCACGCTGAAGCCGACTTTTTCGTCACTTACCCACAAAAAAGCAGGAAAATAAATTGATTTGCCTTTCTCCTATTTTATTTTGATTCATTAATCTTACAACCTAAAATGGACAGCATTCTTTCAGCGTATCGCTTACCAATCATCCGATAGCCTTCAGCAGTGAAATGCAAATGATCAGGAGCACTAGGGCAACCGTTTGAAGGAATCACATAAGAATTAGGTATAGTTTGAGGCAAAGTTGCAATCAATGTATTCATGCTGGCACATGCCCCTTTCTGATCAGCGTTTACTAATTCTCCTGCCAGCAAAGGAACTTTTTTGGGTTTAAGTTTTAAATCTTTCATCAAATTGTCATAAACAAGCTTTACTTTTTTTGTCCAAAGCGTATCGTTGACATTTGATTCTCCCTGATGTAAAAGAATTCCTTTAATGACACCCTCTTTTTGAGCTAATTTTGCCATCTCTACAAGGCGCCCATATGGGTTTCCATCGTATTGTTTGATCATATCAATCATCCACGATGGAGCAGTAGAAACATATGACTGATAATTATCTTTGTCAAACAATTCTATTTTACACCCACCAATAGCCACATTGATAATTCCTACTTTAATTTTCTTAGGAAGATTAGCAACCATTGTCCGTCCGAAATAATCGGCAGGGGTCAATCCCGTACCACAGCGACAGAGAGGTGGGACAGCCGTATACCATTTCCCTTTCGAACGACCAAGCTTATCACAATCAAGTGTTTCCATCACCTTAAATCGCGGATCGACATTTACTGTATCCTGTGCCTGAATAATGGCATGTCCTTCCATATTAGATTGTCCGAAACAAAGAAAAATATAGAAATTGGGATCCTGAGCAAAAGCTTTTGCTACCGACAGGAACATTCCCAAAATAACGATTATACCTATTTTTATCTTCATATTTAAGTATTAAATGCAGATGATTATAAACAATTTATTTTGCCCATGCTTGACCTTCTGGCGAACGACGCCATTTGAAATAGTTATCCAATACTTTTAACGATTCTAAACTGGGTACCGGACCTGTATGAGGCGTTTGATTGAAATACATCAGCACTGGTTTTTTATCACTGAAATTTGGCCATTCGGGCATCCCACCACCATTCGGATTTCCATATTTGGTAAAATTCGTCCAATAAGTAGCCATCGCTTCTGATATATTCAAATCACTTTTGGTAGTTTGAGGATTAGATGTATCAAGATGTTCGAAAACATAAGCAACTTCCTGTCCATGCGGAGATCCATATCCATAGCGCGGCGAGCCTTTTGGAAAATCCGGATGCTGATCAAAATAGTAATAATATACTTTCGATTTCCCTGTTTTTGACTGAAGCCTTGCCCAACTCCATGTCTGCCACCCAAAAGCAGCATCGCGAGATAAATCACGGGCAGTTTTCGGAACAATATCTTTATCGACTGGATATGCTTTTATTAAATCATCAGCAAATTTTCCATACCTGTTTTTTACTCCGGAAATGCATTCTTCAGGAGTTCTTCCCGGAGGGAAACTGGCACCTTCGTCAGAATTATATCCGATAAGAACCGACACATCATTGTATTTCCCAGCCTCATAAAGTTTATGCTGGTCGTCAGGAATCACATATCCGTCAACAATGGGCCATCCACCAGCCATTCCAAATCCTGAAGGAACTTTATCGGCAGAATTTTTACGAAGATCAGCTATGGAAGAAGCACCAGCTTTCTGTACAAAACTCTGTCCATCAATCTCTGCCTGCTTGAGTGTTTTCATGTTTTCACCAGGGAAAGTAGTGGAGCGTGTCGGTCCAAACGAACCTCCGCTCTCTGAAATTGCTCCTCTAAACAAACCTTTGGCTAATGGTGAAGCACATAACATACTTACCGAAATGCCACCCGCCGATTCGCCAAAAATAGTAACTTTGTCCGGATCTCCGCCAAAAGCAGCAATATTCTTTTGTACCCATTTCAGACCGGAAATCTGATCGAGTAACCCGTAGTTTCCTGAAACATGATCCGAACTCTCGGCACTTAATTCAGGATGTGCAAGGAATCCGAACTGACCAACACGATAAGCGATACTGACCAAAATGACTCCTTTTTTTGCTAATTTCTCACCGCTATAAATGCCTTCGGAAGTTGATCCGAAACTAAATCCACCCCCATAAATCCAAACAAGTACAGGCAAACGATCATTAGCCGATTTTGCTGGAGTCCATACGTTCAGATATAAACAGTCTTCGCTCTTTCCTGAAGAAGGATTTCCACCCTGCATTGGAGCTGGAGCAAATTTTACAACTTGTTTCACTCCGTCCCATTTGGCGGCAGGCTGAGGCGCACGCCAACGAAGTTCGCCTATAGGCGGCGCAGCAAATGGAATACCCTTGTACACTGTCAAACCGTCTTCATAAAATCCTTGTAACAATCCTTCATTAACTTTTATAGGCGCAGGTTGCTGCGCAAAGCTGATTCCGGAACAGAATACAACGAACATCGCAACTAAAAAAGCTGGTTTTTTCATATGAATCATTTTCTTTTTATTTTAAATGTTACGCAAAAGCACACAACTAATCGCTAAGTCAATTATACTTACCACGTGTTTTGATAAAAATTTTGAATTGTATTTTTCACAGCTTTGGTAAAATAATGTTTTCGGTTGTAAAAATATATCATTTTAAATCTATAACAATAGAAATACGATACAAAATTATTTGCTCATCTTACATATCCAAACTAAATATTACATTCCCATCCTGTAATCGTACATTACATAAATGGCGATGCAAATGGAACAATAAAACAATCAGCTAAATGGAAATTAATGAGTTGAACATTTTGACCTCAACGAATTTGCCAAATGCAATTTATCTTCTACATTTGTAATTGAAAAGAATTTAATATGAAAACAATAACAAGTTTCGGCACATCATTTGACTTTGGTGAATTAATAAAGATTACTTATCTGATAAATTATAGATGTACGATATAGCAGTATGCCATTACAAAAAATAAACTTATGAAAAACAAAAATAACACAGGAAATGACTCAAAAAGTACAAGAATAATAACAGGAGTAGAAGGAGCTGTAGCCCAAGCAATTGCGAGTTGATATACTAACGCTAGTGAGTCTGTAACTAATTGGCTTTCATTATTTGAATTTTAAACTATAATATTATGAACCATGTATTCTTTATATTAACAGTAGTATTCTTCTTTCTAGAATCCATATCATTTGTGATGCTCAAAGATCTAAATCTCAAATACAACCAAATGAGATATAGAAGCAAAATGTATCCCAAAAGTTTTTTTTATCCTGGACATATATGGAATCTGATAACATTAGTAACCTGTGTGAATTCTAGCTTTAAATTCTATGAGATTATTATAATTTGGCTATTAATCGTTGAGGTCTATAACTTTGTGCTTTACTTCAGTATCAAAGCTTACAAAAAAATGATGCAACACAATTTGATAGAAAAGATATCATGCTATCTGAAAATTAAGAACAAATCAATAACGTTTCAGCAAGAAACATTATTGACAATTGATGTTATACTACTCTTAGTTGCCATATTATTGCCATGGATTAAACAAGCCAAAATCGTACCGGCATTTGCTATAATAGCAATAAATGCCATAGCCATAAACATCTCTTGTAAAAAATATAAGATGCTCATTTATACTCTATCAATAATAGCGATTATCGTAGTATTCATATTGAAATTCTGCTATAACTATTATAGCTAATGGCTAATTAAAGTAGAACAATAGAATCTGAAATAACAATAAATTTCAGTAACTTGCTTTAGAAAATGTATTTTACAGCTTAACACGATAAAAATGGCAGGTACAATTCGATTAAACAACCAAAAGGAAATGAAATATAAACATCTGATATTTGATATAGACGGGACGTTATTAGATACTGAATATTCTATTTTGCATAGCCTACAAGATACGCTTGCGGATATTCAAAACAAGGATATTGACATAAATGAACTTACCTTTGCTTTGGGAATACCCGGAGAAGTAACACTAAGAAAGTTAGGCATGCAAGACACAAAACACGCCAACAAAATTTGGAATAATAACTTACTGAAATATAGTTCATCTATTAAATTGTTTGACGGCATTTCAGAATTATTACCGGAGCTACAAAATAAAGGATACCAATTAGGTATAATAACGTCTAAGAATCCTCAAGAGTTTACGAACGATTTTGAGCCTCATAATATAAGTGGATATTTCAGTACCATTCTATGCGTAACTGATTCGCCACGCCCCAAACCTTTTGCAGACCCAATCCTATCCTATTTAGAAAGGACCAATACATCAAAGGAAGAAGTTATATACATAGGCGATACAATTTACGATTATCAATGCGCTCTAAATGCTGGCGTGGATTTTGGACTTGCTGTATGGGGCAATGCTTCACGAAAGAATATAGATGCAAAATACTTCTTTTATGCTCCTAAAGATATTTTAGAGATTAAATAGCTGTATGAAAAATGATATGTTATCCTTATTTGCTGAGAAGTGAGACCATTTTCGACATATAAATATTATCGGTTCCACAGCATCCTCCAAATATTTTCATCCGGTATTGCTCTTCAAGATTATTTATATCTACTGCCCACTGATCGGGATCAGATGTTTTCAAGTCAGCAGAATTATCAAGTTCTTCATAAGATAATGGCGAAGTGTTTGCTTGAATACCAAGAAAACGTTGCTTCACAGTTACTGTTTGGTTAAACGGTTGTTGCAATGCTTTGGCAACAATTCTTGGATGCACACAATTAGTCATATAGCAAACAGGAGGAATATCTACAACCGAATCAATTATTTCTATGGCATCATTAATATTTACTCCGTCTATGATCTTACCATTATCCTTGATCGTAAAACTAATGATATATGGTAGTCCTGATTCACTCATAGCTTGTGCCATACCTACTGCTTCCGGAAGCATAGGCATGATGCCTGCATATAGAAAATCAACGCCGGCATCTTTAAATTTCTCCACCTGCCATATATGAAAATCTCGTGAAGCTTCCAATCCCAATTCACCGTCACCAGTATAAGCATCGCCTTTGCAACCCATCAATCCCCCGATGAGCATGTTGGAATACGAATCAGCAATCGTTTTAAGGAAATTGACATTGTCGGCTATGATATCTTCTGTATAACCGCTATCTCTTACTCTTTCTTTATTAGCCCTACGAGTAGGAGTGGTTGCAAGAAAAGGCACATTATATTCACGAGCAATCGCAAGGTATCCATTCCATAATTCACGAAGTGCATCGCGTCCCTTATCCGAATATACAAGAGAAGCCATGGCTACATGCTCATCAAATGTGAGTTGATACTCTCTCTTTAAACGCTCACCTAAGGCGCCTTCCATCAAAAGATATTTGTTCGTACTTAAATATTTCTCAAGTTTACTTATCATTATTCTCTATTTTTATCATCTACTATTACCCTGTTTCGAGCCATTTTTTGAATGCCGAAACTTTTAAACGGCTAATGACTGGTTTATCGAGCATTTGCACTTTCAATTGCAAAATCATTTTACGATTAAAATAAGGTTGCATCGATATTACTGCGTTTCTATTGATAATCATTTGTCGGTTAATTCTAAAAAATAACTGAGGACTACAAGCTTCTTCGACATATTCCATATTTTTGAACAATGGATATTTACCTCCATCAAATGTAAACATGTGCACAACTTCATTTTCAATAAAGAATGTAGCAACATCTTTAGTATAAATCACTACCGACTTTTCACGCACCTGGGTAAGGAAACTTTCTTGATATGCTTGTTGCACTATTGGCATAATCAACGAACTTATTCCTTTATTTTGAATATGTCCAACAAACTTTTTAAATTTGTGCAAGGCCACAACTATTTCGTTTTCTTGAAAAGGCTTTAATATATATTCTATGCCATTACTTTTAATTGCCTGTAACGTGTATTCATCATAAGCAGTACAAAATATGACAGGAATCATTATATCGATGTGCTTGAATATTTCAAAGCAATAACCGTCCTCTAGTTGAATATCCAAAAACATCAAATCAATCTTATTTTGATGTTTACTCAAAAACTGAACAGTATCCATAATTGATGCCATTATTGCCGTAACAAGAAAGTCAGGATCTTTTTCGATCATTTCTTTTAGCAATTCCGCTGTATAGGTTTCATCTTCTACGATTAATACATTCATGACTTTATTAATTTAAGTTTCACCTCAAAGTCGTTCTCTGTCTTATTTATGACAACCGATTCATCCAATATTCCCAGCAGTTCATAACGTTTGCGTATATTCGATAATCCGAAACCAGACGGTTCAGAATGTGTCATTTTAGGCTGAATACTGTTTCTTACATAAATATAATCTTCATTTGAATAGATCTTTATTTGCAAAGGTGAAGTTGCTGACATTCGATTGTGTTTAAAACAATTTTCCATAAGAATCTGCATGCTCAGTGTGGGTATTTTATAGTTCATTATATCCTCAGATAAATCCAACTTTACTGAAACAGCACCTTGATTTCGTGTTTGCATCAAAAATAAATAAGAATTCAACACACCCAATTCTTCGGCAACCGTCACAACCGATGATTCGTTGTATTTTAGTGTTTGCCTATAGAATTCAGACAAACTCATGATAAACTTTTCTGAATCTTTGTTGCCGTTACGCACCATCACACGAAGGGTATTTAAGGAATTAAACAAAAAATGAGGGTCTACTTTTGTTCTCAATTCCTGCAATTGCACCCGATAGTTTTCTGCAAGCATCTGTTGTTTCTCCATTTGCAATAGAACTCTATCTTCATTTGCCCTAAATCCATATTGAATAATTCTAAATAAAAAGGCTACCATAAAAAATTTGCAAAGCAATAGCCATCTAAAATGTTCCGTATCGTGTAATAGAATAATAACAAATACAATATATGCCATTGCTATTACCAAAACATAAGAGATTATTATCTTCAACCACTTGCGTTTTCCTCCATCATTTGAGCTAAAATAAATAGCTTGCCATAAACAATATAAAGTAAACGATATTGCTCCCCATCTTAAGAAATCTATATTAGTCGGCATTTTATTGGTAAATATGTTCCATATCGATAACAAGAGCGATATGGAAATAGCCCGCATGTTATTTTTACTTCTTTCTGATAAGTTCGACATCATTACTAAAAATTATTAGTGTACCCAAAGATATATTTTTTATTTTAAAAATTACTTTTTCTTCTTCGAGGAAGAATAAATAAATGCCTTCATTTGATATTAATAATATGTAAATTTATTTTTCTGCCTATCAGCATGAGAATTCATTGACTTATTATTTGCCCATCTTTCAACTCAATAACCCTATCACAATTATTGGCAAAATCAGTGTCATGAGTCACAGTTATTATCGTTTGTCCCTGTTCTCTTGAAAGCTCACGGAAAATACTAAATACATTCTTGGTATTTTTTGAATCTAAATTACCCGTCGGTTCATCTCCCATGATAACCGTCGGATCATTGATCAAAGCCCTTGCTATCGCTACACGTTGCTGCTGCCCACCTGATAAGAGCGAAGCTTTTTTTTCTTCTTGCCCTACCACATCAAGCATTTTCAATAGTTCATAAGCTCTTTCGCGTATCACGTTTTTAGGCTTTCTGCCTAATTTCAATGCCGGAAGCATCACATTGTCAATAACACTGAATTCCGGCAGAAGGAAATGAAACTGAAAGACAAATCCGATATGTTCGTTACGGAAGGCTGCCAGTTTGTTTTGTTTTACACCGGTCACATTGGTTCCATTAATATTTATATTTCCACTATAATCGGTATCCATAGTGGACAATATATAAAGTAATGTAGATTTCCCCGAGCCTGACTTGCCGATAATAGAAATAAATTCTCCTTTTTCCACCTCAAAGTCCACACCTTTGAGTACCTGAAAATCTTCAGGCTGATGAAAATATTTCACTACGTTGTTTACTGATAAGATCTTTTCCATTGTAATTATCCTCTTAATATTTCTACCGGATCAATTCGAGAAGCTTTCTTCGCAGGTAAATATCCGGCAATTATCGTAACTATTAATCCAAAAAAGAACGCCATCACATAATCAATCAATCTGAATGCAACAGGGAGCGATGTAAATGAGGCAATCTTATAAGGAATCTGCTTAACAATATAAATGACTAATGAACCGAATCCCATTCCGACAATTCCACCGATTACTCCGATGCACAAAGATTGCATCAAAAAGATATGAACAATGTCTTTTCCATTGAATCCCATCGCCTTAAAAATAGCGATCTCACGCATCTTTTCATTCACTGTCATATTCATTATATTGTATATTCCGAAACCTGCTACGGTGAGAATCGCAATAGATATGACCTTGGCAAGAATATTTCTCAACATCGATGAAGATTCCAATTGACTGTTCCCATCTTTCCATGATTCCACTTTGTACGGAATGATTTTTGACATTTTATTTGACACTAAGTCAGCTTTGTTGAAGTCTTTTACATTCACTTGGATATCCGATGTATAAGCAGCATTTTTTGAAAACAGTTGTCTTGCCGAACGGATTGAAATCATTGCTTTTGATTTATCTACAGAAGAAGAGCCGGTCTCAAAGATTCCAAGAACTTTAAACGCCTGATTTATACCGTCGCCCGTAGTTAGCATAACATTATCACCCATATTTACACAAATGCTTTGAGCTAATCCGCTACCGAGTACAATACCGTCATTTCTCTTATCTAAATCGTTAATATTGCCTTTGATCATATATTTAGATATCTGAAAGACTTTATCTTCATTTTCCACGTCTATGCCTGAGAGATTGCCGCTCACCTTGGTGATACCGTTTCTAAAGAATACATTTTGATTAATCTGTTCCGTAACGGCCGTGACTTGGGGAAACTCCTTAACGGATTGAAGAATATCACTTGCATTTTTAATCCCTTCCGTATATTTTACATGCCGCGTATTATGAATAAACTGAACCGTATTGTTTGACGGTTGAGGCAGGAGTGAAGGCTCGTCATTTGGTGAATCATTGTATATTCTGATATGCGACATGGAGGAAAATGCGATATCATCAAATGTTACATTCACTCCTCCCATAAATCCATTCATGAAAATATACATTGAAATACCGAACGTGATACTAAGAACAGCCACTATCAACTGCTGTACTTTAGACGTAAGATGTGTCCACGCTATTTTATTATTAGTATTCATTGAATCTTTATTTACTACTCATTACGATAACATCTTTCTCACTCAGTCCTGAAACTACCTCTGCCCATTCTCTGTTTTTATTTCCTATTACAACCTGCCTCAGCGTACCGTTTTGTAGCATCACATATGTTTCTTTTATCAAATAAGAAGAGGGAATAACTAATGCATATTTATTTTCACTCACGACAATATTTGCTTGTACTTGTGATCCTGAAAACAAATGCACACTGCTATCATTAAGTTTTGCTTCAATAATATATGATTGCTGACTATCATCAAATGCAGGAAGAATACGAGTAACAGTTGCATCGAATGTTTTTTCGGGATATGTATTTATTTGCACCTTTGCTTGTTGTCCGCAATGAACTTTTGCAATGTCTTCCTCCGCAACATAAAGTTTCAGATAAGTTTCTCCACTACCTATTTGAGCAATCTGATCACCTATTTTAACCAATTCGCCTTTCTTTTTATATACGTTCAGCACGGTTCCGTCTTTATCGGCTTTCACAGAGAAGTATCCCTTATTGATGGCTTGGTCTATTACTTGTGATTTACTTTTTGCAGCATTTAATCTCAATTCATCTGCTGTTTGTTTATATGACCTTTCAAGTGCTTTCAAGTTAGATAAAGAGTTCTTATAATTTATCTCTTTGTCCTCCAAATCCATTTCCGAAACAGCATTTGTAGTCCGCAATGCTTTATATCTATCAAGATTTTTCTTATCAAAATCAACTTTATCCTTTGCATAATTGATTTGTATGCGCATTTGAGATAACTGCGGAGCCGATGAGCGTGCATTCTTAGCAGCATCGTCATAAACAATTTGCGATTTTTGCAACTGATTTTCAGGTGCATCGCTTTTTATCGTGAACAAGAGTTCGCCTTTGTGTACATATTTCCCTTCAGTAATGGGAATATTATTAATAAATCCCTCGGCATTTGCAGATGCAACGTATTCGTTTCTCTGAGTAACATAACCATTGGCAAATACAGCTTCCTCTATGGATTTCTTTACAGGAGATGTTTTCTCTTTTCTATTACATGATGTTAGGCTCAATCCGATGATTGCCGAAAACAGAGCTACTTTTAGGTATAATTTCATTGCTTTAAAAATTTATATGTCTGATATAAACTTGATATTGAGCTATCAAATAATTGCCCATATTCTTTATATAATTACTTTGTTCATTCAACAAATCCTGATATTTATCCAGCCGCTCATCCAAGCTTATAATACCTTTCTGATATTTATCACTAATCTTTGAATCGGCATCTTGGCGAAGGGTCAATATGGTAGATGCATCTTCAAAATCATGCTTTGATTGCAAATAATCGATCTTCAGCATCTCATCTTCTTTCTTTTTAGCCGTTTGGGTTACATTCAACTGGAATTGTGCTTGCTTTACATTCCATTCGGCCTCCTTTATTTTATTTTTGTTATAAAAACCCGTGAATATGGGAATACTCAGTTTCACGCCTAAAAGCTGACTGTTATAAGAAATACTACTACCATAATTCATGAACTTGTCCGACGTCCAATGATATTGATATTGATATGATAAACTCAACGATGGGTAGTTTGAAGCCTTACTTTGTTTTAACTGCCATTTGTCATAATCGAGCAGGCTTTCTTTATATTTCACATCCGGATGTAAGGTTGAAAAAGACAAATCTGCATCCGTGCCGATATATTTATCGGCACGATCATTAACGACAATAAGGTCATCCGTTCCTAAATAACTCTGCAATTGGCACATCAACTTTTTCAAAGAGCTTTCGGTAGCATGCAAATCTTTTTCAGTATTAATTTGTTGTATTTTCCCTCGGTCAAGCACATCTTCGCTAATCATTCCATTTTTATATTTATCCGTTGCACTTGTCAATAAAAGATTAGCTGTCTTCACATTTTCATTGTAAAACTCAAACGACTTGCTAGTAATCAAAATTGAGTAATATATAGAAGCCAAATTCATATACGTATTCCATTTATTGGAAGCTGTTGACAATTTGCTTGCCTCCATTTCGCTTGATGCCGCTTTCACTACCAATCTCTTTTGAAAATCTAATAAATTCCATTGTACATCCACCGTTGCATCACTCATATATTTCTTTCCGAATTTATACTTTTTGTACTCTCCCGAAGGAGCCGATGAATTAAGAAGATTTGATGGTACAAAAGTGGGCGACAAACTAATATTGTCATTGTATCCTGCTGATCCTGATATTTGAGGATAAAGCTGAGACTTTGCCTGCTTTACTTTTGCAGCACTGATTTGTTCGTTCATAATAGACATCTGTATGGAAACTTCATGTTTGTTGGCATAATCAAACACATCCTGAAGCGAACTGAATGTCACCTGAGCTGAACCGGAAAAGCAACTTACAATACATAGAATCAATAAACACAACTTCTTTACTTTCATGACATTTTTTTTATTTTTTCATGTCACAAAAGTAGGAAGCATATACACTATGCACCAACAAAATAAAAGTGTATTGAACAAATTTCGGGGTAAACTGATCTATTAACAAGATTGAATTAAAATGAGAAGTGAGCATCAGATAAACATTGACAATAAAGTTACATGTCCATATAAAAAACCTACCGGAAGATTACAAGCCGACTGAAAATTCAGACTAAAGTATAACGCACTTAATATCTCAGCACCGAATCTGCTTTTCTTGTTCTTTTTCTTATACTTTTTATTGATTTTTATCTATAAATCGTATTCAGTAATAAGACATAAATGAAAGAAATCAATAATTAATTAACCATGATATTAATTAAAGTCTTATTTTTGCAAAAAAAGTGTAGATTATGAAAAAGATAATATCATATCCCTTATCATTACTAGCCTATCTGTCCTTTTTACTAATTATTTGCTTGTTCCATCCCATTCAGTGGGTTTGTCTGAACTGGTTTGGATATAATGCACACAAGAAAAGTGTAGATTATTTAGGTTTCTTCTTATTGAAAACGCTCATTTTCACATTCTCAACTTCAACGGTTGAAAATAGAGAGCTCATTCCTGAAGGTCATCCACTTATTTTTGTATCAAATCATCAGAGTATTTTTGATATTATGGGCTTCGTATGGTTTTTCAGGAAATTCCATCCCAAGTTTGTGAGTAAGATTGAACTAGGAAAGAGAATTCCGAGTGTCTCTTACAACCTGAATCACGGTGGTTCGGTACTGATAGACCGAAAGAATCCGAAACAGGCATTGCCTGCTCTGAAAAAGCTTGGACAATATATTGAAGCAAATGGCCGCTCGGCAGTTATTTTCCCGGAAGGTACTCGTTCTAAAAATGGTAAGCCAAGGAATTTTGCCCCAAATGGTATCAAAATATTATGCAAATATGCACCCAGTGCCTATGTGGTACCTGTTACTATAAATAATTCATGGAAAATGTTCCGATATGGTTTTTTCCCTTTAGGCCTAGGCAACCATATAACGTTCACCGTTCATCCTTCAATAAAAGCAAGCGAATGCAACTTCGAAGAATTACTAGAGAAAACTGAGCAAGCTGTCATTTCCGAAATCAAATCATAGGCTATACTTTTCTTCTCTCTTGAAGATAGGTAAAGTCATCAATAACAGTTAAATCTTTCAAACTCGTCTTGATTATGTGATTTAAGCCATTTCTATATCAAAAGAGATACATTAGAATCTCTAACATTTAGACGATGCTTCATCAACGGCTATACGAACCCCCATGACTAAATATCATCTGACAAAAATAGAATGAGCACTAGAAAACCCGAGAAGAGGTTTCTAGTGCTCATACCATTGAAATATCTTTCTGCAAAAAGAGAAACTTCTACAGCTCTCTTAGCACATATCTTGACATCATAGTTTCACTGTCAATTCTTTACCTACAGGAATGGCAATATGCTCTATTTTACCTTTACGGGTAACGACAAGTGTACCTTTACCCCCATCACTGCTTACGGTGACTTGACTCTTGGTCATCTTCACTTTGATCAAGCCATAAGGTGTAGGCACTGAGCCTTCCATCCATTTCAACCCACCTAATACGGGTTTCACTTCATACTCTTCGTAGCCGGGTTTGGTAGGCTGCACGCCTAAATAATATTTGCCCAACAGATAAAGCGGACTGGCTCCCCATGCATGACAAAGACTTTTTCCATAAGGACGACCATACATGGCAAGATGTTGTGTGCCGTGCTCATCGGGATTGTACTTCTCCCAAAATGTAGTAGCTCCTTCGCGAAGCATGCCGCCCCAGTATGCTTTCATCTCTTTCAACACTTGCGACTGCTGCCCCATATCACATAATGACTCAAGTTCGTAGAAACGCATGTAAGGTGTGGAGATATGCATAATGGAGTCGTTCAGTAGGACAGACTTCTTCACGGTGTTCTGCTGATCCTTGTTGAGATAATCAAACAAGATCGCAAACATATTGGCATAACGAGTAACAGATGTACTTTGTTTGCCGTCAATACGATTGTGCACTAATGCCTTTTTCTGTTCGTTCCAAAAATACGGAATAAGTTTGGCACGAAGAGCATCAGCCATATGAGTATATTTGCTTTCTGCTTCTTTGTCGCCTGATAGACGGGCACATGTGGCCATCGTTTCAAGACTGCGGCAGAAGAGAACTTGCTCTAAGGATAATTGTCCATGCTTGTCAAGATAACCATCAGCCCAATCAACAAAGACCCAGTCACCGGCTTGTCCCTCTACCATACCGTCGGCATCGGTGCGTCCCAACACATATTGCATCAAGGATTGCATACGAGGATAGATTTGTTGCACAAAGTGCTTGTCGCCTGAATAAAGGTAATAATTGTAGATACCGATAAACCAATAGAAGGTATAATCCATAATGGTATTGATGTGGCTGGTAACAGGAGGTTTGCCGCCCAACAGCCACGTGGTGCGCTTCACTTCATCATTATCGAAGAAGAGGTAATAATTCATCAGGTAGCTCTGTACGGCATCGCCACTCCACACCCAACGGTCACGTTTGATGCCATCAATAAAAAATTCACGAGTAGTGAGTTGCAGCGTGTAAGCTCCTACATTCCACATCTTGTTGATCTCTTCGTCGTTGCATCTGAATGATCCTTTATAGGTTTCGGGCATGTATTCATATTGCATGCTCACATTGTTTAATGAGCAGTTACTGCCTTCTGTTTCTATATAGATGTATCGGAAAGCCTTGCTGTTGCCGAGTGTATAGCTATCAGCCAATGCCACACGGTTGTTGGTGGCAAGATCAATAACTTGTCCATTCTCAACCTGTATCTTGTCGAGGGTTTCGCAATGTGCTTTATCTTGTGCCTCTTCGGGGCTTTCACCATAATAGATATGAACGGTGCCGTTACCTGAAAGATGATGAAGCACAGGGTAACCAAATGTTTCCTTACCGAAATCATACAAAGTACCTTCTTTGAGATGTTTTACCGCTATAGCCTCTTGAGGTTGCTGCTTTAACGTGAAGGCTGACGGACAGGAATTGATGTCATTAAAGTTCCAACTTCCCGCATCCATATATAAAGTGGTGGATGTGTCGCTGGCTTTGCCGCTCTCGTCAATCCATTCTTTATCTTCGTAAGTGACTTTCCAGTCGCTACCGCTCTTAATAGTAGTTCCATCAACATACAAAGCGGGAGGTGTGGCTTGATTGTGCACCTTGATATTCAAATGATGTTTGCCGGCAGGAAGTGTGAACTTCGAGGGCATACCGAATTGCATTTTACCATCAAGTTTGATATTATATTTGCCTTCTGTGGCAATCGTAATGGTTTCAGGTTGCACTAGCTCTACCGTCTTGCTGAATTCTACAGTCACATAATGACTATCCTGCTTCCAAAAGGGAGGAAAGAATGCGCCACGGTCGGTGCGGTGATTGTTCATTTTGTTACCCAGCCACATTTCATAATCGCCGGGATACCAAATCCAGGTTTGTGCAGTTGCCGGCAGAATGATTCCGCAGACAAAAACCAAAGCTAATAGTTGTTTCTTTATCATATTTTATTTTCTAATTTATCCGAACATCCCTTTTTACTTGATGATGCCTGCTTGTGAATAAATAGTATCACTGACCATAGAGCCATTGTTTTCCCAAGTGTTTCCCGGTCCGTTGGCATTCTTCAAATACTTGTCGGTAGGAGTCCAATTGTCGCGTACGGTGATATACGATGAACCTTCATCGGTGTAAAGATAAAACCAATGATTGGGATCGTGTGCATATCCGGGTGAATAAATGTCACGTACAACATTCTCCTCTACATAGGTGTGTGGTTGTGCTCCCAAAGTGTAAATGCCGGCGGTATCATACATATGCATGGCATAATGGTAAATAAGATTGCCTTGCACCAAGTTGTTGCTCATAGCATTAGGACTTTGCGTCCATCCCCAACCTAAGTTGATTCCGGTATAAGAGACTTCACTCACTTCGTTATGACAAATAGCAATGTCACGTACATATCCGGCACAAATACCTACGCATCCCCAATCTTCATTGGTTACATCTGTTACCAGATTGTTGGTAATGTGCAAACCGGTACATATGGCACGACGGTCTGCGGGATCGTAAGGAAGGTGGACTTCTAATCCGGCAGGTGCGAAACTACCGGCTACAATGCCGTTGCCTGCAATGTCACGAAAAGTACAATGATCCACGTTTCCCCCGTTGGTGTAATCGGAATAATCTACTCCGGTAGAACCGAGATGCTCGAAACTACATTGACTGAAATTAATGTCGGTGGCTGCATAAACTGAAACAGCTGATGCAGGACGACCGATCCATCCTTGATTATCCAACAAATGGTCGCCGTTCGGACGTGCCATCTTTGGTTTTAATTTATAAGCATCAGTCATATACATACCTGCCTGCAAAGGGACATGCCCTTGCAAAGAGGGACGCATCCATGTGGCATAAGCAAAGGTGATGCCTTTGAATGTGACGTTACTAACCGGTCTGTCAGGTGTTCCTTCAATACGCACCAACGTTTCAACTGCCGGTACTATCACTAAGGCTTTGCTCATATTCTCTCCTTTACGGGGATAATAATAAAGCTTACCTGTACGAATATCATGATACCATTCGCCCGGTGAATCCAACAATTCAAAGGCATTGGCAATATAAAAAGCGGAGTTGTGTCCGTCTGTAGTAACCATAGGACGTGGCCAGGGATGTGAAAACTCTATACGACTTTCGGGTTGGTGAAAGCTAACGGCTGCACTATCGCCATGCACGTCAATCGATTTGATACGAAGATCGGATACGCACCACATTTCGTGCAATACCATTTCAGCATAAGGCGATTTGACAATTTTCTTAACTGCTGCTGTAGGCACCCATATAACTTCGCGCTTGCTGTCGACATTGAGTATGCGATACATCTTCTCAAAATCATCCACATCCCGTGCTCTTACTGCCTTCTGCCCATTGACCCACATCTGACGGAAATCCAGCGGACGACCATTAAAGTCAGGCACATCGGTTACGTAGAATTTACCTTCACGATGCCAGCCTTTTACCTGAACACCTCCGCTGATAACAACCTCACCCCCATCAGCCACAATATGTGTATTGCTGTCCTCGGGTCGTAAAAAAAGAGATTCGTCGAGCGGATAATAGCCCGGAGAAAGATGAATGGTAATATCTGTTGCTCCTTGCGTACAGCGCATAACACGTGCTTGCTGTAAAGCATCGGCTATAGAACGGGTACCTATGGACTTCACATAGATATCCGATGCAAATAGAAAAGATGGGGCCATAAAAAGCCCCATTATAAACATTAATTTCTTCATAACGTTTCTTTTACATGGCCAATGGCATCCAAACGGTCATTTCACCTTTACCACGATTACCCCAAGCATAGTAGGGAACTAATCGTATGGTAACTTCTTTCTTCGCATTGGCCACTGGACGATAAAGTGTATGCGACCATGAAGCTTCATCACGTACCAAGGCGGTGCCTTCAAGTTCAACCAACGAACTGCCTGCTATATTTACCTTCTTAGGAATAAAATGTGCATCGGCAGGAATGGCTATATCGTCAATCTTACATGAATCCAGATCCTGACTTTCAAGACAGTAAACAATAGGACCGCGTTTAACGGCTACTTGTCCGCGAATCTCTTCGGCAAGAGGATTGGCCTCAACAACAGTTGCAGGCATATCCATGTTTAATGATACAACGTCGCCTTTCTTCCATTCACGTGTAATCTCTGCATAAGTGCCACTGGCTATTTTCACATCAGCATCTTTTCCGTTAATTTGGATCTTTGCCTCCTTGCACCATCCGGGAATACGAACATGCATCGTGAATGTTTTCTTTCCTTGCAATGCAGCAATATTGATATTGACTGCTCCGTCCCAAGGATATTCGGTTTCTTGATTTATCTGTATCTTGCCCACTTCCGGTAGTGAAGTTGATAACTTATTATCACCATAAAGATTGACCCACAATGACTTTTTACCTACAGTGTAAGCATAGTCTTGTACCTCACACAAAGTGCGCAATGTATTGGGAGGACAGCAGAAACAACTAATATACTCAGTGCGTTCTTTCGACCAACGCAAAGTATATGGAAGGTCGGCTGATATACGCAATGGATTGGTATAGAAATAGCGTTTACCATCAAGACTTATGCCACTCAATACACTATTATATAAACAAGTCTCAACTATATCAGCGTATTTGGCACTACCTGTAGCTTCAAGCATACGCCAATTGAAAAGCATATTGCCGATGTTGGCGCAAGTTTCGTTGTGAGCGGTGCTGTTGGGCAACTGATAAGGACGACCGTAACTTTGGTGTACCTTTTGAATACTGTCGGGTTCATAACAAGTACCGTCGGGTGATGTGCCATCATAAAGTGCACCACATGCACCGGTGATGTACATTTTCCTTTCAGTGATATCCTGCCAGATGGAAGTAAGATTCTTCATCAGTTGAGGCTCACCGGTTTCATTGTACAAATCAGCTACTCCGGCATAAAGATAATTGGCACGCACGGCGTGACCCATTGCTTTATATTGATCTCTGAACGGAATACGATCCTGATTGTCATCCGTACCGTTCTTCACCATTCCACGGATATTAATCAAATCATTAGCTAATGCCAGATAACGAGGATTTCCCGTTTCGCGATACATCTCAACAACACCCATATAATGAGAAGGGCATATGGCATTGCGTGCCAAATCAGCGGATGCACGTTCATAGAAACCACAAAGAAAATCAGTAGCTTTAATCGCGGCATCCAACAATGTACGTTTACCTGTTGCGCGATAATGAATGATACCAGCCGTCATTAGATGGCCCAAATTGTAGGTTTCAAAATTAAGTCGGTTGGCGAAAGCACCTTTACCTTCATCACCTACTTTGGTGCCGATAACGGCCTGTCTCTTACCTGAATGAGAATCAACCCCTTTGTTCATCTCAGCAATAATAACAGGAGTGTGAATGTATCCGTCAGCCCGTTGAGCCTTAACGACACAACTGATAAAACGATCCATCAATTTTTCCAATGACGGATCATGGTTCACGGCATAGACTGAAGCTACTGCTTCAAGCCACTTATACATATCACCATCATGAAAAGGAGGACCCCAATGCTCACCCTTCATCTCACCGGCGGCTATTTCGAAATTGCGAAAGCCATGCGATACATCTGGATTATTCCAAGTGTTCCACATGCTTTGCAATGATACTTTACTAAAAACGTCAAAACGCTCACCCCAGAATCCACCGGTCCACTTCACTGCGCTAACAGGTGTATCACACATCTTTGAAAAGCGGCTTGTGTGTGTGTCGGTGAGTCCGTTTTGCTGAGCAAAGGCTCCGGTAGCGGCCATCGCCGACATAATAAATATAATCAGTCTTTTTTGCATTATGCTTGTTTTAAAGAATGAAACAACAGAAGTCTATCAGATCTTACCTCCACGGGCTTTGATTCTTTTGTACCAGCCTTCACGTTCCTTGACCAAGTCATATCCTTGCTTTGAAAGATAATTGTTGATACGTCCTTTATACTTACCGAATGCTTCGTGTTTCTTATTTGAATTTTCTGCATCCATGGCAAATTCACGTGCTTCCTTTAACCAAGCAAGAATCTGTACTTTCTCATAATCTTTCAGAGTAGGGATCATGTCCAAATTTGCAGTATAGGTGACCATTACTACATTGTATGTAATAACATCTTTCACTGTTTCAATTTGTGCATCGGTCAAATATAATGAAAGATCAGCAGGAAATGCAAAATGTGAACGATAAAGGGCTGACTCTTTTTGATTTTCAGCAGCTGTTACAGCTTCCTGTTTCTCCTTACCTGTTAATGTAGCTTTGGCTTTCTTTGTAAGCGAATCACGCACGGCATAGATATCATTCAACTTAAAATAACGATTGGCAATGATATTGCGAACTTCCAAAGCAGCTTTCTTGTTCTTCAAATTAAGTTTGTCAACTGCTTTTTGTGAACGATCAATAATAGATGTCACATATTTAGGATCACGACCGATAGAATCAAGGTCAAAGGCTTTTGCTCCTGTTGAAAGTAACAACATGATGATAGCCACACTATATAAACGAACTGATTTTGTAAATGACATAATGTTTATTATTTTTGAAAGATTTGTTTTAAATATTCAATATTTGAACCGTAATTACTTTTGATGTTATGAACGTCTTTCGTATCCCGACTGCGTTCAACAACGAGCCATCCGCTCCATCCCATACCATCAAGGGTCTTCTTCATCTTCTTCATATCCACAGCGGGATCTTTGGCAAGTGTGTACCCATCGGTATTGGTGCAATGAATCATACAGATTCGATCTTTACCCAATTTCTTCATATCGCTGTATAAATCGCGTTTATTCTCCAAAGCTGTTTGCACCTTATAAAAGATCTTAATCCCTTTTGAGTGAATCTCTTTCAACAACTTGATATTATCCTTGGCATCCAGTGGTGTATCAATACCGATGACTACCCCACGTGCAACAGCCATTTCACCGGCTTCATGCAATCTCTTCACCACTTCAGCCTTGACTTCTGGCTGATTAAACCAATCATTGCCGCATCCTCCTAAAGGAAGAAAAGCTACTTTGGCTCCCATAACGTCCATCGTATTCAGACAATCTTCTACAAGATACTTATAATTGCGATGTTTTGCAAAACTTTGTCCATATAATCCGGACATAGCCACAGCAGGTACCTCTACAGCCAAACTGTCAGCCGTACGTTTGAATAATTTCTGGAAATGAGATTGTCTCAATTTATTATCGAAACTATCACGAGTTCCCAATCCACCCATATCAAGTTCCACTCCATCACCTCCTAAATTTTTCACCAACTCGAATTCACCAATTTTCTGGCGTTTCAAAATCATCCAGTCGCAAGCCGCAACGCGATAGCGTTGTTGTGCTGCAACAACAAGAGGCATTCCTGCCCACACTAAAATCAAAGCAAAAAGAACGTAACTACGTATTTGTTTCATAATAGGTTATTTGTTTTAATAAAAACGAAATGATAAAAAGTTTGTAACCACTATTATATAAATAAAAAAGGACATCCATAAATTATGAATGCCCTTTCTTTTCAATCACTAACTATTTATTAATATCCATTGGTTCCATATTCACTTGCATTACTGATTTGATTCAAGAAATCATATGAAATAGGACGTAGATAATTCTTTGCTGTAAAAGCTGCTGCCGCACGTGGATTAGCTTTCTTCAATTGGGTTTCGAAAGCGTGATGGCGCTTCAATAAAGACCAACGATTAAACTCTCCACAAAGCTCACGAGCATATTCGTCTAATACGTCTTGTTCTGTAGCTGTCGTTAATTTCAGATGACTCTCATAATCTGATTCAGAACGTGCAGCACGTTTACGCAATACATTCAGATAACCCGCTGCAGCGTCACCATTACCAAGCTCTTGCTCAGCTTCGGCTGCAATTAAGTAAACTTCCGCCATACGCATGATCATGACGTCTCCATCCTTCTTCTGCAAAGTACTGCCAAATGCTCCATCATAATTCCAGTTGAATTTATTTAGTGCCGGAAACATTAGATAAGAATTTGTCCCATCAAAGGTTGCACTTTGATATTCGCCATTGCTATCAAACAAGTCATCAATATTGATGCATACATAACCACGTTGAGCTTTTTGAGCAGCGGTTAAATAGTCCTTACTTAAGTAGATTGCAAAACGATTTTCTGTTGCATCCAAGGGATAAGGATTAGCATATATGTTTTTTACGCTTGTCAACTTAGTCGTATCAGCAGTAGTTGTGCCTTGCGCCCATACCTTTGCAGGATACTGACTGAATGTTTCTGCCTTATATCTGAAATCGGCATAAGGATAAATCTTTTGACCAATAAACTGAGTACCTATGCCATATTTAGTACACATAGCCTGAGTAATAGTAACTGCTTTTTTTGCATATGTGCCGGTGCCACCCCAAGATGGAGTTTGCTCATAGGAGAAATCTCCAAATGCGGTAGTGAATGAATCCTCCCAGCGTTTATCATAAGTTGCATCGAAGCAATCAATAAGATACTTAGAAGGAGCCAGTACTCCATTATTTACACGTCCATACAAATAATTCTGACTATCTTTGGTTTTAAACACATCACTCAACGAATAAGGATTAGGATATGAATAAGAAAACAAATTAGATTCAGAATATGTAGTAGCGCTAGCATCATTTGTGTCAGGACCTGCAGCAATAAATAAAGCTTCCTTGTTGCTCTTATTATTTGCCTGCGCCCATACATCATTCACATCTGTATACAAGTAAGCTCCATATGAAGATGCGTTATTGATGAGATCTTCTGAAACCTCTTTAGCACGTTGCCAATACGAGACTCCATCTTCCGTTAATCCTTCACCTGCCCCTTGTGCATAAACACGAGCCAAAAGACCTAATGCTGTTTTCTTCGTAACGCGAGCATAATCCCCATTATACGGAGTTGCGTTCAAGTGCTCGGCTGCATACTTGAGATCCGTTACCATCTGAGCATATAATGCACTTATCGTGCTACGTTTCGGAGTAAGATTCACGTTATCGCTTGATTCATCAAGAGTTAAAGTAACATTTCCATAATTAGTTACCAATATTGAATAATAATAAGCGCGCAAACAATGTGCTTCAGCCGTTAATACTCCCATATCAGATGCTGCTCCGTTAGTAACGTTAGGAGCACGATTAATGACAGCATTACAACTGTTTATCATTGAATATGCTTCTTTGAATAGCTTATTGGTATAATTGGTATTTGTTGCTAATCCCTCATAGTAAAATAATTCCTGAGCCCACGTTTTGTTATTAGCCGTTACCCATAAGTCAGTTCCGCATTCTGCTACTGACATGTAATCAAATGCCGAGAACAATTGACCGTATAAAGGAGAATAACAATATGTCTGCAAGCCTTTCCAGCCGGAAAAAGTAGCAAGAGTCTCATCGCCCGTAGTTTGCGACGGGTTATACTCGTCAAGTGAGCATGAGTTCATCATTACAGCTGCACCTAGAAAGAGAGCAGCTTTATATATTGCATGTTTCATTATTTAATTCTTATAATTGTTAGAATGACATATTAACACCAAACACTAACTGTTTTGTCAATGGGTAATTCATATTTCCGTTCATTTCCGGATCATAGTTTTTCAACAAATGACTCTTGGCAAATACAAACGGATTGGTAATCGTCCCATAAAAACGACATTTAGAGATACCTGCTTTCTGTAATAGTTTTGCCGGCATTGTATAGCCCAAAGTGACATTCTTGATCTTAATGAAAGAACCGTCAACATATTGCAGTGCATAATATCCTGTGTAACTAGACAAAGATTTGTTTGCATTAATTGCAGGGAAATCATTTGATGCATTGGTTGTAGTCCAATAGTTGAAATCCTTAGGGAAATTACCTTTTCCGGTAGGATCATATGACTCCAACAAACTGTATTTGATCATTTGTCCCCAACGTACGTAGGTAAAAATATTCAAATCAAAGCTCTTATATGTAAATACATTTTGAAAACCCAATGTCCAATCCGGAGAATTATGACCTAATACTTGATAATCATTTCCACTTACTGAATACTTATTATCTGCAGTATAAGTAGTTTCTACACCACCAACCTTTTTACTATAAGTTCCTTCTGATTCACGAACCATGCCAGGAACATTTATTTTCAAATCGCCCGGTTGTGCACCGAATACCGCGGCATCTTTCGCTTCGTTTGTTTGCCAAACTCCATCAATCTTATAATGATAGTATGACTTTACAGGATGACCAAGAGACAGAGAATAGTCACCATTTGCTATATTATTAGAAGTTCCGTCAATCAATGACATGATCTTTTCTTTATTATAGTTGAAAGTGACTGTAGAGCTCCATTTAAAATCACGTTGAACAATGTTACGTGTGTTAAGCGCAAGCTCAATACCTGTATTCTTTGTCTTACAAATATTCATGTTTGTGATATAATTCGATGACGCAGAATAAGCTCCATTTGTCACAGGTAACTGACGACTCCAAATAACACCTTTCGTAGTGGTATTATATAAATCACCGGTGAAATCAATGCGTCCTTTAAGTACAGACATATCAACACCTATATTTGCATTGTATGATTTCTCCCACGTAAGATTCTTATTGGTATAATTCTGTGAAAAATTATAAACGTTTGTCACATTACCGCTAAAGCTTGTGGTTGATTGTTCCAAATTGGATTGTGAGCTATAAGGATTGATATTTGCCGTACCGGTAACACCATACCCTAAACGAAGTTTCAAATTATCTAACCAATTATGAGTTCCTTCCATGAATTTCTCATCTGAAATACGCCAGCCCAAAGATACAGCCGGGAATGTTTCCCAACGATGATCGGAAGCTAATTTAGATGATCCATCACGACGGGCAGAAGCAGAAAACAAATAACGACCCAAATATGAATATGCAACACGGCCAACTAGTCCAAAACCTTTTGACATATTATAAGTTGAACTAACCGTACTGTTTGCATTACCGGTATTACCCATATTATACCAAAGGTATGAATTATCAGTAATATTGGTTTCCTTCATATAGTTATAATCATATCGATCATGATTCCATGAAGTAACTGCTGTAAGTGTGATATCGTGATCTTTATGTATTTGGAAATTATAAGTTAAGATATTTTCCCACTTATAATTCAAATTTCTCTTTTCTGTTACTGAAGCATATACGTTTGCATTTGTACCTACAGCACTAGCATCCGCCATATAATATTGATAAGAACCAATACCCTGAAAGTAGTTTACACGAGAATCCGTCAATACTCCTCCAATACGAGAGATGTATGACATTCCCTTCATAGGGTGAATCTCTATATAAGGATTGAAATAAAGTTTGTAATCTTGTTCTTGATTCTTATAAACCCCACCTTCAGAATCCAACAATATATTAATGTTTGTACCTCCAACAGAAGGAGATACATTTAGTTTACCGCTAGAATCTCTAAGAGTTCCTAATGGTACAGCGGTCAATGCTGTTTGAAGATCTGAATATGCTTTATTTTGGTGAACATATGACATCTGCGCATTTACACCGACTTTCAACCAAGGTTTCACGGTATGGTCTATACGCATAGTTGATGAATACAATTTGTAATCATCGCCTTTATATTGCCCAGCTTCATCAGAGAAGTTTAAAGAAAAATATGCCTTTGTTTTCTCAGTACCACCAGATGCTGACATACTGTAATTTTGGACCAAATTATTTCTCAAAACTTCTTTTGCCCAATCAATGTATTCACCTTTAGTGTGAGCCGCATATGCACCAGAACCTAGAAGTCCATCCATCACACGCTCATCATCATCGGTACTGCTCCAGTTACCCGTAGCTTTATTTGCATCACGGATCGTTTGAATGTAGCTATCCCCGCTACGCATCTTAGGAACGGTTGACCAACCGTTGACTCCTACAAAAGCATTAAAATTTACATTGGTTTTACCGACTGCGCCACTTTTTGTGGTTATGATAATTACACCATTAGCTCCGGCTGCACCATATACAGCTGTAGAAGAGGCATCTTTCAAAACCTCAATAGATTCAATATCATTCGGATTTAATGTAGAATAATCACCAGGCATTCCATCAATGATGAATGTAGGATTACCACTAGCCGTGAACGAACGGTTACCACGCAATTGCATGTTTACACCCGATCCTGCTTGTCCCGATTCTTTTGTAATATCTAATCCGGCAACTTTACCCTGCAATGCTTGCATGGGGTTTGATCCCGGATTCAACGCTATATCTTCACCCTTGATAGTGGTGATTGCACCTGTAAGATCGCGTTTTTTAACTGAACCATAACCTATAACCACAACTTCATTTAAAGCGGTGTTATTGGGTTCCATTTTGAGATTGAGGAAGTTTTCATCTCGTACTGAAGCAGTCAGATTTTTATAACCGATGTACGATAACTCAATACTTGATCCTACAGGAGCCTTTACCGAGAAATTTCCATCAAGATCTGTAACAACAGTCATGTTTGTACCTTTCACTTTAATAGAAACCCCGATCATCGATTCTCCTTGTTCATCAACAACCTTTCCCTTAATAAATTTTGTCTGATTAACCGACTGCGCAATATTATTGACCCCTCCAAATGTTGTATTTGCATACAAACAAGCTGGAGAATACAATGTTGCCGTCAATCCCATCAAAACAGACATCCGCCTGATGTCTTTGCTAAATGCTCTTTTCGCACTTTTACCTTTGCTCTTCATATAACCTACTTACTTGTTACTTTTAAGTCTCCTGTTATACCTTACAAAACAATCTTTACCCAATAAAAAAACTAAAAAAACCTATATCAAAAATTATACCTAAAAACAATTACCTTAAAAAAGACTATAACCTTTTATTTATCCTTTACTCTACGACGAAAATTCAAGCTATTCGTACTCATCATACTCATAAAAATCAGAAAACATTTCATATATTTGTGCTTTTGGTAAGATAAAATCATAGTAAAAAGCATCAACATGAAAAAGTTCCTTTCAATCATTCTGTTTGCATCTATCGCTATAACTTCAAACGCACAAATATTATGGAGAATATCCGGTAACGGATTGGAAAAGCCTTCATATATTTTAGGTACCCATCATTTGGCACCTCTTAGTATTATTGACAGTATTAAGGGATTGCCCAAAGCATTAGAATCAACAACACAAATTGTTGGAGAAATAAATATGGCTAACATCAAGAATCCTGACATGATTCAATTGATGCAAAAAGAAATGATGATTAGCAGCGACACTACTCTTGCTTCATTGTTCAACAAAGAGGAGTTTGATACAATTAATAAATTGACTAAAAAGTACTTGACGTTGGACATTTCGCTTACTCCAAAATTAAAACCCTCTTTTCTGGAAAGTAATTTGATGGTAGCGATATACATGAAACAAATCAACGGGTTTAACATGAATGAGCAATTGGACTCCTATTTCCAAACGGAGGGAATGAAAAAAGGGAAAAAGATTATAGCATTAGAAACACTGGAATTCCAATTTCATATACTTTACAGCAGCTCTTCTCTGAAACGTCAGGCAGAAATGTTACTTTGTGAACTGAACAACATAGATACGACATTAGCATTGACTAAAGAATTAACGAGTGACTATATGAAACAAGATCTGAATGCATTGCTAAAACTCTCTGAGAAAAAACAAAATAATCAATGCGACCCTAATCCTGATGAGCTTGAAATGACCATCTACAATCGAAACAGAAATTGGGCAAAACAATTGCCTAAGATAATGAAAGAGGCTCCTGCATTTATTGCCGTCGGTGCATTGCACTTACCTGGTGACAAAGGTTTATTACATTTACTAAAATTGCAAGGATACAAAGTAGAGCCTATAAAATAAATAATGGGCGGATTCTGATTATTACAGAGACCGCCCATCTTCTTAAAACATTATTTCTTGACTATACCTTTTGTAATAGGTATAGTTTCACCCATTAAACTGCAAAGATATACTTCTAAAGCTGTATACCCGTCCTTTGATACCACAGCATTTCCATCTTCAGGATTCTTCGGATCTAATCCGTGTTTCAATTCCCACGCATCATCTATTCCATCATGATCAGCATCTGTTACAGGAGTTCCTGATTTGTATACAGGCCAATCTTCCGCATCAGCAGGAGAATCAATATATCCCGGTACACCTAAGGATGCAGAATACTTTGCTGTTCCTTTCGCAACCTCGTTCACAACTCTTTTCTCTACAACATCACGATTGATTGTGCCTACTTTTGCTAAAACCGACAGATAAGCGGCATCGGCTGATTCCGGTGTGGTTTTGTAGTCATTATAGTTGTAAGAATTCGTTTCAGGATAGAAAGAGGTAGGATAAAGTAAAGTCTCTGATTTCAACGAATCGATCGAATATCCGGTATTATTATGTATTGCTTCCCAATTGTTTGAAGTAGCTCTTTTATCACCAACCATCTTATTTCCACTAAAATACCACTTAGAAGGTCCGGTCATAGTATACTTGTTACGAGGAGCAGACAATTCTATAAAATAATTTCCGCTAGTGGGTGTGCCTGGTCCCGGTTTATAATAATTACCTATGAAATTGCACTCGTGTTGAGAATTAGGCCCTGCTTCATTCTCGCCTCCATAGCAAGAATTCTGTTTGCCCCAATTATAATTTACATTATTAATATATTCCAGAAGGACTTTTCTATCCTGATGAGGGTTGTTGGCCCCATTCAATCTGGCCGAACGATTATGATTATGTGCCAACAAATTATGGCAATAAGTTGCAGGTGATCCACCCCATTGTGCACCATAACTGCGTGAACCTTTGTGATGACCTGCATTATACAATCCTTCATGAAGAATACACCATTGAACAGTGGTGAAATGGTTGTCATACATAGTTACATTTTCTTCAGCAGACCAGCCGAAACAACAATGGTCAATAATGACATTCGATGCATTCTCTATTCCCATAGAACCTCCCGCTATAAAGTGGGCATCATCTTTTAATCCGATACGGACACGGATGTTACGAATAACCAGATTCGTGGAACCACCGAAATTAAGTTTAGCACCTCTAATTAGTATTCCACTACCGGGAGCTGTTTGTCCGGCAATGGTAAAGTCATCTCGTTTACAACGGATATCAGAGCCCAATGTAATAATACCTCCTACTCGAAATACCACAGTCAATGGCTCACCCGGATATTGGCGTAACGCCCACCTCAAAGAACCATCAACAGAATCATGCAGAGTAGTAACCTCTACCACCTTTCCACCACGACCGCCAGTTGCATATTTACCGAAACCTTGTGCTGTGGGAAAAGCTAAAATAGAATGTCCCCAAATATTACTAGAGAGGGAGATTCCTGCTATCAATAGAAAAATTGATACAACTTTTTTCATGTCATTATTTTTATATAGACGTAAAACTTGCATATTTGTAATCTTTGATCAAAAATCAGAATAAAAGTTAGTACAAAACTACTAATTAATAGTCTTTTATTAAATCCAAATATAATAATAATATTATGAACAGAAGACTAATGCTTTTGTGTGCCATAGCGGTGGCGGGTTCATGCCAAACTATGCGTGCGCAATATCCACAAGTTCCAAAAGACATTCAAGATGCTACGAATAAAATGATGAAAGAGGCTGAGGCTCACTCAGACTCTGCATGGCAAGTAGCATTGCCTATTGTTGAAAAAGAGGCTAACGAGGGTCGTCCTTACATTCCTTGGGCTGCTCGTCCAACCGATTTACCTCAAGCAAGCATTCCTTCATTCCCCGGTGCTGAAGGTGGAGGTATGTACAGTTTCGGTGGTCGTGGCGGTAAAGTAATCACTGTAACCAACTTAAATGATAGTGGTCCTGGTTCATTCCGTGCCGCTTGCGAAATCGGTGGTGCCAGAATCATTGTGTTCAATGTAGCTGGTGTAATCCATCTTAAAACTCCTCTTATCGTACGTGCTCCATATTTAACCATTGCCGGACAAACAGCTCCCGGAGACGGTGTTTGTGTTGCCGGAGAATCTGTTTGGATCAACACTCATGATGTTGTAGTTCGTCATATGCGTTTCCGTCGTGGTGAAACAAATGTAGGTCGTCGCGACGATAGCTTCGGAGGAAATCCTGTAGGTAACATCATGCTTGACCACTGCTCATGTACATGGGGTTTGGACGAGAATGTATCATTCTATCGTCACATGTATCAAGCAGGTCCTACTTATCCAGAACAAAAATTGCCAACTGTCAATGTAACCATTCAAAATACATTATCAGCAAAAGCTCTTGATACTTACAATCATGCTTTTGGTAGTACGCTTGGTGGCGAAAATTGCTCATTCATGCGTAACATGTGGGCATCAAACGCCGGTCGTAACCCTTCTATCGGATGGAACGGGATATTCAACTTTGTAAACAATGTCGTATATAACTGGGTACACCGTTCTGTAGATGGTGGTGACTGGTCTGCATTATACAATATAGTAAACAATTATTACAAGCCAGGTCCACTTACAAAAACAGAAGATCCTGTAGGACATCGTTTTTTGAAACCTGAAGCAGGACTAAGTCGTAATAAACAACTTAAATTCGGTCGTGTATACATCAATGGTAACATTATGGAAGGTAACGATTCTATCACAGCTGACAACTGGAAAGGTGTACAGTGTGAGGAACAAAATGATACTAAAGGATATACCGAAACAATGAAATGGAACAAACCGTTCCCAATGCCTTACATCACTATCATGCCTGCTAAAGATGCCTACAACTTTGTTGTAAGCAATGTAGGTGCTACACTTCCTAAACGTGATATCGTTGATGAACGAATCATTGAAGAAGTTAAGACAGGTAAGGCTTATTATGTAAAAGGTTTGGACCCCAAATCATTTTATCAATTCAAGACTCGTCGTTTGCCACAAGGTTCATATGAAAAAGGTATTATCACCGATATCAAACAAGTTGGTGGTTATCCTGAATATAAAGGCAAACCTTACAAAGATTCTGATGGCGACGGTATGCCTGATGAATGGGAAAAAGCTCATGGCTTGAACCCAAAAGATCCTAGCGATGCTAATAAAGACTGTACCGGCGACGGATACACCAACATTGAGAAATATATCAATGGAATCAGCACAACACAAAAGACAGATTGGACAAATTTGAAGAACAACATTGATACCTTGGCTAAACAAGGAAAATTGATGTAATTCAATACGAATCATAATCATAAAAAATCCCGGCAGTGTTCATCTGCCGGGATTTTTATTTATGTGTTGCTATTATTATTTATTCAACTTCAACATTTCTTCCATGTAATCTCGATTATTACTCAAACGAGGAATCTTATGCTGACCTCCCAATTTACCCTTCATCTCCAACCAATCATGAAACAATCCTTTGCGAGCTTCAATCAATTCAAGAGGTTGTAAGGCGATGTCTTTCCATCTCTTTGCTTCGTAATCACTATTTACCTCTTTCAACGTATCGTCCAATACTTTAGCAAATGTAGAGAAAGAATCGGGTTGCTTGACAAACTCTATCAGCCATTGGTGTCTGCACTTAGCCGTAGAGTCCATAAATACAGGAGCGGCACTATAATCGCTAATCAGAGCACCTGTCACTTCACAAGCTTTTGCAAGTCCTCGCTCAGCATTATCCACAATCAATTCTTCTCCAAAAGCATTAATAAAATGTTTGGTTCGGCCGGTAATGATAAATTTATAAGGATTCTTAGAAGTGAACTTCACGGTATCACCTATCATGTAACGCCATAAGCCACAACTTGTGGAAATAATCATTGCATAATTTTTATTCAATTCCACATCGGTAAGACAATAAGTCTTAGGATTTTCTTTTTCCAATTCCTCCAAAGGCATAAACTCATAAAAGATATCATAATCTATCATAAGTAACATTGAATGATCATTCTCTTCATCTTGGATGCCAAAGAAACCTTCACTCGCATTATATGTCTCCACATAATGCATCTTATCTGAATGTATTAATTGTTGGTATTGTTCTCTATAAGGAGTGAAACTGACGCCTCCATGGAAAAAGACTTCCAAATTAGGCCAAACTTGTTCGAGAGAAGACTTTCCGGTTTTATCCAATATGCTTTTGATCAATACCAGAAGCCAGGATGGAACTCCGGAAATATTTGTAACATCAGAATGAATAGTAGTTTCTGTAATCGCTTTTATCTTACTTTCCCACTCATTCATCAATGCAATCTTCTTACTTGGTACTCGCACATGATTAACAAGAGGACTTAGGTTTTCCATTAATATGGCAGACAGATCACCTACTAAACTGTGATTTGAATCCATATTAGGAGTATGACTTCCCCCCAATATCAAACCTTTTCCATCAAAAAAACGACTGTAAGGATTAATACGATTAATATAAAGCGAAACGCAATCAGCCCCTCCACGATAATGTATATTATACAATCCTTCACGGCTGACCGGTAAAAATTTACTCTTATCATTAGTGGTTCCCGATGATTTTGCAAACCATATAATTTCGGAAGGCCACAGAATATTCTGCTCCCCCTTCTTCATACGTTCTACATAAGGCTTTAAGTCCTCGTAGGTGTTTATAGGAACTCTTCTTTTGAAATCATCATAATCCGTAATGGTTCTATAATCATACTTAAGTCCCCATTCCGTATTCTTTGCTTTACTAATCAGCTTTTCTAAGACTTGTTCTTGAAGCAGAGCCGCATCCGTGTCATATTTACGGATAATTCTTTCCCGAGGCTTAAAAAACAAATTTACCAGCTTAGTGCTATTCATTATAAAAATTATTCGAGTTTACACGCAAATGTAGTCGTTATTATCGATATAACCAAACAAGCCACATCTATATAAAGATGTGGCTTGCTATTTATATTGTATATAATCAGATTAGAACAACTTATTTGCCTGAACGGCGACGTTGATCTTCGTCAAGAATTATTTTACGCATACGAATGTTTTTAGGAGTGATTTCAACATATTCATCTTCCTTGATGTATTCCAATGCCTCTTCCAAAGAGAAGAGAACAGGAGGAATCATTCTTGCTTTGTCATCAGAACCGGAAGCACGCATATTGGTCAACTTCTTGGATTTAGTTACATTTACTACCAAATCGGTATCTTTGTTGTGCTCACCTACTACCTGACCGGCATAGACTTCATCTTGTGCACTTACAAAGAATTTTCCTCTATCTTGCAACTTATCTATGGCATAAGCAAATGCATTTCCTGTCTCCATGGCTACAATTGATCCATTGAGTCGACGAACGATTTCACCCTTATAAGGTTGATATTCTTTGAAACGGTGTGCCATAATAGCCTCTCCTTGAGATGCTGTCAATACATTGGTACGTAAACCGATGATACCTCTTGAAGGCATATCGAATTGAAGGTTTACACGACCACCCACTGTTTCCATTGAAATCAAATCACCTTTACGACGAGTAACCATATCAATGATCTTGCTTGAGAACTCTTCACTCACGTTAATGGTTAGCTCTTCAATAGGTTCCTGTTTCTTACCATCAATTTCTTTGAAAATAACCTGAGGTTGACCTACCTGCAATTCATAACCTTCACGACGCATGGTTTCAATCAACACAGACAAGTGTAATACACCACGACCTGACACAATCCAACGACCATCCTCTGCATCGCGAATACGCAAAGCAAGATTCTTCTCCAATTCTTTATGCAGACGATCACTGATGTGACGTGAGGTAACAAACTTACCTTCTCTACCAAAGAATGGTGAATCGTTGATCGTAAACAACATACTCATGGTAGGCTCATCAATAGTAATAGTTGGCAACGCTTCCGGATTTTCAAAATCACAAACCGTATCACCAATTTCAAAATTTTCTATTCCTACTAACGCACATATATCACCTGAAGATACTTCGGTTGTCTTAAGACGACCCATACCTTCAAATACATGCAATTCTTTTACTTTTGCTTTGACAACAGAACCGTCACGTTTCACTAAAGAAACGTTCATGCCCTCTTTCAAAGTTCCACGATGTACTCTTCCCACAGCAATACGTCCTGTATAAGAAGAATAATCAAGTGAAGTGATCAACATCTGAGGAGTACCTTCCAATTGTGTTGGAGCAGGAATATGTTCCACGATGCAATCAAGTAATGGAATGATATCTTCAGTCGGTTTTTTCCAATCATCACTCATCCATCCGTTTTTGGCAGAGCCATAAATCAATGGATAGTCAAGTTGATCTTCTGTTGCATTCAAATTGCACATCAAATCAAAAACCATCTCATTCACTTCGTCAGGACGACAGTTGGGTTTATCTACTTTGTTTACAACGACAATAGGTTTAAGTCCAAGCTTTAAAGCTTTCTCTAAAACGAATCTTGTCTGAGGCATCGGTCCTTCAAACGCATCTACCAAAAGAAGACATCCGTCTGCCATGTTAAGTACGCGCTCTACTTCTCCACCAAAGTCACTATGCCCCGGAGTATCAATAATGTTTATCTTTACACCTTTATACGTAATTGAAACGTTCTTGGAAAGAATCGTTATACCACGTTCACGCTCAAGAGCGTTGTTATCCAGAATCAATTCACCTTTGCTCTGATTATCACGGAATAAATTTCCAGCCAGCAGCATTTTGTCTACCAATGTTGTCTTTCCGTGGTCAACATGGGCAATAATCGCAATGTTTCTAATATTTTGCATATAATACCTTATGATTTTGGAGGCAAAGGTACGATATTTATCTGTAAAATAGATGATTAGAATAAATTATTTTACTTTCAGTTTGTTTTTCAAAGAATAATTTTTACCTTTGCAACCGCTTAAAAAGCAAAATAATTAATATTTAAAGTCAAAAGCATTATGTATTTAGACGCAGAAACAAAAAAAGGAATCTTTGAAAAGTACGGAAAGTCCAACTCTGATACTGGGTCAGCAGAATCTCAGGTAGCATTGTTTTCATACCGTATTTCTCACCTGACTGAGCATCTTAAGCTCAACAGAAAAGATTATACAACAGAAAGAGCGTTGACTATTTTGGTAGGAAAACGCCGCAAATTGCTTACTTATTTAAAGACTAGAGATATCGAAAGATATCGTACAGTCATCAAGGAACTTGGATTAAGAAAGTAATTTGTTTCTACAAACGAATAAAAGAGGATGTTTCTTCAAGGAAACGTCCTCTTTTCGTTTTTTATACTTATCTCGTCTTTGAATCCTTTACATGCTGCATTCGAACTGCCGGATATTTCTTATTAGGAGCCTGTTCACCTTCCATTTGATTCATTTGCAATCCATCTACATTCTTAAATAAATAAGCGCTCTCCCACACTGATTCTGGATTAACTTTATTCCAAATGACCTCGCAATTCATAATGCTCAACTTATTCACACCATCAAACAAAAATCCGTTTCGCGAACGTTTGTCTACAGCATCTTCATGCTCCATAAATAATTGAAAACCATCAAAGCTAATATTTTCCATCCTATTACTAAAACCTTCCAATCGCACACCACTTTGACTATGAGCAAGGATATGAGAGAATGTCACATTCTCTATCTTTCCTCCCAATGCCGCATTACCGCGTTTCTGAATGGTCAACCAAACAGCATCACCATTTCCCCACCAGAATGTGGCTTTACGTATCGTATTTATAACAATGTTTGAAAAAAGGATATTTTTGACTATTGCTCCATCACGAATGATCATACATATTCCACGGTTAGCATCCTTAATCAAACAATTAGTCACCACTATATTTTCAAAATCGGAATATGATTCCGTGCCCAGCTTAAACGCAGATGAAGAAGAGGTCAATATACAATTATTAATAGTGACCCAACGACACGGCTTACTTTTCCCTTCCAATCTGGTCGTTTTCAAACAAAGTGCATCATCACCCGTATTAATCACACAGTTACTTATCATCACATTGCTGCAACCATCTATATCCAGTCCATCAGCATTGACACCATTATACGAAGAAGATTGTATCTGCATACCGTCTACATAGACTTGTTCACACCACTGCATGTGGACTGACCATTGAGATGATTCCACTACCTGAAAGTCACGAAGGTGAACATTAGTACATCCATTGAAGTTGATCACGCCAGGACAAGGAGGTACTTTTCTGAATTTTGTACGATAATCCGCTCCATACTTTTCTGCATTAGCTATTTCACGACCTGTCACAGAGTCCACCGTTAATTGAGGACCACGACGAAACATCTCACGCACAGCCTGACCATTTAAACAGCCGGTTCCCTCTATTGAAATATTCTTTGCATTCCTTGCTCCTATTAATATCTCTCCTAAATCTGCATCCGCTGCACCGAAAGGTGCGGGTACGGTATAATCTGATAATTTACGACTTGCATAAATAGTAGCACCTGCATCTAAATGCAAAGTCACATTACTTTTCAGCCAAACAGTTGAACACAAATAGTTACCTGCCGGCACTTGTACGGTACCGCCACCATGAACAAAACAGTCATCAATGGCTTTCTGAATAGCACTTGTTGACAACTGGGTAGTGTCAGCACACGCACCGTAATTCCTTATGTTATAAAAGGATTGTGCATTCAACGACAGCGTTGAAACCAACCCGAACAATATCCATGTAATCTTCTTCATAATTCAACATCTACAATAATCTATTGAAACAAAAGTAAAAGTTCTCTCTGAGTTATCCTAAAAATCAGGGACAGAATAGACTTTATTTCCGCTAATATGCTGAATTTTGTTCCTTTGCTTTTCTTTTTTTCACACCTTTGTAAAAAGAATATCCTATATTTGAATATAATTATTAGTTATCATGAAGAGAGTATTCAGCTTTATCATCACATTGTGGCTTACCTGTCAGGCATTTGCGAATCCTATCACCGGAATGCTGGAACGAATAGACAAAGGGGCATCCAAAAAGTTTGTCATTGAGATCAAGAACAGCAATAATAACGACTATTTTGAACTTGATCAGAAGGGAAAGCAAATATTGGTGCGCGGAAACAATTATATAAGTATAGCCACCGGAATCAATTGGTATCTGAAATATTATGCCGGCATTCATCTCTCATGGAATGGAATGACAGCGAAGTTGCCTACCGTGCTGCCTTCGGTACCTCATAAAGAGAGACACGAAACATCACTTAAATTACGATATGATTTCAATTACTGCACTTTCTCTTATTCCATGGCTTTCTGGGATTGGAAACGATGGGAAAAGGAGATTGACTGGATGGCGCTTCATGGTATTAATCTGCCTCTCGATGTGGTGGGTGAAGAGTGTGTATGGTTCAACATGCTCAAGAAGCTGGGCTATAGCAAAGATGAAATAAACAAGTTCATATCGGGCCCGGGATTCATGGCCTGGTGGGAAATGAATAACTTGGAAGGATGGGGCGGTCCCAATCCTGACTCCTGGTACACTCAACAAGAGGCTTTGGAGAAAAAGATATTGAAACGGATGAAAGAGTATGGAATTGAACCCGTATTCCCCGGATACTCTGGCATGGTACCTCATGACGCCAAGCAAAAATTGGGTCTTAATATAGCTGAACCTAAACCATGGAACGGATATGTACGACCGGCTTTCCTGCTACCTACTGACAACCGGTTCAAAGAAATTGCCGCTCTGTATTACAAGGAACAGGAATCTCTCTTCGGCAAAGCCAACTATTATTCAATGGATCCTTTTCATGAGGCTGAAGGTATTGAGAAAGTAGACCTTGATGCAGCAGGAAAAGCCATTATGGATGCAATGAAACAAGTGAATCCGAAAGCTGTATGGGTGGTGCAAGGATGGACGGAGAACCCTCGCGAAGATATGATCAAGAATATGAAAAATGGAGATCTGCTGATCATTGATCTCTTCAGCGAATGTCGCCCGATGTGGGGTATGAAACCTTCCATTTGGTATCGCGAAGAGGGTTACAAACAACACGACTGGATATTCAGCATGTTGCTGGACTTTGGTGCAAGAACCGGTCTGCACGGACGCATGGATCAATTATTAAATAACTTCTACCTGACTAAAAACAACCCACTAGCCACTCATCTCAAAGGTATTGGACTTACCATGGAAGGAAGCGAAAACAATCCCATGATGTTTGAGCTGATGACCGAACTCCCCTGGCGTCCTGAAAAGTTTGATAAAACAGTCTGGCTCAAGGACTATTTAAAAGCTCGTTACGGCGTGAAAGATTCCACTGTGGAGCATGCTTGGACTATTTTGGCAAACGGCATATACAACTGTCCGCAAGGAAATAATCAACAAGGAGCACACGAGTCAATCTTCTGTAGTCGTCCATCCTTGGAAAGCTTTCAATCTTCGAGTTGGTCGAAAATGGCAAACTATTATGACCCTACAAGCACCGAAGATGCTGCCCGCCTTATGCTTCAAGTCGCAAACAAATATAAAGGTAATAACAATTTTGAATATGACTTGGTAGACATTGTGCGTCAATCCATTGCCGACCGTGCCCGCATCGTATACAACCGCACGATTGCAGACTTTAAAAGTTTCGACAAGAAAAGCTTTAACCAGGATTCGCAAGAGTTCCTCAAACTCTTGCTGGATCAGGATAAATTGCTGGGCACACGAAAAGAATTCCGTGTAGGCAATTGGATTGAACAAGCAAGAAACTTAGGCAACACCAAAGAGGAAAAGGATCTGTATGAATGGAATGCCCGCGTGCAAATCACTACTTGGGGTAACCGCTATCCCGCTGATAATGGCGGTTTGCGCGACTATGCCAACAAAGAGTGGAATGGCATCTTAAGAGATTTCTATTACAAACGCTGGGCTGCCTATTGGAAAACTCTTTCTGATGTGCTTGACGGTAAACCATTGGTTACATTAGATTATTATGCAATGGAAGAACCCTGGGCAAAAGCAACCAACCCTTATTCAGCCCTTCCCGAAGGCGATTGTGTAAGCACCGCTACAGAAGTCTTCCATAACGCTTTCGGTAATAACAAATAACGACGACAATAAACAAAAACGAATATGATGAATGATACTCTGGCTCCGAATTCCCCAAAGAAACGTTTGCTTTCATTGGATGTGCTACGCGGCATCACTATTGCCGGCATGATATTGGTCAACAACGGCGGTGGCCCGATGCCCTACAGTCCTTTAAAGCATGCCGAATGGAACGGGCTGACACTTGCTGATCTCGTATTCCCATTCTTCCTCTTCATGGTAGGAATCTCCACTTATATATCCTTGCGAAAGTTTCAATTCCAATGGTCTGCCCCACTAGCCAGAAAGATTCTAAAGCGTACATGCCTTATCCTGCTGATAGGGTGGGGAATATATTGGTTCGAGGGTTGTTGCAAAAAAGATTTTCTGCCTTTTGATCATTTGCGCATTCCGGGAGTATTACAGCGCATCGCCGTATGCTATGGCATTGTATCATTATTGGCAGTCACGGTAAAGCATAAATGGCTTCCATGGCTGGCAGGTCTGCTACTGGTCATTTACACCTTCATTCTACTTTTCGGTAATGGATACGCATGTGACAATACAAATATATTAGCAATTGTGGATCAACGTATTTTCGGCATGGCACATCTCTATCACAAAAGTCCAATTGATCCGGAAGGCCTCTTGGGTGTGATTCCTTCTATAGCTCATACATTAATAGGATTTTGGATTGGCAAGACATTGATGGAACATCAAGGATTGAAAGATAAGATGCTGCATTTATTCCTCATTGGATTCGCTTTATTGGCAATTGGGTTGTTATTCACTTACGGATTGCCTTTCAACAAACGCATCTGGTCACCTACATTTGTACTCTTCACTTGCGGAGCTGCCAGTTGTTTACAAGCCTGGCTCATTCATGATATTGACGATAAAGGATACAGGAAATGGACACCTTTCTTCGAATCTTTTGGTGTAAATCCCTTGTTCTTGTATGTGTTTAGTGAATTGCTGGCCATTGTATTCAGTGACTTCGGCATAACGAAGTTCTTATACAATCATATACATGCAATCATTTCAGAGCCACATATTGCATCATTGACTTATGCATTACTATTTGTGACATTGAACTGGCTGGTCGGCTATGTACTCTATAAGAAAAGAATATACATCAAATTATAATGAACCGTATTCACCCTTTGCAGTAAGCCCGATGCATACGACAAATCTTCCATGTCCATGCATACATTCTTTGATGTTCATGCATGCATTCTTTGATTTGTAAACTTGCATTTTCATTTTCTACGGCCGTAAAAAAGCATTTCTACGGCTGCAGGGCTGACGCATTAAAAATT
>DCFW01000009.1 GCA_002315435.1 Bacteroidales bacterium UBA1794
GAATTTTTAATGCGTCAGCCCTGATTAATGCAGATGCTAAAATGTACACCAGCACCGGATGGTTTGTATATGGGAAGTTACAACTTTCTCTGTATAGATTTAAAGGTACTCGCCGCTGAACAAATAAGAGATAAATAGCCAGTCCTTAAAAAGTAGTCAAACGTCTTATGAATAGAATGACAAGGCTCACAATTCTTTCCATATCTGCAAGCTTTATTATCTTTATGATACAAATCGTACAGATATGTTATACAAAAATCAATTAAAAGATCGGATGAATCAGTAGTGATTCGCTGGACAAAGAATCCTTACTGCCAATACTTTGGTGGGATAGGCACTTTGTCTGAGAGTTTCCCTGTAATTCGAGTGATCTGATTTATTTCATGAATAGAATAGGTCAAGAAGAAATAGAGAGGATTTTCAAGATAAGTGTTGATCTTGAAGGTAAAGATAGTAAACAAGATAAATTGTGTATAGATACCACCGTTCAGGAGAAAATCACAGACAGTGAAGAAATGCCTGTTACTTCAGCGATTTCGCAATTATTCACGTAATAGAAAGAAGACTATAGCAGCCAGCTATAAAGAGAAAAACAATCGTTTGGCATCTGATTCGTGAACAGGAAAGATTACTTCTTCAGGGAGCTGCTCAAGATCAACGGCACGGTTTAAACAGGTATTATTGCAGAAGAAGAATTGCTTAATATCAAGAAATTACCCTTTTACTTAATTTCCATAACTACTCTAATGGTTAATATAATAGAATTATATAACTTTACAATCCCAAAAACGATATTATGAAAACATTAACCTGCTATTTATTATTTACATTAATGCCTCTTTCCATGGCAATGGGTCAGAAAGTTGATTTGCAATCGGCATTGCAAACGCTTGATGCCACAGTAAAGAAACGTGAATTATACATTCAAAAGAGGCAACAGGTCATAGATCACCTGAAGAAGAACCTCGAAACAAGCACAATAGATAATGACAAATACACGATCTGCAGACGTATCTACGATGAATATCAAAAATTCGATGCGGATTCGGCATTGGCATATGTATATCGTTGCCAAAGGCTGGCTATAAAAAACAAACAGAAGGAATGGATGACGCAAGCCAAGATAGATGAAATTTTGATATTGATATATAGAGGGGAATATATTGCCGTAAAAGGTCGGCTTGCAGAATATGAACCGATAGAAAAATTATCTCCGCAAATCCAGCCTCAGCTCGCAATGGCTTCATTGGAATATTATATGCGAATGCATGGCACCGGATATGTGGATGTGGCAGACAAGTTAAGTAGTGCCCCCGAATTGTGTTGGAACAAATACAAAAGGTATATTCCTACAGATAGCTGGTGCTATGATTATTATGAAAGTATTGTTACGGGGCACCACATAGAAGGCAGGCTTATAAAAAGATTGAGCACCCTCCCCGAGCCATCCGTGCCCGCTGCAATGATAGAGGTCACTCTGGCAAAACTATATAAGTCAAAAAACAATTCGGAACTATATTACTATTATCTTATTGAATCGGCCATTAATGATATTTGTAGCGGGAATCGCGAAGCCCAATCTTTAATTCTATTGATAGAATCTCCGTATGTAAGAAAAGACAACGAACGAGCTTTTACGTATGCTATGGTATGTACGGAAAATGCCAAAGCTTATAAAGACAGCGGACGAAGCCTCGATATAGTGGGAGCCCATGCCATTATCACCAAAACTTTCGAAGCGGAACTGGAGCGCAAAAACATCTATTTATCCATCATCATAGCCATGTTGGGCGTGCTGGTAATTGTAGCTCTCATGCAACTGCGGCTCATCATGAAAAAAAGGAAACGACAAAATGATATGATGACGGATCTGAAAGAGATGAATATAAAGCTGCAAAGGCATATAGACAAGGAAAATGAGATGCAACAGAAATTGAAAGAAAACAATGAATGCCTGCAAGCTGAATTGGACTATCGAAACAATAATTTCTTGAATGTATATCTGCTGGTATCAAGATACATTGCCGATGTACAAAAGTTCAAAAGAAGTGTATTCAATCAACTCATCGGGGGAAAAATAGATAATGCTAAAAAGGCATTGAATGCATCAGAGGACACTGAAAAATATCTGCAAAATTTTTACAACCAATTTGATAAAGCTTATTTGTCAACTCATCCCGACTTTCTAAAACGCTTCAATGAATTGATGAAACCGGATAAACAAATAACGGTTCCGAATCCGGATTCATTAACGCCGGAACTACGCATCTACGCCCTCGTGAGTCTGGGCATTACAGACAGCGTGAGTATTGCAGAATTTCTGCACTACTCAACGCAGACTATCTATAATTACCGATTGAAAATCAGACACAATTCATGCATCCCTGAAAAGGATTTTGCTGACGCTGTGGCTAATATGTACTACCAACAGCCTCATCAATAGTCTTATAACGCATTTCCATATTGGAATCAATCTTTTGATACGTATTGGTATCGATTTGCATCACGGGATCTACGGCCTGTCCGTTGATCGGAGTCCACTCTGGCAAACCAAGGCCATTGGGATTACCGGTTTTAATAAAATTGGCATAGAAGCTCTCAAAGATGTTCGAGATGGCATAGTCATCGGCATTCCATGCAAAAACGGTATTGGTAGACAGATTTCCCATGGCATATTCAATATCTGAAGAATGAATGGCTCCGGGGATTTTAGGTGTCGCCACATTCTCTTTCTTGTCTTGCACGCCACCGGCTAACCCTGCAGCCTTATCCTTCAAAACCATATCGGGACGCGGATGGCAATAGATGTATCTGTATACCGGTTGAGTTCCTTTTTGCTTCAACATATCAATCCATTTCCAAGTGGAATAAGCAATAAAGATATCACCTGCCAGCTGATAACCGGGCAATTTCATAATATCCGCATCCGTGTTGATTCCGTAAAGTGGAAGTACTTTGTCGGCAGGAAGCTTAAATGCTGCCTCTACTACCGGTTTGAGGTTCTCGATCGTAGCAGGCTTGCCTTGTAAAACGAAGGCAGGAACCATTTCGGAAGAGTTGTTTCCGATAAGGCAAGCGACCTGTGCCTGCTCGCCTTTGGCGTATACATTGGCCGGCTGCTCGGTAAAGAAATAACCGTCGATATTATAGAACGGTACACTCTTGATAGAAGCAAGTTTCATCAATTGCTCGGCAGGAAGATTCCTTAAATCCTTTATCGATGTATATCCGATTTTCTGAGCAAGTGCCATACCGGTTTTTTCTGCTTCGGCTTGAGTAAGTATTTTACGAGAAGCCAACACGGATCCGCTTGAGCCCATGGCTTGATGGAACAACTGTTTGGAAAGAGGAGATGCCATCAAGGCACAGACCGACATAGAACCGGCTGATTCTCCCATAATAGTAATTCTTTCAGGATCGCCCCCGAAAGCGGCTATATTGTCCTTCACCCATTTTATAGCAGCCACTTGATCAAGGAAGCCGTAATTGCCTGACCCTCTGTAGGGAGATTCTTTGGTAAGTTGCGAATGTGCGAAGAATCCGAAAATACCTTCACGGTAATTAGCTGTAATAGTGACAATACCTTTCCGCGCAAGAGACAATCCTGCATACCTCGGTTCACTACCGCTACCAGCCATCAGTCCGCCTCCATTGAAATAAATAAATACAGGCAACTTCTCATCCATCGTTCTCGACGGTGTCCACACATTGAGATAAAGACAATCTTCGCTCATCTTCTTTGTGCCGAAATTCATATCCCCAAAAACATTCTCTTGCATCGGATTCGGTCCGAACTCGTCAGCTTTGCGCACTCCGTCCCATTTCTGAGTAGGTTGCGGAGCTTTCCATCTGAGGTCACCTACAGGAGGCGCAGCGAATGGAATTCCCTTAAAAACTTTTATTCCGGATTCATCCACTCCTTGGAGCGTGCCGTCATTAACTCGGACTTCCGGTAAAGTTTGCGCGATGATGCTTCCACTGAAAATCATCATTGCGTAAGTAATCAATAATTGTTTTTTCATGATTGTATGTTTTTCTATATTTTCTTAATTTATAATCTTACCCTTATCCAATCATCGAATAAGGGTAAGACTATATGATATTTTATTAGAAATTGATGTGAGCTGCAAACTCTACCGTAAACGGACGAATGTAAGAACCCGCCATTAAATAATTCTTGTAGGCTGAAACATCTTCCAGCAAATCAGCAGCACCGATGCTTCCGTAAGCACCTTTCTGATTAAGTATATTTACAACATTAACGGAGAAGCTAAGCTTTTTGTTCAAATTATAATCAACACCTCCGAATGTCTCCCAACGTCCGTTGAAATATAAAGTATTTGTCTTATTGATATATTGCTTGCTCTGGTATCTGAAACTAGCCCATACACGGAACTTATTGAACATATAACTCGGATCCAACTCAATGAGGGTTTTACTGACTCCTGTCGTAGTCTTGTTATCGAAATCATACGATTTGGACGTGCCGTCGTTGAAATTAGCCGTAAAGTTGAAATTCTTATACTTCGGGTTTTGAAGAGTAAAAAGTCCATGGAATGTAAATCCCTTGAACGGGGTAAGAACTACGTCGGTTGTCCAACCTGTTGTTTGCACATCATTTGTGATGGGAATGGTGACTACATCGGAAGCATCGTTAGGGTTGGTAAACTGTGTGCGACTCTTATAATTGCTCTGACCGATTACAAATATTTGAGATACCAGCTTCATCCTTTTGGTATTCCAAAACATTCCGCCCTGTGCCAAATGAATCTTTACAGCATCAAGAATCGGCATATAAGCGCCTGCAAAGTCCTGAGAATTTGGGTGCTGTACGGCATATACATATTCGCCTGATAAGCCAAGGCCCTTTGCCAATGCATAGCGAACGTCGAATGTGGCTGCCGGATTGATCCATTTTTTGCTAAAGTTAGTGATCTTTCCGTCTTTCACATTATAATTGATTCCACGGATATTTTCAGCATAAGTGGCTGTTTTGTCTGTGGCATTCAAATAAGCCATCGCATTCTCACCACCTATATTGTAATATTCCATTCTGGCACCAGCCGACATCCACAAACGATCGGTCGCTTGCAATTCATCAGAAGCATATAGAGCTGTCTTCACCTCATGAGTGTTATAATATTCGCCTCCTGTGTTCAGAGCAAATCCTTGACTTCCGTTATGTTTGAGCCATACAGGATCTGCTTCTACGGTGTGAGCATACACACCTGTACTGGCACTAAGTGCTTGGCGTTCCCACCAGAAGTTATAACCCAGTCGCCATTTATTGCGCTGATTGCTGCTATTTCCGCTATACTCTATCGTGGTCATCCAATTGCGTTCCCAGCCGATATCACGAAGCAAGTAACGACTGTTGAAATTACCCGTAAACACATCGCCGGCATTGTGACTACCGCTGTCATACGCATAAGTATATCCCGAACTAGCAGAGGCGGTACCGATGCCTGACAATGCCAGCATATCCATATAAGAGTTGGCATAGCGATATTTTGAACGAATATTAAGGCGTGTATTATTGTCAAAGGTATAATCAAAATTAAAGACCAAATCATTGCCCAAGTTGTGTGCCCCTTTACTGCGCTGGATGGTTTTCATCTCACCCGTTTTCACATCCATATATGTGAGATTGCCATTTGCGGGCAAAAATCCGTCATGTCCCAATTTGAATCCGTCGATTTCCTTGACGCTACCGTCTCCTTTATATATAAACGGGCCGTAATTGTCACCTAAGCCGACATAATAAGAATATTTATAGAACAAGCTCGCCTTGCCACGTCCATTGTTCCAAACCTTTGTAAGTCCGGCTTTGAAGATCTTCATATCGGTAGCCAATTGGGCATCAGCCAATTTGTTTGAGCCCGGGTCTAAATCGGCATAAGCACTCAAAGAATAGCTCCATCCATTTTTGATAGGACCGGCTACGGACAAATCAAATTTCTGCATACTGAATATATTGGTGGTATAGTTCACATGCCCTTCAAAATTATTGCCACCTTCACGCGTATGTGAATCCACCGAGTAATTGACGCTTCCATTTGTTATGGCATTTTCTGCAATCGAAGTCAGCCCCACATGACTGTAAGCCGAGCTGCCTGTCCAATAGCAATAAGGCAAACACGGCCACATGGCATAAGACACGGGTAGCCCATCTTCATAGATAGTAGCCGATAAGCTGGATGGAAGACCTATGGAAATTTGTCGCGGTTGATTGTCTGCTGAAGCATTCAGCAAGACATTTCGATTTTTCACTTCCTTCGATTCGGAAACAGAATCTTTTACTACTTTCTTTTGAGCATAAGATATTCCCGGTATTGTCAATAGGGATGACAATGCGAATAAAGATAATAAATGGTTGATTTTCATAATTGTATCATTGATTAAGTGTTAATTTTGCTGTAATGATAAACATGGCTTCACGGTTTCTGTAACGGCACCCTCTTCCGTAACAATAGAAGTCAACGGATTCAGATCTGCTGCATTTTTTGCGATCAAGACTTTGTAAGTTCCTTCTTCAACTTGCCAGCAGCTCTCTTTTTCATTAAATGATGCCAAACTGTTGTAAGGAATAGTGATTGTCACAGACTCTGTCTCACTCGGTTGAAGTTCGTTGGTTTTTGCAAAACCTTTCAACTCTCTTGCGGGCTTATCCATATCTTTTCCGGGAGCAGATACATAGGCCTGCACCACCTCTTTACCGGATCTTTTTCCTATATTTTTTACATCTACCGTCACCGTGATATCTCCATTGGAAGATTTGGAAACAACTAGTTTGTTATATTTGAATGTAGTATAGCTCATACCATAACCGAACGGATAAGAAACGGGAACGTTCTTTGTCGTGTAGTATCTGTATCCGACATAAATGCCATCATTGTAAGTGGTGATATCGTAATTCTTCTTTGTACCTTGGGTATGAGTATCCGTGAATCCTTTGAGTATTTCGTCATCACTGATGCTATCCGGTGTGGGGAAGTCATTTTTTGACGGAACATCATTGTAACTTACAGGCCATGTCATCGGTAAGCGTCCGGACGGACTTTCCTTGCCGGTAAGAATATCTGCTACAGAATTGCCCCCTTCTTGACCGGGAAGCCATGATACCAGCACGGCATCAGGTTGATTTGCCCAACTCTTTGTCTCGATCACTCCACATACATTGAGAATTACTACAACCTTCTTGCCTTTCTTGTGGAAAGCGGTAGTGACATCGTTGATCATCTTCTTTTCGCTATCGGTAAGATTGAAGTTTGTAGCAATACTGCGATCACTGCCTTCACCTGATGTTTTACCGATGGTGATGACTGCCACATCATTATTTTGTGCAAGACTTTCCAGACCTACATTTGCCAAATCCATTTCAGGAATAAGTTTTTTAGGAAGGAATATGGCTAATGGTCCTTTAGGTTTGGGCAATTGAGCTTTTGCCTCGCTAATGTATTTATTATATTTATCTTGCAGATTACCGTCAATAGAGAATCCGGCATTATTCATACCTTCGATTAATGATATTACATAGGCATGATTTACATCTCCCGAACCTGTTCCGCCTGCAATGAAATCATACGATGTACGACCGAATACGGCGATTTTCTTCACTCCGGCATTCAACGGCAATGCATTTTTGATATTTTCAAGCAACACCATGCCTTCAAGCGCCGCCTTACGTGTGACCATTGCATGAGCTTTCAGATTCGGATTATTGTCAGCTACATAACCTTTAAAATGTGGAGTTTTGAGTATATATTCCAATATACATTTCACATTACGATCTATGATTTCCATTGATAGCGTGCCATTAAGTACCGCTTTGCGAATTTCTTCACGCTGCGACAATTTACCGGGCATCAACAGATCATTTCCTGCCTCCATCTGCAACGTTGCATGTTGCCCTCCGAACCAGTCACTCATAACCATACCATCGAAGCCCCATTCATGTCGCAAAATTTCTGTTACCAAATCGGATCGCTCACTGGTACAGGTCCCGTTTATCTTATTATAAGAGGTCATCACCGTCCACGGTTTGCCCTCTTTGACGGCTATTTCAAAAGGCTTTAAATAGATCTCACGGAATGTACGCGGAGTACCAATCACATTATTATTCATGCGATTAGTTTCTTGGTTGTTGAGTGCGAAATGCTTCAAGGAAGTACCTACCCCGTTCATCTGAACACCGAGGATCATTGCAGCAGTAATCTTACCTGCCAAGAGAGGATCTTCACTATAATATTCAAAGTTGCGACCATTTAAAGGGTTGCGCTGAATATTGGTGGCAGGAGCCAGCAACACATCCACGCCATAATGCTTCACTTCTTCGCCCAATGCTTCACCTACCGACTTTACAAGGCTGGTATTCCATGTGGAGCTCATTACTGTCTCTATAGGAAAATGAGTGCAGTAAAAAGTATTGGAAGTGCCTTGGCGTGTCGGTTGAATGCGTAATCCCGCAGGACCATCGGCTAAGACGGTGTTTGGAATGCCTAAACGGGGTATGGCATTAAGCTGACCTGCTGCACCGGGAACCAATACGGACGAGTTGCCGATTGCTGCCGAAGCATCTGATTTGATATTACCACCTGAACCGATCAACATGTCCAACTTTTCGTCAAGCGTCATTACATTGATTACTTTGTCAACAGGATCTTTCCCCAACTGGGGAAAATGCGTAGATTGTGCACAGACACATAAAGGTATGGCCAAAAGTGCAATTGTAAAATGCTTTAACATAGTATTAGTATATTTTTAATCCACGACGAAAGTACGAATAGTTCGGTGTGATTCAAACCGTATGTAAAGATACAAAGTAAGTTCACCAAAGTCGCACATTACTAATTATCAACGATTTAACAGCAATAGACAGATACATCAAAGTAAACTTTTATATGTCCTTTGATAACTATGCTTTGAACGTTATTATACAAAAAGGGTGTGCCAGATCCTTGGCACACCCTTTTTGTATAATATTATAAATCAATCTGCAAACACTAAGACACCCGCTACAGGTATATCGGCTGATCCGATCAATATTTTAGCACCTTTGGGCAATTGGAATGTATAATCCTTATCCGTGTAATTCATCACGATCCCCATTCCGTTACGGTATTCAATGGTCACGCCATAAGGTAAGTCCATGACCGGTATATTCAATTCCTTATATAATTTAGAGAGCACGTTCGCTTCTAATTCTCCATCCTTCGTGTCAACACCAACGTATGTAACAGTTCCTTTGCCTAAAGTGCGATGGGTTACAGCAGCCTTCCCTTTATAGAATTCACTGTCATAACTTGCCCACACTTGTGTATCCTTACCGGGAATCAATATTTCTCCCCAAGTATTCCAGTCATAGTCTTTACTGTCAAAAGAGACTTTCCCCGGAGTTCTCCCATCTAACAACAGATCATAAAAATCAAGTTTGTCACCGGTTAGGCTTGAAATCATTCCACCAAAGGAAATTGCGGGTAACCTTCCATAACGATCCTTTTGAGCTGTTCGGCAAGTTAATACAAGGTTTCCTCCTTGTTCTACATATTTTCTCCAACGATCCACTAAAGCCTCATCGGCCAACTGATAGGCGGGTGCAATCAATATCGGATAGTGTGAGAAATCTTTGCTCTCATCAATGATATCAACCGGAGCCCCAAATGATTTAAGAGTTTTATAGTAATGGTTGATATGGCGATCGGTGTCCCATAATTTATTTTGCTTTTGACGATCGATGCTCCAACTATTCTCAGGATTAAATAATATCGCAGCCTTTCTAGCGGTATAGTCCGTTGGTACAACCGCTTTATCTTTAGCCGTCTTCCTCAGCGCAACAATCTCTTTCATAAACTGTTCATACTCGCGCCCACCCGGCAAAACGGTAGTTCCGTCTGTTCCTACAATACCATTATGATACTGTTCCGTGCCATAAAGCGGCTGACGATATCTGTATGTGCACGCAAAATCACTACCTCCGGCAAACACACTCCATAACCAAAGTCTGATAGCTCCCGGTAGCGGTTGTGGATTAATGCTTCCCCAATTCACTTGTCCGGGCTGCAATTCCATCACCCCATATACGCCTGTTATCGGGCGAAAGAAATCATTGGCATAAGCGATTCGTAATGGATTGCCCACTCTGTAGCCACGATCACCGATACCATCGTCATCACCGTATACCATATAACGAGTATAAGAAACAAAATCAAAATCTTTACTCTTACCTATATGTCCTGCGCTATAGTCAGGTATATAGTTGGAAGTGACCCACTGGTTCTGTGCATATTTTTTGATCAACAGACATTGGTTGTTAAGGAAATCGGATGATTCCTTAGCGGCAAACCGTCTGTAATCAAGTATTTGATGATGGTTCATAAACATCAGACTCATTTGTGGAATGTTTATTTGATCAAATGAGGAATAAGTTTCACTCCAAAAAGAAGTTCCCCATGCATCATTAAGCTGACTGATGTTATTCTGATACCTATCACTTAAATAGTGACGGAATTCTTTTTGAGCCGCATCATTGTAATCAAACTGAACAGCCGGCTCATTGTCCAACTGCCAGCCAACGATTCGAGAATCATTTCCATAATGTTGAGCCAATTTCTCAATCATCTTATAAGATAGTTCTCTATATAAAGGTGAAGAGAAAGACGCATGCTGTCTTGCTCCATGGTCTTGACTAAATCCTTTTTCATCCTTCAGCAGAATCTCGGGGTATTTACGAGTCAACCAAATCGGAGGAGTAGCCGTACTTGTACACATGATCACTTTCAAATGATACTTGGCAGCCAATGCAACGGCTCTATCAAGCCAGGCAAAATCATACTTGCCTTCTTCGGGTTCCAGTTGAGCCCATGCAAACTCAGCGAAATGAGTAAACTCAAAACCCAGTTCATGCATTTGTTTGAAATCACGTTCCCATTCAGATTCTTTCCAATGTTCAGGATAGTAATAAACGCCGGTCAATATCAGGTTCTTGTCATTGAACCACGGTTTCATTTTATTTGCTCCCCATGAAGGCAAGCAACAAATAAGAGAGAATAGTAAAAACAATTTTTTCATTGTGCATAGTATTTTAATAACGCTTTAAGATATTTATTTTCAACGGTAAAGGCGGTTCCGTGACGTGTGCCTTGGGGGAAACTTATCGACTCGGATACATCCTCCCAATGTTCACGATCCAAAGAACGAACGGCTCCATATTTATGATCACGATATTTATCAAAATAGATATACATATACTTGCCGATGATCAAAGGCGAAGGTCCTTCTGCCCAATAGTTACCGGTAATAGGAGCAGACACTTCGGTAGGAAATCCTTGAGATAGATCATTTGTACGAGTAATGCGAAGATTCTTTTCCGGAGGATTTGAGTTTTCATTCTTTACCACCATTATATAGTCCTTATTTGTATCCTGTATAATAGCAGCATCTATTGCAGAGAATTTGGGATCAAAGAAGATCTTTGTTTTCGAATAGGTAACAAAATCGGAGGTTGTTACATAATAGATACGGTGATTCCACTGCTTTTCACTTTTGCTGGTTGCCACATATGAATGCTTGCCGGGAATGGTAGTAGCCCAAATGATATAGAAGAGTTTGCTCTTTGAATCATAAAAGAGTTCCGGTGCCCAACAGTTTAAGGCTTTCGGTTCGTCCATCATCACAGGCAAAGCTTGCTGTTTGGACCAATGGATCAAATCGTCGGAAGAGGCATAACCAATAATCCGGTCGTGCCAACTGCTTGTCCAAACCATATGAAACTTTTTATCGGGTCCCTGACAAACACTAGGATCACGTATTAGCTTATCCTCACCTACTGTAGGATTCATGATGGCATTACCGCCATTGATCGCGGTCCACTTTAATCCATCATAGCTGTAAGCCAAATGTAAACCGTCTTCACTGTTATTCATAAAATAGGAAAAAAGATATACTTTCTTTGATTGCGCTGTCAACACAGATAAAAGAATAAAGAATGAGAGGAATGCAAAAAATCTTTTCTTCATAATATCGGATACTTTAAATTATGACACAAAGATAATCGTGATCGTAAAATAAAGAAACATCAACGCATATATTTTGATAATTTTTAGTCGAAAGAATACAAAAATCTATTATTCTGTACATGATTACATGCACTCAAAGTGATTATAGCGTAATTTTGACATCATTGATTTTATGATATTTATATGAAAAATTTTAGAAGAATAAATCTAATACTTGCTTCACTCATGCTTATGTCGGTGTTGTCTGTAGCACAGCAACGCATTGATCTATCCGGCAAGTGGAATTTTAAGATTGATAGAAAGGATGTAGGCAAAGAACAATCCTGGTATAAAAAGATTCTATGGGATGATTCCATTCATTTACCGGCTTCAATGCCTCAACAATTAAAAGGTGATGAGGTGTCCGTGTCTACCAAATGGACCGGCAGTTTATATGATAGTTCTTACTATTATAATCCATATCTAAAAATATACCGTCAGGAGAATAATATAAAGTTTCCTTTCTTCCTCACACCTAATAAACATTATGTGGGAGTGGCATGGTATGAAAAGCAAATAACAATTACATCTATTAATAAGGACAAACGTGTTACACTTTTCCTTGAAAGACCACATATACAAACGACAGTATGGATTAACGGTAAAGAGGTAGGAACGCAATATAGCCTTACTACTCCCCATGTCTACGATATTTCTAAATTCGTAGAGAAGGAAACAAATACCATTACGATCCGAATAGACAATCGATTACATGATCCCTATAATGTAGGTCAGGACTCGCATAGTGTTACTGACCAAACACAGGGCAATTGGAATGGCATTGTCGGTAAAATGGAAGTCATAACCGAACCTTCCTTTTGGTTCGACGACTTACAAGTATACCCGGACATCGCCAATCATCAAGCAAAGGTGGTGATGAAGATATACTCATTAGCTGATACAAAGTCCAAGATAAATATTGCTGCTGAAAGCTTCAATACCACTACTTCAGACCGCCATCAAAAGGAACTCACTCTCTCTTTAAAGAAAGGAGAACAAGAGTTGGTGCAATACATTGATATGGGAAAGAATCCTCTGCTATGGAGCGAGTTCTCACCCGCCATGTACCGTTTAAAGGTAAAAATAACGAATGGTCAGGATTCCAATACAAAGGAAACAGACTTCGGTATGAGAGAGTTCTCAATAAAAGGAAAGTATTTTTACATAAACGGAACGAAGGTTGTACTTCGCGGAACCGTTGAGAACTGTGACTTTCCACTCACAGGATATGCTCCAATGGATGAAAAGTCTTGGGAAAGAGTATTCCGTATTTGCAAGAGCTTTGGACTAAACCACATGCGTTTCCATTCATATTGTCCTCCCGAAGCAGCATTTGAAGCAGCAGATATTGTTGGATTCTACTTACAGCCTGAAGGTCCAAGTTGGCCCAACCATGGCGTAAAGTTAGGTTATGGGCTGCCCATCGATACTTATCTGATGGATGAAACAAAGCGAATGGATCAATTTTATGGTAACCACCCCTCCTTTTGTATGATGGCTTGCGGCAATGAGCCGGCAGGCAGATGGGTGGAATGGGTAAGCAAATTCGTTGATTATTGGAAAAGTACAGATTCAAGACATGTATACACGGGTGCATCCGTAGGAGGAAGTTGGCAGTGGCAACCTCACAATCAATATCATGTCAAAGCCGGAGCAAGAGGCGTTAACTGGCTGAATACTCGCCCGGAATCGGATAGTGACTTTAGAGACAAGATTGATACTGTATCTGCACCCTACGTGTCACATGAAACAGGACAATGGTGTGTTTATCCGGATTTCACGGAGATACCTAAATATACAGGAGTGAACAAAGCGAAAAACTTTGAAATATTCCGCGACTTGCTCAAAGAGAATAAGATGGCAGGATTAGATCATGACTTCATGATGGCTTCCGGAAAGCTCCAGGCACTCTGCTATAAAAACGAAATAGAAAAGATATTACGTACTCCCGGATATGCAGGTTTCCAACTATTGGCAATAAACGACTATTCAGGTCAGGGTACAGCCTTGGAAGGTGTACTGAATGTATTCTTTGAGGAAAAGGGCTACATCAATGCACAACAATTCCGACGCTTTTGCAGTGAAACCGTACCGCTTGCCCGCATGCCTAAATTTGTTTATACAAACAATGAAACTCTAACAGCCGACATTGAAGTGGCTCATTTCGGAGCAGCACCGTTAAAGAATGCAACCACTACTTATGAAATAAAAGACAAAAGCGGAAAAATGTATCAACAGGGAGTCCTTAGTAATAAGGATATACCTATCGGTAACTGCTATTCGTTAGGAACGGTACAATTTTCACTAAAAGGAATTACTCAAGCAACAAAACTTAATCTTGAAATTAAGATTTCAGGATGTGATGCCACAAATGATTGGGACTTTTGGGTATATCCGGAGAGAGTAAACATCGAAAAGAAAGATATATACGTAACCGACAGTTTGGATGCAATCGCATTGCAGAAACTAAAGGATGGAGGCAAGGTTTTAATCATTGCCAATGGAAAAGTTTCTTATGGCAAGGATATCAAACAATATTTTCAACCGGTATTTTGGAATACATCCTGGTTCAAAATGCGTCCGCCGCATACACTGGGCATACTCACAAATCAAGATCATCCGCTCTATAACGAATTCCCTACTGAATACCACAGCAACTTGCAGTGGTGGGAATTACTCAATAAGGCACAAGTCATGCAATTCAGCGAATTCCCCAGTGACTTTCAGCCATTGGTACAAAACATTGATACCTGGTTTATTAACAGAAAGATCGGAATGCTCTTCGAAGCGAACGTACTGAACGGACGATTAATCATGACAAGTATGGACTTAACCAGTGATCCTGAAAGGCGTATTGTTGCAAGACAATTGTACAAATCCGTCATTGATTATATGAACACTGATAAATTCCGCCCGAAAGATACAGTGACACCCGAAATGATAAATCATCTCTTTACCAGGCAAGCACCTTCTGTGAATATGTTCACCAACGATTCACCTGACGAATTGAAACCTGTAAAGAAACTAGGAAGATAATAACTAACAACTAAGTAAGATATACAATGAATATCAAAAGAACTACATTCCTCGCAATAAACTTGTGTATTGCCTTTAACACCTTCGCACAAAAGACAGATTATTCTTTTGGCTTTGATAACGCGAAGGGTTCATCAAAAGATGCAATCAGCATCACCAATAAAGCTATATATAATACTCACTCCGGGTACGGTTATGATTTGTTACCTGCTCCAAAGGGAAATGCTCCTTTCTACTTTTCAGTGAATGAGCCCGATGGAAATTATCTTGTAACAATCACCTTAGGCTCAAAAAACAAGGCTGGAAGTACCACCGTGCGAGGTGAATCGCGCAGACTTTTCTATGAGAATATACCAACTAACAAAGGTGAGTTCAAGACTGTATCATTCGTAATTAACAAACGAGACACAAAGATAAGCGATGGCGTTTATGTAAAAATAAAGAAAAGAGAAGAGCATAAATTGAATTGGGACGACAAGCTTACGCTTGAATTTAATGGAGAGGCTCCATGTGTTGCAGCGGTTAACATCAAAAAGGTGAATAATGTAACAACTCTATTCCTATGCGGAAACTCAACGGTTGTAGACCAAGATAATGAGCCATGGGCTAGCTGGGGGCAAATGATTCCCCGATTCTTTGATGAGAACATCTGTGTGGCCAATTATGCTGAATCAGGAGAGACCGCTAGTACTTTCCTGGCTGTGGGACGCTATGCAAAGGCTCTTACTCAAATGAAGCCCGGTGACTATGTATTCATGGAGTTCGGGCATAATGACCAAAAGCAACGTGGTAAGAATGCCGGACCTTATAAGAATTTCTGGGACAGTCTTACTGAGTTTGTACGGTTGGCTCGCGAAAAAGGAGCTACTCCCGTATTTGTAACACCTACTCAACGTCGTACTTTCGTCAATGGAAAAATAAAAGACTCACATGGAGAATATCCACAAGCAATACGTAATCTTGCAGAAAGACTGGATGTACAGGTTATCGATTTAAACGAGATGACACGTACTTTGTATGAAGCCTTAGGCGAAGAAAACTCCGTAAAAGCCTTTGTACATTATCCGGCTAATACCTATCCAAACCAAAAAGAAGCTCTGGCAGACAATACTCATTTTAATCCTTACGGTGCTTATCAAATAGCCAAATGTGTAATTGAGGGCATGAAAAGACTCTCTTTACCCATCGTACAAGACTTACGTAAAGATTACCATGCATATGATCCTGCACATCCCGATGACCTTAAATCATTCCATTGGAACAATAGTCCCTTCACCGAAATAGAGAAACCTGATGGAAACTAAAAGCAAAGAAATGATACGAAAATACGTTATATCCGCCTTTATTTTTACTTTATTACTTAGTTGCAGCACAAACAGGAGCAGTATTCCAACCTTTAGTTGGAATACGAAAGCAAACACGCCTGACTTAAGCTGGGCAAAAGATGTAGGCGCCAAGAGCTATCCCACTAAGAAGAATATCATCAATGCCTGTGACTATGGCGCAATCGGTGATGGAAGTTCAAAGAACACTTTGGCCATACAAAAAGCGATAGATGCCTGTGAGAAAGCCGGAGGCGGACAAGTGATACTCAACAAAGGAAAGTACCTGACCGGTGGTCTCTTCATCAAGAGCAATGTGGATCTACATATCAGCAAAGGGGTGATGTTGCTTGCCAGTGAAGACATCAATGATTATCCTGAATTCCCGACCAGAGTTGCCGGCATTGAGATGACATGGCCTAGTGCGGTGATCAATATCATCAATCAAAAGAATGCATCTTTAAGCGGTAAAGGTGAAATAGACTGTCGCGGTAAAGTCTTTTGGGACAAATACTGGGCTATGCGGAAAGAATATGAGAAGAAGGATCTCAGGTGGATCATCGATTATGATTGCAAGAGAGTAAGAGGTATTCTCGTATCCAACAGTTCGGATGTGACATTAAAGGATTTCACACTTATCCGTACAGGATTCTGGGGTACACAAATATTATATTCGGATCATTGCACCATCAGCGGACTGACTATCAACAACAATGTTGGAGGACATGGACCTAGTACGGACGGTATCGACATTGATTCGTCAACGCGTATACTGATAGAGAAATGCGATATTGATTGTAATGATGATAACATCTGCATTAAATCCGGTAGGGATGCCGATGGACTAAGAGTGAATCGCCCTACAGAATATGTTGTGATACGCGATTGTAAAGCGCGAAAGGGAGCCGGGTTGATAACCTGTGGTAGTGAAACATCAGGATCAATACGCAATATATTAGGTTATAATTTAGAGGCTGTCGGGAATGCCTCCATCTTACGTTTAAAATCAGCATTGAATCGTGGAGGAGTTGTTGAGAACATTTATATGGATGGAGTCAAAGGCAGTAACATCGGGACTGTATTTGCAGCTGATCTTAATTGGAATCCCAGCTACAGTTATAGTACATTACCTCCTGAATACAAAGACAAGCCATTGCCGAACCATTGGGTTGCAATGCTCACTCCCGTATCTCCCAAGGAGAAAGGGTATCCCTATTTCAGGAACGTATACATGTCAAACGTGAAAGCTGATAGTTGCAAACAATTTATTTCGGCATCGGGTTGGAGTGATTCTCTTCGTTTGAAAGATTTTCATTTCTATAACATTAATGTGTCCGCAGAGAAAGTAGGAAATATTAATTTTACCGAGGGCTTTACTCTCAAGAATATCAAAATAAAGACGGAGAAGAATGCCAAGCTTGTAGTAAAAAACAATAACAGATTATCAGAGAATATCAAGTATGAATAAAGTTTGCATTGCCATTTTCTTTCTATCCGTACTGGGATTCTCTACAGCATTTGCCGGTGGAGAAATACACGGAACGTTGCGTTTGGGACTAACCAACGGTTCTGAAAGTAAATGGATGGGTGATCTCAAAAGCATTAAACAGAAAGATCAAAAAGGACAAGGCACATACAAGTTACAGGATCCTATAATAGGCAAAGGCAATATCACATTAAGAATAGCTGATCTTGCAGACAGCGAAGGCTACATCCTGGAAATCACTCCGGAAAACATTCCGGACCATACATCTTTGAGTTGGGCTTTCGGTGGATGCGAAGGGAATTCTGCACCGTTCGCTATCAACAATGTGATAAAACCGATAGACTGTAAGGATGTTGTATATAGCGTGGAAGGCAATGCTTTCACAGCTTATTACGGAACAAGCCTTCATTTGAAAGTGGTGATGGGAGTAATGCCTCAAGGAAGCGAAGTGCGCTTAAGTAACGGCGAAGCACAACAAACGCCGCTATCGCTCTTCAATTCAGGGAAAAAGACATTCGCACCTGTTTTATCTGCAATGCGTGAACTGCATAATGGAGAAAAATTATATATTTGCATGTATGTTCAGAATGCAAAGGCTGATTACAACTATTACTTGCTGCCTGAGCTTTTTGCTAAAACGTTCAAACCATGAAAAACATTCTCGCATTCTGCTTGATAGTGCTTTCCTGCACATTCGTTCAAGCAAAAACATATAACGTCACTTCTTTCGGGGCCAAAGGCGACGGAAGAAACATAGATTCCGAAGCAATCAACAAGGCTATCGAACAAGCATCCGCCGATGGCGGAGGTACTGTATATATCCCTGCAGGAAACTATGCTTGTTATTCCATTCAACTAAAAAGTCATATCACACTTTACTTAGAATCCGGTGCAAAGCTTATTGCCGAGTTCCCCACAGCGGATGCGGGATATGATAAGGCTGAAGAGAATTCTTTTTCACAATACCAGGATTTCGGGCACAGCCATTGGAAAAACTCATTGATATGGGGCATCGGATTGGAAGACATTACGATCTGCGGACCCGGACAAATATACGGTAAAGGATTGAGCCGCGAAGAGAGCAGACTGACCGGAGCCGGCAACAAAGCGATCAGTTTGAAACTTTGTAAGAATGTAATTATTAAAGATCTCACGATGATCCGTTGCGGACACTTTGCCGTACTGGCAACCGGTGTTGACAATCTTTCTCTTCTCAATATAAAGGTTGATACAAACAGGGACGGTTTTGATATTGACTGTTGCAACAATGTACGTATAACCGATTGCACGGTTAATTCTCCTTGGGACGATGCCATTGTACTTAAGGCTTCTTACGCACTGGGATATTTCAAACCGGTGCAGAACGTCACAATCACCGGATGTTATGTCAGTGGATTCGACCAGGGAAGTGTGATCAACGCCACTTGGCAGACTGACGAACCTCAAGCACCGGATCATGCCGGTAATTGCGGACGAATAAAGTTGGGCACTGAATCCAGTGGCGACTATAAAAACATTGCCATAAGTAACTGCATCTTTGAACATTGCAGAGGACTGGCTATCGAAAGTGTAGACGGTGGGCATGTGGAAGATGTCACGGTAGACAACATCACCATGCGCGATATTGTGAACTCACCGATATTCTTAAGATTGGGAGCTCGCCAACGTAGTCCCAAAGGCACGCCATTAGGTACGATGAAACGAATTAGAATAAGCAACATCACCGTTTATAATGCTGATTCACAATATTCAAACATTATATCAGGCGTACCCGGAAATAAAATAGAAGATGTGACGCTGAGCAACATCAACATCTATCACAAAGGAGGATACAGCAAGACGGACTCCAATCGAGTTGTTCCCGAGCAAGAAAAGGTATATCCCGACCCGCTTATGTTCGGAACCATTCCTGCTTCCGGTTTCTACGTACGTCATGCTAAAGGTATTATATTCGACAGAGTAAACTTTCATTTTGAACAACCTGACGGTCGCCCGCTCTACATGACAGACGATGCAGAGATTGTTCGCTACGATAAATAATAGATCATGAAGAAAATTATATTAAGTGTCCTATCACTTGCCACTTGTTTGACCATGTGGTCACAAAATTGGCCGACTCCACTCCCCGAGGCCAAACCTTACACCCGATGGTGGTGGTTGGGTAGTGCCGTTGATACAGCGAATCTGAATTATAATTTGAGTGCTTATGCCCATGCCGGCATAGGAGGTGTTGAAATTACTCCAATTTATGGCGTTCAAGGTAATGACGCCAATGACATCAAGTATTTGTCTCCCAAATGGATGCAGATGCTGCAATATGTGGAAGCTACCAATCAACGCCTCAACGCTGAAACGGATATGAACAACGGAACGGGTTGGCCGTTTGGCGGACCAAGCGTTACAACCGCTGACGCAGCAACAAAATCAATCTTCCAAGACTACTCTCTGAAAAAAGGAGAAGAACTTAAAGATGCTGTCATCCCTGAAGATGCGAAGCAACAGAAGATCGCTTATCTGGATAAATTGATGGCTTATACCGCCAAAGGAAATGTGATTGACCTAACGAATAAAGTAAAGGATCATCGCCTTCAATGGACTGCTACGGAAGATTGTAGAATCATTGCTCTGTTCATAGGCAAATCCTTCCAGAAAGTGAAACGCGCCGCACCGGGAGGTGAAGGATATGTGATGGATCACTTCTCAAAACAAGCCGTTGCCAACTATTTGAATGTTTTCGACAAAGCTTTCAAACAAAACAATACACCCTGGCCGCACACATTCTTCAATGACTCCTATGAAGTATACGATGCTGATTGGAGCCCTGATTTTCTTGCACAATTTGCAACAGACCACGGTTATAAATTAGAGGATCATTTCCCTGATTTCATTGATAAGGAAGCAACAGATGCACATGTTCGCCTTGTTTGCGATTACCGCGAAACATTGGCAAGTATGTTGCAACACAACTTCACGGAGCAATGGACTCATTGGGCACACAGTCACAATGCCATTACCCGCAACCAAGCACATGGCTCACCTGGTAATTTAATTGATCTGTATGCCACGGTGGACATTCCGGAATGTGAAGGGTTCGGTTTGAGTCAATTCAACATCAAAGGATTGCGTCAGGATTCTCTTACACGTAAGAACTTTTCAGACTTATCCATGCTGAAATATGCCTCTTCCGGTGCACACATTTCAGGCAAACCATTTACTTCGTCCGAGACATTCACTTGGCTTACCGAACACTTTCGCGCGTCATTGTCGCAATGCAAACCCGATGCCGACTTAATGTTCGTTTCAGGAGTCAACCATGTATTCTTCCACGGAACGCCCTACTCGCCTCAACAAGCTGAATGGCCCGGATGGCAGTTCTATGCATCTATCAACATGTCGCCGACCAATAGCATTTGGAAAGATGCTCCGTCGTTTTTCAAATACATCACACGTTGCCAATCCTTCCTGCAAATGGGAAAACCTGACAATGATTTCCTCATTTATCTACCTTTATATGATATCTGGAAAGGACTCAACGGGCATTACGTGGCTTTTGACATTCATAAAATGGCCGAACGTGCTCCAAAGTTCATCGAAACAATACATCAAATTACTGAAAGCGGCTTTGATGTTGACTATACTTCCGATCAGTTTATCTTGACGACTCAATATAAAAACGGTATGCTCGTGACTAGCGGGGGTACCAAATACAAAGCATTGATCGTATCTTCCACTCACCTGATACCGGATAATGTAATGGCTAAAATCAAGTCATTGGCACAGGCTGGAGCAAAGATAGTGTTTATGAACAACTATCCTGACGATGTGCCCGGATATGGTTCGCTAGCTGAACGTCGCAACCACTTTAAAACAACTATGCAGACTTTCCCGTTAGTAAAGAGCTTCAGCAAAACAAGAATTTCACCAATGGGAAAGGGTGAGATCATTACCGGATCCGACTATTACGAGACTTTGAAAGCATGCCAGGTGCAACCCGAAGAGATGAAGACCACATTCGGTGTTCATGCCATTCGTCGCAGTAACCCTACAGGCTACCATTACTTTATTTCGTCATTGCAGTCAAAAGGGGTTGACAGCTGGGTCACTCTTGGAGTGAATGCCACATCTGCCATACTTTTCGACCCGATGACCGGTGAAAAAGGCAAAGCCAAACTGAGAAAAGAAAACGGAAAGACACAGGTGTATCTACAATTGAAATCGGGTGAATCGACAATCCTACAAACCTATACGAACAAGGAGACTGACTTGCCTGCATGGAAATACTTTACTGAACAGACGAATCAATATACATTGGAACATGGATGGTCACTTACTTTCACCGAAAGCAAGCCTGCCATCAGTGGAACATTCAATATAGATAAGCCACAATCATGGACAAACCTTGATGTGAAAGAAGCGAAAGAAAACATGGGTACCGGAAAGTATTCATTGACATTCACGCTTCCTGAAGCGAAAGCGGATGATTGGATACTGAATCTAGGTGATGTGCGTGAAAGTGCGCGAGTAAGTGTAAACGGACAAGACGCAGGATGCGTATGGGCAGTACCTTATGAGTTGCATATAGGCAAATATCTGCATAAAGGTGAAAACAAACTGGAAGTTGAGGTAACCAATCTCTCGGCCAACCGTATTGCAGCACTCGACAGAGCCGGAGTGAAATGGAGAAAGTTCAAAGAAATCAATGTAGTGGATCTGAACTATCGCTCTACTGGATACGGTGATTGGGCTCCGATGCCATCGGGATTAAATAGCGAGGTGAAACTGATACCAATAATTTATAAATAAATTACATATGTCAATTCGATCTTGACTTAACTAAAAAGATGCCCTCCTGTGACAGGAAGGCATCTTTTGCTTTTTGTTACAACGTCTTTGTCCAGAAATACATTGCAGGATCCGTGTCTGTGAATCCTAATTCACGATAAAGATAGAGAGCTACCCTATTATCATTTCGAACCTCAAGTGTAATCTTGCAATAGCCGCGTTCATTACTAATATCAACCAACCTCTGCAAGAGTTGCTTGCCCAGACCTTTGCTTCTGAACCCAACACGTACGAACAAGTCATGCGCATATAAATACGGCTTGACCTTGAATGTTGAGAAATTAATGAAACTAATTGACAGTCCTGCAAACTCGCCTTTGTAAAGTACAAACACACATAAACAAGACGGATGATTAGCCAGCCCTTCAATCAGTTGCAGTTGCTGATTCTTATCCAAAACAGCCTCAGCATCTCCCATTGGATCAGTCATATACTCATCCATCATTAACAGTAATGCTTCGCGATGCTTTGGATTATTAAAATCACAATTTTCAAATGTTACTTCCATTTTCCCCTTTATTATTATTAAACACTTCACTTAATCAACGTTCACTTATTGCTTTTATTGCCTAGCCGGTGCACCAACTGAATATAATTATATAAATCCTTTGCCCTGAGACAAACATTGCACCTAATAGTTAATTGTAAGAGCTTTGTCGCACACGTCCTATTGATTTTTCCAAATGCATTACTACATTTTTTGAATTCAAAGGCAACGTTCTTACGTTTTACGAAGGTTAAACTTAAGTTTAACAATTGATAAATTTAAGTTTAACCTTTGTAAAACTTGCGTATCACATCTGTAAAACAAAAAAATGTTACTATCTAATTCAAAAAATCTCTCCTAACTGTCATAGTTTTCACTAAAAAACTATTGACCTTTCGCTTGATATATCACCAAACTTTGGTAGCTTTGTAACATTAAGCTTTCAAATATATCATAATTACAACCGTATGGTGTGGAGTCCTATCATCAGTTATATCTTTTCAATTGTATACTATATACTCTATATTGGAATAATAGCAGGCACAATTACGATCGTTGTACTGGATAATCGCAATCCGGTAAAGACCATCGCATGGGTGCTTATACTCCTACTTTTCCCCTATCTGGGACTTATTCTCTACTTCTTCTTCGGGAGAAGCACACGCCATGAACGTGTCATCGGTAAAAATAGATACGACCGACTGATGAAACGCCCAATGAACGAATTCTTGCTACAAGAGGCATTCAAATTGCCGGCTGATCAATATAAAGTAGCTCAATTGTTCAGAAACACCAATCAAGCATTACCGTTTGAAGGCAACTCTGTGGAGATTTTCACCAATGGATATGACATGATTAACGCCCTGATCAAAGCTCTCTATAAAGCGAAACAACATATTCATTTTCAATCTTATATCTTTGAAGACGATGCTATCGGACGTTTGATCAAAGACATTCTTATTCAAAAAGCGCATGAAGGCGTCTCTGTGAGAGTCATTTATGATGACGTGGGATGCTGGCACGTACGCAACAAATTCTTTGAAGAAATGGAAGCTGAAGGAATAGAAATACGAAGCTTCCTGAAGGTGCGCTACCCTGTGTTTACGAGTAAAGTCAATTACCGCAATCACCGCAAAGTGGTTATTATAGATGGGAAATGCGGTTTCATAGGAGGAATGAATATAGCAGTACGATACGTACGCGGCATCAAAGGCTGCAAATGGAGAGATACACATATTTGCATCCGGGGTAAAGCCGTATATGGATTACAGACCTCATTCCTATTGGATTGGTATTTCACTGATCAGACATTATTAACAAGTGTCAAGTTCTTCCCGAAAATGGGAAATATAGGCAACTCGCTTATACAGATTGTCACAAGTGAACCTACGGCTCCATGGAAAGAAATCATGCAAGGACTTTGTTTGGCTATCACCAGCTCAAAAAAATACTTTTATATTCAAACGCCTTATTTCCTGCCGACCGAATCAATCATGCAATCACTACAAATCGCTGCATTATCGGGAGTAGACATTCGAATAATGATACCGCAAAAAGCCGATGCATTGATCACGCAATTAGGATCCAACTCTTACATAGAAGAAGCATTGGCAGCCGATATCAAAATATACTTTTACCAAGGAGGATTCTTGCACTCCAAACTGATGGTCAGTGATGATGTGTTATCAACTGTGGGCTCTACGAACATGGATTTCCGAAGCTTCGAACACAACTTCGAGATAAATGCATTTATGTATGACGAGCAGACAGCATTGCAGATGAAAGCCATCTTCTTAAACGACCAGCACAGTTGTCAACAGGTCTTCATGAAAAACTGGAGGAAGCGTCCACGCAAGCAAAAAGTAAAAGAATCCATCGTCAGAGTATTCAGTCCCTTGCTTTAATCTACACGTTTCTCGGGGAAATTCACCAAATAGAGCTTTTCAGTAGCACGAGTCAATGCGGTGTAAAGCCAATGATAATAATCAGGCGTAATGTTTTCATCAGGCATATACCCCTGATCCAAAAAGACATTTTCCCATTGTCCGCCTTGTGCCTTATGACAAGTAATGGCATACCCGTATTTTATCTGCAAAGCATTATAATAAGGATCCTCTTTCAGCTTTTTCATTCGATCAGCTTTTAATGGCACATCGGCATAGTCCGCCAAAATGTTTTGAAACAATTGCTTATTTTGTTCCTCGGTCAAAGCCGGAGCTTCAGAGTGCAAGGTGTCAAGCAATATTGTAGCTTCTATCTCCAAATCATCATAATCATGAAAGCACAGAGTGGCATCGGCAAAGCGGAAACCATATAAACTGCGAGTATTGCGCACACGTCTCACTATGCACAAATCGCCATTGGCAATGAACTCAATATTCTTATTATCCTTCAGCCAATAGTAATTGTTTTTAGCGACCATCAAGATGTCTCCCGAGCACAATTCATCCTCGTAATTGAGAATAGTGTTTCGTATTCCCATATTGTAAACATGAGCGCGTTTGTTTGATCGGGTAATGATTATCGTCTGATCCATCCCCGAATGGTTGTAGCAATCGGCAATAGACTCAATCAAATCCGCCCCGCTGATCGATTGCATATCTTCGAAACCGGATACGTGAATCACCGGAGGTTCAAAACAATCTTCATTGTTGATCGCCATTCTAAGAGAGGTGGCATTATGGAGTATGCCCGATGTATCAAACTGTCTCACAACTTGCTTTAAGTCCGCTTCGTGTACCGTCAAGTCATATCCATGAAGAACGCCTTTGGACAAAGCAATGCCCATCTCCTCACCAATAGGAGGAAGCTGCGCCGTATCTCCCATCAACAACAAACGACAGCCTTCGCCCGAATACACATACTCGATAAGATCATCCAGCAAGCGTCCCGTCCCGAAGCCATGTCCCCCTCGTGCATTTGCAATCATTGAAGCCTCATCCACCACATACAAAGTGTGTTTCGATAAGTTCACATTCAGCTGGAAGTTGTCCATCTCGCCCGTAAAACGTTTCTGCCGATAGATCCTTTTATGTATAGTGAATGACGGATGATCCGAGTAAAGAGAAAAGACTTTTGCCGCACGTCCGGTGGGAGCCATCAGTACAACCTTTTGTTTCAACACATCCATCGTGCGAGCTAAAGCAGCAATCAAAGAGGTCTTTCCGGTGCCGGCATAGCCACGCAAGACAAAAACAGAACGACTGTCGCGATTTGTAAGAAACCGAGCCAAAGCCATCAGCGCATTCTCTTGATCAAGAGTAGGTTCATGCGGGAAATTCAACTTTATTTGGTCAGCAAAATAGTCTTCTATCATTATTATTTCATATCTTTGTATGCGAATATAATACAAAATTAAGAGATTCTACCATATGACAGAAGAAACAAGCTTGAGAAATCTGGATTTCAACATGAGTAAGCATTTTACCTTATCCATGCGGTTGGGAAGCGAACAGTTTGCATTTTCAATCTTTAATCCCCTGGACGAGCAACCTCTTACGTACATACTTAAAGACGTAGATAAGAACATATCGCTCCCCGCTAATATGAAGCAGATGTTCCGCAACAATTCTTTTTTGAATCATCCTTACTTCAAGGTAAACGTAATCATGGATACCAAACGCTATTCGATGGTTCCCTTTGAACTGTTTGAAGACGAAGCAGCCGATACATTATTCTATTGCAACGTCCCCAAAACAGAGGAGGACACGGAAGAGGTCATGTATAATATTCTTTCCAAAGCAAACACGGTGGTATTGTTCGGAATGGATAAACTCATCGAACAACTGTTAGCCGATGAATATTCAAACTTGCGTTTCTTTGCTCATACAAGTCCGCTGATTGAATACTTTGCCACCAAAAGCTTGATCGGAAACTCTAAAAAGATGTATGCATATATCAAAACGGATGCCGTTGACATTTTCTGTTACGATCATGGGCACTTGTTGTTGACCAATACTTTCTTGTGCAAGTCCTCAGCCGACATACTTTACTACATACTGTATGTATGGAAACAGCTGGAATATGAACAAGATCGGGACGAGCTCCACTTAGTCGGAAAGATTGCCGATAAAGAGAAACTGACATCACGATTAAAGCAATTCGTAAAACAGATTTATTTTGTCAATCCCAAATCGGAAATGGGAACAGCAAGTGACACAGACTTAAATGAAATTCCATTTGATTTACAAACATTATATTTATGCGAGTTATAGGAGGAATATATAAACACAGGCACTTTGAGATTCCACGCACATTCAAGGCACGCCCTACTACGGATTTTGCGAAAGAGAATCTTTTCAATGTATTAAATAATATAATGGACTTGGAAGAGGACGTTACGGCATTGGATCTTTTCGCAGGTACCGGAAGTATTAGCATTGAAATGTTGAGTCGTGGATGCAACAGAGTAGTCTCTATAGAGATGGATCACAAACATGCCGCTTTCATACGTAAAGTGATGGAAACGGTAAAGACGGAAAAGAATTTGTTGATATGTGGTGATGTGTTCAAGTTCCTGAAATCATCCCATGAGAAGTTTGATCTTATATTTGCTGATCCTCCATACGACCTGAAAGAATTGGACACTCTTCCCGGTATTGTTTTTAGCAGACAATTGCTAAAACCGAATGGCATCTTTGTACTTGAACATGGCAAGACGAATGATTTCACAGAGACGCCTCATCTTATAGATCAACGTCACTATGGAAGTGTGAACTTCTCTATCTTCAAAAACGAAGCAGAATGATTTACGAGATTAAAGCCCCATGCAGTTTCAACGGTAGTGTGGTTTTACCTGCATCAAAAAGTATCAGCAACCGATTGCTAATCATTCAGGCTCTAGCTAAAAACGAAGAAGCAATAAACAACTTATCCGATTGCGACGATACGAATGTGATGCATGATGCTTTTTCTAACAATCCTTACCTCATTGATATTAAAGCTGCAGGCACTGCCATGCGTTTCCTTACAGCATATTTGTCTCTTTCAGAAGGAGAAACGCATGTCATCACAGGCACGGAGAGAATGCGCAACCGCCCCATATCGATCTTGGTAAATGCCTTACGCGCCCTTGGTGCCGATATCACCTACCAAGAGAAAGACGGCTACCCTCCACTCCTCATAAAGGGATGCAAAATGAATGGCGGCAAGCTGGAACTTCCCGGAAATGTCAGTTCGCAATACATCTCTGCCTTATTGATGATTGCTCCGTACTTGCCTGGAGGATTGCTATTGGAATTAACCGGTACAATTGTTTCACGTCCCTACATTAACCTGACCATCAATCTAATGAAAGATTGTGGCGCCGACGTTCAATGGATAGATGATCACACGCTTAAAGTAAATAAATGTCACTACAATACTCAGTCTATTACGGTAGAAAATGATTGGAGCGCTTCATCCTATTGGTATGAGATGGCAGCCCTTTCAAACAAAGCGCGGATAGAACTTCCCGGATTACTAGCCAATAGCTATCAGGGGGATTCGGCTATAAAAGATTTCTTCACTCAATTGGGAGTAACCACTAAATATACTCCTTCGGGCATTCTTATAGAAAAAGAGAAAGCCATTGACATGAATGAGCTGCATCTCGATTTCGTTAATCAACCGGATCTAGCGCAAACATTAGTAGTCACAACTGCATTAATGAATATCCCTTTCCATTTCACGGGATTGCAGAGTTTGAAGATAAAAGAGACCGACCGCATTGCCGCTTTGATCAATGAAATGAGAAAAATCGGCTATGTCATAAAAGAAAAGGAAGAAGGATCGCTTTGCTGGGAAAACGAAAGATGCGAACCTACAAATGAAGCCATACTCACTTATCAAGATCATCGTATGGCAATGGCTTTTGCACCGGCATCGCTTAAAATAGGATCAATCAGAATAGACAGTCCCATGGTTGTCTCAAAATCATATCCCCATTATTGGGAAGAATTAAAGCGACAGAATTTCATTATTGGGGAAATATAATTAGATAAAACTTCTTCATTTACGAAAATTTTGATTTTCTTTGTCATGCTTATAAGGTGAAACTATAAAAAACCTCTTATTACCAACCTTTTATAACAACCTGATTAAACCTTATAAACATATAAAAAAGACTTGCACCGTGAGGCACAAGCCTTTTTTGTATATCCAATAATAGGTTTATTCTTCGCCTACTGTATTGCCATATTCCATTTCTCCATCGATCACAAAGTAAAGCTCTTCTATATCAAACTCTCCGATGCCATCTTTCTTTGCATGGCTTGCTACATATTCAGCAACTTTATTTTCGTCAATCTCAACATATCCCTCTTTATCAGGTTCCGCATCCAAGCATCCGCTTTCAGAGTAATATTCAGCAATGACATCAATAAAATAATAAAGCTGTTCATCCGTAAATTTACCTTTCAACTCTTGCGGTAAATAGTTTTTGATGAATTCGATTGTCTTATAATCGTCTTCAGCGTCATCTAAGAAAGCGTCGTTCTCAGCCATAATATAATTATTTCAATAGTGCTTCAATTTTATCTTGGTAGGCAGACTTTGCAGCTGCTCCGATTTGCTTGTCTACAACTTCTCCATCTTTGAAGAAAAGAACTGTAGGAATGCTCATGATGCCGAACTTTGCAGTCAGTTCATCATTTTCTTCTGTGTCGCATTTTACGATATTTACTTTGTCTCCATATGCCTCTGCCAATTCATCTATAATAGGAGAAACACGACGACAAGGTCCACACCATGTAGCCCAAAAATCTATTACTGCGGGTTTGCCGCTATTTACTACTTCTTCGTAGTTATCGCTGTTTAATTCTTTTGCCATCTTTCTATTTGTTTTAGTGTTCTATAAATATCTTACAAAGATAGAAATTTAATTTATTTGATATCTAAATTCATCGTGTTCTTTTAAAAATCTTACTAGATTTTTCCCCATAGAAATCTTCTTTATTCTCGATCTCATTTCCACTGTTTGGCTTTGCATTGTATCTTCATCATCATAGATGCAGAAATGCAAATCCACATTACCGGGTGTACCTGTTGTCACTTCTTGCAGATCAGCCACAGTCTCTCCCGTTAATTTCGATAATGGAATCATGATTGTTAGTTTCTGAATCAAAGAATCTTTCACTTCCGGCAAGAGTTGAATCGAATTGATATGTATTTCGTACTCATCCTGATTCCATTTTCTTGGTTGACATACCGCACGCACATATATAAATAGCCCCTCCTGCAAGAAATTATTCCAAGTAATAAAATCATTCCCGAAGAAAGGCAATTCACCTGATCCTGAAAAATCCTCAACCTTCATTATCGCATAAGGATTTCCTGTACGAGTAGTTCCCTTACGAACATTCGTAATCATTCCACCAAATGTCATTTCTCTTCCGGCTAATGCTTCCTTATCATCAAATTCCGTTACTTTGGTGTTACATACATTATTTAATATGACAGCGTATTCATCCAAAGGATGAGCAGATATATAAATTCCGACCAGATCTTTCTCTAAATTCAGCCGTTCTATATCCGTCCATGGAGTACATTCAGGCAAAGCCGGAACAGCTATTTCAATAGATGCTGCATCGCCGCCAAACAAAGAGTTGGTCACCGTTTCCTTATCGGCTTGCAACTTATTGCCATACCTCACCAATACTTCAGAGAAGGACTCGTTCTTAGCGTTCTTTACAAAAAAATGTTCTCTCGTTATTTCGGGGAAACAATCAAACCCTCCGGCTTGAGCCAGACATTCAAGATTCTTGCGATTGCATGACGATAAATTAACTCGTTGAACAAAATCAAAGATACTCTTATACGGACCACTCTTCTCACGTTCGGAAACAATCGTTGCAACAGCTCCTTCTCCAACTCCTTTCACAGCCCCCATACCAAAACGGATATCTCCGTTCGAAGTAACGGTAAACTTCAGGTTACTTTCATTGACACTCGGTCCCAGAGTATTTATACCCATTGCCTTACACTCATCCATCAGTTTAGTGATATCCGTAATATTAGCAAGACTTCGGCTCATTACGGCAGCCATATATTCCGAAGGATAATTGGCCTTTAAATAAGCGGTCTGATAGGCTATCCACGAATAGCACGTAGCATGACTCTTATTAAACGCATACGAAGCAAACTTTTCCCAATCGGCCCAAATCTTTTCCAGGACTTTAGGATTATGGCCATTCTTCTTTCCGCCTTCAATGAATTTAGGCTTCATGTGATCCAGCTTCTCCTTCAATTTCTTTCCCATCGCCTTTCGCAAAGCATCACTTTCACCTCGGGTGAAGTTTGCCAGCAAACGCGACAAAAGCATCACTTGTTCTTGATATACCGTGATTCCGTAAGTATCTTTCAGGTACTTCTCCATGCAAGGTATATCATAGGTTATCGGCTCACGACCATGTTTACGATTGATAAACGAAGGAATATAATCCATTGGTCCCGGACGATAAAGAGCGTTCATGGCAATAAGATCCTCAAAAGTGGTAGGCTGCAATTCACGCAAATACTTCTGCATACCTGCCGACTCAAACTGGAATGTACCAATCGTACGCCCCTCACTATATAGCTTATAGGTTGCAGGATCATCAATAGGGATATTGTCGATATCAATGTCTTTACCTGTATGGTACTTTATATTAGCTACCGCTTCTTTGATTATGGACAGGGTTTTCAACCCCAAAAAGTCCATCTTTATCAATCCGGTATCCTCAATCACTCGTCCTTCGTATTGAGTAACCAACATACGTTCGCCGGTCTCTTTGTCTATAGCCGTAGAAACCGGTACCCAATCCGTAATATCATCTCTACAAATAATCGTGCCACATGCATGTACACCTGTGCCTCGAACATTTCCTTCGAGCATTTGTGCATACTTCATGGTATCACGAATCAATGGATTGTTTGAATTGCAGGCATCCTGAAGCTCAGGTAAAGCGGCAATGCAATTCTTCAAATTCATTTTCGGAGTCTTGCCGTTCACGTCCGGCAGACGATCCGGTATATATTTTACGATACGATCACTTTCCGATAAAGGCAGCTTCTCCACACGAGCAACATCTTTGATGCACATCTTGGTAGCCATTGTACTGTATGTGATGATATGTGCTACCTTTTCAGCTCCATATTTATTCGTAACCCATCGTAATACGTCTCCACGTCCATCATCATCAAAGTCAATATCAATATCAGGCAATGAAATACGATCAGGATTCAAGAAACGTTCAAACAGTAAATCATATTTTATAGGATCAATCTTTGTAATACCCAAGCAATAGGCAACCGCCGAACCGGCAGCCGATCCACGTCCCGGGCCAACCGAGACACCTAAATCACGTGCAGCTTGAATGAAATCCTGCACAATCAAGAAATATCCGGGGAATCCCATGTGTTTAATCACACCCAACTCAAAGTCGATTCGTTCCTTTTGTTCTTGGGTTAAGTCGGGCCACGTTTTTTTAGCCCCTTCATAAGTAAGATATCTTAGATAGTCATCATCATTCGTGAATTCTTTCGGTTTCGGAAATATAGGCAGAATAGGCTTATGATCAATTGTATAGAATTCTACCTTATCACAGATCTCCACCGTGTTGCTCAAAGCTTCAGGCACATCGGCAAAGATTTCATTCATCTCTTCCCTCGTTTTAAACCACTCTTGCTTTGAATAAACCATACGGTTCGGATCATCCAAATCCTTACCTGTGCTCAAACAAATCAATCTATCGTGTGCTTCGGCATTTTCTTCATCCGTAAAGTGAACGTCATTGGTGCAAATAAGTTTCACTCCACACTTTTTACTCAATTCTATTAGCGCCGAATTAATTCGTTGTTGCAATTCATAAGCCTCATGATTGGCACGGGCAACAGTCGCTTTATGGCGCATCAATTCCAAATAAAAATCATCACCAAAAAGATTCTTATACCATAGAACCGCCTCTTCAGCACCCTCCAAATCATCTTTTAATACCTTTTGAGGGACTTCTCCTGCAATACAAGCCGTACTTACAATCAAACCTTCATGATATTTTTCCAGTTCCACACGATCTGTACGAGGACGCAGATAATATCCTTCCGTCCACGATTTTGATACCAATTTGATTAAATTGTGATATCCCTTTTCGTTTTTAGCTAAAACGATAAGGTGATAACCACTCATATCTCCCTTTGACTTATCATGATCAGTGAGTCGACGATGTGCTACATACATCTCACATCCAATAATCAGCTTGAACTTTTTACTTTCGTCCTCAATGCCACTATTAATCTTCGTCACATAGTTCCATAATTCTTTTATTCCCATCATGCTACCATGATCGGTAAGGGCCATACCCTTCATTCCGTTAGCCCTGGCCTTGTCTACAATCTTATCAATTGCGCATTGGCCGTCAAGCAACGAGTATTGAGAATGGACATGTAAATGAACAAAATCTTGCATAATATTACCTCCGTTAAAACAGGTATAAAGGTATAACATAAAAGGCATAAACACGAAAAAAAGAACAAAAGTTGCTGACTAATATCATTTTTTTGCGTTTTGTTTGTTACATAAATAAATTACAGCTACTTTTGCGAAACAAAAATAAGATATACATGAGCCGATTAAAAAAGCTAAAAAAGATAAGATTACATAGAGAAGGCACCCACACCCTATTTATAACCGGAGGTTCGATTGCATTATTCAATGCCATCGTTTTCTTCCTTTTCGACACAAAAATTCCTTTTTTCTGCACACTTGCAATCAGCGTTTTCCTCTACTCATTAATGGTTAACTTTTTCCGTTGTCCCATCCGTTTATTCGGGAAAGACACAACAAACATTGTAGTGGCTCCGGCTGATGGAAAAGTTGTGGTTATTGAAGAAGTAATGGAAAATGAATATTTCCACGACAAAAGATTGATGATATCTATTTTCATGAGCATTGTAAATGTACATGCCAATTGGTATCCTGTTGATGGAGTGGTGAAAAAAGTGGAGCACAAGAATGGTCGCTATCTGCAAGCTTGGCTACCCAAAGCAAGTACTGACAACGAACGTTCAATGGTTGTCATTGAAACACCGTCAGGTGTAGAAGTCATGGCACGTCAAATTGCAGGTGCCGTGGCACGACGGATCGTAACCTATGCAACTCCTGGAGAAGATTGTTATATAGATGAACATATGGGCTTTATTAAATTTGGTTCTCGAGTAGATGTTTATCTACCTTTGGACGCAGAAGTTTGCGTCAAACTAGAGCAAAGCACCACAGGAGATCAGACGATCATTGCGAAATTGAAATCATAATAATGGCTAACTTCATAACAAAGAAAATTCCCAACACATTAACGTGTGGAAATCTTTTGTCCGGTGCAATAGCTACGGTGCAAGCTCTGGAAGGAGACTTTGCTACAGCTTTTTTGTTTATTATTTTAGGCGCTGTTTTCGATTTTTTTGATGGCATGGCTGCACGAGCACTTGATGCACACTCTCCTATCGGAGGTGAATTAGACTCATTGGCTGATGACATCACTTTCGGATTGGCTCCATCTGCCATGTTGTTCGCATTATTACAACAAATGCCTTATCCGGCATTCATGAAACCTATTGAAGGATATTTCCCTTACATTGCTTTTGTTATTGCTATCTTTTCAGCATTGCGATTAGCTAAATTCAATATTGACACCCGCCAGAAATGCTCATTCATAGGGTTACCTGTTCCGGCAAATGCTCTTTTTTGGGCATCGTTGATTGAAGGAGGAAGCGCTTATTTTACTTCAAGTTCACCCTATTACGTGATTCTTTTAGCAATAACAGCTTGCATTTTCTCAGGACTTCTAATTTCAGAGATTCCGATGTTCTCACTTAAATTCAAGAACCTAAAGTGGAATAACAATAAAATCAGTATCATATTCTTAGTCATTTGCATACCCATTCTTGCATTATTGAAAGATCTGTCTTTCACTGCTATTGTCTTATGGTACATTTTACTCTCACTATTCACACAAAAAAAGCAAAAGGCTGAAGAGTGAACTTTTTGGCATAGTTGTTGTTATTATAACAGGAAACATTAATTTATCATGGGTATATTTAGTTTTTTATTTACCATATTCTTCTTCATCATATTGATGGGATTATTTATAGTAGGTCGAGTGTTAAGAGCTATCTTCGGTATTCATAAAACAAGCAGTCAATATCGCAACGCACAAGAACAATCCGAATCTTCTGATAATTATGGATCGCAAAATGACTCCGGTAAGAATGAGAATGCTCAATTCACTGACGGAGGGAAGAAGAAAATATACACAAAAGAGGATGGAGAGTATGTTGATTATGAAGAAATCAAAGATAAATGATCCAAACTTATTTATCTTTTCTTCTTGAAGAATTCTGTCATCAAGCATCCTGCCTCATCTGACATAACACCTGACAATACTTCTGTTTTAGGATGAAGAATATTTTTCTCCAACAAATGGTATCCTCTTTTCTCGTCAATGGCAGCATACACCAAACGTCCTAATTGTGCCCATGCCAGTGCTCCGGCACACATCACACAAGGTTCAAGCGTCACATACAAAGTACAATCCTTCAAATATTTTCCTCCTAATAGATTTTCAGCAATAGTTATTGCTTGCATTTCCGCATGTGCTGTCACATCCGTCAATCTCTCAGTCATATTATGCGCCCGTGCTATTATTTTTTGATTGCAAACAACGATAGCGCCAACAGGCACTTCACCTTCTTGCGCTGCTGCTATGGCTTCATTCAAAGCCTGTTTCATGAAATAACTATCATCAAATCCCATATTCTTGTACTTTTATTATACAAAAGTAATCTTATTATTTAATTTGTCATTATTTTTGCAAAAAACAATATATATGGCAGAGCATAATAAATTAGGACAAGCAGGAGAAGAGGAAGCCGTGCAATATTTAATTGATAATAATTACATCATACTTCATCGTAACTGGCGTACCGGCTCAAAAGAATTGGATATTGTAGCAAAAAAAGAAGGCGAAATTGTCTTTGTGGAAGTAAAAACCAGAAGCAATGAATATTTCGCTAAACCGGAAGATGCCGTCACACCGAAGAAGATAAAAAATATAATGCTTGCTGCTCACAGCTACTTGAACAAGTATCAGGTTGATCTGGAACCAAGATTTGATATCATTACCGTAATGGGACAGAGAAATTGCTTCCATATAAATCATCTGGAGAATGCATTTGATTCACCGATATTTTAAATAGAAGATATGAACTTCAACATCATACATAAAATTGAGACAACGTCTACCAACGACGAAATAAAATTACTGCTAAGTAAAGAGAACCCACGCGAGTTCACTACGGTATATGCCGACTTTCAAACTCAAGGAAGAGGACAAAGAGGCAATCAATGGAAAAGTACACATGGACAGAATTTACTTTTCTCCACGTTGCTCAAGCCTCTATTCTTGAAAGCTAACAAGCAATTCACCTTATCGCAAATAGCAGCTCTTTGCGTAAAAAAGACGCTTGATGAGTTTACGGAAGGAATAAGCATAAAATGGCCGAATGATGTGTATTGGCATGAAAAGAAAATATGTGGTATGCTGATTGAGATCGATTTGGTGGATGTTTACGTTGGAAGTTGTATCCTGGGAATTGGCATAAACATCAATCAAACCGATATGAATGGCTTCGGTCCTAACCCGACATCCTTAATTAAGATTATCAACAAGGAAGTGGATTTAAAACAAGTACTTGACTTGTGTTTGCAACATCTAGATGAATATTACACTCTATTGAAATCAGGAAACGAATCAAAAATACAAAAAGACTATTGCGAATCCTTGTTTCGAAAAGAAGGGCTACATCCTTTTACCGATTCAACAGGAACATTCAATGCACACGTTCAGCAGATTGATCCGAATGGGATGATGCATCTTCAATTAGAAAATGGTGAAACCAGGCAGTATGCATTCAAGGAAGTAAAATATGTAATTGACAATAATAAAATATAAAACATGGCAGAACAAATTACGATTACAGCTCAAAGTAAAGAAGAAAGATATAAAGAACTTTATCCACAAGTAGAATCTGTTTTGTGTGGAGAAACAGATCTTATAGCCAACATGGCAAACATGACGGCCATGCTTAAAGAAGTATTTGATTTTTTATGGGTGGGCTTTTACTTAATCAAAGGTAACGAATTGGTTTTAGGTCCGTTCCAAGGACCGTTAGCTTGTACTCGCATCAAATACGGGCGTGGGGTATGTGGCACAGCATGGCAAGAAGAAACCACGCAGATTGTTCCCGACGTAAATTTATTTCCGGGACACATTGCATGCAGTTCTTCATCAAAATCTGAAATAGTCCTCCCATTTCATTTGAATAACATTCTGGCAGGAGTACTGGATATTGACAGCGACCAACTCAACACATTTGATCATACAGATAAGAAATGGCTGGAATCAATGGTAAAATTTCTAGATAAAAAGCTGTAACCAATCTTATAAGAACTATAAGAGGCAGAGATTTGCTATCCATCAAACCTCAACATTTAACCTTAATTGCCTCATCCTCACAGGATACAATTTCTTTAAACGCAATATATTTTGTATTTTTGCAAAATCAAAAATTAATTTATGTCACAACAAGGACTACCAACAGAATTAGGAACAGAAAAAGTAAGTAAACTCTTAATGAAATATGCTGTACCTGCAATCATTGCGATGACAGCATCTTCACTCTACAACATCATCGACAGTATTTTCATCGGACATGGCGTTGGGCCATTAGCAATATCAGGATTGGCTTTAACCTTCCCTTTAATGAATTTGGCTGCAGCCTTCGGATCATTGATTGGTGCAGGTGCGGCCACACTTACATCCGTACGACTAGGACAAAAGGATTACGCTAGTGCCAATATTATTTTAGGAAACGTCGTCACCATGAATACGATTCTAGGTATCTCGTTCACTATTATAGGACTTATCTTTTTGGATCCTATTCTTCTCTTTTTCGGTGCATCGTCCCACACTCTTCCCTATGCTCACGACTTCATGACGATTATCTTATTAGGTAACGTTGTCACCCATATGTTTTTAGGATTGAATGCATTGCTTCGGTCGTCCGGCTATCCTCAAAGATCCATGTATGCTACAATTGGTACGGTATTGATCAACATCTGCCTCAATCCACTATTCATTTTCGTTCTGCATTTCGGAATTAAAGGAAGTGCACTTGCTACGGTCATCTCTCAATTTATCATGTTGTGCTGGCAAATACGCATTTTCAGTAATAAGAAGAATTTCATTCACTTTCAAAAAGGAACATTCAAATTACGCAAGAAGCTTGTCATTGATACATTATCTATCGGGATGTCCCCTTTCCTAATGAACTTAGCATCTTGCCTTATCGTCATTCTTGTCAACCAAGGATTAAAAAAATTCGGAGGTGATTTGGCTATTGGAGCTTTCGGCATTGTGAACCGTATCATCTTTATTTTCGTAATGATTGTATTCGGCTTTAACCAAGGCATGCAACCTATCGCCGGATATAATTTCGGAGCGAAACTTTATCCGCGTGTGACCAATGTTTTAAAGATAACCATCATTTGTGCCACAGTCGTCACCACTTGCGGATTCTTACTCGGAGAATTCATACCACATCTCGTTGCTTCGATATTCACTACTGATGATGAGTTGATCAGCCAGGCGGTGAATGGAATGAGAATTGTTATGATAACATTCCCTATAATAGGCTTTCAGATGGTGACAGCCAATTTCTTTCAAAGCATAGGCATGGCCAAAAAGTCTATATTCCTTTCACTCACAAGGCAAATGATCTTCTTGATTCCGGGATTATTAATCTGGCCGCATTTCTTCGGGTTAGATGGAATATGGATAAGTATGCCTGTTGGAGACGTGGCTGCAACTATCACTTCTGGAATCATGCTGTTTATACAATTCCGTAAGTTCAGAAAAGGAAACATCGTATCCGATATATAAGAACAATTCAAACAATATGATAAATATGAAGAATTATGTAATAAATATTGGCCGTGAACTTGGTAGTGGAGGACGGGCCATTGGCAAAATATTAGCAGAGAAACGCAGTTTAAAATACTATGATAAGGAACTGATAAATATTGCCGCTCAGAAAAGTGGATTGAGTAAAGAGTTTTTCGAAAAGGCTGATGAAAATGCAGACCATAACGTAGGTGGAGGCATCTTCGGATTACGTTTTCCATTTTATCCTACCGATATTATGAATAACAATGTCCTCAATAATGAGAACCTGTTTAAAATACAAAGCGACGTCGTTAAAGAACTGGTAGAAAACGACTCTTGCCTTTTCGTTGGCAGATGCACAGACTACATACTAAGAGACAATCCCAACTGTGTCAATGTTTTTATTACAGCCGATAAGAAGGACCGCATTACGCAAATAATGAAAAACTATGAGATCTCTGCTGAAAAAGCAGAAGAACTAATGATAAGGACTGATAAGAAACGAGCTGCATTCTATAACTATTATAGCCTTAAGACTTGGGGAGCAGCCAAAAGTTACCATTTGTGTATCAACTCGTCAACACTAGGTATTGAAAAAACAGTAGAGTTCATCGATCACTATATCGACCTAAAATTAAAGAAATAATTGAAAAGGGCATATCTAAAAAGACATGCCCTCTATTATTCTTATGTATTATCAAATCTATATTCCCGCTATCAACAAGACCAATTGTCCTACCAATATACGTAGAAACATTGTTAATGGGTAAACGGTTGAATAACCTACAGCGGGAGCATCACTGGCACTGACCTGATTAGCGTACGCCAAAGCAGGAGGATCAGTCATTGATCCCGATAACAAACCAATAAGTATAAAATAGTTTGTCTTATAGAATACTCTTCCGCAGATTCCCACAATCATTAATGGAATTACAGTAATAAGTAAACCGATCAGAACATAAAGTAAACCATCTCCATGAATAACAGTATCAAAGAAATTGGCACCGGCTTCTATACCAATACTCGCAAGGAATAACGTTATACCCACTTCGCGCAACATTAAATTGGCACTCTGTGTTGTATAAGTCACCAATTTGATTTTGTATCCGAATCTACCGATCAAAATAGCAACCACAAGCGGTCCACCCGCCAATCCTAATTTGACAGGCGTTGGCATTCCAGGAAAACTAATGGGAAGACAACCTAACAATATTCCAAAAAAGATACCGACAAACACCGTAATAATGTTCGGTTCATTCAATCTTTTCAAAGAATTGCCGAGTACTGTGGCAACACGCTCCACCGCATCCAATGATCCGACGACCATCACACGATCACCAACCTGTAACGTTAAATTAGGGTTAGCAAACAAATCCATACCGGATCTGTTGACACGTGTCACGTTCACATTATACATTGCACGAAAGTTCATAGCTCCCAAACGCTTACCGTTTATCTCCGTTTTTGTAACCAATATACGACGCGAAACCATCGGAGCATCCTGGTTATCCCATTCAACCTCCGTTTTGCGACCGATAAAAGCAACAATCGCTTCGGCATCCTGCTCGGAACAAGTTACTAACATTTCATCACCTTGATTGAGGATCGTGTCACTATTAGGGATACTTACTTCTCCCTCTTTGCGAATACGTGAACAGACTAAAGAACGCCCCAGAAAATTACTTACGGTCGTAAGCGTCTTCCCAAAAATGGCCTCATTATGTACTTCAAGCTGCAACATCATCGGCTTTTGATGAGTACCTTCCGTCTCTTCATTCCATTTTTTCTCTTCCTCATTAAAATCAATATGAAAGATATAACGAATGGCGATCGTGGTCGCAATAATACCCACGACACCTAGAGGATAAGCACAAGCATATCCCAATGCAACCTGCGGCCCATGATAATTAAGCTGTGTTAATGCCTCTTGTGAAGCACCAAGTCCGGGAGTATTCGTTACAGCACCATACATGATACCCATGATCATCGGTAACTGAATCCTTCCATTCCATATAAAATAACACGCTATGGCAACCGCCAAATTGAGGAGCACAATGCATACAGCTAGAAAGTTAAGCGACATTCCACCCTTCTTGAAAGAAGAAAAGAATGACGGTCCCACTTGCAAACCAATGCAAAAAACAAAAATTATCAATCCGAAATCACGAATAAAATGAAGGATTTCAGAATTGGCAGTAAAGCCGAAATGTCCCATAATAATGCCTACGAACAAAACGAACGTCACTCCCAACGATATGCCGGCAATTTTCACTTTTCCCAACATGACTCCCAACGTTATGACAAACGCATATAAGAAGACAATATGGGCCACAGAATCCGGCTTCCATAGTAAATCAAGTATCCAATCCATAAGGGTCCTAATTATTTTAAGGTTTGGCAAAAATAAAAAATATTTCTCTTTTATTGTAACATGTCGACAAAATATTTTGCACAAAACTTTCTTTTCTTAATATGATCTTATATATTTGCTAAAAATACTCGTTACAAAACTTCTAATATATAAACACCAAATTATGGCAGGAAGAGATAATTTATTTCTAGAATTTCCTCCGGTTAGCACTCAGGAATGGCTTGATAAGATAACTATCGACTTAAAGGGCGCAGATTTTGAGAAGAAACTGGTATGGAAAACCAATGAAGGCTTTAAAGTGAAACCTTTCTACCGCTCCGAGGATCTTAAAGATCTACCTGTAGCAAATGCTTTACCCGACAGATTTCCATATTTAAGAGGAAATAGCAAGGATTCGAATAGTTGGTTTGTACGCCAGACTATCCACGTAACAGATGCCACACATGCCAATGCCAAAGCCATTGAAATACTATCAAAAGGAGTGGACTCCATTGAGTTTGAATTAGAAGATGTGAAAGTATCCGATGCTTTTATCAAGAACTTGCTACAAGGCATCTATCCGACAGCTATTGAACTTAATTATAGTGTCGCTCCGGGATCAGAAACAAGTTTCTTAAAGGTCTTGACACACTATTATCAAGAATCCGGAATTAACAAAGAAGAAATCAGAGGTTCACTCAATTATGACCCGATAAAACATATTTTACAAGAAGGAGGCGATCCTACTACATTTACAGACGTAGCAACAGAGCTCATTCATCTTTCAAAAGATTTTCCTCTGTTTCGAGTTATCTGCATAAATTCAGATTTACTGAACAATGCAGGAGCATATATTTATCAAGAATTGGGATATGCTTTGGCATGGGGAGCACACTATTTGAAACAATTAACCGAAGCCGGACTTCAAGCTGAAGAAGTTGTGCCAAAGTTTGCTTTTCGTTTTGGCGTAAGTTCCAATTATTTTATGGAAATAGCTAAATTCCGTGCAGCACGTTTACTTTGGAGTGATATTGTAAATGCTTACGGTGTGAATAGTGAAGGATGTGCTAAAATGCATATACATGCCACAACCACCCAATATAATCAAACGTTGTTTGACTCCTATGTGAACCTGCTAAGATCGCAGACAGAAGCAATGAGTGCCACTTTAGGAGGCATAGACTCTATGACCGTAACGCCTTTTGACGCAACTTACGAAAGCTCCAATGAACTTTCCGAACGTTTGGCACGTAACCAACAATTATTACTAAAAGAAGAAGCACATTTTGATAAAGTAGTAGATCCGGCAGGAGGATCGTATTATATTGAAAACCTAACAGCTTCACTTGCACAAGAAGCATGGAAACTCTTCCTTGATGTGGAAGATAAAAAAGGCTTTTACGAAAATGTAGTTAACGGCACCATTCAACAAGCCGTAAACGAAGTAAGTAACAAACGCCATCTAGCACTTGCTCAAAGGAAAGAAACCTTGTTGGGAACAAACCAATTTCCTGATTTCAAAGAAAAGTCGGGTGGCAGAAAGTCAACCGCTCCGCATTGTATCAACAGAGGCCACATCCCCGTTTTGAATATACAACGAGAAGCAAGCGATTTTGAAAGGACACGTTGCAATACCGAACTTTCCGATCATACACCCAAAGTCTTTATGCTGACTATCGGGAGCCTTTCCATGCGTTTGGCTCGTGCGCAATTCTCTTGTAATTTTCTAGCTTGCGCAGGATATGAAGTTATTGATAACTTAGGATTCAGCACTGTAGAAGAAGGAGCAAAAGCGGCAATCGAATCAAAGGCGGATATTGTTGTATTATGCTCCAGTGATGAAGAATATGCGACATATGCTATTCCTGCATTCAACGCATTAAAGGAGAAAGCCATTTTTATTGTCGCCGGCAATCCTCCATGCATAGATGAATTAAAAGCTGCCGGAATAAACTATTTTATTCATACGCGCAGTAATATTTTGGATACATTGAATGAATTAAATGAAAAGTTAGGTATAACTAAATAAATCCTTATGAAACCAGATTTCAAATCAATAAATATATTTGCCCAATCCGCGCTGAAAAATGGCAAGGTAGGACAAAAAGACAATGACACAAAATCTAATTGGGAAACACCGGAACACATTCAAGTTAAACCTGTTTATACCAAAGAAGATCTTGAAGGAATGGAGCACCTCCATTACGCAGCAGGTATTCCTCCCTATTTGAGTGGCCCTTACTCCATGATGTATGCTTTCAGACCTTGGACGATCCGCCAATATGCCGGATTTTCCACAGCCGAAGAATCCAATGCATTTTATCGCCGGAATTTAGCATCCGGGCAGAAAGGGCTTTCCGTAGCATTTGACCTTGCTACACACCGCGGGTATGATCCTGATCACCCAAGAGTATTCGGTGATGTCGGTAAAGCCGGAGTGTCAATCTGTTCGCTTGATAACATGAAAACTCTCTTTGACGGCATTCCTCTTAATAAAATGTCCGTATCAATGACTATGAACGGAGCTGTATTGCCAATCATGGCTTTCTATATCAACGCAGGCCTGGCGGAAGGAGCTAAACTTGAAGAAATGGCAGGTACGATACAAAATGATATATTAAAAGAATTCATGGTGCGTAATACTTATATCTATCCGCCTGAATTCTCCATGCGTATAATCAGCGACATTTTCACCTACACGTCAAAATACATGCCGAAGTTCAACAGTATTTCCATCTCAGGATATCACATGCAAGAAGCCGGTGCTACTGCAGATATTGAATTAGCCTACACATTGGCTGATGGATTGGAATACTTGAGGGCAGGCATTAACGCCGGCATTGATATCGATGCGTTTGCGCCACGTTTATCTTTCTTTTGGGGAATAGGCACAAATCATTTTATGGAAATAGCCAAGATGCGTGCAGCTCGAATGTTGTGGGCAAAAATAATTAAACAATTCAATCCCAAGAATCCTAAATCATTGGCACTGCGTACGCACTGTCAAACATCAGGATGGAGCCTTACAGAGCAAGACCCCTATAATAACGTAGGACGTACCTGCATTGAAGCTATGGCAGCAACATTGGGAGGCACACAATCATTGCACACCAACGCACTTGACGAAGCAATCGCATTGCCTACAGATTTTTCCGCTCGTATCGCTCGCAATACACAGATTTATATCCAACAGGAAACGAACATATGTAAAGGCATTGATCCCTGGGCAGGTTCATACTACGTAGAATCTCTTACCAATGAAATTGCTCACAACGCATGGAATCATATTCAAGAAATAGAAAAGTTGGGAGGAATGGCTAAAGCCATTGAAACCGGTATCCCTAAAATGCGTATTGAAGAGGCAGCAGCGCGCACACAAGCAAGAATTGACTCAGGTCAACAAACCATTGTGGGTGTCAATAAATACAAATTAGACAAAGAAGCACCTATAGACATTCTGGAGATTGACAATTCGGCAGTGCGTATAGAACAAATCACACGACTGAATGACCTGAAAGCTCATCGTGATCAAAAGAAAGTAGACGAAGCTCTTTCCGCCCTTACTCATTGCGTAGAAACCAAAGAAGGGAACTTACTGGACTTATCGGTAAAAGCGTCAGCTTTGGGTGCCACATTAGGAGAAATCAGTTATGCCTGCGAAAAAGTAGTAGGGAGATATAAAGCAATCATAAGAACAATATCAGGAGTGTATTCATCTGAAAGTAAAAACGATGCAGATTTCCATCATGCACAAGAACTGTGTGAAGAATTTGCACAAAAAGAAGGAAGGCAACCAAGAATCATGATTGCCAAAATGGGACAAGACGGTCACGACCGAGGTGCGAAAATTGTAGCAACAGGCTATGCAGACGTCGGTTTTGATGTGGATATGGGTCCTTTGTTCCAAACTCCGGCTGAAGCAGCCAGAGAAGCCGTAGAAAATGATGTAAATGTAGTAGGAGTATCTTCATTAGCGGCAGGTCATAAGACACTAATTCCACAAATTTTAGAGGAATTAAAGAAATTAGGAAGAGAAGACATTGTAATCATTGCCGGTGGCGTAATTCCTCCTCAAGATTACGAATACCTTTATAAATGTGGGGTTGCAGCAATCTTCGGTCCTGGTAGTCCGGTTGCAAAATCGGCGTGTCAAATACTCGAAATACTCCTAGAAGAGTAATGTTACAGCCAAAAGAGTTAAAAAGAATAAATAAATCATGACAAAGAGTACAACGTATCAAGATTGGACGTAACTTTGTCATGTTTTAATAAAAAGCATTTGTAATACAATTTAAAAACAAAGAAAATGAAAAAGTTAGTATTTATGTTCGTTGCTTTCGCAGCAATTTCTTTAGCTTCTTGTAGTAATAAATCAGCTGACAAATCTGCAGCTAAAGACTCTGATTCTATCGCAGCAGCTCAATCTGTTGATACAACTAAGAAAGATTCTGCAGCTACTGATTCTGCCGCAGCTAAAGCTCCTGCTGATTCTGCAGCTCAACAAGCTCAACCAGCTAAATAATTGCTTGTCAGTAACAACTGAAAAGAGAATTGAAGCCAGCAAACGCCCAGCGTTATACTGGCTTTTTTTATGCCCAAAAATTAATTAAACCTAAAGGACTATTATATCTTACACTATTCTTTTTTACGCTAAACTCCAGTGCACAAACAACCATACAGTCACAAATCAGCAAGCCATTGCTAAAAAGGGAAATCCACTCTAAGGACAAAATGGATACTACGCTGTTCTAATAACTTATAAGACCATCTACTATTAGGCTCAATATGCATTCTAAGAGCAAGAAAGAACTCTAGACTGTACATTTGTATTCTTAAAGGAGAACTTGTTATATACATCCATTATAAAGGCTTTTCATTAATATCTTAGGGGAGGTTTATCTGATAACAAAGGAAACGTACTTCTATTTCTACAAATCCCCTTACAATTCGTTGTCAAGTAAATATAAGTATGTGTCACTCTTCCTAATTATTTTATGGTGTAATAATCAAAACCATATCCCAATATCAGTACTAAAATGATAGCTACAAGTGAAATTATTTTAATGGGTACCTGATATTTTTGATTAGGCATAAAAGTAGCGAACATATTCATCAATACCACTAGCATAAAGCGCAATGTGTTATCTTTAGTCTGCGGAATAATAAATACAATCATAACGAGTGCAAATAAGTCAAACGCAAGGATTGTTTCCGCATTATACGTATGTCTTTTTATTTTCAATTTCATTATTTTTCCTATTATTAGAAAGGCAAATATATTTAATAAATTTCCAACACGCATAAAAAATGATACCATCATTTTCTCTTATGTTACAAATTTCTTTTATAAAAAGTGTATTTCTAAATACTATGGCTCATATTTTAATTAATAGAGGAAAAAAGTTGGGAAAACTTCTA
>DCFW01000040.1 GCA_002315435.1 Bacteroidales bacterium UBA1794
TTTAACTTATTTTTATTGTTTTAGTAGCGGTTTATTGGGGCTCTATATAATAAGGTGTAGTTTTTGTTAGTTTTGTGGGTTCTTGTGGATTGTATATTGCTTTATAAAGTGATTTGTTTTAGTATGGGGATGAGTTGTTTTTTTGTGGATTCATAAAATTGGTGAGTTGTTTTGTGGGGAATATTGTGGGTTATATTGGATTTTATCATTGATTATTCTTGTTATTTGCTTTGCCAGGCTGCTTGCTTGTTCGTTTTTTTCTTTGGCCACCCAAAGAAAAAAAGAACCAAAAAAAGAAAAGTGCCGTCTGTCATTCCAAAGCTACTCCGAGCCATCTTTGTGCTAAAACGAACAAACGCCCTCGCTTCGCTCACTTAAACGTGTTCGTTTCTTAACGCCCAAAGCTGGCTCTACGCTTAACGCTTTTGCATGAAGGCCGGGGGAGAATGAGAGAATCCTTTTTTCCTCTTTTCCTCTTTCTTTTTTTGCCCGCCTGTAATCTCTTACTTACAGGCGAGTAATCGTTCACCTACAGGCCTGTAGTTTGATCACTGCCCGCGGGTAGTCGAAAGATTGCAGGCCTGTAGATGGAAGATAGCGGGCGGGCAATATTATTAGGACAAAGTCTGCATGCTATTGCTATGAGCTAGATGTGATTTTAGTAAAAGATACATAAATGAACAAATCGTTAGTTCCAAAGTTCCACCTGCCCCGCTTCCCGGAAAGTGAATTTTGTAACTAGCTTATTGATAGTGAGATATGAACTATGCATTATAGGCATATAGTGATTATATGTAATCTTATTATATATTATATTATAATATAATATAATATAGTAGTATACTAATTAGTATAACTAATTGACTAAGTGTAGTCTAACGGAGTAAGCGAAGCTTGTTAACAAAATGTTACAAGTTTCACCGCTTCCACAGATGGAACTGAGGCTGGAACTTTGCCGTAAACGGCAAAATACTTCGTTCCACAGAAGTTTCACCAGTTCTATATGTGGCACTTTCAAAGATGATGAAAAATAGGTAATGAGGGCTTATTTATTTTCTTATAACAGTTTGTATATCAGTGTTTTGAAAAGTGATTTGCTACTAAAATACAACCGTGCTGAGCTTTTTTTTAAACAGGACTTCGCAAAAATAGAATTCCTTTAAACGGCTGATTATGAGTGATTAATAAAAAGTGTAAAAAAGGGGGAGGGGTAGGTGGAACTTTGGAACTAAGGCTCATTTTTCAGCAAAATGATGGCATATTCTTTACTGATATTTTTCCCTTCATAATGAAAATAAGACTTGCTACTGCTTACTATTTTTTCGGTAATGCGATGTATAATGATTGCCTTATCTTCTTCGGTTGGTTGATATAGTTCTAATGGGTGAATGTTGGGGTATATGTCCCAATTTGTAGAGTAGTCTTGTACATTAAATCCCCTTCGCTTACATTCACTTAGGAGATTCTGATAGCGAGGCAACGTGATATAAGGTTTGTTTATAAAGAAAAGTACATGCCCTCGACCTAAGCAAAATTTCTCAGGGATTCGATTTATACTTCCCGATGCTTTTGCTTTCACATAACAAGAGGGAATGCGTTTGATCTCTCTGTGTTCAGCCAACAGGTGTTCATCAGTGAGGTTACGTGGGTCAATGCCTAGATTGATTCGTGTCACAGATTATTTGGTTTGTTCGATCGTTTCCGGATTAATAGGGTTCCCTTTAAATTGAATGATGGGATCTACAAGTTTGAACTTAAAATCGTAATGGCATTCTTTCTCCTTTATTTTTATGCAAAGTGTTACATGCACAGATTTACTGCCGTAAGATGATTCTATTGATCTTATCTTGTCTAAGTTTTTATTGGTCCATCTAAAAAGATCTTTTTCTCTCCATCCGAGGTCTTTGTCATAATAGATTAAGTGATTGGGCGTTATTTTATTGGATATCGTGAAGTTGCCCGGTATTGAAAGCACGTCTTGCTTATCGTTTCTTTCACTGTATTTCTCTCCGCTTCGCATGAATCTTTCAGCGATGTTGTTTGTATCTATCCATGTAGATTTCTCCCAATCGATATTTATGGCATCATTTGTGATGTTGCCTATAGACAAAACTAAGTTTGTCAATTCTTGCTTATAACTTACGTTGATAGAACTGTCTTCATATGACATGCCGCTTTCTGATAAAGGCATTATCGTGTCATTCATTTTTACTTCCGACAATTCCATATTATATGTAAGCACATAGTTCTCTTTTTTCGGCGTTAGTATAGAGATGCAACCGGACAACAGTGCAATACACAAAATGAGAATGATCTTTTTCATTTCTTTATCCTTATTATTTGATTCAATATCTTTTGAAAGCAGGTTATTATGCTTTATGAATTCTTTTCGAATGTAATCAAAATAGGAGCGAAATCTCATCAAATTTATAAAAGTGATTACACAAATATTACACAAATGATGATATTGTAATCAGAATCAATCGCTTTGTTTCATGAGTACTTTGCAACTCACTAACTATTTTTACAAAAATAGTAAAAATTCGTAATTGTTTGAATTCAAAGTGTATTTAGTTTTTAATGAAGAGCAAATCTTTTGTTTTACAAAAAGATATAACCCGTTGGCGGAATTAAATTAGTGCTTATCTAATTTCTCCAACATTGAAGTTCTCTATGAGAAAGCGACCCCGTCCCGGGGGTAGAGAACGAAGAACGGGGATCACTCTTTTTATGTGCTTTACCAATCAGTTCCACATTTATGAATTCACTTCAATTTGACGGAATCTGTCATTTAGCTCATTTATACGAGTAAGAAGCTCATCAAACGATAAAGATTCTCCATATATAAAATTCTCTTTCATCGATTGATAATCTTTACGCCAATCTTCTAAAATGGACTTTGGAGGACAGAAGTTAATAAAATTTGGATAATCTTTGTCATAATCGGCATAACCTGCATGATAGAATTTCCTCCTGTGTTCTACGACTTTCTTGTAAAGTTCAGTATCATTAAGTGCGTCTTTCCCAAACTGTATATCCATCATCTTTTCAAGATCATAAAGGTGTCTTGTCAAGCGCAGTGTCCTCGGTGTTTCTTTCATAAACTCTTCGTTTAGCAGCATTGCTTTTTCAAGGAATGTCCTTGTAGGTACTACGGTTTTGATATACGAAATTATTTCGTCGTCATAATCGGAAAAGACGTCTTTAATAAAAGATGATATCTTGCACAATTGATTAGGCTCTTCCATAGAAAGAACGCTGATTTCTAATTTGACGCGTGGCTTAACGTAATTATTTTCCTCTTCAAGAATACTGTCATAGACAACATGGATTTCTGTAGGATCACTATCGCTATCAACAAGGACCTCTTTCCCATTCTCTGTCTTTTTTGTGATATTGATAACTTCATAATCTTTTATTCCAAGCTTCTTCAGTTGCAAATCCAACTCTGCAGATAAAGTCTCGTGGATAAGTTTTCTTCCAGCTTTTCTCAGCTTCTTGATCTGGTTATTATTTGTACATACTGCAAAATCGAAAACCTTCTCTTTTTCCTTTTTACCTTTATCTTGATCTAGAAAGTACTTTTGATCCAAAGATAAATCAATATCTTCGCTGAATCGATTTATAAGATTCCAACCTTTAGAAAGAGAAGTACCACCCTTGAACATTAGGTAAGATCCGAATGAGGTGTTAAATAAAGCTTTCAAGACTGCTGTTACCCACCAGTCTTTTTCGACGGTGTGCTCACTTGAAATATTTTTTTCCTCTGCAGTCTTATGAAGTATATATTGTTTGTCTGCTATTTCTTCATTTATCCATAGACTCATATGCTATATTTTTTAATAATGTTATTTAATAGTTTCCTCATCCAATTTGGCACATATGGGAGACCTTTCCTGATGTCGTCTAATTCATCCGGATATCTGCTTATAACAGCCTGTATGTCACCTTCTTCCTTTGACGTTATGTTGCTCTCACCCAGGCTTTTCAAAGCCTGAACCAATACTGGCATCAATTTCCCTTCAAACATAAAATTCTTCTGGACAGCTCGTTTAAGAGTAATCTTCTTATTTCCTAAAGAGATGACACGAGCCGAACCATTTGTCAAGAAAACAGGATTCATAGGAACTTGTGTTGAAAGTCCCAGTCTGTTTAACGCAGTTGCACCAGATGGCAAAATGGAAGCATTATCCCTTTCCATGATCGTTTTTATCAATTTTTCCGTTGACGGATAAACGATGCCAAACTTGCTCATGACAGGTTTATAATATATACCATTAGCTATCCGAACAATCTTTCCCATAGCAACAGCCTGAGACAGAATTCTCCCAACATATTCGTCATTGAATCCTGAGAACTCATTAATGAAGAAAATGTCACCTGAATTCTTTTCATTGATCCGTTTGCTTATTAATACAGGCACTGTTTCGAGTGAAGACTTCATTTTAATGTTATTTAGGTCGGAACTTTTTGCAATAATACCGAAAAAGGCATTAAAAGAACCATTATTATCAATTATTTGATGATAAATTAAGAACAATTAATAATATGAATGACGTAAAGATGTATTGAAAAGATACTTTATCTTAAAGTAAAATCAATTAAATATCGATATCACAATAATTTATACTTTTGGGATTAAGGGAACAAATAGTATAGTTGGATTCTGGTATAGAATGTTATTCTGACTTTTCACAAAAACGAGGCACTACACCTCGACGGGAAATATTTACTCTTTCATTGACTAAATTACCTGCAAACTTCTTGCCTATCTCAAAAAAAATCACGAATATTGTATATAAGTTGTGCATATGACGATTGTGTATTATTTGTTTGATCGCTTCTAATATACTAATAATCAGAATTATGTGCGACTTTTTCTATATCATTTTACTAACTGTTTAATTCCGCCAACGGGTATTATACTTTTGATAATGATATTTTAATAATAGAGATAATGATATTTTAATAATTATGTATAACCGACGTTTCGTACTATTGATGTTTTTCATACTTGGCCCCATAACGATGTGGGCACAGAAAGCAAATTGGATTGTAGAATCAGAGTCTGCCGACTATCGCGCTTTCTTCAAAAAAGATACAGTGGAATTGTTTGCTCCCAAAGGATTGACTTTGTGGTGGAAGCAGAAGTTATGTGGAGACGTGTGTATCGAGTATGATGCGTGTGTGATGGATGAAGGACGAACTGGAGATCGTTTGAGTGACCTGAATTGTTTCTGGATGGCGTCAGATCCTCATAATCCGAATAATATATTCAAGCGGAAGGATTGGCGGAATGGTGTGTTTGATCGTTGCTATTCTTTGCAGACCTATTATCTGGGTTATGGCGGTAATTCTAATAAAACGACTCGTTTTCGTAGATATGATGGCGACTATGACGGCTTTCTTTCTAAAGAAATACGCCCGAGCGTATTATGTGAATATACGGATCGGGATCATTTGTTGAAGCCGAATAAATGGTATCATATTCGTATTATGAGTCGTGGCAATAAGACAAGTTATGAGATAAACGGTGAACGCATTGTTGATTTCAATGATTCACATCCATTAAAGTCGGGTTGGTTCGGCTTCCGTACTACTTTATCGCATACCAAAGTAACGCATTTCAAAGTCACTCCATTAGGGGATGTAAATGCTTCTCCTATACTTTTACATTGGATAGGGGCTACTCCGACGGTTGCAACTCCTGTTAGTTTTGGTGTTCCTTTCACCAAAGGACGTGTAAAGAGTGATACTTCTTTTTCTCTGACAGACCGAGATGGGAATGCTGCCGTTACAGATTTTTGGCCTATGGCATATTGGTCTGACGGCTCGGTGAAGTGGGGCGGTTTTGCAGTAAATGCTCCGGGAAAGAGTGATTCATTGATTTTGCGTGTCGGAGTAAAGCCTCATGAAAAGAGAATGAGTCAATTGATGGTGGAACAAAGTAATGGGCATATTGTTGTACACACAGGCCTGATTTCCGCTTACCTTTCTACTGTTGGTCATTGTCTCTTTGACAGCATCGTTTATAACCATACACGCGTGGCCGGTGCCGCTGAGCTAATTTGTCGGACTGAGAGTCGCGACATTCAGAGTGATCAAGCCGTCTACACTTACAAGGACTATCAAAGTGAGGTGACTAAAATGACTGTGGAGAAGTCCGGACAAGTAAAGAGCGTAATAAAGATAGAAGGTATGCATTGCAATAAGGAACGTAAATGGTTACCTTTTGTCGTCAGACTCTATTTTTATGCAGGGAGCGAACAGATACGTTTAGTGCATACCATTATCTATGACGGTGATCAAAATCATGATTATATTAAAGGTTTGGGCGTGCGGTTTGAAGTACCTTTACGCGAAGCCCTTTATAACAGGCATGTGGCTTTTTCAGCTGATGGTGATAGTGTGTGGAGTGAACCGGTGCAACCATTGGTTGGACGTAGAGTGCTGCAACCTGGATTGTATGAAAAGCAATTGGCAGGACAGAGGGTTCCTGAATATAAAACATTTGATGAAAAAGGACGGGATTTGATAGATCATTGGGCTTCATGGGGCGGATATAGATTATCCCAATTGAATTCCGATGCATTTTCAATTCGCAAACAAGCTACGGGGATGAATCCTTGGATTGGAACATTCACAGGTAAGCGTTCATCCGGTTTTGCTTTTGTGGGGGATGTTTCAGGAGGTTTGGGAGTGACGTTGCAAAATTTCTGGCAATCATACCCGTCCTCTTTGCAGGTTGATAGTGCTCGCACTTCTTCTTCACGACTCACCGTGTGGCTATGGAGCCCTGAAGCTGAGGCGATGGATTTGCAGCATTATGACAATGTCGCTCATGGATTGGAGGAAGCTTATGAAGATGTTCAGGCAGGGATGAGTACTCCTTTGGGCATTGGACGTACTAGCGTGTTAATGTTGCATCCTATGTCTTGTTTCCCTGATACAACGGTTCTGTCGAATATTGCTACGTCCAACTCTTCTTCTCCACAATTGATTTGTACCCCCGGTTATTTACATGATTGCCATGCTTTTGGTGTGTGGAGTTTACCTGATCGTAGTACCGACAAGAGAGCGATGATTGAAGATCAGCTGAATGCCTTCGTGGACTATTATAAAAAAGCAATAGATTATTATCATTGGTATGGATTTTGGAACTATGGAGATGTGATGCATACTTATGATCCGGCACGTCATGTATGGCTTTATGATGTAGGTGGCTATGCATGGGATAATACGGAATTAGCTTCGAATATGTGGCTTTGGTATTCGTTCTTGCGCACAGGACGTGCGGATGTATGGAAGATGGCTGAAGCGATGACACGTCATACAACGGAAGTGGATGTGTATCATCTTGGAGATCTTGCCGGATTGGGCAGCAGACATAATGTGAGTCATTGGGGATGTGGAGCCAAAGAAGCCCGTATCAGTCAAGCCGCCTGGAATCGCTTTTATTATTATCTGACTACGGATGAACGGAGCGGTGATTTGATGACGGCAGAGAAAGATGTGGATCAGTTGCTATACAAGATTGATCCTATGCGTTTGGCTCAACCTCGTTCGCAATTCCCCTGTACCGCTCCGGCAAGATTGCGGGTCGGTCCTGATTGGTTGGCTTATGCAGGCAATTGGATGACAGAGTGGGAGCGTACCCGTAATAATGTCTATCGTGATAAGGTTGTTACCGGAATGAAAAGCATTGCATCCCTGCCTCATGGGCTATTTACAGGTCCAAAAGTTCTTGGTTATGATCCAAAGACAGGTGTAGTGAGCTATGAAGGAAATGCTGATATACAAAATACAAATCACCTAATGACTATAATGGGAGGTTTTGAGGTGATGAACGAGATGTTGGAGATGGTTGATGTGCCTGAGTGGAAAAAGGCTTGGCTTGATCATGCTGCGCATTATACTCAGATGATGAATAAATTAGGTGGATCGCACTTCTTCGTGCCTAAATTGACCGCTTATGCTGCTTATGAGCTGTCTGATCCGGCGTTAGCATCACAAGCATGGAAAGAATTACTTCCACATGGACTGAAAACAATCGATTATCAGCCTGAAAGTACAAATAGCGTGGCAACTTGGGCATTGAATGCTATTTACATGGAAGAAGTGATTCCTGTCAGATAAGTTTATTTTTTGAGTACTTCCCAGAATTCTTCAGGGAGATAAACATTCTTTATATAAATGGCTTTGTTGAATAATGGAGCAATTTCATTATCGGCAAAGCCTGCTATACCGCAACCGACACGTGTTACAAGAAATGTGAGTTCAGGGTGCTTTTGAGCAAATTCAATGAATTCATCTACATACGGACTGATGGTTTCAATACCTCCTTGCATGGTGGGAATACCATACGTTTGTCCTTGAAGTCCTGCTCCTTGTCCCCATATTGCTCCCCATTTGTGATAGGCTAAAGCTGCGGCTCCTCCGCCATGAGCTCCTTCAATGTTACTACCGAAAACAAAAATCTCATTTGGTTTTAAAGACTGAATGTTTGAGGGTGTGATTCGTTCCATAATGTGTATAGCTTAAGATTTGTAAGTATAAAATAGTCCTGTATATAGAAAAAATAATCCCGCAAAGATGCAGGATTATTTTTTAGTCACAGATGTGTATTTATCAGATTGAAAGTATCTTCAACACTTTCACCAAATTTTTATCAATAGACTTTTGATTCTTGATAGCCTGCGTAAATGGAACGTATACTACTTCAGAATTTTGCATACCGCACATGACGTTGCGTTGTCCTTCAAGTAAAGCCTCAACAGACGCATGACCTAATCTTGATGCTAATATACGGTCGTTTGCACTAGGGCTTCCACCTCTTTGTACATGTCCTAAGATAGTAACGCGTACATCGTATTCAGGGTATTCTTTTTTTACTCTTTCAGCATAATGCATTGCTCCGCCGGTTATTTCGCTTTCAGCAACCAGCACAATACTACTGCTCTTTGATTTACGGAAACCATTTTTGATTAAATCTTCCAGTTGATCAACTTCTGTGCTTTCCTCCGGGATAATAGCAGCTTCTGCACCTGATGCAACAGCTCCGTTAAGCGCTAAGAATCCGGCATCACGTCCCATTACTTCAATGAAGAATAAGCGTTCATGCGATGTTGCCGTATCACGAATCTTGTCAACAGCTTCCATAATAGTGTTTAGTGCAGTATCGTACCCGATAGTGGTATCAGTTCCGTATAAATCATTATCAATTGTTCCGGGCAAACCAATACATGGTACGTCAAATTCTTCAGCGAATAAACGTGCTCCTGTAAGTGAACCATCACCTCCGATGATAACCAGGGCATCGATATTCTCTTTCTTCATGGTGTCGTAAGCAAGTTTGCGTCCTTCCGGGGTTTTGAATTCTTGGCAGCGTGCGGTTTTTAATATCGTACCACCCCTCTGAATAATGTCGCTTACATTTTCCGTTTTAAACTCGACGATTTCGTCGGTTATTAGTCCTTTGTAACCTCTGTAAATTCCTTTAACTTGCAATCCGTTGTATATAGCCGAGCGGGTCACTGCTCTGATGGCTGCATTCATTCCAGGGGCATCTCCTCCGGAAGTTAGGACTCCAATACATTTTACACTACTCATACCTTAATATTCCTTTTTTGAATTAATGATTGATCTTGCAAAAATAATAAAAAGTTTCGTCTAATGACTATCTATATGGTATGTTTTTCAAAAAAATAACTTCAAAAAAAAAGAGAATAAAATCATTGGATTTATTCTCTTTTTTTTAAGTTTTCAATGGATGTTTATATCTCTGATAATTCCAATATTTTGTCAACAGCTTCTCTTAATCCGTCCTTGTTGCGTCCTCCTGCTGTGGCGAAATAAGGTTGTCCTCCACCACCGCCTTGGATCAGTTTTGCGGATTCTTTCACCATCTTTCCTGCATTGAGTCCTTTTTCAACAAGGTCTTTGCTTATGATCACGGTAAGCATCGGTCGGTCATTCTCTTCCGTTCCGGCTATGAATAAGAAATTATCTTGTATATCATTGTTCAGTTGAAAAGCAAGATCCTTAGCGACTTGTGCGGGCATGGTTGCTACGAATTTGATTACTTTCACTCCTCTGATGTCCTGGACGTTTTTCAGTAAGCGTTCTTTCAAAGCAATCACTTTCTCTTTCATGAACTCGTCTATTTGCTTTTTCAATGCTGCGTTTTCATCAATTGATTTTTGAACGGCGGATGCTAGATCAGGAACGTTGTTGAGAAGAGATTTCAATCCTTTTACAGTATCTTCGTAAGTCTCCATGAGTTCTTCTGCCTTTACACCGGTAACAGCTTCAATACGGCGGATTCCGGCAGCAACACTGCTTTCAGCTACAATCTTGAACATTCCTATTTTTCCGGTTGCACTGACATGAGTACCTCCACAGAATTCAATGGATTGCCCGAATTGAACGACACGCACTTTGTCTCCGTATTTTTCGCCGAAGAGAGCAATCGCTCCTAATTTCTTCGCTTCTTCAATAGGATAATCACGTTTCTCTTCCAATGGAATATTTTCGCGTATGCGGGCATTCACAATATGCTCTACTTCGCGAAGTTGTTCGTCGGTCACTTTTTCGAAGTGAGAGAAGTCGAAGCGCAGTTCATTTGAATTAACCAATGATCCTTTTTGTTCCACGTGGCTTCCCAATATTTGGCGTAAAGCCTGATCAAGTAAATGTGTGGCAGAGTGGTTGGCTGCGGATGAGTTACGTTTGTCTGTATCAACGCATGCCATGAATTCTGCTGCAGGATCTTGAGGGCATTGAGTGGTGAGATGAATGGTTAAATTATTCTCTTTCTTTGTATCAATGATCTCAATTGTTTCTCCTTCACGAACTAATACACCTGTATCACCTACTTGTCCACCTGATTCTGCATAGAACGGGGTGTTGTCAAGTACCAGCTCATAATATTTTTTCTTCTTCTGTATTATTTGGCGGTAGCGGAGAATATGTACTTCGTATTCTGTATAGTCATATCCTACAAATTGAGATATGCCTGATTGCAGCTCTATCCAATCACCTGTCTCAACGGATGCAGCGTTACGAGCACGTTGCTTCTGTTTACCCATTTCGGCATTAAATTCTTCTTCATTAAGAGTTAACCCGTTTTCACGAAGAATAAGTTCTGTAAGATCAAGAGGAAATCCGAATGTGTCGTACAAAGTGAATGCATCATTACCACTAATATCTTTTTTGCCGGCTTTCTTACTATCTTCCATTACATTTTCCAATAAACGAATACCGTTGGAAAGAGTGCGAAGGAAAGATTCTTCCTCTTCTTTGGTCACTTTCATGATCAGCTCTTTCTGAGATATTAATTCAGGATATGCCTCTCCCATGTTTTTGATTAGCACAGGGATAAGATTGTACATGAATGCTTCTTTAAAGCCAAGGAATGTATAGCCGTAACGTACAGCACGACGCAATATACGGCGAATTACATATCCTGCTTTGGCATTTGAGGGCAGCTGACCGTCTGTGATAGAAAATGCAATGGTACGTATGTGATCAGCAATCACACGCATGGCTATATCCAGATCTTTGTCTTTTCCGTATTCCACTCCGGCCATCTGTGCTATGGCTTTGATCAATGGTTGGAAAATATCCGTATCATAATTTGATGTTTTTCCTTGAAGTGCCATGCAAAGGCGTTCGAATCCCATTCCCGTATCTATTACACGTTTGGGGAGCGGCTCCAATGAGCTGTCTGCTTTTCTGTTGTATTGCATGAACACCAGGTTCCATATCTCAATAACTTGTGGATGATCTTTATTAACCAGAGATTTACCATCTATTTTTTCACGTTCTTCGTCCGTACGCAGGTCAATGTGTATTTCAGAGCATGGACCGCATGGACCCGTATCTCCCATTTCCCAGAAATTATCATGCTTGTTGCCATTGATAATTTTATCTTTTGATATGTGTTTAGCCCAGAATTCTGCAGCTTCGTTATCTCGTTCAAGGTTCTCTGCCGGAGCGCCTTCAAAGACAGTTACGTATAGACGGTTTGAATCAATTTTTACAACATCATTCAGAAATTCCCAGGCATAATTAATGGCATCTTCTTTAAAGTAGTCACCAAATGACCAGTTCCCTAGCATTTCAAACATGGTTTGATGGTAGGTGTCATGTCCAACTTCTTCCAAGTCGTTGTGTTTACCGCTTACTCGCAAACATTTTTGTGAGTCTGTGGCACGTTTGAATTTTGTCGGTTGGTTCCCTAAAATAATGTCTTTAAACTGGTTCATTCCTGCATTAGTGAACATCAATGTAGGGTCATCTTTGATAACCATAGGTGCCGATGGCACAATTTGGTGTCCTTTTGATGCAAAGAATTGCTTAAAAGATTCTCTAATTTCGTTTGCTGTCAACATAAAGCAATTATCTTATTTTCAATTTATAATCGGAAAAATATTTTTGCAAAGATAGCTGGTTTTTATGTTTTTTGACCTTATATTTGTGGAAAATATTATTAAAACGTCTGATAATGTCGTATAATCCTAATAAAAACTTAAAATTATATTACTCCATCAAAGAGGTCGCAGATGTATTTGGAGTAAATGAATCTTTATTACGTTATTGGGAGCAAGAATTCCCTCAAATAAGGCCTCATAAATCACCGAAAGGTAATCGCCAATATACCCAAGAAAATATTGAGGAAATCCGCTTGGTATATCATTTAGTGAAAGAGAAAGGATTGACGTTGGATGGAGCCCGTAAAAGAATTACAGACAATAAAGCCCATGAACTGGATAAACTGGGCATGATTACGCGTTTGGAAAAAATTAAACAGGAAATTCTTGATATAAAGAATGAGCTTGATTAATCATCCAGTCTTCTAATTTCCGTTATTTCTTTTATTTTTCGAAGATTGCCTATAATTATTTTTATGTCTTCTACATCATGTACATATAGCCATATGTGCGCTTCAAATATACCATCTTTGGTATCTATATTGAGCTTGCGAATATTTACATTCAGTTGATTGGATACAATTTGCGTTACTTTGTTGAGAACACCTACTTCGTCTATTCCTCTCAGATATAGAGGTATGGGGTAGGACAGCGTTTTATGTGTATCCCATGCGGCTGCTATGATACGATTTCCGTAACTGCTTTTTAATTTAGAGGCTATGGGACATTGGCGTTTATGAATAATTATTTGTCCTGCATCATCTATGTAACCTAAAACATCATCTCCCGGGATAGGCTTGCAACAATCAGCTATTTTATAATTGCTCTGTGTATTGTCTTCTGTTAATTTTAAGACCTTTTTCCTGTCGATTTTCGTGTTATCTTTTTCCTTATCCTGATCGTCTTTTTTCAGCAGTTCTTTTGCGTTGTTTCCTGTGCCCAAAAATGGAATAAAACGTTTCCATCCTGTACTACTTTTCCCTGTGATGGCATTTCTATCAATCTCTCCTAAGATCAATGTCTGATTACCGATAGCTTCAAACAGTTCCTCTTTTCTCGTGAATTGGTGCAATTCGTAAAGCTTCTGTATGATATATCGATCATTTTTGACCTCTTCTTTTGTTAGAAAATCAGCTAAGATAGCTTCCCCTTCAATCTCTTTTTGTCGTCGGATCTTATTTAGTATGGATATTATTTTTGCACGTGCTTTTGCTGTTGTTACAAAGTTAACCCACGATGATTGGACTCGTTGTGACTTTGATGTGAGAATCTCGAGTTGGTCTCCACTCTTTAATTTATAGCTCAGAGGTTCTAGTTTGTGATTAACTTTTGCTCCAATACAGTGACTTCCCAAGAATGTATGGATAGAAAATGCAAAATCAAGTGCTGTGGAGTTTTGTGGCATGGTTTTGATTTCTCCTTTGGGCGTGAATACGAATATTTCCGAAGCAAATAAGTTAAGCTTGATTGTATCTAGAAAGTCAATAGCATCCGGTTGTGGATCATTAAGGACTTCTTTGATTGTTTTGAGCCACTTATCGAGTTCATCTTCGCTTTTCTCTCCGGCTTTATATTTCCAATGTGCCGCAAATCCTTGTTCAGCCATTTCGTCCATACGTTGACTGCGAATTTGTACTTCAATCCATCGTCCTTCATTACTCATTAATGTAACGTGCAGAGCTTGGTAACCGTTCGCTTTTGGATGACTTATCCAATCGCGCAAACGGTCGGGATGTGGACGGTAAATTTTACATAACCTCACATAGATATCAAAACATTCATTTTCCTCTTCTTCCGTTTTTTGAGGTTCAAAGATCACTCTTACAGCTAAGAGGTCATATATGTCTTCAAAAGGAACGTGTTTAGTCTCCATCTTCTTCCAGATGGAATAAGGCGATTTTATACGGGCTTTTATATCGAACTTATATCCCATCTTCTCTAAAGACTCACTAATGGGTTCGGTGAATTTCTTAAATAATTCATCACGAAGAGCTTGACCCGCTTTTATCTTGGATTCTATTTCAGCGTATTTCTCAGGGTGCTCATAACGCAGACTTAGATTTTCTAGTTCGGTTTTTATTTTATTAAGTCCTAAGCGATAAGCAAGTGGGGCGTAAATATACAATGTTTCGCCCGCAATTTTATATTGTTTGTTGGGAAGCAAAGATCCCAGTGTGCGCATATTGTGGAGACGATCGGCGATCTTTATTAGTATCACTCGGATATCATCATTCATTGTGAGAAGCAACTTCTTAAAGTTCTCCGCTTGAGCAGAAGCTCTGTCTCCGAATATTCCTCCTGATATTTTGGTCAAACCGTCAACAATTTGAGCGATTTTAGGACCAAATATATTTTCTATATCTTCTATTGTATAATCAGTATCTTCAACCACATCATGTAGCAATGCTGCAGAAATTGATGTAGATCCAAGTCCTATTTCATTACATACAATTTTTGCAACGGCAATAGGGTGCATTATATATGGTTCACCTGATTGCCGTTTTACACCTTTATGTGCTTGGTTGGCGAAATTAAAGGCTTTGGTGATGACTTCAGTGTGCTTTCTATGAATACTAGTCAAGTAATCATTTATAAGTTCCTGAAACCCTTGCTGGATCATCTCTTCATTTTCGCTCATATTATTATTATCGGTAGCCATTGGATTCTCTTTTATTTGCAAATATAATAAAAAATGTATCTTTCATCCTTTTTACTAAAAAAAATGAAACCTTGTAGTCAAATTCTTTCGTGATTTAACACTTTTACCTTTTTTAATGCATTAATGCATAATATTGGCATATGTAGAAACCTCTCATCTCCCGATATCGTATTCTTATTTATGCAACTTTAGTTTCTTGCCGGCACGGATACTATTACCTTTTATGTGGTTTATTTTTTTGAGTTTCTTTACTGATATACCTGTTTTCTTGGATATTTCAGAAAGAGTATCACCATTTTTTACACTGACAGAAGTTTTTTCTTTGCTTTTTCTGCTCTTTCTGCCTCTTCTCTTACTATATGTACCTTCTGAATCGTTGTTCGAATGTCTATAGTGTCTTCCTCTTCTGTGACTAGATTTTGCAGGAACTTCGGTGGTCTGCTCTGAACTTGTAGTTGATGGTACCGTTGCATTTTCGTTTGTCACTCCTATCTCTACAGTTTTACGATTGGTAAAGAGTTGATCTGCATGATACTTATATATAGAATCTTGGCGATCAATAAAGTTACTGATCATGTTGATTGGCAAACGGAGTGTATATGATTTATCCCCACCGGGAATTATATCCAGTTTATATTGAGGGTTTAATGCTCGAACCTGATCAATATTTATTCCACAAACAGCTGCAATCTGTTGGAAGTGAACTTTTTTAGTAATTTGTAGTGTATCCGTATTTTGTTCAATATCTGCATCCATTGGGCATATATTATGATTGCAATAATATGTCATAATATAATTTGCGGCAATAAATGCGGGAACATAGCCACGTGTCTCTTTGGGAAGATAATTATATATCTTCCAGTAGTCACGAACTCCTCCTGCCCGGTGTATTGCTTTATTAATGTTTGTCGGTCCACAGTTGTATGCGGCAATTACTAAATTCCAGTCTTGATAGATTGAATAGAGGTCTTTTAAATAATGTGCTGCAACCCATGTGGCTTTTATCGGATCGCGTCGTTCATCCACTAAACTATTGATCTCTAAATTATAAACTTTAGCGGTTGGCAACATAAATTGCCATAACCCAACTGCACCTACAGCTGATACAGCTTTAGGATTGAGAGCGGACTCAATAACGGGTAAGTATTTAAGCTCTTGTGGAAGGCCATAAACATCTAATGCTTCTTCAAAAAGGGGCATGTAGAAATTGGAAGCGCCTAAAATATAAGAAAATTTCTTACGGTATTTTGTAGCATAAAGATCGATGAACTTACGTACAATGTCATTATATGGCATTTCCATGACAACAGGCATTTGTGACAGCCGTTCGATGTATACGGAGTCGGGAAAGAACGGATTGTCATTCTTTTGCTCACAATTGGTGGGACCGGATAGTGCACTTTTGGCACGATAATCGTTGAGAAGGCTATCTACATCAGTCGATAGGCTGTGTGGAATTTCAATAGTGTCCTCTCTATCTGTTGTCTTATCATGAACAGTGATATTGTCCACGTTCTGAGCGTGGAGAGATGTCAATCCGATTAATAATACTGGAATAAATGCTAATAATTTCTTCATTCTGTCTCTTTTTCAAAATTTAATACTACATTGAAGACCTACTGCTTTTTTGTTCTGATTAATGTCATTGAATTCGGCAGGTTCAATGTGCATACTGATGTCAGGTGTAATGTCTAATGTCGACAATTCTGCATCAACATATGCGTCTATAACTGAAACGAGGTACACACCTATAAATGCAAAGATGCTCATGTCTCGGTACTTACGATAAACATTTTTCTTTTTTTGAAATACAGTTTGTAACCAAGACAAATTGCTGGAATCTACTGTATAATTTTTTGGAAGGAAATTAAGATAACTAGTTCTCGTCTTATCACCACTCATAATATCCAGATATGCCTGTGAATATTCTTTATAATATTTACTATTCCATGACAAGGCATAGGCACAAGCAACAAATCCTCCATAAATAATAGGTAATTTCCAATATTTCTTATTATAAATTTGTCCTGCTCCCGGAAATACGGCTGCTAACCATGTAGCCCTTGTTGAATTGGGTATAAAAAGCGGTTTATGTTTTTTGATGGAATCTGCTGCTAATTTTTGTGCATTTAAATGAGTTGTAGTTAGTTCTAGTTTACGCTTATTTGTTTGTTTAATACTGTCGGCTATTAATGAATCTCTAAGTGCGATATCACCCTGTCGATGACGATATGCTTTAGGTAAGTTCTTTAATGAGTCTGTAGGGCTGATGATGTGTTGAGCAAACGCTTTGTTTACTCCCGTAAATTGCATCAGGCAAAACAGTAATAGAATGAAACTACAATATGTGAAATGTCTCAACTTCAAAATGTTTTATTTTTTGATTTATCCAGTAATTCCATTATATGCTCAAGTTCTTCTTCATTATTAAATGGAATACTGATTTTTCCTTTCCCTTTGTTATTGCACGCAAGGGATACTTTTGTTCCAAAGAAACCTGATAAATGTTCCTTTAGTAAATTATATTCTTCAGGCAATTTGACTTGTCCTGAAAGAATCTTTTTCCCGCTTTTTACATCATCACCTTGGTTCAGAGTTTTTACGATTTCTTCGACTTTTCTTACGGAGTACCCTTTATCTATTGTTTCTTTAAATACTTTGATTTGTAATTTGGGATTTTCAAGTGTGATAAGGGCACGTGCATGTCCCATATCTATTGTTTTATTTTGCAGTGCTATCTGTATTTCAGCAGGTAACTTAAGTAAGCGTAAAAAGTTGGCAACGGTTGTTCGCTTCTTGCCGATACGTTCACTTAATTTTTCCTGAGTTAAATGATATTGTTCAATCAAATGTTGGTAGGCAAGAGCGATTTCCAATGAATTAAGATCTTCTCGTTGAATGTTCTCAATCAGTGCCATTTCCATTACATTCTCGTCATCAGCAGTACGAATATAGGCTGTGATAGCATTTAATCCAGCTAATTGCGAGGCTCTGAATCTTCTTTCACCGGCAATTATTTGATATGAATCATCCGAAATCTTTCTGAGAGTTATAGGCTGAATAATACCTATTTCTTTAATAGAATCAGCCAATTCCTGTAATGATTCTGCATCGAAATCATGACGAGGTTGATTCGGATTTACCGATATCTTGGATAGTTCTATTTCATTAATTGTTGATGAACCTTCTGTCCGTACCTCTTCAGTCGACATAAGTGCATCAAGCCCTCTTCCTAAAGCAAATTTTTTATGTACAGCCATATATCTTATTTTCCTCTTTCTACTTCGTTGCGATTGATTATCTCTTTTGCCAATGCCAAATGATTTCTAGAACCTGTCGAGTCCGCATCATATAAGATGACAGGCAGTCCGTGGCTAGGAGCTTCGCTTAATTTTACATTACGTTGAATCACAGTTTTGAATACTAATTCTTGAAAGTGTCGTTTCACTTCATCGTATATCTGGTTTGCCAGACGCAACCGAGAGTCAAACATGGTGAGCACAAAACCTTCAATTTCAAGGCTGGGATTCAACCGCGATTTGATAATCTTTATAGTATTGAGCAATTTACTTATTCCTTCAAGAGCAAAGTACTCGCATTGTACGGGTATCATCACCGAGTCGGAAGCTGTCAACGCATTCACAGTTATTAATCCTAAAGATGGAGAACAGTCAATGAGAATGTAATCATATTCGCTGCGTAGAGATTCCAATATACCCTTCAAGACCTTTTCTCTATTTGGCAAGTTCAACATTTCTATTTCAGCTCCTACCAAATCAATATGAGACGGAATAATATCAAGTCCATCTATATCTGTTGTATAGATAGCTTCTTTAGGGTCTACATTATTGATGATACATTCATAAATGCTACTATCAATCTTTTTTATGTCGACTCCTAATCCAGATGAAGCATTGGCTTGCGGATCAGCATCAATTACCAGTACCTTTTTTTCAAGGGTGGCCAATGATGCCGCCAAGTTAATAGTTGTAGTCGTTTTACCGACACCACCTTTTTGATTGGCCAAAGCAATAATTTTTCCCATAAATCTTTATTTTGATGTGGCGAAATAAGTAATAATAACTTATCCAACCAACAATAAAATGGATTCTTTGTACGAACTGTTGATAACTTATCTCTTTTGTTAATAACTCAGAGCGACAAAGATAAATAAAATCTGTGGTAAATCTCCCTCTTTTTTGTATTGCCTTGCATAACTTAATACTTATAAACATCAATAGGGAAGTATTTTTGTTTATTTTTGCATCAAAATTATTTAAACATGGAAAATAAACGTCCTCTGATACTTATATCCAATGATGATGGATTTCAAGCAAAAGGAATAAATGAATTAATAAGGTATGTAAGTGACTTAGGTGATATTGTGGTGATGGCGCCGGATGGTCCGAGATCAGGACAATCAAGTGCTATTACTGTTCATGATCCGGTACGTTATCAGTTGGTGAGACGTGTTTCGGGCCTGACCATATATAAATGTTCAGGTACTCCAACAGATTGCATAAAACTGTCAAAAATGACTGTACTTGAACGTAAGCCTGATTTATTGTTGTCAGGCATTAATCATGGCGAAAATGCAGGCATTAATGCAATTTATTCAGGTACAATGGGTGCTGTGATTGAGGGATGTCTCAATAGTATACCTTCTATTGGATTCTCTGTTGATAATCACAGTCTTGATGCTGATTTTGTACATTGCGCAGAGACGATAAGAAGAATAATAAGGAAGACATTGCAGGAGGGACTTCCCCAAAACATTTGTTTAAATGTGAACTTTCCGGCTGAGGGAGAAATAAAAGGTGTCAGGATCTGCAGGCAAACTAAGGGCGTCTGGGGGCATGAGTGGGAGAAACAGACTCATCCTCGCGGTTTTGATTTCTTTTGGTTGACAGGTGACTTTGAAAATAAGGAGCCGGAATGCGAAGACACAGACAATTGGGCTTTCCATAATGGATATGCTTCCATTACTCCTACTTCTGTAGATTTAACTGCTTATGAAATGATAGATAAACTTAAAGCTTGGAACTTATGAAATATTATTTGATATCAGGTGAAGCTTCCGGCGATTTGCATGCATCGAACTTGATGCATGCATTAAAAAGTGCGGATCATGATGCTGAATTTCGATTCTTTGGTGGTGATTTGATGGAAGCGGAAGGAGGAACGTTGGTTATGCATTATAAAAAATTGGCGTATATGGCATTTATTCCTGTGCTGATGCATTTACCTACAATCCTCAAGAATATGAAGATGTGTAAGCGTGATGTTGAAGATTGGCATCCTGATGTTCTTATTCTAATTGATTATCCGGGATTTAATCTCTCTATTGCAAAATATATTAAGGCAAATACTTCGATTCCTATCTATTATTATATCTCTCCGAAGATTTGGGCTTGGAAAGAATATAGGATAAAGAATATTAAGCGTGATATAGATCAACTTTTTTCTATTCTACCGTTTGAAGTTCCTTTTTTCAATAAACACCAATATCAAGTTCGTTATGTGGGGAATCCGACTGTTGATGAGATAGCGTCATTCAAAACTACCTATCATGATGACGACTTTGTTGAAGCAAACTCTCTTTCATCTCAACCCATCATTGCTCTTTTATCCGGTAGTAGGAAGCAAGAAATAAAAGATAACTTACCGATAATGTTGAATGCAGCATCTAGTTTTCCCGGCTATCAATTAGTTTTGGCGGGTGCTCCCGGAATCTCTCCTGACTACTATCAGCAGTATATTCAAGGAGTGCCGGTAAAGATCGTTTTTGGTAAAACTTATGAATTGCTTTCACATGCACGTGCGGCTTTAGTCACATCAGGAACTGCTACTTTGGAAACAGCTCTTTTCAAAGTACCTCAAGTCGTTTGCTATCATACGCCGATGGGTAAAATGTACTCGTTCTTGAAAAAACACTTTTTACTCGTGAAATATGTTTCTCTGGTTAATTTGATTGTAGATAGAGAAATCGTTTCGGAGTTGGTTGCAGATAAAATGAAACTAACATACGTTCAGAACGAATTGGGGAAAATTCTTTCCGATACACCTGAACGCGATCAGATGCTGAAGGGTTACGATGAGATGATAAAAATATTGGGACCTGCTGGAGCATCACAAAATACAGCACAACAGATGGTGTTTCTTTTACAAGATCGCTTAAAATAGCGAAACCGTGTAAAGATATACGATGACAGCAGGAACAGTTATTAGTAAGCTGTCAAATCTGTCAAGCATGCCTCCGTGTCCGGGTAACATGTGTCCTGAATCTTTTATCTGTAAGGTTCGTTTGAGAAGAGATTCTACCAAGTCTCCTAAAGTTCCAAAAACAATAATGGTTATTCCCAGTCCACACCATTTTAAAGGCGTAATCTCTTTTGAGAAGTAAGAGAAGACCAATGCGGTTATGATTACGAAAATCGCTCCACCAATAGAACCTTCCCATGATTTCTTAGGAGATATTCGAGGAAACAAGTGATGCTTCCCGAAGAGAGAACCTATGCAATAAGCGCCTGTGTCATTTATCCACAAGAATACAAATATCGAAAGTATAAGCGTTGGTTGATATATGATTTCTCCTGTAGTCGGATTTACCTGAAAGGCTATTACCGTTAGCAGTGCAAAGGGCAATGCTACATATATTTGTGCCAGCATTGTGTAAGCCCATGTTGCTATTGGGTCTTTGTGTTTTAGATAGAGTTCACTTATGAGTGAATACATCAATAATATAAGGTATGGGATAAATATTTGCGAGCCGGATTCTCCCTTGCAAAAGCCAAAGAAAGCAAAGAAAAGGTATACACCTCCAATGATACTAATGAAACGGTTGACATCAACTTCTTCTTTTTGGTTAACGAGATCACAAAATTCGGCAACACATAGAGCCGCTGTAATAGCGAAAATCAAAGCAAAAGTATAGAAACTAAATATAATGCAACTCACAATAACGGCTACAAAGCAAATGCCTGTAGCCGTACGCAATAATAAATTATTATTTTTCATTCTCTTCTGTTGTAGTATCAGCTGTATCTTTCTTTTCTTGAGCTTCGTCTATTCCAGCTTTGGTATTGTCGGCCTCTTTCTTTTCTTTTGATGCGCTCTCTTCCATAATCTCTTCCGAGCGAGAATGCCATGGACGTTTCCCAAAGATTTTCTCTACATCTTCAGCCATGATAACTTCCTTTTCAATTAATAGACCAGCCAATTGATTGTGCTTTTCTTTATTCTCTGTAAGAAGTTTTTTTGCGCGTTCATATTGCTCGGCAATTAAATCCCTTGCAGCAGCATCAATAGTTTCAGCTGTCTTTTCGCTATATGGTTTATTGAAAGAATAATCTTCGTTGCTATAGTAACACAGGTTTGGCAGTTCTTTGCTCATTCCCATGTATGCGATCATTCCATAAACTTGTTTGGTCACTCTTTCAAGATCATTCATAGCACCTGAGGATATTTGACCGGTGAAGAGTTCTTCAGCAGCACGTCCGCCAAGTAGTGAACATATTTCGTCAAGCATCTGATTCTTTGTTGTAATCTGGCGTTCTTCCGGCAGATACCATGCAGCTCCTAAAGCTTGTCCGCGTGGAACGATTGTTACTTTTATCAGCGGACTTGCATGTTCCAATAACCATGATATACTTGCATGACCGGCTTCGTGCAGAGCAATAGTTCTGCGTTCATCGACAGTCATTATTTTTGTTTTCTTTTCCAATCCTCCGACTATGCGGTCAACAGCATCAAGGAAATCCTGTTTTTCTACAAAGCTTTTATAATGGCGGGCTGCAATTAAAGCTGCTTCATTACATACGTTTGCAATGTCTGCACCTGAGAATCCGGGAGTCTGACGAGCCAATAGATCTACATCTACGCTTTCATCAATTTTTACAGGACGTAAGTGAACTTCAAAAATCTCTTTACGTTCATTTAAATCGGGCAAGTCTACATGGATCTGTCTATCAAAACGTCCGGCACGTAGAAGAGCTTTGTCTAATATATCCATACGGTTGGTTGCTGCCAAGACGATAATACCGCTATTTGTGCCGAATCCATCCATCTCAGTAAGCAATTGATTCAACGTATTCTCTCTTTCGTCATTGCCACCCATGCTGGGGTTCTTTCCGCGTGCTCTACCTACTGCATCTATTTCATCTATAAAAATGATACAAGGTGATTTCTCTTTAGCTTGTTTGAATAAGTCACGTACTCGTGATGCGCCAACTCCGACAAACATTTCAACGAAATCAGATCCTGATAATGAAAAGAAAGGAACTGCAGCTTCACCGGCAACGGCTTTAGCCAATAAGGTTTTACCGGTTCCCGGAGGGCCGACCAATAATGCACCTTTAGGAATCTTTCCTCCTAGTTCCGTATATTTTTGTGGCTCTCGTAAGAATTCCACTATTTCTTCTACTTCCTGTTTCGCACTAGCCAATCCCGCCACATCTTTAAACGTGGTTTTTATCTGTTGCCCGTTTTTATCAAACAACTGTGCTTTGGATTTTCCTACATTGAATACGCTTCCGCCGCCTCCGGCTCCATTTCCCATGCGTTTCATAAAGAAGAACCATATGCCGACAAAGAATAAGATAGGTAATATCTGCCATAATATAGCTGTGAGATAGTCTTTTTTCTCTGCATAAGATTCTTCACCTGCAAAATGGCGTGTAATCCGTTGTTGTTGCAGAAATGTAGTAACAGCATCACTGGATGGTACGTGTGTAGTTAACATAGCTACATGACCAACCTTGTTGGAGTCAGGACCAAAGACGTCTTTCACATGATTGGATGTGATGTAAAGCTCCAATGTGTTGTCGCTATAAGTAACAACCTTTGAAACATACCCGTTGGCTACATATGTTTGGAATTTAGTATAACTAACTTCTTTCTCCACAGATTGCCCACCATCAGCGAAATATAATGCAATCAGAACAATTGCTATAATAGCAAACATCCAATTGAAATTGAAGTGGGGAGTAGTCAAGCGGTTATTGGGTTTGTTTTGTTCTTCCATTTTAGTTTTAATTTAAATCTGCAATATTGGTTAATTTGGCATCAGCCCACAGATGTTCCAAGTCATAATGCTGCCTTGCCTCTGGTACGAATACATGCACAATAATGTCAGCGTAGTCCATTACGACCCATTCTGCATTGTTTTTTCCATCAATGAAAATAGGTTTTTCTCCGCAATTCTTACGTACGTAACTTGATACTTCTTCAGCAACCGCCGATACTTGACTTGGAGAGTTACCCTGACAAATTACGAGGTATTTACAAATAGTATCATTTATATTGGTAAGATCGGCTACAATAATTTTATAACCTTTTTTCTCTTGTATCCCTTCGATGATAGTGTCAACTAAATTCTTTATTTCAACCATATTAAATATTCATAACTAGTATTTATGCCACAAAGATATACTCTTTTCTTCAAAATAATTTAAATGCAGCGAGAAATCTCTAATGTTTTTGCTATATTAACAAAAAAAACTTTCAAACTGTTTTGCATTTCATAATTAATATCTACCTTTGCGGTCACAAATCGCGAAGGGTGATTGGGCTATGGTGTAATGGTAACACTTCAGTTTCTGGCACTGACGTTTCTGGTTCGAATCCGGATAGCCCAGCAAAATAATAAAGGATTTCGATCGGTAAGGTTGAGATCCTTTATTGTTTATTTTGTGAAAATATTTGTGTAGATCATAAATATTTCTCACCTTTGCAGTCGCTTTCGCGCAATCGCTATCAAAGAAGTGTAATTTGGTATGTTGCGTAGGACAATTAAACAAATTAAAAGTCATTTAAGATGGATTTTATTAAAGTTGCTGAAGAAGCATTTGCGACTGGTAAGTCATTCCCGGCATTCAAATCGGGTGACACTATTACTGTTGCATATCGTATCAAAGAGGGTACTAAAGAGCGTGTACAGTTGTACCGTGGAGTAGTTATCAAAATTTGCGGTCATGGCGAGAAAAAGCGTTTTACAGTACGTAAAATGTCTAGTTCAGTTGGTGTAGAGCGTATCTTCCCACTTGAATCTCCGTTCATTGATAGTATCGAAGTTAACAAGATCGGTAAAGTTCGCCGTGCGAAACTTTACTATTTACGTAAGTTAACCGGTAAAAAAGCTAGAATTAAAGAGAAAAGAGTAGTTTCTTAATGTCTTTAAATCGTATTGCATAAAAAAAAGGATAGCATTAATCGCTACCCTTTTTTGTTTGCCTGAATTCTAATAGAGAAAGAGCTTCTCACTAATTATGAACACAGATGCTAGAGTGAATAAGGGCTATATAAGCGTTTATCGGATCGCGTAAAACAAAGTAAAGTCTCTAGTTCTTAGAATGCAAAAATCCTACAAACTTAATGTATAGATTATAAACTTTTTATGGAGAAGTTTGGCCGTAAAGGTTTTATTTATACTTTTGCATTGTGTTAAAGCGCTTTATTTCCATATCATTAGTTGCAATAGTTGCGAGTTTCATCTTGTTACTTTCTGCTGTTCCGCATCACCATCACGGGGATGCAATGTGTGTGTCTTCAGAAAAATGTTTGCTTGATAATAAGATAAATGACGTACATACAGGACATCATGAGAGCACCAATGATACGGAATCTTGTGTCGTAAGGCATTTCTTTTCACAAAAAGGTGGAGCAAACGCATTGACATCTTTTTTATTCTTATCTCTTCTATTTCCGTTAGTTTGTCTTTTTGCCAGTAGTCTTTACAATAGTATTTTCCATTCGGGTACACTTGCGATGTATATCGTTCCCTCGTGTCCCAAAGTGCATGCCAAGAGTCTCGGACTTCGGGCACCTCCTTATTTAATGTAATATTTTACTGATTTTATTAAGAGTTTTCTTTTTTGAAGGGAACAGTCTGCCTCGGATTCTTATTGAATTTGCTCGTTTAAGCCGTTTCTTGTGTCATTGCAAGTGTGGCACATTATAGGTATGTTTAAGCTGTTCCCCAGATTTATTTTTTGTATTTAATAATAAGAGATTATGTTTCAAGCATTAATAAAATATTCTATCAAGAATAAGCTGGTAGTGGGCATTTTCATTGGATTGCTTGTTATTTGGGGAAGTTATTCATTATGGCATTTGCCGTTTGATGCTACACCGGATATTACAAACAATCAGGTGCAAATCATCACACAAGCTCCATCGTTGGGTGCTCAAGAAGTGGAGCAGTTCATAACGACTCCGTTGGAAATGTCATTGGCTAATATGCCCAAAATAGTAGAGAAAAGAAGTATAAGCAGAAGTGGTCTTTCTGTGATCACTCTGGTATTTAGTGATGAAACGGATATCTATTGGGCACGTCAGCTGATCAGTCAGCAATTGAAAGAGGCTGAGAAGTCGATACCTAGTGGAATAGGGAATACGAGCCTTGCGCCTGTATCTACGGGGCTAGGGGAAATATACCATTATGTAATTCGTCCTGAAAAGGGATACGAGAGCAAGTATAGCTTGACTGATTTGCGTACCATTCAGGATTGGATTGTGAGAAAACAGTTAGCCGGTACCGAAGGTGTGGCTGAAATTAATGGATGGGGTGGCTATGTAAAACAGTATGAAGTAGCCATAAACAATGAAAGATTGAATGCCGCCGGAGTTTCCATTCCTGAAATATATGCCGCATTGGAGAGTAACAATGAGAATACAGGAGGAAGTTATATTGAACAAAATAGTAATCAATATTTCATTCGTGGAATAGGATTGGTTGGAAGTACGGAAGATATAGAGAAGATCCCAGTGAAGACTGTAAAGGGTATTCCTATTCTTATCAGAGATGTGGCAAAGGTGCAAATCGGTACAGCTACACGATACGGTGCGGTGACACGTAATGGTGAAGGCGAAGTGGTTGCAGGAATCACCTTAATGCTGAAAGGCGAAAACTTTCAACAAGTGATTAAGAATGTGAAAGAGCGCATTCAGGCGATACAGAAGAACTTGCCGAAAGGCGTGGTGATTGAACCTTTCATAGATCGTACGCAACTGGTCGACCGAACGATTGGTACCGTAGAACGCAACTTAATAGAAGGTGGATTAATCGTCATTTTCATATTGATATTGATGCTGGGTAACCTTCGAGCCGGACTTATCGTCGCCTCTGTCATTCCGTTGTCAATGCTCTTTGCTTTTGGTATGATGAGGCTTTTTGGCATTAGTGGCAACTTAATGAGTTTGGGGGCAATCGATTTTGGAGTGATTGTGGATGGAGGAGTCATTATTGTTGAAGCCGTCTGTCGACGCATTTATTCGAATAATGCAGTAAATAGTACGTTATTGACTCGGGAACAGATGGATGATGAGGTTTTTCATGCTTCGTCCAAGTTGATGACAAGTGCCGCTTTCGGTGAATTCATTATCCTTATTGTGTATCTCCCGTTGCTCGCTTTGGAAGGAATAGAAGGCAAAATGTTTCGTCCGATGGCGCAGACTGTTGCGTTTGCCATTATGGGCGCGTTTATCCTTTCCTTGACTTATGTACCAATGGTAAGTGCCTTGTTCTTAAAAAGGAGAACAGGTCATAAGCCCAATATATCGGATCGTATTGTTGGAAAACTGCAAAGTTGGTACCGTCCGGCATTGGCATATAGTTTGAAATGGAGCAGGACAATTCTTGGCGTGATGCTGGTAGTCTTTTCACTTAGTATATTCCTCTTTTCTCGAATGGGCGGCGAGTTTATACCAACTCTTGAAGAGGGTGATTTCGCTGCAGAGATTAGTATGGGACAAGGAACTTCTTTGTCGCAGGCAATTAAAAGCTTCTCAATGGCCGAGAAGATACTGAAGACCCAGTTCCCCGAAGTAAAGCAAGTCGTTACTAGAATCGGTAGTTCTGAAATACCGACCGATCCCATGCCGGTGGAACGAGGAGACATGATGATTGCATTGGTACCTAAAGAACAATGGAAAACTGCAACCACGAAGGACGAACTAATGAGTAAAATGAAGGAAGCTCTTGCTGTGCTTCCCGGTGTAAATGTGGAAATGACTCAGCCTATACAAATGCGTAACAATGAATTGATTACTGGCATTAAACAAGACGTAGCCGTTAAAGTCTATGGACCGGATATGGATGTTCTTGCTGAGTCGGCTAATAAAATTGCTGCCTTAATACGAAATGTAGACGGCGTATCGGATCCTTATGTAGAGAAAATAAACGGTTTGCCTCAAATACAAGTCACTTATAATCGTGATCGACTTGCTAAATATGATATATCTATTAAAGATGCCAACTTGATATTAAAGACGGCTTATTCGGGAAGTGAAGCCGGATCGGTGTTTGAAAATGACCGACAGTTTGATATGGTATTGCGTATGGATAGAGACTTACGTGCCGACCTTAATAATCTGGGCAACCTTTATATTCCATTGAAATCAGGCTCCTCCGTACCGCTCTCGCAAGTTGCTGATATCCAATTCAGAAACGCACCTGCTCAGGTCAGTCATGAAGACGGACAACGCAGAATCTTTGTAGGGTTCAATGTTCGGGATCGAGATGTTGAAAGTACAGTAAAGGAAATAAGAAATATATTGGATAAGAAGTTGCAACTACCTCCGGGATACTATTACAAGTATGGCGGTCAATTTCAAAATCTGGAAGAAGCAAAGAGCCGTTTGTCTACCGTTCTGCCTGTTGCTTTGTTGTTGATTCTTATATTGTTGTATGCCACTTTGAGGAATGTCAGAGAGAGTCTGTTTGTCTTCACTGCCATACCACTTTCAACCATTGGTGGAATCGCAGCATTGTGGATTAGAGGAATGCCTTTCAGTATATCTGCCGGAGTAGGATTCATTGCTTTGTTCGGAGTCGCGGTGCTAAATGGAATAGTGCTGATCGCTCAATACAACCAGTTGGAAAAGGATGGGATAAAGGACATCAAAGAGCGGATAGTGAAGGGAAGTATGACTCGATTACGACCGGTTCTTATTCAACTAAATTATTTACAAGGTTATGAAAACAAATAAGTGGACACATATATTGTGCATGGGACTAATTGTTGCTATGGGCGTGCAATTAGGTGCATGCAGCAGCAAAAAAGAGAAGAAGGCTGAAACAAATCAGTCAGAGAGTGCAGAGCTGGAGGCAGATCAGGACATTGTTGTCACTGAGAGACAAATGAAGACAGTGGGTATCCGCTTAGGGAAAATAGAGAAGCGCAGCCTCAGCAGCGTGGTGCGGGCAAATGGAGAATTAGGATTGGATCCACAGATGAAGGCTGATGTAAATTCTCTTGTGGGAGGTGTAATCAGGAAGATTCTGGTGATTGAAGGTAAGCATGTGTCGCGCGGACAAACTGTGGCTTTGTTAGAGAATACGCAGATTGTGGAGTTGCAAAATAAGTACTTGGTTGCCATGCAAAATAGAAACTTGAAGCTGCAGGAATTTGCTCGTCAGCGTGAACTGTCAGTGAAGGGTGCCGGAACACAGAAATATTTGCAACAGGCCCAAGCCGATTATGCAATGGCAAAGGCAGAGGTAACCGGATTGAAGCAACAGTTGCGCCAGTTGGCAATCAATCCGCAAGCAGTAGCAGCCGGACGAATCACCACAATGATCCCTATAAAATCATCCATTGAAGGGAACATCAGCAAGATCAATGTAAGTATTGGTAGCTATGTGGACATACAAACTCCTATAATGAATGTAACCGACAACTCAAAAATCCATTGTGATTTCAAAGTCTTCGAGAAAGACATCAAATCCGTGCATATAGGACAGACTGTTGATATCATGCTTACCAATCAACCGAATGTAAAGCTCAAAGGTGTGATCTACGAGATGAACAAATCATTTGAGAATGAGACCAAATCGATTATTGTGCATACACGAATCACCTCAAAGCATTCCATCACCTTGTTTCCTGGAATGTATGTAACGGGGTTGATTGATGTAGGCGTAGGTTCGGTAAATGCAGTGCCTGACGATGCCATTGTTAAGATGGGAAGCAAATCGTATATATTCTATCTGGTAGACAAAAAAGTCGATGAGGGAAAAGCGAGCAATCATTTCAAACGGATGGAAGTAATCACCGGTACTCAAGGACTGGGATATACGCAAATATCTACATTAGGAGTTCTGCCCCCGTCTACAGTGATTATCAAGAACAATGCATTCTATCTAGCTTCGATGATGAGTAAAGATGAAGATTAATAGATACTATCGAGTCGGATGTAAATGATCTGATTGTTGATAAAAGCACGGCTGCCTCATACGCGAATTGAGGCAGCCTCTTTTTTTATAGGACAAATCAAAAAAATACAGCTTAGCTTTCTATGCGATCTACATTAGGTTTCTTTTCGTTTGCTGAATTGAAAAGATATTTCTACATTTGTAGAAAATGTTTCTTACCCAGGTGGAAAACGTTTTCCACCTGGGTAAGAAATAATTTCCACCAAGGTAAAACAATGAAATATAAATATTAAAACAGATAATTATGCCCATCAAGTTTGACATTTATCCTAATCCTCCGCGTAAAGAGGATACGGAGAGCCCCACCTATCATGCACGTATCATTGCCGATGGAATGGTTAGTGAGGATACTTTTGCCTCTGAGATAAGCAGAGCTTCTTCTCTTACGCCCGGCGATATATTAGCGGTACTCACTGAATTGCGTTCGAGCATGGTCACTCATCTACGTGAAGGCAAGCGCATACATCTTTCGGGAATCGGTTATTTTGAAATGGCCATTGACAGTCCTGATATAGAAAGCGATGCTCCTAACTTCCCAAGTAAGCGACTGAAGATAAAGACCGTGAAGTTTCAACCTGAGAAGGACTTGAAGCGTGACGTAAGTTATGGATTGGAGTTTGAACGGGTCAAGTATCTGAAACACTCAATTGCTCGTGACGAAAAAGAGGATATCTTATTGCTTCGTGATGCTTTTAAGAGCAATGATCGTTTGACTTCCAAGCAAATTACAGCTATATTAGGCTATACTCGAAGTAAGACCTACCGAGTGATGAACCAGTTGCGAAAGCAAAAAATGGTAGACGAATGTGGATTCAAAACGGCACATATATACAGTGCTACTCCTAAACTTTATGATGATCAAATAGAAGAATAACGGCGGCGCATTCGTGATAAAATAATAAAGACTCCATGAAAGGTACAAACCTCATCATGGAGTCTTTATTCTATGAATAATAGGAAGTGATGTTACGTTTACATCGGGCCTCCACCTCCGCCGGGGCCATCGCCTCCACCCATTCTTCCTCGTCCGCCAAATCCGCCCATAGGCATCATACGACGATTGGTGTTTCCTTTTTTACCCAGTGTGTTAAACTTCCAAATGAAAGAGAGTGTACAGTAACTTCCCAGTGTGTTGTATCTGGTATCACTCATTGTTTGTGCTGTGACGGTTCTACTGATATTTGTTTGTTGATGTAATATATCATTGATCTTGAATTGTAAACTAGCTGAATTGTTTTTCAAGAAACTCTTGGTCAATTGAGCATTCCATAGACATGAATTCTTGTCGGAACTGCCACTGTATCCTTGGCGGATGGTGTAATTGAGATCACTGGTTAGGAAAACACTCCAAGGAAATGTAATGTTCAGATCGTTGCCCAATGTATAATCCCATGTTTCTCTGTTGCTATTTGCTTGCTTGTTGTTATTAACCTTCCCATACGTGGCTCCACCTGATACGTTGAAGTCCAACCAATCGTTACGATAACCAAGCTTTAATGTTTGGCCTAAACTAAGATTGTGTGTGGTGCTTTTATCTCCTAATATAAAGTTCTCAGAATATGCTTTGCTGCCTGTGCTGTCATTTACACTTGTATATCCCACCTGATCGCTATATGAAGCAGACGTAAATGTATTCATTGTCACGGCATTGTCACTAGTGAGTGAGGTGTTGAATCCCATTCTACCATTTGCATTCCAATTGCCGTTGACATTCACAATGTGTGATACTGTACCTCCGGTCTTGGTGATGTAAGTCATCTGTGAAGTAGTACCATTCTGTGTGTTTTCGAAGTCAAGCATTCCCATAATACTACTTTGGCTTGATTGCATAAAGTTGTTGAACATTACACGTAACGTGTTGGTATAGGATGGCTTCAGTTCTGGGTTACCATATTGAATATTGAGTGAATCAGTGTTATCAATGATGGCCTGAAGGTTTGATACACTTGGCGCACTACTTTGTCCGCGGTAAGTGATTCTTAATTGTTTCATATTACTGAAACGATATCTGTATTCAAAGTTTGGCGAATAATTAAGTACGTTTTGTTTCAGTGGTTTATCCTTAGCATTTAATCCATAATAAGTAAATGTTTGTGATGATTGAGGTTCAAGAGTGAATCCCACGTTGTATTGATAATTCTTTCGTATTGTACGAAGTGACAACCCTATTTGGTGAGTGGCGTATTTGTTGTAATACCCATTTCCCAGTGATGCTTCTGCTTCGTTGGAGTATCCTGTATAGAGAGAATCATTAGCGCTGGTGTAAGTCAGTTTGTCCAACTTGTTGTATTGATAATTGTAACTATAACGGAATTGCAAATAACGTGCGTTGAATACAGGTTCGGAATAAGAGAATCCCAATTGATAGTTGTATCCGTGGCTGTTGTTATCCACATATCGATTCTGCAATGAAGTACTATCTTCCGTAAAGTATTTAATGTTGTTCAAAGAGTAAGTATCCGTATTCGAATTATTGTAACCATAACTTCCGAAGACAGAAACGTTACGTCCCTTTTTGTTGAGGCGACGCGTCAATTGAATGTTGCCGCTGGTCTGTAATGCATTTCCGTCAGAATTTGATCCTCCGACTTTATAGTTCACTCCTTGTTCTGTCTTGCTTCCTACTACATAAGGAGATGCATCACTGTAAGTGCGCGAAGCAGATCCTGTGTTATTCTTTGTATCACTCCAAGTAAGTGTAGGGCGGAAGATTACACTTGTCATAGAATCCAGTTTCCATTCCAATCTGAAGTTTGCCCTAACTTCTTCTCTTTTACGCCTTGAAGTGCTTTGACTACTATTATATGTAGAAGTATTTCCTAAGAATCTTTCAGTTGTTTGGTCACTAATGCCTTCACGATCTGTATATCCGTAACGAACGTCACCTCCTATACTTAGTTTACTATAATCGCGTGCAAAATCCATACCTAAGCTTTTCGTTGCATTCACTCCTTGTCCGGCACCGGTATCAAAGCTTCTTCCACCACCTCCGAATTCAGAGAATGCTTGGCTGTTTATATTGTTGGCGGTACCTACTAATGAGAATTGAGATTTATCAAGGAATCTGTTTGCATTTATCGTGCTTGCATATCTACTTTTATTTCCGATACCGGCATTAATTTGACCAACCCAGCCATCTTTCATACCTTTCTTTACTTGAAGGTCCAGTACGGTTTCTTCGTTTCCGTCATCTATACCCGTCAAGCGTGTAAAGTCTGATTGCTTGTCATAAGCCTTGAGTTTATCAACCATATTGGCCGGTAAGTTTTTCATTGAAACTGTAGGGTCATCACTGAAGTATTCTTTACCATCAACTAATATCTTTGTAACCTGTTTGCCGTTGATTGTTATTTTGCCCGTGTCGTCAACAATGGCTCCCGGCAACTTTTTCACTAAGGTCTCTAGCATTGATCCATCAGGTACCTTAAATGCAGCGGCATTGTACACAATGGTATCTTCTTTCACAACGACTTGTACTGCTCTGCCTGTGACAATAGCTCCCTTCAAAATAATATCACTTGGAGATAATGCTATTTTGCCTGTAGCAAAGTCTGATTTTAAAGGACTCAATTGAAAAGGAATCTTCTTACTTTTGTAACCAATGAAGCTTACAACTGCAACATAGCGTCCATTCTTCAAATTATTAACAGAGAAAGTTCCTTTTGCATCGGTTGATACTCCTACAACAAAAGAACTGTCGGGTAGAGATAAGATTCTAATAGATGCATCTTCTATAGCTGCATTGTTTTTACTGTCGACAATCATCCCAGTGAACGATTTCGTCTCATTTTGTGCTTGTGCTACTGTAACACCAATTGTCAAAAGCACTAATAAAGTGAGGAGGTGTTTCATTATATACGCTTATTTTATTGTTTTCATTTGTTTGGACCGTTATTATATAAAAAGGTTTAAACATCTTAGTCGACAAATAACGCAAAATCATAGAGATTTACTTGTTCGAAAAGATAAAATAAGTAATTTTGCAAGAAAGCTATAAAACAATCAGAAATGTCTAGACAGAAAGTAATTCTAAGTAAGGACTTTGCAAAAGATCTGCAAGAGGCTATAAACACACAGTCTTACGATAAACTATTCGTTCTTACTGATGAGCAAACCCATGAGTTTTGCCAACCATCCATACAAAATATTCTTGATGAATTAGAAGCACAGTCTATAACAATAGGTTCAACAGATTTAAACAAGAATTTGGACTCTTTGGCTAAAGTGTGGACTGAGTTAGGGGCTAATGGAGCTTCTCGCCAGTCGTTACTTATAAATCTGGGAGGCGGAATGATTACGGATTTAGGTGGATTTGCAGCGTCTACATTTAAGAGAGGCATTAAATACATCAATGTACCGACTACTCTATTGTCTATGGTTGATGCTTCCGTTGGTGGCAAAACCGGTATAAATTTTAATGGATTAAAGAATGAAGTAGGAGTATTTAATCCGGCTTCGGTCGTGATTATTGAAACAGACTTTCTTCGCACGCTCAATCGTCAAAACTTATTGAGTGGTTATGGCGAGATGATCAAGCATGGCTTGATAAGCAATCAGAAGCATTGGGCAGAACTGTTGCAATTTGATTTCGAAAATCCTGAATATGATCATCTAAAGCAAATGGTCGGTGTGAGTGTAGCTGTTAAAGAAGACATAGTGGAGAAGGATCCTTTTGAACAAAACATACGAAAGGCATTGAACTTTGGTCATACCGTAGGACATGCTTTTGAAAGTTTGAGCTTTATAGAGGACAGACCAGTACTTCATGGTTATGCTGTAGCGTGGGGTATGGTGTGTGAGCTTTATATGAGTGCCGTGAATGTTGGCTTCCCTCAAGACAAGTTGCGCCAGACAGTGGCCTATATAAAAGAGAACTATGGTTCGTTTCCTATTGATTGTAAGAAGTATGATCAACTATACGACTTAATGAAGCATGATAAGAAGAATGTGGGCGGAGTAATTAATTTTACCCTTCTAAAAGATATTGGTGATATTCAAATAAATCAAACTGCATCGAAGGAGAGTATCTTCGAAATGTTTGATTTCTATCGTGAATGTATGGGGCTGTGACTCAATGAATACGGCACTTTTATCGAAAAAAGTATCGTAAAGATTTGGAATAAAAAAAAATAGCAGTACCTTTGTGCACGAATTCGGGATGTAGCTCAGCTCGGTTAGAGTACGCGTCTGGGGGGCGTGGGGTCGCAAGTTCAAATCCTGTCATCCCGACTTTAAGGTGGTAAATAACTGAAAATGAGTTATTTACCACTAAATTTAAATGATAAAAATAATTGTATTGTACATTTGATGGTTAAAACGATGTTTGCTGCAAAACAAAATCAAAATGTCAAGACAAAAATCAATTATCATTCTTCCTCGTCTTATAGACTTTGACGGGGATACAACAAAACGCTGGTACATAGAATATTCATTGCGTGACCCTATTACAGGGGAAATGCACAGGTCTCGTGATTCTAAAGTCATGAATTCTATTGATGATTTGGATGAGCGACGTGCATATTGTAATAAACGTGTAGAGGAACTTACTTTACAGGTTAAAAATGGCGATGTCAAAGCTTTAAGAAAGCCAATCGTCTATGAAGATCAGCTTGAGTATTGCAATATTGCATCGATGTACGGTCGGCAACGTGTATCTAATATCACCGCAAGGACGTACTTATCAGAGTTTCTTGAGCGTAAAAAAAGTGAGGTAATTCACCACACATTTCAAACCTATACTTCAAAATTGCGGATATTCTGCTCGTGGCTTGATTTTCGTAAGTTAAGCGGAAACCATGTAAGTACTATTACTCAAGGGAATATTTGTGAGTTTTTTCATTATATCATGATTCAAAAAAAGGTAAGTAAGGTAACGGTATTGAAATACCGGCAAATTCTATACAACTTTTTTAAGTATCTGCTAGTGTATAAGAAAGTCATACAGGTTAATCCTGTCTATGATATACCAAATGTCGGTGTAATAAAAGACGAAGCTCCTGTACCTATTCCGGAAAATATACGGAAATTACTACAGTCTTATATGATGCAGTATGACAGGCAGCTATGGCTAGTATGCATGATGCAATATTATTGTGCAATTCGGCCCGGTCATGAACTGCGCTTGATGAAAGTAGGAGATATCAACTTTGACTCTCATGTAATAATCATTCGGCAGGAAATTGCAAAGAATCGACAAAAGGAAACGGTGGATATCCCCAATCAACTTTTAGAAATGATGGTAGATTTTTATCACTTAAACGATTATCCGGACGACTATTATGTCTTCTCTCAAGGTGGTAAGCCAGGTGTTGATCATCTTGGTAAAAATAATTTTAGGCTGAGATTTGATAAAATACGCGATAACATGAAACTACCTTCATATTACAAGCTGTATTCGTTTAAACATTCCGGTGCTGTAGCCTTGATTAATAGTGGATTTGGCACCTATGACCTGCAACGGCACTTTAGGCATAAGTCTATTGTGACGACTGAGCAATATTTCAGAAAGAATCTAGGAGAGAAAAACGAGAAAATGATGAATGAGTTTCCTGATATCTAAAGTGCTTACTACATACAACGTAAGGTCAATATGCTTGTTATAAGATATTTATGTTTGTATAAAGTGTTGTAACCGGATATGTCAAAAGCCGCTCTCAAATATAAATAGTTATAGTTTGTAGCTTTCAACAATAAAAAAGGGCCATTTCACGATCACAATATAGGTCGGAAATGGTTCTTATGCTGTAAGGTATTGATCAAATGATAATCTGTAACTTTCGTCTTTCGGATTTATACTTTTGAAACACCCTCTTATATTTATTTCATAATTTTGATCAAATCCATGTGAATTGTTTGAACTGTATTATCAAGTAATTCTCAATAACTGAGGCAAAAATCTATCAATTTCTATATCAGACCAAGTAAATTCTTCATTACTATTGCCTGCTAATCCAAGTCCGGATTGTGTGTTTTTGTAATCTTTAGTTGTTGTTTCTGGAGCATTTTCTCCAATGGTACTGTATTGCTTTTGTAAACTGTCTTTTTTTATTCTCAAGTCAGATTCGGATGAAAAACCTGACATAATATCTTCAATAAGATTCATATATTCATCCCTTAAAACTTTATATTTCTCTGCTACTGTTCTATGTTGACACATAATCAATGTTAAGTTTTCTTTATTGAGTAATTCCACAATTAAAGTAATTGCTGTAACAAGTAAACCTACATATGAAACTGTTTTAATACCAAAATTACAATTATTTTCAATACTAATTAATTGTAATATTAATAGTAAAAGGGTTGCAGATGCACAAGTTAAGACTGTAAAAGAAAAGATTTTTTTCCTTTTATTTATCCGTTTGTATGCTTTGTAATGGATATTATTCATAAATACTGATTGTGCAAAATAAAACCTCGTAATTGCCAATAATTTTTCATTCATAAATCGTATGTTTTTTTTAGTTCTTTAATCTTTCTTCTAAATTCAGGTCTTGACTTACAGCTAAAGTGTTCCTTAAAATCGCTAGTGTATTTGATTTTATCTTCTAAATATAATTGGAGATACCCTAAATCTCCATGACCATATGTTTTCCATGGTGTTTTATTGTATTTTTCAAAATAGGAAATCCAATATAAGTGTTCTTCTATATGCCTTAAGAGTTCTTTTAAATCAAACCCATTGGGATATCGCTCCTTTGCTTTAGGCGGAATAATAATACACATTGAACCATTCATGCTATTTAAATGAAGATCAATAGGCGGAATTCCTTTTTTTGCAGCAATTTCAACAATCCTGTTAGATGTCTCTTTTATAATTGGTATACCAAATTCTGAAACGTTATTCAAATCTATCTCTATTTCATACTGATCTATTATAACAACCCCATCTGGGCCAAACTTTAGGTTAAAAGGAAGAATGCCTTTAATGACATTCTTCCCCACATCATATCTTAATTTTGGATATTCGTTTGTTAATAGCTCAATCTCAGTTTTATTTAATGTTTTAATAGCCATACGGTAAACTTGGGTTTGTAAAAACTCTTGTATTCTGCTCCTTTGCTGGATTTGAAGATATTAATGGAAATTCTGATCCGAATACCTTTCTCCAAGTTTCAGAGGCTTCTTTAGGCTTATCTTCTTTTTCAAAATCATATGCCTTAACAGCTCTATCAAATGCTGTTTTAGCATGATTTTTTAAACCTTCGCTACAATGATTGCTTAGGTATTTGAAGAAAGATTTTACGACGGATGAATACTCGGAGTATGTTGCTCCGCTTTTAAAATTACTATTTAAGAAAGCTATAACATCTTCTAACAGCTTGTATGACTTGTAATTACATGTAGATGTGTTATCAACCCACGTTTTAATCATTCTTGTTAAATCAGCAGTTAACCCATCCGTTACTGTATTAGACGAGTTAAAACGGTCAATTTGACCTCTTGGATTAAAATTTTCCCAACTACCACCATTTTCAGAATTAGGTATTTTGAAAGTACCATCTTCTTTTTCAAAAGCTGGTAGGACTTCAACATTGTGAGTCTTATCGGCAAATGTGATTTTTACAACCTTACCCCAAGTCTTAATATTGTCTGTTGTAGTATATTTTTCGCTTAAGATTTTTTTTACTTCTTGCAATAATGCAGAAGGGCCATTGCTGCTATAAGCCTTAAATTTTTCATAAGTAGTTTTAGGAATTTTAAATAAGACATCAACATCTTGATTTTCTGTTATCGGTCTAACATTGGTTTTTGTTTTGTACGACCCAAATAAAAATTTTGTACTACCATCATATGATGTGTCATAGTATGAGGTGTGCAGTTTCTTGCACACACCATTGTACTTAGTTTTTGCATCATCTTTTTGGCTAGGAGTTAAGCGAATATTATTCGCAAATTTTGAAAATTCTTCTTTCATAAAATACTTTTTTTAATTTATAACCCATATTTTACTCAGGTGGATTGTAATCCTGATAGAAATTTTGCTTATTAAATAAAAAGTATTATCTTTGCAATAGGATTACAATATAGATACTCAAATATTTTCACAAAATTTTCGACAATTATGTTATCAAACGTTATGCCAAGCTACTTCGTTTGTTTTTTTTTTATAAAATATATTCCCTTTTATTTTTCGTGGCAGAAATAAACTGTCATAATGTCGTATTCTTTTTATGTAATTATAAGTAATATTTCATAATTACCAACTTAAGGTGGTTCGCAAATGTTGAAAGTACCTTTGGAGAAATGTCTTTAAGGTTTTTATTTGTTGATATAAATGTAAAATGTGTGTTGTATTATATAAAAGGTCTTTAATTCATTGATCATTAATCAAAGATGCAAATACGACATCCTGTCACTTTTAATCTATTAATCTCTCTATGACAGTTAATATACCTCTGACTGAATTTACAAAAACAATATATTCTTTGTATATGTGACCTTGTTTTGTTGTTGGAAGACGAATGTATTTGTCATAATTTATTTTTTTATGTCATTCTGGGAAAGATTACCCATCGAATAAGACTAGGTGAATTATTAATTTGAGGTTTAAGTGATACTCATTAATTGTAAAAGCCCTGAATTCCTTTCGGGAAACAGGGCTTTTAAATCTCTCTCTAGAGTATAACTTCTACTCAAGCAAAGATAATATTTTATTGAGTAGTGGTCTAATCCTTGATCGATATTTTATAGACAAAAATATTACAACTGCAATAGCGGTAATTATAAATAAAAACCATATAATATTTGTAATAAGGCTGTTAACCTCTTTCACTTGTGATGTAACTTTATGATTTGCTTGCTTATTGGTTGTCGTTTTTTGTTTGTCTGTTTTCTTTGTTGTTTGTACTTGAGTAATAGTCGAGGACTGAGACGCTTTGCCTTTTGAGCCGGCTTGTGATTTTTTAGTTATATCGGTTGTCGATTTGACCGGATGTCTGCCGTCACTGCCTGCCTTGCTTGTATCATATTCAACATGATGAATAGTTGTCACTTCATTGGAATATGTTGTATCTTCAGACAAATAGGATTCTTTAGTAGAAATGCTATCCTTTGCCATTGATCGACTTTCTATCTTGGAAACTGCTGTCTCTTTCGTTACTGCTTCTTTGCTCCTGCAAGAGCAGAGGAAGGTAGCAGCCATTAAGACTGCTACCAATATGATTCTTATTTTTGTTGCCATCTCATTGCCTCCCAATTACGACGTGTCACCAATCCATTTACAGGGATTTTACTACCCTTCTGATATACCCAGCGTGTAAACTGATATGGTATTGTTTTATCATTTATATTAATCCGGATTTTCTTTAACAAGGTACTTTCTGCAAATGCTCCATTACCAAAATTAAAAGCGAAATCGCACAACGCATCGAATTGACCTTGAGTAAAAGGTATCTTCAAACTATTGAGATAGGTTTCAACTTTTAGTAAGTCACCTTTGCACAGGACTTCTGCCTGCTGTAAAGTGATTTTCTGACCTTTCTTCACTCCTGCTGTATGACCTATACCAATAGTCCATACACCGACAGAATCTTGATAGGCTACCAATTTGCAGCCCTCAAACTCTTTTAGCTTATTGATCAGTAGTTGACTTGCTTTCATTTGTTTTGTCTTTTATAATGTCAAAAATCTTCTGTGCTTTGTCATCACCGTAAGCGGTGGCGATTGTTTGCATTAATGCAATGGGATCATGATTGTTAGTCTGCCCTTTGCTTAGATTCTCCCGGATTGATATCACCTCTATTATGGTTTCAGCTACTGCACATAAAATGCATAACACCGGAAAATCAATGAAGAAACTTAAGCAACAGTCAATCAGGAACAGAAGAAAGAAATACATGAGATAGTCTCTGTCTTTAGAGATTGTCTGCCGTAATCCAAACGATGTTGTTTTGAAAATACCTAAACGTTTGCTTGTATTAATGCCTGTCTTAAGGTCAATGACACTAGCAACATTTGGAATAATGGCCAATATGGCTGCAACTAACAACCATATTGCCATTTTGTGAAAATCCCCAGAAAAGAGGTAGGAAATAAAAAGTAAATTCATAATGTTGTGTTTTATAATTGTGTTTGTGTTGTTACTTTATTTTTTAGACTTTTTCAACTGCTTATACAATAAGGCTTTACCACCTGCTGAAATAATATCTTGCTGGAGAATCAAATCGAAAGCGGCAGACGATATTTTCTTTAGTTCGACCTCTTCTTTGCTAAACTTTTCGTTGATTATATTATTCGCTTCAGCAACTTTGCTCTCTTTGTCATCTTTAGCGATACCCTTAAGAGCTGCTTCAACTTGCTTTTGAGCTTCCGATGAAATTTCATCAAGCAAAAGAATATCATCAATGATATTGAATTGATCTGTTTTCTCCATTTTAGAAATGTCAATGCTCGATAATATCGGGCGAAGCTGCAATGCTTGTAACTTATTCATCTGTCGTAGTTTTTAATTTGTTAAGGAACTCTGAAATCTTGTTCTCTAAATCTTCCATCGGTACATTAGAAAGATTATTAATGTTCATATTGAACCCGTTTTGAGAAATATTTATGTTTCCCAAATTCGTTGTACCATCTACTACATTAAAATTTGCAGCAGTAAGAAGCTCTTTCACTGTACCATCATTCGCATATTGCTTGGTGGTGTTCTCACTTGTTTTAACTAAATTCATATATTTATGTATTAAAAATTAATCTACTGAAGCCGACCCTTGTATCATAGAGTTTGCATAGAAAATAACCCAGGGACTTGCTGCCGGGTCATTCACTCTACTTGTCAGCGTTTTGGTTTGACCTGCCGGAACACTAACAGTGCCAAGCGATACTTGCTTGTTAATTGAATTACCTTGAGGATCATTCGTGAACCACATATAACTGTTGTTGAATACCTTTGTAGATGTATCACCGTTGACAATCACAACTTTATATGTAATGTATTCTTCATTGCCTGAATCGTAAGCAGCCGATACTGTAATTGATGTCAGATTGACAATCGTCAATCTTCCTATGCTGTTATCAATAGGCACAAATGTTTGACTATCTAATGAAGGCATCGCTTTCCACGAAAAGAACAGATACATCGGATATGTGCCGGCCGGCAATTCATTGGCATAAGCATTAATGATCATTACCGGAACTTCTGCATTAAGTGTGCCTTGCACCGTATATGGAGAGCTGGCAAGATATGCAGGTGTGGTGTCGCTGTCTGATTTCATGATTGCAAGTGACAAATAATAGTCACCTAGCCCCATATTGATAAGCCCTAAATTATCCTCATGATCATCATAAATGCAGTTAATGGTCTGCATGATCACATCACCTCTATGTATTGACAGAGAAGAAATAGAGCCAACAGGCTTTTGTGCATTTGCATTATATCCATTAAAATCAGTAAGCCTGAAAATGGATGTAGGAGGTTGATGTGACCACCTGGTACTACTTGACTTAATTGCATTGATCATATCAGCAAATGAGCTATATTGAGGTAGTATAACACCTGCTTTTCCATCTGCCGCTTTCCAATAGTTATCTCCTGTAACCGGAAAATAGTTATTGAAAATCACAGGCTTATATTTTGAGAAAGGATTTATGTTTGTCGATTTGCATAATGTTGCTAAATCATTCGCCGATACTCCTAAAGCCTTTTGAACGTCTGATATAGAAACAGGCGAGGCAATTTTACCACTATCGTAACTCATACTCTTGCAATCTTTTTTTAAGTTTTACAATTTCACGGCTCATGCTGATACAGCAAGCCAAAGCTGCTGAAGCATAATCCATTGACAACATGTCTTTATTCTCACGAATGACTTGCGGTAATATCTCTTGCCAATATTGTGCGCTGGTACCTATATGTGTGGCATCGTCTTTGCCAATCTTTAACGTAAAATCGAATAACGGAGCTTTAGCAATATCCGCTAACTTAATATTCCGTTTGCGGATTACATGCTTGTATCGCATATCGGATAGGGCTGTTACTCCACCGGTTGCAAGTATATTTCCATTGACGGTTAAGCTTCCGTTTAAAGTACCACCGGTAAGTGGTAAATAATTTCCCGGATTAAAATTTGCAGTAGAATATACGGTTTGCCAAGATTGCCATCCTGAATTATATCTTCTAAAATACAAATTATCATCCCACATATTTTGTACTATCTGAAACCCATAAGCTGTATCTCCGGGGTGTGATCCTATAGTAATACCATTTGAATATCCCGCACAGTCATTCTTTGCTTGTCCTATATTCCAAGAATAAAAAACTCTTAGGCCATAACCTGGATGAGAATTGTTTGGGTTCGATGAAATAGGATAAACTCTATCTGAATCTGAAACATGAAAATTAGCAGGATTCCAAACATACATGTTCCCTGCATCGTTCCCTCCCCATAACCAAGATGGTTGTCCACCTTGACCATTCCAATGGAAGCGCATATATTGGCTGTCATTCCCAATATATTCCGATTTGTTTGCAATGATATTCCAGCTACCAGAAGCTCCTGCACCTGTTAATGAGGGTACATAAGCATTGTAATTTGCTTCATCTAAAACATGCAGCCATGTTGTCCACGTTCCGTCATTTTTACCTCTAACGGCTAATCTACCATTTCTATAATCTTGTGCAATTTGACCAACCCACGAAGTATTATAGGCTTGAACATATAAACCTCCATCATTGGTGCTCATACCGCTAGGACCGTTTGCAGTATAATAATATAACCCATTTGATGTGGCATTATTAGTGTCGACAGATGATGAAGCATTAGAAGATGTGAACCCAGATATGGATGTTGCTTGACCATCTAAATTACCCTGAAATCCGCCATCAGCTCTCATTGCACCAGGTGTATATACATTTTTACTATTCCACGCACGTATCCATGTAGAATCAGACATATACCATCCACCTTGGTACGTTTCATTGTACCAACCAACGTTTCCTTGAGTTCTAATCCAGCCATTAAACATACCTTCGCCATTCACCTCAAGGGCGTGCGTTGGAATTCCCGTTCCGCCAAGATTTATGCCAACGTTACCGAAAACAGGATTTAAGAGTAAAGCTTGATACCCTACACCGCTTTCTTTCGCTTGTATAACACCTACACCATTATCCAATACACCAATAGCAAGAGCCTTTTCATCATCATGCTTTTTTATTTCAAATTGCATTGAATGTTGCAAATCTGAAGCATTATTGCCACCAAGAGTTTTTATTATTTGCAACCTATTACTTAAAGTACCACCATTCAATGAAAGATAATTTGCTAGTGAGCTAGCCAGTGCATAACCAACGTTGGCATGGTTGCCCCAATTGTATGCATCATTCCAATTAGACATGTTGAGATCGGACTTTTTTGCGAAATAGTCTTCCGGGCGATTTTTCCAGCGTTTTAAGGCAAGATCATAATATATGAAATCACCATCCGCCAACGTAGAGAAATCAACATCTACACAATCAGCTAATGCAGACACGCCACCGCCACCGGTGGTGCTTTTACCTTGTCCGAGTGCTGTTAATCCGCCTGCTGTATAGAGGTTACCGTTTACTTTAACAGTATAAGGGTCAGCATCTGTACCGGAACCTGAAAGCAAAAAGAAATTAGAAAAGCGGGTGATAAAAGAATTTAGGTCTGTAGCACTTGCCTTATCTGCCGGATTAAAATTGTTTGAGTCCCAAATTGTTGCTCCCCATAAACCGGTAATATCACCTTTGGTCATGGCTGCCGTTGTCACATTCGTTACGTGCCCTAATCCGTCAGTTATAAAGCCTGTTAGGAAATTGCGAGTACCGCCGGCATTAATGGGCGAATATGTCGGATGGGTGTAGTTATTAAGCGTGCTAATCTTACTTGCCAAATTCGTAAGATCATCATTCTTTGCATAATAGTTGCCGGCACGATTTTTCCAATGGCTTGATGCCTTATCGTAATATATGATATCGCCATCAGATAAAACATCTAAAGAGATATCGACCAAGTCTTTAAATGCCGAAACACCACCTATTCCGCCTGTTGTATTTTTGCCTTGACCTTGAGCGGTTAACCCTCCCATTGCATATAGATTGCCGTTCACCTTAATAGCTTTATTCGTCTCGTCATATTCAAGGAATTGAAAAACTTTATCTATTTGCGTGAAGTTTTCCGAAATCTTCTCAAGGTTATGTTGCCATTTAAGACGAACATCCTTGCCGGTATCGTTTGCCCCGTTCCATGGGGTTATATTTTCAAATTCTAAATCAAAACTCATGTTGTCATTTTTATTCGTCTAACCATCTACCATTGTCCAGGAATACGCCATTGTCTCGCCAATTCTTATCTGCAAGAATCCATCTATGCTCTGCATCTGTATCGCTAATTGTCACAGGATGAAAAATGCCTTTCCATGCACCTTTGCGTCCGTCTTTATCAATAGTGTACTCAATATACTCACATGCCCATCTTTTGTTTAAAATCTCGAAGATCAGGTGGGTATCATAAATGTTCGGGTCGTAACTCTCAATCGTTAACTTATTCTTTTTGTCGATTTTATAAGTGCGATCGTAAAACTCAGCAGCAATCGTTTTTAATCTGAATGATTCTGACCGCGTAGTTATTTTTTTGGTTGTAACATCTATCAATGCGATTTGATCAGTGTACACCTGTGGATATGCAGGTGTTGGAACACCTAACACAGTCCAAACCAAGTCCGTACAGATACACCCTATAAAGAAAGCTGCATACAATGTGCTTTTGCTGCCTTCTGAAGAATCATAACCACCGTTCTCAAGATAATTATACAAGTTAGATTGAGTCGTTTTACTTGAGGAAGTACTTGCTGAATCTAAAGTACCGACAGTCATTTGTCCCTGCTGCTTAGCTCCTGTATATAAAGTCCAGGTAACTGGGATATCGATTAATTCAATCGGAATAATTGAAAGAGTAATGCCTAAATCTGTGGTCGTGGAATCTTGAATAAGGCTTTTAAATTGGTTCACCTCAAGCGCAGTGTCTTTGTCATTTACTGTTTGTCGTATATATTGATAATTGTTTGGGTCTGTTATTAATTCCATGCCCGTGTCGGTCGTTCCTTGGAAATAGGTAATGGCTTCTTCTGATGTCATTTCTTTTTTAACCGCCATTTTAATGATTTCGTCCGGCAACTTTTTAAACTTGTAATATGTCGTGTCAGGAAGATCATAACCAATATTCGCAGTACTGTGCTCGTCTTCAGTCGCATCACTATCTATCTCTGTCTCATAGGCATCTTTTACGTTTTTGATATGTACCATTCCAGCAGTTGAGTAGAACTTAGATTGAGTAATTATCTCAACTTTTTTTGTCTTATAAGAGATATAAAACTCAATATTGAACAGTTTCTCTATTTCCTCAAGGAACTCTTTACAAGTATAGCCGGGCAACATCTTTGCAAACTCTGTAGTATCCACATTATGCAACATGATCATATGTTTAAATTCAGAATTGCGTAGCATATTCAGATTGATTGTGTAGCCCAATGCCGTGATGATTTTTTCAGCTAAATCAACATAAAAAGGCATAGCAATCCATCCGCAATCCGGATTGGGTTTAAGCGTAAATGTTGTAGAGCTATTTGTACCGTGATCTTGCGCATAAACATCATAGAGATTATATGTCTCTCCACCTATTTGTGTAGGAGGAAAAGCATAACCGAGTGCCTCAAAGTCAGTTAATGAAGACATTTTAGTCGTATCATCAACTGTTGCTTTACCTAAGTCCAGCTCACTCACTTTTTTGTCAGAGCCTATGAAATAATTGAATTGTGAATTGCCGGATACAAGTTGTATGGTTACCTTTTCATTCGTCCATTTTTGAATGACTTCAGTACCATCACAATATACACGATTGTCTGCAATCAGAATCACGCGGCGTTTTGTCGCGAATGCTTCTGTCTTGTTAATCCGGTGCAGGAAACCATAAAGTTTCGCGTTGATCGGGTTTAGCAGTGATAAGGTGCAGTCATAGGTATATTCTCCGTTTTTAGTCATGAAGCTGTTTTCTTGCTTCACAGTTGTAGAAAAATCACTACTCAAGACTGCATGCACATTGTCGATGATAAGTTCTGTCATGTCTTTATTTTGTGTTGTGATGCAAATTTACGTCCTTGATGGACGAAAAAAAAGGACAGACTCGGCGTGCGAATCTGCCCTTTGAAATCCTGAAATAATCTAGTTACCTTGATGCGTTTGACTCGTAAGTTTTTAGCTCGTTCAGCTTATCGCGAACGTCTGTCATTGCAAGTGTAAGTTTTTTATCGGCAATGGCTTTGAGATACTTGTTTTGCTGCTGCAATTCTGTGATTAATGCTGAATTGTCTGCATTGACTGAAATGTGTTGTGTTGTGACGGTGCCGGATGGTGTGTCTGTATATCCTCCGGAATATTTACCCCCTGTTAATTGTAGTTGCTGCAAAATGGCTGTTGTATCTAGCATATTGATTGTACCGTTGCGTTGAGCAATATTGAAAACATCGAGGAATTTACGTACATGAGGATTCGCAACAGCTTCATGGTTGGCCACCCATTCATTTTTATGTACCGGGATTGCTCCAGCTACATCATGAGAGTTGCCGGTACCGGTATAGCCCTGGACATAATCATTCGAGAAACCACCTGTGTACAGACCTTTTGCAGCATCACGGTTTGCCTTGGCCACTTTAATTTGAGCAGCTCCTGAAAGTATTGCTGCGATTTCTGCTGCGTGTGCTAATGCTGGTCCGACGACAGGAATACCTGCAAGGGCTTTATATGCTTCCATTGCTGCGACTGCTGTACTAGAGCCAATTTGTAAAACGGATGCAGCAAATTGGATATCGGCATACTTTCTCTTTATTTTATTTTGGGCGGCTTCCTTTTGCTCTTCAAGTTTGGTCGTGTCTTTACCCGCTTTTTTAGCAGTTTTAATTTGTTTATCGTATTTCGCGTCGGACGTAACAGTTTCAGCTTCAGCGAATCCTTGTACAGCAGAAGAAACATTATTTACAATAGACTCGATCGCTTGCAAATTTTGCTCCCATTTGTCCAACTTTTTTGCAAGATAATCATTATCTAACTTCTGTTTTGCCTGGTAATAGTCTTCATCTGACAACTTTTCTTTATTATGCTTTTCATCAAGAGCTTGCAGCTCGAGATCATATCGTTGTTGTGTTGTATTGATGCCATATTGTTCTTTGATGTCGAGTAGAGCTTTTTGATGTTCCGTTTCACTCTCTTTCTCTGCCTCGTTATAAATGGCATCTAACTGTGCAGTATCCATGTGGTGTTCAACCATATAGGCGTGTGTTTCTTCATATGACTTTTTAAGAGCCTTTAGCCGTTCCTCGTTATCGTCATTAGTGGTTGTTTTTATTCCAGAATTTTTGCGGAAGTTATTAACGGTCTCTAACATGGTTTGTTTCGTTTTAGCTTGAGCCGTATTGGCATCAATATCAGCATCAAGGGCAGCTTTGTTTGCTTCATTTACGGCTTTTAATTTAGCCTGGCCATCTTTGATTTCAAGTTGATTTACTTTATCCTGATAATCTTTTAAAGCAGCTAATTTCCCTGATTTAAGATTTTCATCGATAGCATCTACTTTCACGTTATATTCGCCCTCTGATATTACGCCATCGGCATACTGTTTTGCAAGTTTTTGTTTTGATTCAAGTGCTGTCTCTTCTATGATATTAAGTTTACGATCGCGTTGTTCTTCAGTAACTTTAAGACGGGCATCACCCATTTGTTTGTCAATGTCAATCAATTGTGAAAGCGTATCTTGTTCATCTTTTGCAAGGTCAGATTTCATCTTTTTATCTTTCGTCTTTTTGAGATATTTTTCAATCAAGGTGTATTTTTTTTCATAGAAACTTCTGTTTTCCTTGATATTATCAAGGTTGTATTCGGCTTCTGTTTTATTATTGTCAAGAGCATTCTTTTTGATTGAGTTAAGTTCTTTGGTATGTGCCGCTTCAAGGTTATGTGTGTCAATATTATAAGGCGTTTCCGGATTGGTTTTATGCGTTTTTCCCGGTTTGGGTGTAATGATTGGTTTTCCTCCTCCGCCACTTTTATCTTGCTCTACTTGTTTGAGCAGCTCTCCACTTCTTTTATTTAAATCTGCTTCAAGTCTTTTTTTCTCTTCAAGCATTTCTTTCAGTTCAAAATTATTATCTCCATGTTTTAGCAAAGACAATGTACCTTGGACTGTACCCCAGAAACCCGAACGGTTTTTATTCAACCATCCCATAACCCCACCATTAGCTGCTATTTTACCGTTTATATCAGCCAAACGTTTGGTTTCAGCTTGAATCTCAGCTTGCCTAATTAATGAGTGTACATAAGCATCAACAGCAGCTTTTGCCTGTCTAGTATGTATTGTTTCTAAGTTTAAATTACCAAGGTATTCAGGAGAAATTTTATTTAGGTCTTGTATGGCTTGTCTGCGTTCCCTTTTTGATTTTGTTTCATCCTTTGCTACATTGAATAATAATTGTGTTTTTGTAATCTCCTCACTAACGCTTGCAACTGCTTGATTTTGTAAATCTATAAATTCTTGTTGTGCTGCTGTCGCGGCTGTCGTTCTCGTAGCATATAGATACATGACCCCACAAACAGCGACTAATGCTGCAAGTAATATTGCGAATGGGTTCAGTTTAGTGATGGCATTGAAGGCAATCATTTCTTCTTTTGCCTTTTTTAAATTTCCCTCAAGGAGTGCGACAACAGCTGTATATAACTTAGTTGCTGCCATTTTCGTATTTGTCCACATAATAGAAAGTTTGTCGATAGCAATTTTGCTAAGTTCAACATTCTTTATATTTTCGACATAGAAAGCATGCAGTTTATCAATAGCATTGATTGCCTTGACAGCTGAATAGTATGTGGCCAATGTTGCAATGATTAGTGTTAGTGAACGTCTATGTTCAATAATAAATGACGTGACAGTTCCTAGCACTTTAATGCTTAAACGAGTACTGGATATTATTCCAGTCATAGCCGGCTTAAGCTTTTCACCAAGAATTATACTTTGATCTAATAAGTCTTTTTTAGCCTTTTCAAAACCAGCTTTAACCGTATTATTTTGCACGTTGAACTCTTGTGTGGCACTTGTACCATCCTTATATGCTTGATTAGAGATTTGCTGTTGTTTACGTACGTCTGCAATTTTACCGGCAAGTGTTGATAATACCCCGGATGCCCGCACGCCATCTAATCCCATGTCTTTAAAAAGAGGTGCGATTTTGTCAAATCCTCCTTGTCCTTTTAATGTTGTCATGAATTGAAGTACAGCTTCATTCGCGTCTGTTTTGAGTAATTTAGTAAATTGTTTTACATCTTGACCTGCAAGTTTGGCGAATTTGGCGGGGTCTTGGTACATTTTAAGCAATAACGTTTGAAAGGCAGTTGCAGCCATTTCAACTTGTTGTCTATTAAGATTCAACACAGAAGCATAGCCGATAATGTTTGCTTGTGAGATATTAGCCAATTTTGAGACACCAGCTACTCGAGAGAGAAAATCAACAAGATAATCAGCATCAGAGCCAACAGACTGTGCAAGTTGATTGACTGCTGAACCTGTTGCCAACATGGCCCCTCGCAGTCCTTTGGTTTTATCTTCGCCAAACATCATGGCTAGACGTCCGATTGTTTTAACCGCATCTTGACCAAGTTCTTGACCTAATGCAACATTAATTTTATCGGCGGCATCAACAAAATCTTCAATACCCTTTTTGCTAGTAATACCGAGTTGTCCAGCTTGACCAGCTAACGCATTCAATTGCTCACGGCTGGTGCGAGTATCCATTTTTTTGAAATCTTCGTTGAGCCCATCAACTTGTTGCTGCGTCAAGCCTGTATACTTGATCACCTGTGCCTCTGCTTCTTGCATATCAGCATAAGCATCGACACATTTTTTTGCTGTAAGCGTAATACCCGCAAAGCTAGCAGCTACGCCTGAAGCTAAAACAGCATACTTGTTCATGCCATCTGCTACTTTCGTAAGAGAAAAGCCTGTATCGACGGCTTTTCCTTTTAGCTCGAGAATGCGTTTATTGGTTGCATCTAATTCATTTCTGAAATTTTGATAATTTGCAGAATTAGGGCGCATTTCACGCAATGCTGCATTCAGCTCGCGCTGACGTTTAATCAGCATCGACATAGGCATCTCTGATATGTTTATTTTAGATGCAAGCTCTTGATAAGTGTTATTGAGTTGTTTAACTTTTGCTAGTGCCTGGTTATATTCGTCTGTGCCCTCTTTAAGCTTGTTCATCTCGGTTTTAGCAGTTCTTATCTGCGTCTCGAGATTCTTAAGATTTTGCATAGCCGTATCTTGCAAAATCTCAATCTGTAGTTGAGCTTTGTCAATTTTTAAAGCCATAAATTGTCGTGTTTTATTTGTGTTGTTGTGTCGTGTGTCGATATTTATTGCAGGGTGAAGCTTACGGATTTACCATAAAATCCCCCGTAATTCGATTCCCATTCGGTGTGGAATTTGCCCAATGAGCGAATTTGTTTATCGCAGCCGAAATCATTCTCCCGGATGTGATCTATTATCAATCTCATAAGATCAGCTACATTGTCATAAAATTGCTCAAGCTCTTGATCTGTGATATTGCTTAAATCAATTTTCTGAATAAGAAAGAGTAAGCAATCATATTCAGGTATAAAAGAATCTTCATCCGCCGAATCCGTATCGTCAGGAGGGTAGGAGCCTCCAAGTATCAACCCGCCTTGTTCTGCAATTTTTTTAGAAAACGCTTTCTCATCAGGAGAAAGAATCGGAATGCTATTAATTTGCAAGACAGAGCCACTCTCTTTGTTGACTTTAGCAATGATCTCGGTCAAAGCCTCTTTGTAGTCTTTTATCTTAATCATAGCTTCATGGATTTTTTAAGCTCGTCTGATCGGTTCTTATCATCCACAAGTTTCATGAGAATGCGGAATAATTGAGTGTTATCTACATCGGTGACCGTACCAAATACATGACTTTCAGCCACAGAGAACAGAATACTGTTCATGCCGATGAAATTCTCCGGAACAGTATTTTTTGAGTCGGGCGATGTGAAGATCGCCGAGAAGTTAATTTCGTTACCGTCAATAATGAACGGTGATGTCATAAGGTATTGACAGAATGCACCAAACCACAGGTAAGCATAGTATTTGAGCCAACCGGGCATACGCTTCGCGTTCCGGGTATAATCATAATCCGGATTAAAAGCAACACGTCGTTTTAATTTCTTATCGTATTTGCGATAAAGCGTGCCGGCAAGCATATCCATATATGCGCCAACATTGCTGCCTTGTGATATTTCATTGAATATGACCAGGAGCTTGCGGTATTCACCAAACGTAAGATCATAACCGTAGTTTTCCGGGCCGGCTAGTCCGTGGAAACGAGGCACCAGGCATTCGATACAATCATAGTTGATATTTGCCGTCTTGTTTTCATTATCATAATAAATAAGCCAGTCAAGTTCCTTTGCAATCCCATCAATGAGTAACATGTCATCAATCGTATTTTTGATAGACACACCGCGCCATTTAAGGACGAGTGCAACCCATGAACGTTTGATATCCAATAAGGAAAAGTCCATACCCTTGTCAAGCGAGTTAAACATTTCGATAATCGCTTGTAATTCTTTTTGTGTCAGCATCTCCCATCTGATGGGGAAGCCGCTTTTTTCTGTCATCATAATAGTAAAGTTTCTTGTTCCGGGTCTGCCGGGGTGAGTGTAAATGCAACCTCTTCAAACGTCCTGTTAGAATAGCGCTTGAATGATTGCTTATTGATAATAACAGGAACCCATGTGCCGTCTTCAGCTAGGACGGAAACCTCTTGCGCATTAGCGATATCATGATAAATGAGATAATCCGTGCGCTTGTAGAAAACGCCAGAATTATAGGTAAATGAATCTTTAGGTGTGACCATGGCTTTGCGGGTAATACCTGCAATGTCTGCCGTCTCTGATGTGTTGTCGCCCTCTTGTGTAATGCCACCACGGAAAATCGCAGTCACCGGGCAATCAAAGATGTTTTTATAGCGCATTACCTGTATATCATTCGCCTCTCTGCTATCAATTGTATACTCAAAAGCACTCGTGCCGACAAGGATTTGATAACCGTCTACCTCTTCAGCCGGATATAGCGTGTCGGATGATACGTTTAGCGTTATAATTGCGAATGACGTGGCTGCCACACGAATTGTTTTCTTATCTGTGAGTTTGCCGGCTACACGCTTTTGGGATTCGACGATCGTATTTGCCGGAACACACAATGTAATCCATTCAGGAACGCCACGGCGTGTATTTTTAGAGAACGTGCGTTCTAAAGCTCCTCCGGACGTGATCAATGGTGAAGCTTTCATGCTCGTGGCCAAGCGTGCAAATATTATCGTGCTAGTCTGCTGTAATGCATCATTTATGTAAAACTCAAAGTCGCCGTATACATTCGCCTGTGCAGTCTCTGATGAACCATACCACACGCCCCATAACGCCATGCGACACAGCTTGCCGAGCTGCCGTATACGTATCTGATAATTGCCATCCGGGCAATAGTTTTCATCAAGTATCTTTTGCCCTTTATATTTTATGGCAAAGTTGATGGATGAATCGCCATCAATGATGAAATCGTCCATCATTGAAGCGAAACAGTATTTCTGTGGTGATTGTACAACAGTCATAGAATCATGTATTTATTGTTTTTATCATTATTAGGCAGCAGCTCATAAGTCTGTGGCCCTTGTTTGATGATCTTCATGTCATCAAGCAGGATATCCGCTTCATGTCTCAGGTATTCTGTGTATTTGTTAAGAGTAGAATAAGAAATGCTCTCCCCTTTAAAAGTGCCGTCACTCTGCAAATTCTTCTGAATAATCCCTTGCGGAATGATTGAAAATATACCCCGTTTGAAAGCCAAGTGCATGGTGTAAAGCACCAGGGCATTTGCAGCATATTCATATGCCGGCACGGTGTACGCTTTATTGTTCTGAACCGTTAATAACAGTTCTTCAAAATCCTCTTTGCCATAAGCGGGTACAAGCCATCGCCGTTGTGCCTCCTTAATGAGGGGCAGCAGCTGTATGAAAATTCTAGGAGAATCAATATTCCAAAAACGAGAAAAAGCGTTACTGTCCGGGAGCAACAAGCTTTTAAAGCCGATACGCGTTTTTTGTACGAGCCAGGTATCAATCTTTTTATCCTCAAGATAAATAAGCAGATTATCAACTGCATCGTAATAGTCATTCAACATGATATCATCATCGCGGTTGAGCTGCCATTCCCAAGGCAACTTCTCTTTGTCCGCATCGATCTTAACCTTGCGCCCGGTATCTTCATGGGCAATGTCATTGTGTCGGTACAATTGCAATGTACCCATGATAGCGATTGGGTGTTGAATTATCTTGAGCAATTCAGCGTCAGTTTCGGACGGTTCAGTCGCCAGGTAAATATCCTCTGCCTTTTTTATTGTTTCTGCACCGATAATTTTAGCCAGGCTAAGACTCGCTGCTTCAAGGTAGGGACGTACCTTGTCAAAATTATTGTTAGCAAAATAATTGCCTGTAGTGGCTGCCAATTCTTTAGAATCTTTAAATATCATACTGTTATAGAATTAATGTGTTACCGTTAAAAGTCATTAGTAATGGTTGATAGCATGTACGGTATCGACCGGTGTCAAGATCAACGTAGTTGAGCATATTATCGGACATCTCGCGCTGATCCTCACGAGATTGTTTGCTTAGTCGGGCACGGGATATGAAACGCGGGCCGTTACTCTTGCGTTTATCCGTGCTGTAAGTCATGAACGAAAAGGAAAATTCGCCATTCACTTTGCTAATCCGGCGCATTTCTGCAATTGCTTCAAATACAGTCATCGGCTTATATGTTATTTGTTGCCCGATCAGTTGCGGTAACATTATCTTCTTTATTGATCATCTGCCTGTATAAGCCTAATTTGATGCCCTTTTTGTTAGGGAAATTGATAGCAATCGCATCATTGATAGGCTCAAGTACAATATCTTCAGGTATCTGTGTATCTGAGCCGAAAAATATTTTGAGGGCATACAGCATCTGTGAACCTGAATCAGACTTGCCGTCAATAATGAGGTTGGAAAGAGCCGGGCTTAATCCAAAGCCTGATGTGGTGGAGCTGTCAGCAATTCGGCTAACCTTAACCTGCGCATCAATGTACTTATCTATGTTCATCTCAATAGGCTCAATTTTCCACGATTGGTCTTTGCCGGTTGCCGGGTCGACGAAGTCCACGGCCGTAAAAAATTTGCCGGCATTTTTACTACCCGCCATCACCTCTGCGATGGTAGCTGTCACTTCTTCTCGTAGTTTATTTAAACGTGCTTGAATTTGTGACATTGTGTCTTCCGGGTACATTTCAATTAGAGACATTTTTCGATCTTCCCAATATGATGAAGGCTCATGTATGATATACGCCCCAGCCATCATATTTTGATTGAGAGCTTTAATGATCCGCGGTAATTCATTCGCATTCTCCATCCATGGGAGCGATCCGAGGAATGAAGACACAGCATAAAAGTTACGTCCGAAATTGCGCAAGCTGTGATATTTGATAGCAACCTCATTGGCTGTAGGATTAAAGCGATTAAATACAGGATATTGGAATATATCACGCTGTCTGAAGGACTCGAAATCACCAACAAGTATGCTTGTCACGGAATCGATCTCTTTAAATCCGGATTCCGGCCACACCAGGCGGCAGTCTTTACTAGCTAGGGCTTTGAGTTCGGATATCCATTTGCGACCAATGCGAATGCCTTTGCCTGAAATATATTTGACGAATACACCACCCATGTGGTTGTATTCAATGATGGCATTACGGATGTAACGTTTATAATCCCAGCTCTCAAGCCATTCTTGTATGTCGGCATCTTCACACCATTCTCGGTTTATCTCGTTATCCTCTAGCTTATTACGATAAAGAGCAGGGCCCTGGCCGTAAATCAGTCCTGTTTTACGAGTCAATATACCGGGGCCGAGATTATTTTTCTCCAGCAGATCGCGAACCATTGCCGGTAAATTATCATCCGGGCCCCATGGCACGCATCGAATACCTGCAATACTGACGGGGTCGCTGTCCCAGGCAGCAGCTCCGGCATTTAAGAACTGCTCAAAATTGTAGTCGTTATATGTACTCATTCTCAGTGCATAAGTACCTGCACTCGTGCCAACAACCGACAGCGCACCATAACTTGCCACTTTATTCGCTTTTGTAGTTTTGTCTTTTTTCTTATTCATATTGTGTCATATTTTTCAAGTTCAAGTTTGAATTTCGCCAGCACCTCATCTGATAGTCCATACATTAGCGCGCTTATGAGTTTGCCAAAACCGCCGTACATGGTGCGTGCATACCACTTGTTCATTTTGTGTATGTATTTAGTGTTCTTTTGTCCATCTTCTCCGAATTTGCCACCATTAGCAATATAAAAAGGATTAAGCAAACGTTTAGATTTGCCTTTTTTCGCGTTGGAATTTATCCCCCAAAGCATTTTGTTAATGTTGCCGTTCCAATCATTCTTTTTGCGTTTGTGTGCAGCATACGCCGCGATATCGAAGAACCGACCGTAATCAGTGAAAGTAAATGTTAGTTTATTGACCGTGTCATTGCCTGTAACCTCAAACTCAATAGAGTTCATGAGGTTACCGCTTTTTTGATGGTCATATTTCTGCAATGTTTGCAGGAATACACCCTTTAACCAATCCCCGTGTTTGTTGAGTATGTCACGGATGAAAAGCAACTTTATATTTTCGAGATTATTTGTCGGTATATTCTCCATATCAATGATTTTGATACAAAATTATACTAGAAAGAGGCTAGAAAAAAGGACACAAAAAAGCCCCGACTCAATAGCCGGGGCAAATAAAAAGTTATGGCAAAACTTTAATCTAAAGCATTAATCATTTCAGTTAATTCAAAAAATTCATCGGGGGTTAAGTTTAATTCTGTATTTAGAGATTCTTTCTCTAAATACAGGAAGTAGATACTTATGTTGATAGGGTAGAGCTTATCCCCGTACATGGCCGTGCGCATAGAGACAGACCATGCATCACTCTCCAAATTAGCATCATCGATGCACCCGTTATTCTTTTTATCGCTCTCATATAAAGAAATCATAGAGCCTAATGTTTTGTATACCCTCTTCATCCCATTTATATTCTGTGATATAAAGTCAGCATTATCCTCCGTATAGAAGTGTATGCCCCGTTCATTCGGCTCATTTTGATTGAATGTATCCACGCGATAAACGTGTAACATGGAGTTGTGTATCAGGGGATATTTTTCTTTTTCTATGGTGCTTGAATTGAGTTTATTCAGCGACTTTTTTATAAAATCAAAATCCTCTTTAGAAAATTCTACACCCTTTATATCTTTTACTAGATGGTAACTATTGTCATCTATTTTATTTAACTTAATCATTTTGTTACGTTTAAAATTACACAAAGTATTCGCGCGAATTAATCAATAAGGCCTTTAATATCATATTTCTTTAGCATGGCAATTGCAATTGCCATGTATGCCAGCGAAGCGCCTGCCAGCAATAAAGATTGTTCTATAAGCATCACTGTTGCAAGCAATGAAGCTATGATGTTTAAATATACAAGTATGTGTGAAACTTTGATTGGTGTGCCTAAGATATCAGACACTGATTTAACCTCATAATTGAGGATTTTTTTTACTTGTGACTCTCTAACCTCGTTAGTCGTCGCTGAGACTGTTTTGGTTCTCATAACCTGGATTGTTTAGCATTTAGGCAGAAATAAGAACGGCCGCCATTTCCCGTCGCTAAACAATCCAGGTAATACCCGTCGGGCATTAGAAAGAAAAGGAAAGGCAGCCGCCATATCATTATAATTTGGGCATAAAAAAAGCCCGAAGTATATCTTTGAGCTGAACCGAAACTCGACGGAGGTAATAAAACCTAGATTATTTAGCGGCAGCAAATATGAGAACTATTTTTGAATTAGCAAAATATTTTGGATTTTATTTTTACCAATTGCTATCTTGGCTAAGCGTAGCTTTTTTTGTTGCATCTGTCAGTACATTGCAAAGTGCTTCGAACTCTAATTTTGCAGTGTCTTTCATTTCATTATATATTTCTATTTTCCATTTTTTTGTAGCAAAAGCAATTTTTTTATCAGGGCATTCTACATCTGAGTATAAAGTACCAAAATCACATGAACCCCATTCATTTCTAGTTCTATCTGATTCATGTCGTATGTCTATCATGTCAACTTTATATCTTCCATCTCTACATGCAATATTGAGTGTGTAATAAATGAGTCCTCCACTAATATTGCCAGCGTTTTTTTTCACACTTTTAAATAAGCAGGCTGTTTTTACTATGAATTGATGATTTTGTTTGTCTTTTAATTGGATGGTCTTTTCCGGACGGCTGAAGCTATTTGTAAGATATAGCTCCAATCTTTCGTAAATTTGATCGGCTTTTGTACTATCAACTTGAATTACTTTTGATAATACTATAGGGGTTTGAGCATTCGCAGTGAAGGATATAACCATCATAAATGCTAGAATTGTAATTATTTTTTTCATGATAAACATGGTAATTATCTGCACTTAATACCTCTAATTTAGTTTTTATTTATGTGTACAGCCATATTTTAATTATAAGCGGCACAAAATTAATACAAACAAATTAGAAAAAGCAAATATATGCGAAAGTTTTTTCGCATAATGCAACATGTGTCTTGCATTTATTTATAGAGTTAAGGTATAGTCACTATGAATTTCGGTCTTATAGTATGCCCATTATTTTGATGAAATATCTTTGGTACTTTATATGCACATGTCTTTAATTCTGACCGTGGGCGACTTTAAACTTTAAGTGTTTGTTATTGTTCATTTTGTTAACTGCGGATAATTTACAAAATATTACTCATAACTCTTGATTTTCAAAATCATATTCTTACATTTGCAGATAATTGTCAAGTCAAAAATAAACAAGTATGTTATTTACAACTCAAATTAAGCAATTAAGGGAAAGCCGTCAGATGCTTCAACGTCAGGTATCCGCAGCTCTTGATATAGACAACGCCATGTATTGCAAAATAGAACGTGGCGACCGTAATGCTACGCGTAATCAAGTAATTGCTCTTGCCAGAATATTTAAAACCGATGAAAAAGAATTACTTACACTCTGGCTTGCAGATAAGGTATATGAAGTTGTCGGTGGAGAAGACAATGCAGATAATGTCTTAAATATAGTTGCTGAAAATATGATGGAATATAAACTAACAATCAAAAAATAAGAAGTATGAAACCGCTAATTAAATATAGAGGTGGAAAATCAAAAGAAATTCCACATATACTAGCTCATATTCCTCATTACACGGGAAGGTACATTGAACCGTTCTTTGGTGGTGGTGCTTTATATTTCTATTTAGAGCCTAAAAGGTCTATAATAAATGACATAAACGCTAAATTAATTGCGTTTTATTCTGGCGTAAAGTTAAATTATTCAACTTTGCGTGTCGAGCTTGATGAGCTAGAAAAATGTTATGAAACCAACCGCAAACATTTCGATGCTTTAAAGAAAATAAACCCAAATGAACGAGTAGAGGACAGAAATGAAAGATTGTATTATCAACTAAGAGGGATGTTTAATGGTATAGGTGATAAGACGTATTCGGATGCATTGCTTTATTTTTTCATTAATAAAACCGCTTATTCGGGTATGATTAGGTACAATGCTAAAGGTGAATTTAATGTGCCTTTTGGAAGATATAAACATTTAAACACGTCACTTGTAACCTCTCAACATAGTCAATTACTTTCAAAAACAGAAATTTTCAATACAGATTACAAAAATATATTTGAGATGGTAGATAAAGATGATTTTATGTTTTTAGATCCACCTTATGATTGTGTTTTCTCTGATTATGGAAATGAGGAGTATAAAGGCGGTTTTAATGATGATTGTCATATCGCGCTTGCTAATGATTTTCGCAATCTGAAATGTAAGGCTTTGTTGGTTATAGGACGGACACCATTAACGGAGAAACTTTATGGTGATATGATTATTGATGAGTATGCTAAGACTTATGCTGTAAATATTAGAAACCGCTTTAAGTCAGTTGCAACACATATCTTAGTCTCCAATTATGATACAGGAGATAAAATATTGTTTCCAAAGTTTAGTGTTCAAGAAGAAACTATTTTAGTTTAGTTCTAATTTATACAGCTAAAAATGGTAAAAAAAAGAGATTGTAAAGTCGTTTTTATTACGACATCTCCACGAACTCCATCTAAAATGATTCCTGAAATAGAATTGTTAAATACTCATTTTGGGGGACAAGTATGGAACGTTGACACGCAAATAGCGTTTATGGAACTATTGAAAGAAGAGAGCTTCTTCAATGGAAGAGGTGCAAAAGATCCTGCGCTTAGCGCAAGAGATAGGATGACTCGTGCACCTAAATCTTTGGGGTTTGTGATATTGTCACCAACGATATCATTAACGCCTGCTGGGCAAGAGCTAGTGCAATCCAAACGTAAAGAAGAAATATTTCTTCGTCAGCTTTTGAAATTTCAACTTCCATCCCCATTTCATAAATTCTCTGATGAAGCTGCTAAATTTTGGGTAAAGCCTTATCTTGAGCTATTTCGTTTAATTCGCCATTTTGGTTCATTGAAGTTTGATGAAGTAAAGATTTTTGGTTTGCAATTAGTTGATTATCGTATGTTTGATGCTATTGTTGCTAAAATTGAACAATTTCGTGTAGAAAATGTTCAAAATGAAGGCAAGTATAAAGCCTTTTATCGTGGATATATGCGACGAGAGTTAATGCAAATTTACCAAGATGAGATAGCAACAGGAAAAATCAAAATACGTGAAAGCAAGATTTGTTCTGTGGATAATTTTTTGAGGGCGAAAGAAAGTAATATGCGTGACTATACTGATGCTTGTTTTAGATATTTGCGAGCAACTGGTTTGGTTAATATTTCGTCTTCAAGAAAATCTATATCTATTGCAGCGGAAAAAGTAAAAGATGTAGACTATTTTTTGAAAAATATAGATCGAAAACCGTGTTTTGTAGATAATGAAAACGACTATGTTGCATATCTGGGTAATGCCCAACTGCCGCAACTTCTAACAGACAACCGTGAATTATTGTTGGATAAATTTCATTCTGAATTTAGTAATATTCATGTGGACGAATCTGCTTCTTTACCTGTACTTAAAGAACTTCTTGACAAAGAAATGGCGGATAGGAAAGAGTGTATTCTTGCTAAGCAAGTATCGGAAATGAAAGATTATAAGCAGTATGATGAAATTCAAACAATGTTTTCTCAAATAACTAAAAAATCTTTATATGATTCTCCTTTGATGTTGGAGTGGAATACTTGGAGAGCAATGACAATGTTAGATGGAGGGGAGATAAAAGCGAACTTAAAATTTGACGATTTTGGTAATCCAATGTCTACAGCGCAAGGAAATATGGCAGATATTATTTGTGACTATGGTGATTTCGGACTCGCGGTTGAAGTAACAATGCAATCTGGGCAACGGCAGTATGAGATGGAAGGAGAACCGGTAACGCGCCACCTTGCTAAATTAAAAAAAGAAATGAATAAACCTGCATATTGTTTGTTCGTAGCTCCTGCAATTAACGAAGCTTGCATTGCTCATTTCTATGCATTACATAAGATGAATATCTCTTATTACGGAGGTAAGTCAACAATTGTCCCTTTGCCATTAAATCTATTTCAAAAGATGTTAGAAGATTCTTACAAAGCATCATATATACCAGACTCAAAGACGATTAAGCGATTTTTTGAACGTTCAAAAAATCTTGCAGAAACTTGTGATAATGAAAAAGTCTGGTATGAAAAGATTACAGCAGAAGCATTGCATTGGTTGGCCCTAATTTAAATGAAGATTGGTGAGTAGAATTTGATATTTATCGTAATTTTTATTTCCGTGTTAGTGAATTGAAAGTCTTTGACAGTAAAAAGTTGAAATATAAAAAACTGTCAAATTATATTCTTTCAATCTGATGAAGAGTGCAGTTAAAGATTGGCTAGTTTAAGTTATAAAAATATTTTGAGAGATGCATGGCTATGATTAAGTCTGTTAGCTGTGGCGTGCTAAGACCTAAATGTTCTTTTCATCTTCTATGCAATATTCGGAAAAAGAGAATGAATAGACACGTACCATCAACCATGCGTGGTTGATACCGATATCCCCGCAAAAGGTCGAATTTATTCCTCTTTATAAGTCAATTCATGAAAAATTCAACCTTTTGCGGGTCCCATCGTGTTAAAAAAGGGCTTGTTTAGACAGGAAAAACAGCCAAAATATTAATAAATGCTTATATATGAGCAATTTACGGCATCGAGTTTGAAAAACGAGTGCCGTGCTAACGAAGTGATGCCCGAACCGCGCCTCCGGTCGATTGCAATTGCAAGCCTTTTAAATTGTTAAGAAATGTGATTTGGAGTCAAAACACACTAAAATATTGGTGAATTCGCTTAAAATCCCACCTACTAGCGACCTGGCATTAAAAAAGCGCCGTATCACTACGACGCCCATCAATACAGGTATTTTATAAGTGGAAAAGGTCTATTATTGTGCCGTACCCATGTGCTCCCATAGGTACATCCATTCCTTGCGCATAATGAAATACTTGAGAGCATCCGTTAAGTTGGTAGACTCTTTGCCCAAGCGTGCAAGCGGTAATTTATCACCCGTCTTTTGTTTAACGATTACATTAGAACCATTTGCGCTACCCGCCAATTTAGTTTTAGTCACCTCCATTTCAGACTTGAGATTTGCACAGTTGTGGCGGTCAATATGCAACCTAAACAATCTATTGGATAAGTTACCACTAAGCAAGTCCATGAATAGGCGGTACTCTGTATTGCTGCCCAGGTTGCCCTGTCCTTTAGACAACAGTATCACATGCCATCCGGTTGGTCTGCCATCCGCATCACGCTCAATATTCTTTTTAATCTGTGTAGCCATATCTGCTTCACTTCTATGGTAGTTGTTCATACTCCTGTCATAGTGCAGCATGAGCACCTTAGAACTCATCGGTTTGAAGTAACTGATGAACTCGTCTGCCAACTGTCTTACACCCGCAGGAGGCAATGAATAAAGCTCCTTGAGTATGTAACAGTCATGCCCAAGGCGTTGACCGAATACCATCGAAAGCATGTTACCTGCATCCATACCAGCCTCCAAAGGTGCTCGCCTGTTTAAGTAACGCAATACCTCACACGTCTCTTGCCAGCCGTACGGGTGCTTATCTATCACTTCATTAAGGAATCCATCAGCATAGAAATGTTCTTCAGAAAGGTTAGGGTAGAACAGTCTGTTTGCCTCGATCTTAGGTATAATACTTAATACATTGGCAGTCATACCCTCTAGTGCAGCAGTAATCTCATCACTGAACCAATCAGCCCCGAGGATATCAGCATTGACATACGATGAAACCATTGTGAAGAATGTAAGACCTATACGTGTCTTATCCCACCGTTTGCGCCAGCGTTCCATATTCTTGTAAGCATTCTCATGCTTGCGCTGTATACGGTTAAAGTCTGCATCCGAAATGATCCGTTGCCGGCGTTTCTCGAGTGCAGCTTCATACTCTTGATGATAGGCAGAATATACCTGTTTCGTTTGATTATAGACAAAGGAACAACGAATATTAAGTAAGAGTTTCTCTTTGTTGTTGTGCTTGCCCATTTTAAGAATCCATGAATCTTCACCGATGTGGTTTTCGTTCGGCATATCGGTTGTGAATGTGCGTGAACGATACCAGGGCGAATCACCATATTTAGCACGGAAACCGCGGACGGCTTTAAGTAAGTTGGTTATTTTTTCTTCCGAGAAATATTTTACTTCATCGCCGAATATAGCCACATAAGATGCGCCGGCACCGATAGCCGGACGATCCAATGAAACAAACGTTACATTGAAGCCATTTGCAAACACAAGTGTCTGCTTGAAATCTCTACGTTTGTTGTACATACGATCACGCCAGACAAGAGGTGGAATTCTGTTCATCACAAAATCTCTATCCTCTTGCATGCCTAGCATCACCAGACCGTCAAGCAGTGAAGGAATAATATTTTTATGTAAATCTGAAAAAGTATCAGCAGCCCACACGATAGGTGCACCAGGGAGATCATACATCATCTCTATAAGCCTATTGGCTAAGATGGTAACGGTTTTACCTGTACCACGCCCGGCAATGGCATACAAACTAGCAGGCATCATCATACATACAAGCTGTGCCCACCAATTCGCCCAACGCAAATCAACCTTTTCAGTCGATATCTTTAGTTTTTGTTTCTGTGTCATCTAAAATTTCAGTTATGTCAATTGCTTTAGCCATGGATTCACGTTTCAAACGTTCTTTGTCTGAAACGGAGATATCCGGTATATCATCAATTTGAGCAGCCAACAGCTTGCGGTCTTCACTAGGTAATCCCACTTGTTCGGGGTCTAATGTCCACACGGTAATCGGTTTATGTGGTGGCAATTCACGTTCTTCTTCATCCGGCTTATCAAGTCCTTTGATATCGGATGCCTGTTTCATCAACTTGCCGTACACCTCCATATCTTTAGCCGAGCGAGCCGTTTTTAGTACAACTAATGCCGCGGCCTGAAGTTGTTGAAACATCATGTTGCGGTGTGCCTTATTGGATATATTATCGCACTCAAAAAACAGGCTGACTGCTTCATCATACAAACGACGGGCGATGCGCCTGGTGCAATTAAATGGCGGGTGCATAAACGTACGAACAGCATTGTCACGCGAATACTTTCTGTTTAACCCAATCATCGTGTATAAGGCGTTATAATAATCCAATCGTTCACCATCCAAATCATCTTTATTGGACGATTGCAAATAATCTTGCAAATCTTCAAAATAGCTTTTTTCAAACATGATCAATCATCGTAAAATAGAATTTCATCCAGCGCATTTTTATAGTCTGTACATTTTCGTGCAGAGTCAAGGCGTTGTGCCTGTACCACATTCTCACCTGTTGACGCATCGCGCAACATCGACATGCCTTCTTGTGCTTTTTGCAAAAGAGGGCCACGGTCATAATGATATTTGAGCGGTGAGTTTATCATCGAAAAGAAATGCTCAAACTCACTGATCGGCACATCAAAGTACATTGCAATGTCAGCCGGTGTATAATTTAATGCGGCCAGCTTCTCGTATTCGTCCCAATGCTTTGAAATTTCATCAAACCATGCCGGTGCGAAACCTTGGTTATTCTCCCACCTCGTTAAGTCGTGTTCTGAAGTCATATATGCGTTTGCTTTTTATGAATACATAGTTCTCTATCATTGCATTTTCACCGTAATTGCCGGAGCCTTCAACCACAAAATAGCCGTCATCCGTATGGATGGCCGTTACTTTTTTATGAGACCAGGCAAAGGTGAGCGATATCACACCATCAGCCTCGAGCTTCAGTAGCTTTTCGTACACTGCCGGCATACGATTACGAATGTTCTCAGCGATAAATAGATGAATGTGTTCTATCTTGTTTTGTTCGTGCCATTTTACAATCGATTTAATGATGCGCTCATTGGTTGAATAAGTCGCAATATAGAGGTGATGAATCACCCCCGAATGTTTCATAAGGTAGACTATGAAAGTGAAAGCGGAAAAGCTTTTTTTCGTTTCAATGAAAAAAGCCTCGTTTTCATTCGGTAGTCTACCTATGAGTTCTTTTAAGTTGTTTAGCTTGAACGTGTACATGCGCTCATACGCCTCTGATTCTGACCAAGCGCGTTGCATCTGTTGTTGCAACTCGCTGATATGGAAATATTTTCTCACTAATCGTTCAATAATTTATTTATCAACGCAAGATCACGCTCGTATTGCTCAAGCTTCACTTTGCGTGCAGCGTACAAATGTGGTTTATCCTCTTTTTTCATCTCGTTATTCACTCGCCAAATATTATTCATCAGCTTTTTTTGCTCATGGCATAATTCTTTTGCTGACATTGAATTGATCTCTTTGTTGCGAGTGAATTGTCTGAATATAGGATGCTTGCCTAATACTTTGCCGGACACCCGATAATATTCTAATTCATCATAAATGACACGGTTCTCAATGTAGGCATCAATCAGTTCGGCTGCTACCTCTGTACATTCATCATTCGTTGCGCTAAACAGTTTTTCATGGAGCTGCTTATATTGATAGTAACACGTGAATTTACGTGTTACTAAGGCTTCGAGTTCCGGAGGAGTGCCCGGATCATTCAAGAATGGGAACTCCTCCCGAAACCCGTGTGCTCTTCAGTCACCGCCTTGATCTTGTTTAGTCGGCTTTTTATCATCCACTTTTTTTATATCCGTTTCGTATTTGCCTGGTGTCGGGAAGTATTTTGCAAGAAATGGTTCTAAAGCAGGGAACGAATCATCACTAATGTGGAAGAAAAAGCGATTACCTGCACGTTCTTTTACTCGTTTCATATCCGGGGATGCTGAAACGAAATTTCCTAAAAATGGTGGTACTCTGAAATCAACAGGAGTAAGCATTGCTTCAGGAATAGATAACATCTTTTGTGTCAAGGTCTCGAGTACCGGGCAGGATTTTATATTTTCGGGAGTAATCCCGGTAAACATTTCTTTTCTTGCGTAAAACGGCGTATGTGACGATTTGCCCTGCTCAAATTCATTGTATTTTGGTAGAAGAATTGTACTGATCATGCACTTATTGATGATAAGCATATCATCAGACATAATGATCAAATCCTGATTAAACAGGTCCGGATTATTCTTAATGGCCTCACTGATGGCATGTGCCGGGTGTTCTTGTGTCGTAACAATATTGTCAACCGTCAAATTCTCAGGTACTTTGTCGCCGATTACCACCGGTTTAAAGTCCACGCCTATAATGTTGTCAAGCGAACGCAATAAATATATCAATTGGCTCGTGCGTAAGTGGTGATTCTTATGCAGAATTACCACCGTCATTTGATCTTTTAATTCTATCATCTTTTTATGTTTTAATGTTATGCAACAAAGGTATTTATCATTCTTTACAGGGAAAAGGACATAAAAAAGGGTGGTGCATTGCGCATCACCCTTTGTAAGTAAAATTTAATTTTGTGGTTTTATCAGATTTTACCTCCATCGAAATTGCCAGACGTTGCATCACCTGAAGTGCTAGCCTGGTTAGACGATGCATTAGCTGCCGGTGCAGCTGCTGCTGTCAACCCAAGGGCCGTGTTTACAGCGTCGCTGTCGGTTATCGGTACTAATGATTGAGCCATCTTGCCCAATGGTGCTGTGCGATAAGTGTTTTTAAACTCAAATGAGTTGTTTTTCTTATCTTTAGAATCCTCCTGATCAGCCTTAGTCATAGATAAAGGAGCTTCAGGAGTTCCGAAGACTGTAAAATCATCTTCAGTACAATCACCCACGAGTGCGATTAACGGTTCATTGACATTTGCCTCTTTGAACTCTTGAATTTCGGTATTGCTACCGGGATGATCAAAAGTCAAGTCATGAACAAAACCACGTGCATCATCGTCACCATCAACACTGTCTTTGCCGTTAATGGTTGATGCCGTACAATATAAGCCTATCGGCTTTGCTGTACCATTTAGTGCAAGTGCTGTCACTCGTACATTCTTCGCATCTTTTGTGAACGTTTTCAGGTCTTGCAAACGGATTAATACAATGTATCTTTTTTTCTCTGTCGGACGTCCTGCGTTGTTCGACTTTTTAGGTACGCTGACAAAAGCGTAACTTGGATTAGTATCTGCCATAATTTTTATCTCCTATGATTTATGTTAATTAATTAGTCACCTGTAGCAGCTGATTTTGCAGCAGCAGCAATACCAGCAGCCGTTTTGTAAGCTGTAAGCTGCGAATCGCTGATATAAGCGAAAATAGCATCAGCCAACCAAAAACCTGTAGCCTCCCAATATTCTGCATAGATGCGAGCTTCATAATCAACGGTAGCCATCCATACTTTTGCACTTTGTGGGTCTTGGCTCATTAAATGCTTCCAGTTCTCTTTTGGAGTGGCAAAGAAGCATCCTGTACCGCGCATACCTTCAACAGGCTCGAAGTTGAATTTGGTGAAATCAATTGAAGTTTTCGCACCATCTTCATTTTTTGTATTTGGATATTTTTTGCGATAAGCACGTTGATACATCAACAACAAATTTGGGTCTATTGAGACAGGTAAGCCTGAACCCTGGTATACCGGTTTGATACTATCAGCATAGGCATCAAAGACATCAAGTATATTATCTTGAGTAATTGTAGCTTTGGGGTCAAAGAAATTGACGGCTGTGTCTGCGTTTAATTTCTCTCGAGACAAGATTGTAAGATAACCATCCAAAGCTGATGTCGCATCGGAAGCACTGTATTTGCCGTTTTCATCAACCTTATTCTCTTTATAATAACCTGTTGCCAAAGCCGTTTCACGGTCTTCATCTAATTTTGGGAACACCAATTGAAACAAAATGTATTTTACAATTGGCATATCTTCCGGCTTAAGGTTTTCATCATACAAATATCCAAGAATCTGTTCCATTATATCTGATGGTATAATAGATTGGTTGATTTTACACTTAAAATTCTTGATGGTTAACGGAGTAAAAGTCGCCTTTGATTTGGGCGTCCAATGCGGTATGAACTGTTGCAACACTGATTTTATTTCACCTGTAATGGCACGTACCTCGGTCTTCTCAGTCATAATGGTTGACATTAATGCCGTAGAAGTTGTTTTAATCAACATTCTTTGAATGACCTCTAACTTTTCAGAGTTCACATATTTGCCGAACTCGGTTTGCAACTTTTGTGTATCAACAGTTGTGTTGCCTGAATACTCGCCACTGGCTTTGCCATAATATTTGTCGTTATAGAACTGATTCATTTCTATGGACATATCAGGCTTGAATTGTGTCTTACCCATGTTCTTTTTGTTTTCACCGGTTACTTCTTTACCATCGTCACTCCCAGGCTCTTTACTTAATTTAGTAATTTGGCCTTCTTTCTCTGTGATTGAAGCTTGCAGTTTCTTTTCTTTTTGATCGGCAGCTGCTAGTTTGTCTTTTAACTCTTTGAGCTCTTCTGCATTTGCTTTATTTTGTGCTTGTAGTCCAGCCATAGCGACTTGCAGCTCTGTTTCTGCGATTGCGCCTTTTTCTTCTTGTGTCGCTGATAGCTGCTGAGCAAACTCAGCAACGAATTTGTCACCCCATTTTTCGGTCAATTTAGTTTTTTGATCGGCGGAAAGAATGGAATTACCTTTGTCGTCTTTTGCAAAGCTTTTTATGCCCAGAGTGGACAGTACTCCGGCAAGGATGTCTTTAAATTCAAACATAAATTAATTATTTTATCGTGTTTATAAATTGTGTCATAAGCATATCTATAGAAAGCTGTTTCGCATGTGAAACAGCAAGGTTCAGACCACCGACAGAATCGATAAGTCCATTGTTTAAAGCATCTTGAGCAAAAAACATTTTGCCGCTCAAGACGCCATTGCATTCTTGATTAAGATTCTTTCGTGCACTTTTTACCTGATTCTGAAAGCCTTGAGCAAGTGGGTCAAGCGTTTCAGCCTGGATGTCTTCATAACTACCCGCCAAAGCGTTATGGTATGATTTATTTTTATCCGTTGATAATGTCGAATAAATCTCATGAAGTTTAACTCCTTCCATCTGATTCTTACCTGAGTAATCAGGCAAAGAGACCATGACACCGATTGAACCGAACTCTGATGAGATATCATTATCGGCCATGATTTCATTGCAATAGCTCGCAGCGTAATAAGCAGCTGAAGCGCATAAATCACAACAGGCGACAACCGGTTTATTTTTACTCTGTGCATATTGTATTGCATCCCTCATTGGAGCAATCGAATCGACACAGCCACCGCCCGAATCAATTGCCAATACAATTGCGCAAATGGTGTCGGCATCGGCCGCCTCTCTAATTTGAGAGGCGATCTCTGCCGTACCATAATTACACCATGTTCCGTTTTTGGTCATTGTACCATTAAGCGAAACAAGTGCCACGCTACCTTTTGGCGCGTTTGAATATGTTGAGCCGGTGTCAGCCTTTGCCTTAGAATCTAAAGACAAAGACATAAATGTAGATTTAAGCGGGTTACGTTCAGAAAAGAGCGTATTATCATAGATCTTGCCTCTACCCTCTAACATATTTTGTATGGTAGGATAGAGGGTATCAAGTTCGCGGGCAGATAAGAACCACTGCCCGCGACATATGATGTTCATTAAATAAGAAAAGCTCATAATACTTTGTGTTTGTGTATCACAAAAGTACTATGAGCTTTATACTATAAAAAGGACGGTTGCTATACGAATATCTTTGCCGATTCAGGGTGTTTATGCGTGAATTTGATAATCGTTTTGATTGGTTTGCCTGATTCTTCAATGAAGAACTGCACCGGAAATTCATTGTTACCGACAATTACCTGCTCACCTGTTGAACGTGTCAGGCGGAAAACACATTGATTTAATGAAAGAAGATTCAGTGTTGAATCTCTTGCACCTGCAAGTGTGATTGTTGCTGCTTGCTCCTGGTATGTTTTATCCTCGTCGTTTTTATCAGAGAACTCAATAGAGCGTGTTGAGTATTCACAGAAATTCTTTTCATCCTCTGGGTATAAGAACGAAACGGTATTATGTCCCGGTTGATCATATAATCTAACCAATGATGCTTTTGCAATTTCACATTTTATATAAGAAGCGATTTTTTGTTGCTGAGTTTTCATTCCTTTATTTGATTTTGTTTTATCGACGAAATTCTATTTTCGATTAAAAAATAACAGTTTTAGGTCGACAAAACGGGATTTTTAGTTAAAAATATTTTTTGTTATTTTTCTGCTATTTTCAGTGTTGAAATGCCACCGACTAGCTCTGCATCGTTTTTCTTAATTTCGATGCGATTCTTAGATTGAGAAATGAAGATAAGTGCATCTTCATCCTCACCGCTGAATTGGGCTATATTGTTTTTACCAATGAACACCACATTGAGGTTGTACCATTTTCCTTTTATAAGTTTCATTTGTGTTATTTGATTAATTTAAATTCGTAAGCGAAAATATAAGGATTACGTTCCCAAGTACCTTTGCCACATATTTTGTTAATAAGAGATGCAAATGCTTTACGAGGCTTATTGAAAAATTCATAACATCCTTTTTTTGATTCATCTTTATATGAAAAACTATATCCTTTACTATCCATCATATCGTTTCTTATCCCCTCTTTCAAGCAATCTTCCTCCGAAATATCTTGTAATCTTTCGACCTTAATATCCGTTATTTTTATTTGGTGAGGCATAGCATCAGGCAAAACAAATAATTTGTTATTCCATGATGGCATATCTTCTGTTATACGAGTTGGAATATAATGACTTCCTTTTTCATCATAAATAGTTTTATAGCTTTGCGCAATTGCAACCACTTCACCGACTTTATATTTTGGCTCTACATATTCCCATATACATGAGTTGATTTTCCCATAAAGAAGACTATCTTCAATTTTATATCCTATGTATTTTTTATTATTTTCAGCTAATCTCCTCGTTCTCAGTTTGGAGCCATCAATAACCATTTCAGTTAAATTGAAGCGGTCGCTAAACATTTCTTTTTTCATCTTGATTCTATTTTATAAGTGATCATATTCTATTTTTTCCCATTTCTGACCATCATAGGTAATGAGGTCTTTTGATAAGTCTATTACAATCATGCTATTTTCAGCACTGTAATTATTCTTGTAGTCGTACCATTCTGTATAGAATGCAGATTTCTTACCCGTTTTAGGGTCTGTTATTTGTATTAGGTATCTCATAGATTATTCTTTATAACAGAATTCTTCAAATAGAATAAGTACTGGTTCTGTTTTGCCCATTACCCATTCACCTCTTCCGTCTTTTTTGCCATCAGGAGCCTTAACAATTTTATGGATGCTATTGTCCGTCATTGATTCGAATTCATTGCCACAAGCATGGCAATGAGTAATTTGTATGCTGATTCTTTGGCTCTTATTGGTGCACAATTCGTGTCTTTTAAACTCTGCGTTAGTAAAAGAAATTTGTCCCAATTGATATGATTTGCCTTTTGCTCCGCATGTAGTGCAGATATATTCATCATAACTTTTTTTACCTCTGAATCTAGTAATGTTATTAACCTTATTCCACGTATGTCGACCATACCTTAATGATACTTCAAACATAATTTATTTCTCCTATTTTATTATTTAAATAATGATAATTGATCACCGGGTCTTCTGATAATTTCTAAATGTTCATCTTCATCTTGAATGTTCTCTAATGTATCTTCATCAATGGGATGAAAATAAAATGGGCCTCCTATCATATATTGATACGGACATTCTATTAAATCAGCTACAATATGAAGATGTGGTTTTCTCTGTTTGTCCGGAGGATGATTATCGAAATTCGGCTTTGGACATTTACAATCGTATATTATATTCTTGGCTTGATATATTCTACCTTCAGTGCACTCTTTATGCCCTTTCCAATGGCAAATAAATTTATCTCCAACTTGTATCATAATTGATTTGCTTTTATGACTTCTGCAATATGTGGTGTACATAGAGCATAGCCGTTTAATACTTTTACTCTAACTAGGTTTCCGCGCTTTTGCTCAAGAGCTTTTAGCTCGTTGAGATAGTGGGTTGATTCCGCTATTTTACGGTCGAGTGTATCTATTTTTTCTTCTTTAATCATATCTATTTCATTCAAAAGTTTAATGTCAATTGAGATTGGATATCGTTATTTACTTCTTCAGTGATGCGCTCACGGTTGCGGTAGTCCATCTTTTTTATACTGTCGTAATTGACTGTATTGTTTTTAATGGAATAGCTTTTTAGAAAGCCTTTAATGATGTTGTCTTGGCTGTAGCCTTTCTCATAACCTGTGAGGAAGTAAGCGCGAATTCGCAACTTAAATTCAGCCATGATGAATTGTTCCAACATTTTCCGTTTCCAGGGAATTATTGTTATATAGTTGCCTGAGAAAATGTGATGATTCCATGCATTTACGGGTAAATAGATGATGATGTGATACTCTGTCATTGGCACAGCCGGTGATGTGGCCGCTACAGTAAGCATGCTATTGATGTATTTACCTATATCATTGCTCGTTTTTAGCAATATACCACCGTCTTGTTCTTCGAACTCATGGTATAGAAAATCTATACACAACTGTGGCAAGTCAATGTCTATCAGTGGTTTATTAATGTCCATTTGATTTTTATTTTGTTCTTGGGTTTAAATGTTGGTTACTACAAACTACATCTTGTTAATTAACTGTTATTCAGTGGCTTATCTATTATTTCTTTGTAGTACCCACCTCTTTGTCGTATGGTGTAGTATGCTGTAGTTAGCCCATTGATTTTGTAATGCATACTACATTATTTCATACTTAAGTCACTGTAAATAAGAGGCTTTGTAAGTGATTGAAATAGGTGTAGTATGGTAGTATGCTAACATTCATATTTTCCCTTTTCTTTTATATTTATATTATATCTATATTCTTCTTCTATATGTAGTATGAATATTATATTGAAGATATATATACAGTGTGTGCATATCTGTGTCCATCTTTAAAATAATTGAGTTAATAAATATCCATATCTCGGACCGGTATTGCATCTGCGTGACGTCCGCTCATAACCTAGCATCCTTAATGCCTGTCCTATTGATTGCTCGTCAACTTTATCATTATAATGGATTTTGCGTGCATCCCGAAGATCACGTAGAATCTCTGACGGCATTTTAAATACAGGCAAATCATTAGGAGCCGGTATGCGATAATATTCTTTTATGAGTTTCGTAGCTGAAGTTTCAATGACATAGCGTTGATTCATATTAGTGAAGTCTGCAAAATCATCTTTATTCCACACGTAGTCGAAGCTGCTTTTACGAAAGAGTAGGAGGGCTTCAGACCAAATCTGATCAACATCTAGCTTATTGCTATATGCTTGATCGATGTCGTCAATTTCAATTGCAGCGATGCGTCGTAATAGACCGTTGTCACTATTGAAAAGGAATCCACCCATCTCTTGCGTTTTATTGCTTGTAAAGGCACAGGACGCGATTCTAGGCACACGAGTGGTGAATGATTCACCAGGCAGCTTGCGATCCATTTCTGCAAGCGACATGTTCTTTTTAAATGTAGTCTCGGTTGCTTTCGTTATGCCGACAAATTCATCGAAGTTGGTAATGAATTTTGTGGCAAAACTGTCAGTCATTTTGAACACAGCTTCGTCGCGATCTGATATCACATAATAGTCTTGCAAGGATTCAGGTACCAGGAAGCGAATTAATGTGCTTTTACCTATTCCGCCCTTGGCATTTATGAAGCCGATCATCACATCATTGCAATGTTGGCCATATATTCCGGCAACAGCAGCTACAAGCCATTTTTTTATCAAGTAATTCAACCGTTTTTGATAATATCCTTCTTCTTTATCTAAGAAGTCATGAGCAACAATGTGATAGCAGTATTTATCGATATTGCTTTCGCCTTTATATTGTCCTTCCAAGCTGCTGAAATAATCCAAAATAGGGTTAAATGCGTGCATCTGATTGGGATTTGTTATAATGGCTTTAAGCAATGCCCGGCTGCATGGTATGTTTTCATCAAACATGTGCAGATAGATGTCATTCTCGGTAATAGGGTGGGCATACTCGCGTGATTTGGATGCGATGTAACTTTTAGTGTTATCAAATATATTGATACGCACCTCATAGTTATCATCAATCCATTTTCGGATTGATTCAACACGTCCGGATGTATTGCTACCGTTTGCTGTGATATGAGTTATTTCTCTACTGTTGTTGATCATATCACTAGCGGTTTACGTCTGCTCTTGCCAGGCAATTCAATAACGTTAAACATCTCTTGCATCCTTGATGTGATGAATTTGCCGTAACCGTGATGATCATCAGTGCCTGATAGCGTTTCGATTTTGAAATTGCTTGTAGCGAACGTCCGAGCACCGTTTTCATATCTTTGTGAAAAAAGGTCTACGATAGGCCGTATCTTACGCCCAAAATCAGATTCCTCGTGGTTTTCACGTCCCAGATCATCTATGAACATAGGACGTTCGGAAAGGAATCTAATGCCTTTTTCTTTAATGAGATCAAATAAATTCTTGCTATGTACTATAAGCGTACGGTGTTTTGTGAGATAATCCTGTACTTGAATAAATGATTTCATTAGAACGGTTTTGCCTGAGCCGATTGCACCCATCATATATATCCCTCTGTTAATATCAAGTTTGCAGGCTTTATGTCCAATTAAGTAGAGATAAAGTTGTTGCATTACTTCTCTATTGTCATCATCCCAATAAAAAGAGTCCGGTGAATGTCTCTTTGTTAGAATCTGATCTCCATACCCTTTTAGTAGTTGCCAATATAGTTCTCCGGATAAATTAGGAGAATGCCATGCATTTCTACTATCAATTATTTTTTTGTTTTCCTCCTCAAAGGTGTTTGACAAATTATTCAAAGTCTCCATCTTTTTCTCCTTTCGCCGGTGTAGACATTGTCTTGCCGGTCACTTTAAAAAAGTTTTTATATCCCGTTGCCATTGCATACTTTAGATACTTCATTGCCTCCGGTTCTTTTTTATCACTGATATCGAACAAATGTTGTAAAGCCATTTGCTCTTGTCTCGAGCAGTATTCAATGTTGAATTTTTCAAGTAAATAATCTTTCCAATACTGCCAAAGACCTTGAAACTCTTCACTCTCAAACGGCATCTTTATTTTTACAGGCTTGACTGCCCCTTTAATTTGTTTGTCAAAGGTGCCTATCATATTTATCAGTGTCTCATAATCCTTAATGACCGGATTCATCTTGGCTTTTACAATTGTCGGCAAGCCACAATTTAAATATTCATTGATATTTTTTGATACTTTATCAGTCTGTTGCCAAATACTATCCCAGAGCGCATTTTTGCTCTTGGTTCTCATAGGCGGTTAATGATAAAAGGAAGATCATTATTAAGCTTTTCTACGTCTTTTGTTGCTATTTGAATGCCGATGCCCCATTCTGTTTCTTCATCATCAAGAGCACGGCTTCTAAGCACATGGGTATAAGAAAGCTTATCGATTTCATCTGCTAATCTTGTTGTTTTGAAATTGCAGATAATGTTTAACTTGTGATCTATTACTTCACCGATTTTTGCGGTTTTGTTCTCTGATTTAATTGTTGTCATTGTTGTAATTTTTTGATGGTTAAAAACGATGTTTGCTTATTTAATTAAATTATGTTCGTAGCAATATGCCACCAGCTCTGCAATTGTTTTGCACGCTGTTTTTTTGAGAATGATTTTACGTCTGTTATTAATGGTATTTACTGATCGGCAGAGGTGCAATGCAATCTGATCCGCAGTCATGTGCTGCATTACTATCATGCGAATGATTGTCATATCGCTGTCGGTCAATTTAGTTGTGAACTTGGGATTGCAAATAATCCCATTGTATTTGCATGTCCCTCTAAGGGGGCAAGAAATGAATTCAAAATTCAGAGTACCTGATGCGTCTATATCCAGAATATTATCATAAGGGCCGAAGTTGCATTTTATGAACTGGCGTACATTGAGGAAATCATGATACAAATGATTCATTTTAGAGCTTGCATTTAATTCTTCACATGCTGTGTATGCTTGTAAATAATCTGATTGCAATAAAATTTTCATTGGTACAATGAAATCTCTACGAGATTGCGTCAGTATGAAAATCTCACCGTCTTTTTGTTTTACGATGATCTCCCCGGACGGTTCTTGATAAAATTCCATTTCAACTAATTCAAGTTCCATCATGAAAATAATTCAGTTACCGGGATGTTTGTTAATTCACTAAGTTTTCTCTTTGCAAGTGGGGATGGCTTTGCCTTTTGATTAATCCATCTGTAAACCGTTGATTCCGTTACGGCACATTCTTCTGCGATTCTCTTGATAAAGAGTGATCTTTCGGTTGTTTTGGTGTCTGACAGCCGATGAACATAGTCTTTAAGTGCTAATTTTGTCATAATTGAAAAATTTAATTGTTATATAATTTATTTTCTTCCTATATTTGCACTGTGCAAACGAATAAGCGCATTGCGCAATGCACGGATGGCATAACGTTGCTATATATATTTGCACACCGCATGCATTTATTTGCTTAATGCAATTTTTTATTTGCATGATGCAAAGTAAAGTAATATTTTCTTATTACGCAAAATATTTTTGCATATAATGCAAAGTATTTTTGCTTAATTTGTGTAATTAATTGTAATACAACGCTTTATGGATGGAGATTATGTGAAAAAAAAATTACTTGGTGCCGGGTTTCAACCTACCATTTTATCAAAAAAACTTGGCATAACGCATCAAGCGATGTCTGCCCGACTCGCAACGGCTGACGTGAAAGTGAATTTTTTGTTGGACTTATGTAGGATAACAGAATTACCGTTATCTTATTTTCTTGATGAAGTGCCTCTGTCGCCTGATGTTAAAACATTGGACAAAATGCTTAAGCAAAAAGACTCAGTTATTATGAAACAAGCTGAGGAAATAGGGCGATTAAAGGCTAAAATAGAGTATTTAGAAGATGTAAATAAATAAATGTACAATTAATACAGATTTATCATTTATAGCGGATTGAACAATTATTACACTTATTAAGTGTATGTAGTAGAGGTAATTATAAACTGATTATATTTCCTGTCATCCCGACAGAGCAAGGAGTTAATAGTCAATAGATTATTAACTCCTTGCGTTTTTAGGTATTTTCTAATTAGAACCTTCTGCTATTTATTTGAATCGATATAATCTAAGCTTGACAGATCTATAATATATAAAATAAAATTAATGAGGAAAGATGGATTTTTAAGATGTACTGTCCTGGTGATAGGACTATTTGTAATGGCTTTAGGAGTTGCTTTATCTGTAAAAGCAAATTTAGGAACATCTCCAGTTTCTTGCGTTCCATATGTTTATAGTTTAGGTTTTCCACTTTCCATGGGATTGATCTCAATTATCGTTAATGTGATAATTATCTTATTGCAAATAGCACTGTTGCGAAAAGACTATCAACTAATGCAGTTGATACAATTGCCGGTAGCTCTAATCTTTGGTTTCTTTATAGATTTTGCTATGTTTCTGGAATCAGGAATTCAAACTTCCAATTATTTACTTCAGTGGGTTTTCTGTTTGCTGAGCTGTGCGATTATTGCATTCGGCGTATTCCTTGAGGTGAAAGCTAATGTCACATATCTTGCAGGTGAAGGTTTGGCGCTTGCTATATCAAAGGCTTTTCATAAAGAGTTTGGAAAGGCGAAAGTAGGGGTTGATGGTGCATTGGTTGTTATAGGAATTATCAGTTCATTTGTTCTGCTTCATAAACTGGAAGGTATACGTGAAGGTACTATTGCCGCAGCTCTTTTAGTCGGTACCATTGCTCGTTTCTACAGCAAAAAGATAAAATTTGTTGATATACTTTTAGGAAATAAAGAGAAGAAAGAACCCGAAATGCAAGCCTATACTGTTGATGATGGGAACAAAATCATTATCACGATTGCACGTGAGTATGGCAGTGGAGGTCATGAGATAGGGGAAATAGTTGCAAAGAAGTTAGGTATATCATTTTATGATACAAAGTTGATCGATCTATCAGCTGCAGAAGGAGGGTTGACACCTGAATATGTGAAAGAGCATGAACAGAAGTTAACTAATAGCCTATTATTCGATCTATATGAGCAGAATTATGCTTATGTGAATGAGGAGATGCCCCCACTTGATATCCTGTTTATGGTTCAAAGTAAAGTTATTAGAGATATTTGTGAAAAAGAATCATGTGTGATTGTGGGACGTTGTGCGGATTATGTTTTAAAGGGTAATTCAAATTGTTTTAATACGTTTGTTCATGCGGATAAGAAGTACAGAATTCAACGTATCATCAATGAAGGTATTGATCCTAGCATGGCAGAGAAAGAATTGGAAAGAAAAGACCGGGATAGGGCAAACTATTGCAAACATTATACGCATGGAATTTGGGGAATGGCGACTAACTATAATCTAACTGTTGACAGTTCTTCATTTGGTCCGGAGGTATCTGCGACACTGATTATTGATGCTCTGTACAAGCATGTAAAGAAAGAGTAATGTGTATCGTTTTCGTTATTATTATAGTGAGTGGAATGTAAACAGTTAAACATAGGTGATTGATAAAACTTGTTTATAGTTCCTCTCTCTTTTTAGTAGCTTGCTATACAATTGAATGTTCGAATCTAGTTATCCCCACTAGGGAAATAAGAGATTAAATATTCAATTTGGATCTTTTATTGAGCAAAGTACATTTTGTTAAAGTATTTTCTTCTTGTGATATTCCTTTTACCTTTTAAATTACTAGATTATTCCATATGCTATTTTTTAGAACGCATATAATTGACAATTTGTTAATAATATGAATATTTCTCCGACAATCACTAGAGGTAATATTCAAGAATATAATTAATTCATCAAGTTTCGTTAAAAATTACACAAAATCCATCAAAAAATCACATACAAATTATAAGTATAACACTAAATTTGTCCAATGATACTTCCTAATCAATGTTATTAGAAGTAAAAGTTAATACTAAATTTAATATGATATGAAGCACAGAAAAGTAGTAAGGCTGTCCCTTACTTTATTGTTGAGTCTGTTATGTGGATTCTCCTACGCACAAACTCAAAACGTTCTTGGTTTGGTAAGTGATTCAAAGGGGGAATCGCTGATGGGTGTGAATGTATCTGTTGTAGGAACAAAAACAGGTACGGTAACAGATTTAGATGGAAAGTATTCCATAAATGTATCACCTAATGCAAAACTTCAATTTTCTTTCGTGGGTTATAAGTCTAAGACTGTTGCTGTAGCAGGACAGTCTCAAGTAAATGTTACTTTGGAAGAGAGTGATAAGTCACTGGATGAAGTGGTGGTAATTGGTTATGGCGTTGTTAAGAAACGTGATTTAACAGGATCCGTATCTTCTATTAAGAGTGGAGATCTTGCTAAAGTTTCTACGAGTAATGCCATGCAGGCTATGCAGGCAAAAGTTCCGGGATTGGATATTCAACAATCAAGTGGCGAATCAGGTGCTGGTATTAGTATGACCTTGCGTGGTAATCGTTCAATATCTGCAACGAACAGTCCATTGGTTTTGGTCGATGGTATTGAATATGGTTCAACATTGGATATTGATCCTTCCGATATCGAGTCAATGGAGGTTCTGAAAGACGCATCATCTACTGCGATTTATGGAACGAAAGGTGCAAATGGTGTTATCATTATTACTACTAAACATGGTAAGGCGGGTAAAACGAAGGTTAACTTTAATGCCTATTGGTCTTCAAATAGTCCCACAGATGTATCTAAAGTAATGTATGGTACGAAAGAAGTGCAGCGCTTAATAGATAAATCGGACTATCAAACGAATTATAAGACGTATGCAGCATCAGGGACATGGGGAACAGCATCATCAGCAGCTGCTGATGTATTGACAGAAAGTCTTAGTGACGGAACTACCCAAATGAGTATTTATAATGATGGGTCTTATACAGATTGGTTAGACATTATTTTAAAGAATGGAATGACACAAAATTATGATGTGGCTATTTCAGGAGGAAGTGATTTGACTCAATATAATATATCAGCTGGATTAATGAGAGATGCCGGTTTGATGAAGAATGATGTGCAGGATCGTTACAACGGTCGCGTAAATATTGATCACCAAATAAATAAAGTATTTAAAGTAGGTACAAACATACTTTTTACTTATAAAGATCATGATAAGCGTAATTCAAGCGTTTATTCTCAAGCGCTGAAGATGACTACAATCACTCATCCGTATTTGACCGATGGAACAATGAATGAAACCCCAAATCCATTTTATGCAGCACATTGTAATCCTTTGTTGGATGAAATTCCTGGGGCTTTTCAAAATAATATTAAAACTTCACGCTTCTTTGGAAATGTTTATTTGCAAATTAATCCTATCAAGAACATGACATTTAAGTCTATGTTCGCATTGGATGAAACGGGTGAAAGAACAGGTTTGTACCAAGATTATAAGAGTGTAGCCCGTTATCAAATAGGATCGGGATATATAAGTAATACTTGGGATAATACAACAAAGTATACATGGGAAAATACCTTGAATTATATGACTGATTTCGGACATTCAAGGCATAGTCTAACAGCTATGTTGGGGCACAGTATGAGCCAAAGTGTGTTTACTGAAACGAGTACATATGGTAGTACTGCCGCTGAGCATTATTATAAGAGCAGTTTCTATGATTTGACAAAGATTACCTCTCCAACGAATAGCAATCAATATGTTAAGAGCTCTATGCTTTCGTTCTTTGGACGTTTGAATTATAGTTACAAGGATCGTTATTTATTAACAACATCTTTACGTACGGATGGTTCTTCTGCTTTAGCTGATGGCCATAAATGGGGATCTTTCCCCTCTGTAGCTGCTGCATGGCGCATTATTGATGAACCGTGGATGGAGAAAATATCTCATTCGCTTAGTAATTTAAAATTACGTGCATCTTGGGGGCTTTCAGGAAATGCAGCTATTGATGCTTATAGTACATTAGCCAAATTAAGCTCTGATGTTTATTATTATACAGCAGGATCGGATGTAGCTGGCAAGTTTCCTAATTCAATTTCGAATTCTAATTTGACTTGGGAAAAAACTTCTGCTTACAACTTTGGTTTGGACTTTGGATTAGCAAATAATAGAATATCAGGTAGTGTTGATTTCTACATCAATCATACATACGATTTACTTTATTATAAGAGCGCTCCAGCTTCATGCGCATTCCCTAATATGCTTGGGAATGTAGGTAAGACGAAAGGACATGGTTTAGAAGTTGCTTTGAATACATTAATTGTAAAGTCAAGAGATTTTTCATGGGATGTTAATTGGTCCTATTCTATGGCTAGAGATAAAATAACGAAGCTTGCAGATGGTGTAACTCAAGATATTAATGGAACAACAGGTCTTATTGTTGGGCAACCCGTATCTACATATTATGACTATGAGACGAATGGATGTTGGGGAATAGGTGAATTTGCTCAATATTTATCTGATTGGAAAACACGTCATCCAGACGGAGCTTCTAGTTTTCCTTCTACTTATGGACTTCCAGGTACTTTAAAAGTTGTAGATCGTAATGATGATGGAACTATTGATTCCAATGACAGACGTGTATACAAGCGTAGTCCTAATTATATAGTCGGTATGAATAATACTTTGACATATAAAAACTTTACGTTGTCTTTCTTGGTATATGCTCGTGTCGGAGGATGGATTTCATATGATATGAATAATCAATTGAACTATGAATCTGCGAATTGGGGCGATTTGGATTATTGGACACCTACTAATACTAACGCAAAGTTCCCAAGTCCGGGTGCTGATAAAACAACATATTCTACTTATTCTACAGCATTGAAATATGAAAAAGCGGACTATTTGAAATTCAAGGACATAACTTTATCTTATGATATGCCGAAGAGTCTGCTTAGCAAAGTGGGGGTAGGTAGTCTTAGGTTCTATGGCTCATTAAAGAACTTCTTTACCATTAGTCATATAAATAATTATGACCCGGAGCGTGGTGGTGCCATCACTTTCCCACTTGCTAAACAAGTTGTGTTCGGAGTTAATTTGCAATTTTAATAAATACTAATATTATGAGAAAGAATATATATATGTTATTGGCAGTATCGGTACTGCTTATGATGAATGTATCATGCTCTGATTTTTTGAATGAAGAGAACAAGATAAGCGAAACTTCGTCAACCACATATAATACTGCTACAGGCTTGCAAGGTTTAATCGAAACATGTTATTCATATGCACGCGGATGGTATGGCAAAGAGGCTGGGCTAGGATTGTCGGAAATGGGAACTGATGAATTTTATTATGGGTATGATAATAAGCAAAAATCGCTTTGTTCTTATAATCTTAATTCGAATAGTTTGGATGATAATTCAAGTGATAATGCCAGTTTGGATCATTATTGGGAATTATTTTATCAAGCAGTGGATGCATGTAATAATGCATTGCAATATACTCAAGCTAATACAGCTGTTTCCACGGCAACAAAGCATCAATATTTGGGTGAATCCTATTTCTTACGCGCATTCTATTATTTGCATATGGTGAATATATGGGGACCGATTCCTTATAATAGTGAACCAACAACGTCTGAGAACATTCAGTATGCTCCTACACGTAGTTCTGAAGGAGAAGTTTACGGAAATATACTAGCAGACTTGGATAAGTCTATTGCTCAATTTGATTCGGCAGGATACAGGACCAAAGCTGACGGACGTGCAAATTATTGGGCTGCTCGTGGATTAAAAGCACGTACATTGTTGTATGCTGCTTCGTGGTGGGGGACTGCCGGAAAGAATAACCAAATAACAAACAACAGTAATTACAGTGGCAAAACAATAACGCAATTATATGCGCTGGCTCAGTCTGAAGCTGAGGCTGTAATTGGTAGCGGCATTGCTTCATTCTACTCTAATTATGCAGATACGTGGTCTATGAACAATGAAGATGTTTCTGCTAATAGTGAATCTATTTTTGGTATTACGTATTCTTCCGATATAACAAGTACTGTAAACTGTATACCTCATCGTAACAAGACAAGTACTTCCGGTACTTCACTCGATTTTAATTCCTTAATCACTCGTACAGGGTACAGCCGTGGCGGTAGTGCTATGTTGTTGATGTTCACTTCTATGTGGAATAATGGAGCTAGCGATTTGGGAGGTGATGGTAAAGAAGTCTTTGTTCGTGTACTGAGCAGTGCGTCTACTCATTATGTTAAGAATACGAAGACAGGAGCATCTGTTGATGTTTCAAGCACATATTCGCCTTATGGGCGTGGCTTTACTCGTTATCTGCCATCATTATATTTGTGGAATTTACTTGAAGAGCATAAGGCAACGGATCAACGTACTGATGCAACGTTGTTGTCTGCTTATACTATTGCTAAAGGATTGGAGCATAGTTCTAAGAAATATACTCTTATGACTGATACGGCAATTTATTATAGCCCGTTAGATGGAAGTACTACGGCAGGTCAGGCAGCTCAAGCTTGGGCAAAGAATCGTTATCGTATACAGTTTGCTTCCGGTGGTGATATCCCTGTATACAGTTCTTCGGATCCATCTAAAGCCTTACCTACTGAAGCTGCTAAAGCAACATCAGATGTTTATGGTGATAATCGTTACAATACTTATAAGATTGCAGGTTGGTGTTCATATCCTGGAATAAAGAAGTTCTTGGACAATGTCTATAATCCGAGCTACCCTACATGGGATATATCCAGTCGTGATGCTATCGTTATGCGTTTGGCTGAAATGTATTTGATCAAAGCTGAGTGTCAGCTTTACACAGAAGGTGGTGCTGCTGCAATGGCAACGATAAATCAATTACGTACAGTAAGAGCTATCTCTGGAAAAGACAATACATTGAGCGGATCAGCTGATTTAAATACCATACTTGATGAACGTGCTGTTGAACTTTGTGGTGAGCAACAACGTTGGTTTGATTTAAAGCGTACTCATACATTAGTTGATAGAGTGAATCAATATAATGCTCAGGCTCAATCAGGAATAAAATCATTAGGTGTAAATTGCTATTTACGTCCTATCCCTCAGACGGAACTTGATGCTATTACTAATTATTCGACAGTAGAAGGTAGCGGCTTCTGGCAAAACTCCGGATATTGATAGACTAAAATCTATAAAAAGGCGCATGCATCAAGTATGCGTCTTTTTTATGATCTAAACATTAGGATATCAAATGTATAATCGTATTTTTGTAAGAAAAATGGGTATGAATGACCTTGAGAAGATTAAAAAGAATATATCCTTATGTATCTCTTTGAGCACGGAAGAATGGTGCAAACTGGAACATGTAATTAAGAGGAAAGCAATAAAGAAGAATGAGTCCTTCTTAAAAGAGGACATTGTCTGTGATTTTATTGCTTATGTAGATAAAGGTGCATTGATTTATTACAAATCATTGGATAACGGAGATGAAATAACAACAGACTTCGCTTTTGAAAATGAGTGGGTCACTAATAATTATAGTCGATTAAAGAAATTACCTTCTCATCTCAATATAAAGGCAATAGAAGATTCTGAGTTGTTCTTTATACAAAACAGCGATTTGGAAAGATTGTATGTAGAGATACCTGCATTGGAAAGATTTGGCCGAATATTGATGGAACAAGCTTATGTGAAATTGGTTCAATTGAGCATTGATTTGCAAACCTTGTCTGCTACGGATCGATATTTGAATCTTTTAGAGAGTTATCCAGAGATCTTTCAGAAAGTTCCTTTGTATCATATAGCTAATTATTTAGGTATAGCTCCTAAGTCTTTGAGTCGCATTCGTAATGGTCTTTTCTCGGAAAAATGATTTGGTAACAAATGTGGAGAATGAGTTAGAATAAGAATGGCGAACTTTGCAACGAAATAATAAAATATCAGAGTTATGAGAAAAAGTATTGTTTGTTGCTTGGTCTTTTCTTTTTTGTTAGTCTTTAGTTTGAGTGCTCAAGATGTAGCTTCTCAATCTAACAATGTGGCTTCATCAACTAAGGAACCGAAGGAGGCGCTAGAGGTGGAAAGCTTATTCCCTATGTTTCTTACCGGTGGTTATCATATTGGAGTTGGATACAGATATGAGAAATTAAGAGTGCGTGTTAGTGTTATTAATGGAGGAAGTTATGATGCCGAGAAAGCCGGTGTGAATAATTCGTCCGCTGATTTTAAAAGATATTACAAGACATCTCCCGGTGTATTCTTGGGGTATAATGTTTGGAAGAATCTTGAAGTTTATACTTATTTGGAGTTACATACATTCCAAATTGAGCAGAAGAGCACCGGGATGAAGAAAGATTTGTTTAGTGTGGATGCCGGTGGAGGTGTAGGATATCAATTCTTTATAGGTAAATCGTTTTATGTGCAACCTGCCTTTCATGTTTATTGTAGAAGAAGCAAAAGTCTTGATTTCAATGGAGCAAAATATACGATTCCTAATATAGATTTGTCTCCGGTGATTCGTGTAGGATATAGAATATGGAGCAAATAATGTAAGATTCGTCACAAGTTAAATCAAATTCTCCATTAAGTAAAATACTCCTTTTCTCCAATTTGCAGTTCCGACGATGTTGTAGCAAAGTCTTTTATAAAGTTGTAGGGAATATGGATTTTCAGTGAAAGCATCCAATCGAATGGCTTTAATGTTTTTGCTGCTTAAGAAAGATTCAATGTGTTGCATTGTTTTGTATCCAATGCCTTTGTTTTGCAAATTGCAGTTTACGCAAAGTCTGTGGACTACCATATAAGGATCCGTTGAGTTGTGCCATTTGCCTGATTTGTATTCTTCGTCAGTTTGCTCGTTTAAAACAAAGGCCACGGCAATCGCGTTGTTAATGGTTCCGACATACATTTGCTTTTTGTTGATGTCTTCTTTTATGACATCTTGATTTGGATAGATTTCGTCCCATTGGTTGATGCCGTAGTTGTCTAATTGCAAAATAGAATCATTGTATAGACTAACAATCTCTTTCAAATCATTATTGGTCGCTTTTCTAAAAGATAATATCATACCTATAATAAATGATGGTTAAAGATGTACTTTGTTTACGAAACAATTAATAGTTTTGTATTCTAAGATGTAAATGTAATTCTATTTTATGGAAAATTTGGAGGAAAGACTGCGAAAAAGTCTTAATAGGAAACGTATTGATTTAATCATTGATTCATTGAAAGGAGAGCCGGATTCCTTTTCGTTATTGTATTCGTTGATAGATAGTTCTGATAGTAAAATAAGTTGGAGGGCAGCATGGGTCTGTGAAAAGCTTTGTGTTAGCAGACCGGATTATTTTATTCCGCTTCAAGACAATATGATGGATAAAGTATTGAATGAAGATACGTGCATGGGAACTCGTCGTCAATTGCTGTCTATTTTTAATTGTCTTCCAATACGTAGTCCCTTGCGAGTAGATTTCCTGAACTTTTGTTTAGATCATTGTTTTGATCCCGCGTATCCAAATGCAGTGCAATCACTTTGTCTTAAGTTATCATTTAAAATGTGCCGGACTCATAAAGATTTACTATCGGAGTTTAAATCGATTCTTGAAAATACTGATCTGGAATTGTTCGCTTCTTCAGTAAAAGCAGTTGCAAAGAATACAAGGAAAGCTATTCCCAAAATAAAGTTCATCGATTAATAAATGTGTATACCGGTATTATATGTATGGTTCACCGAAGAGCTATTGTTATAACGTACCTTATACTATTACATTTGTGTACGAAATAAATAAAAAAGTTATGAAGATGAAAGATCAAGATTCCATGAATTTAGTATGGAAAAGATTAGCTATTTTGATAGGTGTGTCATATCTTCTGTTCAATATTTGTGTTATATTGTCTAATGCAAATTCGATGCCTGCAATATGGCGACTTGTGAATGTAAGAAGTTTGATGCATTTCATGTAACTTGCTATAATCAATGGTTGTGCTGAATCTACTTTACCGGTAAGGTTCTATGCATTCACCGATTTATAGTTGTATTATGCATTTGAGTTATTTATCTTTGTACATATAATTAATAAAAATAAGAATGGAGAATCGATTATTACGTAAGCTCTTTTGGGGCGGATTAATTGTTTTGATAGGCATATGCTATCTATTATTTAATATAGGTGTTTTGCCTGTAGCATGGAAGCCCATTGTACTTTCATGGGAAATGTTATTGATTGTTTTGGGATGTGGATGGATCATTGCTCGTCATTACTTTTGGGGAGCAGCGGTTGCAGCCGTTGGTGCGATTTCTTTATTGCCTCAATTATCCGTAGTAATGGGGTTCAAGTATTCCGAAGAGATGTTTAATGCTATTTTGTGGCCGGTGATTATCATCTTGGTAGGAATATTGGTTATCAGTCATTCATTCTTTCCTCATCACCATCATTGCCACCACCATCATCATCATAACAAACATTGGGATGATTTCATGGATATGCACCAACAGTACAATCATGAAACTTATGGTGCTGATGGGAGAATAAAATATGATTATGTGCTGAATGGTACTGAGGAGATCTTCTTGGGTACAGAGTTTCGTGGAGGCGAAATAAACACAGTTCTTGGTGGAGTGAAATTAGATTTACGTAGAACTTCTTTGGCAGAAGGAGATGTTGTCTTGAATTTAAAAGGAGTTTGTGGCGGAGTGACTTTATTTATTCCAAAGGATTGGCCTGTTGAACTTCATACACATTCTGTTTTGAGTGGATTTGAAGATAAACGTGGAACGAATGGTGTCTACGTTGACAGAAAGCTTATCATTATTGTAGATACGGTTTTGTCAGGAGGCGAAATCAGATGTTAAGCAGTCCGATCATAGCAGATGTATATATTCGGCGAAGTACTATCTTTTTATGTGTTTTGATAGGAATGGCTTATAGTTTCTCTTTCGGCCTGTCAGAACATGCGGATGTCGCAAGTATGTTTATTGACGGATTAGGATCGACTGTGATTTTCTTTATTGAATCGGTATTATTGTGGAATATCTTTACTTATAGCCTTCCTAGAGATGCTACCGCTTATCAATCATTCATCTTTTATATACTGTATTGCGTGGTTGGAGTGATAGTGGCTGTTGGGGTAGAACTGTTATTGATCTATTTGTTTTTTAGAGTGGAGTTTAGCTCTTTTGGATATACACTGCCGGCAAGAGTTTTATGTTTGATTTTCTTGTATTGCGTATATTGTTCTTATTATCAAAAGAATAAACCGGAGGAAGACTTGGATGATGAATCGGATATCGTACAAGAAGAAACGAAACCTGAAAATATAATAGAACGAATAACAGTAAGAGTAGGACAAAAGATAAAAGTGATACCTGTTGAAGATTTAATATGCATTAAAGCTGAAGATGACTATGTATCTTTAGTTACGGCAGAAGGACATTGGTTGAAGGATGAAACCATGAAGTCCTATGAAGCCCAACTTCCGCCTGATAAATTTGTTAGGGTACACAGGTCATATATTGTGAACATAAGTAAGATATCAAAGATAGAGCGATATGGACAGAAACAATTGTTGCAGCTTACTTCCGGTGAATGTCTGCGCATAAGTGTCAACGGTTATAAAGTCTTACGTGAGAAATTAAACTTGTAATGTCTCTGAGATTTATAAAATAATGAAAGAAGAAAATAGAAGGTATAAAGTTGAATTCTTGGATATGGTTCAATTGATGTTTGGTACATTTAAATATAACGATCATCAACTTCATTTTGTGGTAGATTTTGATACTCATATCAATGAAAAGATCTTTAAAACAGCTATGGACTTGTCTGCACGAATAATGCCAATAATTAAATGTCAATATGTAAAAGCTTTCCCGACTCCCTATTGGAAACGGTGTGATTTGTCTGCAGAAGATCTAGTTACAGTAATAATGACTGATCGGATAGAAGAAGAAAAGCCGAAATATATTGTTCAAAAGACGAATGAAGAAAAAGGGCCACAAATAAAAGCAACAATCTTAAGAAGTAAATCATGCGATTCTCTTTGTATCACGATGAATCATATGCTTTGTGATGCCGCAGGATTCAAACAATATCTATACGAAATGAGCGACATTTACTCCCATCTTGAAAAAGATCCAACATATATGCCTCCTGCTTTAGAACGATCTCGAAGCATGTCTCAGGTTTTTAAACACATTTCTCTTTGGGATAAGATGAAGATATTCTATTCAGTCATAACGAAAAAGGAAAAGAAAGATGATCTCTCTTTTTCTTTTGAAGGGGATGAAGACAGACCTTTTATCATCACACATTCTCTCTCTCAAAATAGGTTTTTACAAATCAAGGAATATGTAAATGAGGAGCAAGCTACTATAAATGATGCCCTGTTTGCCGCCTTTATAAGAGCTATTCAGAAGAAGTTTCACAAAAACGCAATAACGTTGCCTTGTCCGGTAGACTTACGGAAATATATTCCCAATAAAGGGAATGAAGGTATATGCAACCTCGTTTCTTTTATTACTTGTGATATTAGCGAAATAGGGAGTACTTATAAGGAAACTCTTGATAAGGTAAGAAAAACGATGAATAAACAAAAAAGAGAGTTTACCTGTCTAGGCGGGGTCATGGCCGGACATTTGTTATATGAATTATTTCCTTATCCAATGGCTAAGAAGATAATAATGAAATCGTTTAGCAATCCGCCACTTTCGCTTACTAACATAGGTATTATTGACCATAACAAACTTCAATTTGAAGGAGTGAACGCCACCTCTTCTTATATGACAGGTTCCATTAAATATAAACCCTATTTCCAAATAGGAGTAACTACATTTAAGCAATGCATGACTTTGACCGTGAATTTCCATGGTACGCCTAATGACGAACAAGAGATAAAGGATTTTCTACAACTCATGGATGAAGAATTACCAGGAACAACTTTTAGCAAAAAATAGTCATTCAAGTTGAGAACTATTGTATATATGCTGTGTTATAGATAAAGAGAGCATTGAATAAATACAAAGCTTTGTAACTTAAGAAAATGAATGAATATGAAGAAAGTACTTTTTATACTATCGCTTCTGTTGTGCCAAATCATTGTGGCTCAAGAAAAGACATTATACGATTTCACGGTCAAAGATATTGACGGCAAAGAGTTTAATATGTCGCAACTAAAAGGCAAGAAGGTTTTGATTGTGAATGTCGCTTCCAAATGTGGGTTTACACCACAGTACAAGGAATTGGAGTCACTGTACCAGGAATATAAAGACAAAAACTTTATTATCATCGGTTTCCCTGCAAACAATTTCTTACATCAAGAGCCCGGAACAAATGATCAAATAAAAGCCTTTTGTACATTGAATTATGGAGTATCCTTTCCGATGATGAGTAAAATATCCGTCAAGGGAAAAGACATCGCTCCTATTTATAAATGGCTTACAATGAAGTCTGAGAATGGGAAGTTTGATGCACCTGTTAAGTGGAACTTTCAAAAGTTCATGATTGATGAAGAAGGACGGTTGGTAGATTTTGTTCCAACCAGACAATCTCCTCGGTGTGACAAGATTATTAATTGGCTGAAATAAAATTGTATTACAATAAATTGCGGTACGGTACAGAATAAGATCATTTATTTTGTACCGTATTTTTTCTTTTCAAATTCTAAGAAATATTTTGTAAGTTTGTACGCAGATCAAACGAAAAAGCTACGAAGATGAATATAATTGTATCAGAAGAAATTAAGACAGTTTGTCCTTTATTTGTGGGTGCAGCCGTGTTGGCAGATGTAAAAAACGCTCCTTATAATGAGGACCTTTGGAAAGAAATAAACGGATGGGCAGAGACTTACAAAGCTCAATATACAACAGAAACCATCAAACAAATATCAGCCATTAAAGCTACTCGTGATGTATATCGTGCTTGTGGAAAAGATCCCAGCAGATATAGACCGGCTTCGGAGGCTCTCATTCGTCGATTGCTACGAGGTATGGATCTTTACAAAATAGATGTGCTGGTTGACTTGATCAATTTGGCGAGCATTGCATACGGATATAGCATCGGAGGCTTTGATGCGAACAAGATCGTAGGCGACACGCTCACTCTAGGAGTAGGAAAAGACGGGGAACCTTACGAAGGAATTGGACGTGGAATCATTAACATTCATGGGTTACCTGTTTATCGCGATAGTGTAGGCGGTGTAGGCACTCCGACGAGTGATAATGAAAGAACAAAGATGGATCTCTCAACCACTAAGATTCTTGCTGTTGTCAACGGCTATGATGGTGACAAAAAAAATGTGTTGGCAAATGCTTCTTACATTCAAGAGCTCTTGCGCAAATACACAGGATCAGACGGTGGGGAGATTATTCTTTTTCATAGTCATACACCAACTTTGATATCTGGGCAATGATCTGAGCATTTGTTTGATCATCTTCTTTGGAGTCTTTAACAAATACGGCGATGACGTAGAATCTCCCATTAGGAAGATAAACAAAACCAAGGTCGTTGTCACCCGCTTTTAGTCCGGATTCATCTCTTGCAGCACTACCTGTTTTATGACCAACTATAATATCGTTAGGTAACAAGCCTTTTATTTTGTCGGTTCCGGTGGTTGTCTCTTTCATGATCTTTAGCAAATAGTCTTTGTATGAATCATCAAATAACTTGTTTAGGAGGAAGGATCTTAGAACCTGAGCTGTAGCCAACGGAGTGGACCAATTCTTATATAAGCATTGAGGATTGTCGTACATGTTTTGCTCGTTTACTTTGATAGCTATGTCTTTGAATCCTAACTTGTGAATGTAGTTATCCACCACTTGCGGACCGCCTACGTAGCGAAATAATATATCACATGCATTATTATCACTATATGAGATGCTATATTTAAGTACATCTTTGATTGGCAAGGAGAAACTTTTCTTATTGCCGTATTTTTGATACATGGGACTATATGTCTTGGGGAATAAATCACTTGGGCGGATTAATATTTCCGTATCAAGTGAAGTCTTCTTTTTATTCATTTTATTTAAGAGAGCCAATGCTTCATGAAACTTCATGACACTCATCATTGGGTAATGTATCCGGTTGTTGACTGTAACCGTGTCACCTTGTTGATTGATGACACATACACCCACTTGAGCTTTCTTACCTTTTATTACAGCCTCAATCTGTGATCTTAATGTGGTTTGCGCTTGGCACAACACCGGAAGCGCAAAGAAAAGAGAGGATACGATGTATTTATTTAAACGATTCATTGTCTTTATTCTTTTTACGTTGCAAAGATAAAAAGTATAATTGAAAGGCGCTTTTATTTGTAGACCTTTGCTCTTTCCCAACCAAGAATACACGCTTTCTTAGGAGTTCCCCAATAGTAATTCCCTAGAATCCCCTCGCTGCGTACTACACGGTGACATGGAACGATAATAGCAATCGGGTTCTGTCCCACAGCAGTAGCAACAGCTCTTACAGCCTTCTCGTTATGGATGATACGTGCCACACTGCCGTATGTGGTGACGTGACCAAAAGGAATGAGTAATAAAGCTTGCCACACTTTAATTTGCAATTCAGATCCTCGCATGTGGATATCCGGCAGTTTGTTCTCGCTTGAGAATAAATTGTCAACGACTATCTTAGCCGCTTTATCATCACGAGTCAGATGTGACGGTTGCCATTGATCAACAACTCTTTTCAGGGCTTTGTCATGATCCTCATTGGAAAAAGAGAAGCAGCATACACCTTGGTGAGTACTGCCAACAATAATTTCACCAAAGGGAGATTGTGCAAACCCATAAGTGATCTCACCGGTTTCAAATGCTTGTCTTCCTTTTTTTATCAGTTCAGTATATATTCTAATGTGAGGCAATGTCTCTTTTATAGTAAAGTTCTCTGAATCGTGTTTCAATGAGTTCACATCCAAAAGACTCATGAATTGTGTGAGATCGATACCAGCCCATTCCTTGAAGCTGGTGCTGATTCGAGGAGATTGATTCGGATAAAGTTTTTCTTTGTCGTTTAAAGACATTTCTACCGCAGTTTCTATTTGTTGGTATTTATTCATAATCTGAACGCATTTAATGGGTTACAAATTTAATAAAAAACATGAATACAATATAATCATTTGCCCTGTTTTGTTTTATTGCGTACATTTGCACGCGTAAAATATTGTTTGTATGTTTAAGAAACTTGTTGGATTCGATCCAAACACGACGAATGTCCGCACTGAGTTTATTGCCGGGCTTACTACTTTTCTAACAATGTGCTATATCTTAGCCGTGAATCCGGAGGTGCTGGGCACAACAGGAATGGATAAAGGTGCTGTGTTCACAGCAACCGCTTTAGTGTCGGCCGTCGGCACTTTATTACTTGCCTTCATAGCCAAGATCCCTTTTGCACAAGCGCCTGCAATGGGATTGAATGCTTTCTTTGCCTTTACTCTTTGCCAAGCGATGGGTTTCACATGGCAAGCTGCTTTAACGGCTGTTTTTGCTGAGGGTATTATATTTATCATACTCACCTTGTTGAACATTCGTGAGAAGATAGTTGATTGTATTCCGTTGAATTTACGTTATGCCATATCCGTAGGATTGGGGCTTTTCATTGCTTTTATAGGCTTGAAGAATGGTAACATCGTTGTATCAGATCCATCTACTTTTATTAAGTTGGGATCCTTTACTCATATTTCCATTGTGGCAATTGTCGGCATTTTATTGAGCAGTATATTGATGAAATTACATGTGAAAGGTGCTCTCTTCATTAGTATCTTGGCATGTACGGTAATAGGTATTCCTTTAGGAGTGACCACACTTCCCAAAGACTTTTCTATCATTTCAATGCCTCATTCTTTAGCACCGACTTTCTTGAAGTTTGATTTCAAGGCACTGCTCAATTGGAACATGCTCATCATTGTATTGCTCATGGTGTTTATGGATATGTTTGATACGATAGGTACGTTGGTAGGGGCAAGTGCTCAAGCCGGACTGATGGACAAAGATGGTAAAGTGCCGCATATGAAAGAAGCTTTGTTGAGTGATGCCATAGCAACGACAATGGCCGGAATGGTCGGCTCAAGCCCTATCTCTACTTACATTGAAAGTTCAGCAGGTATGGCCGAAGGTGGTCGCTCGGGCTTGACTTCCGTGGTGACCGGAGTATTGTTTTTGTTTGCATTATTCTTTTCTTCACTGTTCTTAATTGTGCCCAGTGCCGCAATCACCGGTGCATTAGTATCGGTAGGTGTGTTGATGATGGGCAGTGTACGTCATATTGAGTTAGATGATTTTGGAGAGGCTATGCCGGCATTCATAACCATTATCATGATGCCTATGACCTATTCTATTGCAGAAGGTATTTCATTGGGATTGCTAAGTTATACGGTTATTAATCTCTTTACAGGAAACTTTAGGAGAGTGAATATCACCTTGTATGTGCTTTCAATTCTTTTCGTGATACGGTATATTATAGATTAGCATGAGGTGGTTTATAAAAGGACATAAAAAAAGGAGCAACGCCTTGCTCCAACCTTTGTTAACCTTAAATCTAATACTATGAAAAACACAGTTGCAAAGGTAACCCCTTTTTTCTGTTTAGCAAGTACTTTCATGAGAAAAGTATGCTGTATAACATGATTTAACGGATATGTGGGCGTTAACGCTATATTTTGTAATTAATGTTTTGTTTTTTAGTCAACTTAAAGGTCATTCAATTGTTATTTATGTATGGGTGAAACTAGGGAGTGCATGTTAGAGACACTGCGCAACATGTGTTGCAAGCCGACAGTGGATGAGGATAAAGATATCTGTTTTGATTATCAAGACGGACATTTTGTGATGAATGCCAGTGATACGGCATTGCTTACTACGGTTTGGTTTTATTTGTTCTTTTCTGTTCCTACGGAGGAGTTAGGTATTGTGCAACGTGTAGTGAATGAGGCGAACAGTGCTTGTTCAACAAAGGTGGTATATAATGTGGATATGAAAAGGAAATGTATTGATTTACACATAAAGAATGAATTTATCTTTTCATCCGCAATATTTAAGCCGGAGGTTTATGTATCCACGATGCTTGATGAGTGTTTAAAGGCAGGTAATTACTTCGTGAAGTGTTATGATAGAGTAAAACGGGAGATGATATGATGAAAATTATATTGGTGATTTTAGTTGTTCTTGTTTCAGGGTTGTTGGCTCTTTTGTTGATTGAAGCAAGAAGAATAAAGAAATCTACTAAATTGACTGATGAGAGTCTTAAAACATTGGATTTAAAGACTGAAAAACAAGAAAGTCCATCAAAGTGTGGATGCGTTTCAGAGATACTTTTATCCGTGTTGGATCAAATGGGATGTCAATATAGAAGAGATGAAGAGGGGCGGTTTATCATTAAATATCAAGGTGAATATTTTAAGGTTTGTACTGAAAATAAATGTTTGTTCTTGGATATATGGCAAGCAAGCTGCTATACCGGATCATTGGATGAATCGGATATGCTTGCTGATGTTATTAATACCGTGAACGTAAATGTGTATCCGAAAGTGCTAAGTGTTATCACGGATGAGAATGTGCAGCTTTATATAAAGACAAATGTTTTGCTTTCTGCGGAAGTCCCGAATAAAGAATTGTTCCTTTCGGGGGTGTTTAAATCGTTCATCACCACAACTCGTTATCTTCTGAATACGATAGAGGAGAAGCGTTTGTCACTTGAACTGAATAAAGTGGGTAATACTAGCAATTATCATTTGAATTAGGAGTTTTCTCATCAAAGCTCCTTGCAAAACAGGACACTTATAGGACGAAATTTCTGAATGTTACTTGAGATTCTTTGAATTCACAAGTAACATTTTTTTGTTTTACAGATGTGACACGCAAGTTTTACAAAGGTTAAACTTAAATTTATCAATGGTTAAACTTAAGTTTAACCTTCGTAAAACATTGGACTGTCCTAATTGAAATCAAAAAATGTAAGCTATGTTTGAATAGTTTTCAATAATGCATTCTAAACTTTTTATTATAGCAAGAGAAGGTATTTCCACATGGAGATACCTTCTCTTACAGTAACAATGCTTTTCTTACATAGCTGAATAGTATCAGCTTGCTTTAATCTTTTATTTGAATTGGATTATAAAATCTGTCATTCAGTAGGTTTGTTGTCATTTGCTTCTTGTTGAGCTTTGAATGCATCCAGCTGTGCTTTTGATTTGCTTTGAGTCACAAAGTATACGCCGGAAAATACGCAGATAACGGCAACAAGCTTGGTGATTCCGAATGTATCCATGCCCAGTAATACGGTGAGAATGGCTGCGACTATCGGTTGAATATAATTGTACATGCTCACTACTGTCGGGCGCAAGTACTTTTGTCCTATAGGTACGCATACATAAGCAAGGAATGTGGAGCAAACCACAACGTACATGATGTCAAGTATCACATCCCATGGCAAGGTCGAATATGCTAAGGATGATACATCATGATAAGAAAATGGGATGAAGCATATTGATGCATACATAAACATCCATTTTAGTAGAGTGATAGGCGAGTATTTGCTTATCAAGTCTTTAAAGAATGTAAGGTAGATGGCAAAACTGAGCTGAGCTGTCATACATAACAAATCACCTAGGTAACTGTTTGTTCCGCGTGATGCTCCCCCTGTATGTTTGCTTGTAAGAATCAGTATAAGTGCACCAGATGCACCGAAGAAAATGCCGATAAGTTTCTTTCCTGTTACAGGCTCCTTCAGGTAGAGTGCTGCTACGATCATGGTAATGATCGGCATGGTGGTGGTGACGATTGATGCATCAATAGGGGATGTCAGACTCAAACCGTAAATGAAGGTTCCTTGATTCAAGACAACGCCGAATAATGCTGCGAAGAATAGTTTCAGCATATCATCATGATGCACATGTTCTTTCTTGGTGAAGATGGATGCAATCCAAAAAAGGATGCACGCCCCGAACATTCTGAATAGTGTGAGAGATGTGGAGCTTACGACTCCTCCTCCAAAAAGAAGTGCACGCTTGGCAATCGGAGAATTTAATCCCCACATTAAGTTCGCAGAAAACATGGCTATATGACCGAAGTAGCTCTTATTCTTCATATTGTTGAAAACTCTATCTTTATTAATTTTTGTGCAAAGATACAGCTTAAATGTAATAATCATTATATTTGTGGCGCAAATTAAAGGTAACTTGCTACAAAATTAATATCTGTTCAAGAACCTAAAGCGTTCCCCTTTATCCGCCGTCATTTAAAAAAGTACTTGATGGATTAATGATTAAAACAAATGGATAGGGAATAGATATTATAATATTTATCTATCTTTGTTTGGAATAAAATAAATATCTTAGCAGAAGAATTAGGTCATGGATGATTTAGATAAAATGAAATCCGGTCAATGGATGTATGGCATTTGCCCACAGATTGCTCAGGGATTAGGGAAAGCAGAAGAATTGATCTATCAATATAATCAGCTTCCTCCAAGCAAGAAGGATGAAAGAGAGACAATCATTCATCGCCTTTTGGGAAGAGTAGGAAAGCACTTCATTATTCATTCTCCTTTTTATTGTGACTTTGGTGAACACATTACGATAGGTGATTATTTTATGGGGAACTTCAATCTTACTATTTTGGATGAGGCGTCTGTAATGATCGGAGATCATGTCTTTATCGGGCCTAATGTTGGTATTTATACGGTGAGCCACGCTTTGCAGCCGGATCAACGCAGTGACGGGATTATGCGTTCGCTCCCTATAAGCATTGGGAATAATGTATGGATTGGAGGGTCGGTAGTCATTATGCAAGGCGTGACTATAGGCGATAATACGGTGATTGGTGCAGGTAGTATTGTGACGCACGATATACCATCAGGAGTTGTTGCCTTGGGCAATCCCTGCAAGGTGGTGAGAAGAATATCAGAAACAGATAGAGTGAATCCTTTAGATAGATGATTAGCATCGTTTCTTATAGTTATTTCTAGATTTGAGTGGCTTGATTGGCTGTCAGAATCTATTGTTTTTAGTAAAAGAGTAAGCCTTATAAATGAACACATATGAATTCAATATAATGAATACACACGTCAATAAAATTATTCACGAAATCACTCCGTTGTCTCTCCGAGACTGTTTCTACATAGTGGAACGACATAAGACAGAGTTTACCTATCCTATACATACTCATAAGGATTTTGAGCTGAACTATGTGGAGAAAGCTTCAGGTGTGAAACGGATCGTGGGAGATAATACTCAGGTGATTGGTGACTATGACTTGGTGCTCATCACTAGTAGCGAGTTGGAACATGTATGGGAGCAAAGTGATTGTGACTCGAAGCAAATAAGGGAAATCACCATACAGTTCTCTCCAGATCTTATTTCCGAGGATATGCTTAACAAGAATCAGTTTGACAGTATAGCCAGTATGCTGAAGCGTGCTCGCCATGGTTTGACTTTTCCGATGGAAGCAATCATGAAGGTTTACAACTTAATAAACTCTCTGGTGATGGAGAAGGAAGGTTTTTACTCTTTCTTAAAGTTCCTGACCATCTTGTATGAACTGTCGCAATATGAAGGAAAGATGCTGGCAAGTTCTTCATTTGCAAAAGTGCAGCCGAGTAGCGACAGTCGTAGGATATTAAAGATTCAGACTTATTTGGAGATGCATTACCGCGAAACTATTCGTGAGGATGAGATGGCTGCCATGGTGAATATGGCGAAAGTTTCGTTTTGTCGCTTCTTTAAGCAACGTACAAGTACTACAATGATGGATTATTTGATAAAGATAAGGTTGGGGCATGCTGCTCGATTGCTTGTTGATACCACCAATTCAATTACTGAAGTTTGTTTTGACTGTGGATTTAATAATCTATCCAATTTCAATCGAATATTCAAGAAGTACAAAGGTGTTTCTCCAAAAGACTTTCGCGAGAATTATCGTAAAACAAAGAAGCTTATTTGATGAACGTTCGAACCGTATAAATAAAAGAGAGCATGTCAAAATAGACACGCTCTCTAGCACTTATATTTCTGACTAACGATTGTTAATTAGTTTCTTTCTGGGCGTAATGTACGTACTGTTTGACCAGTTTGCCACATTTCACTTTCATGCAAAGCTTTTAACTCAGCATTTAATTTCTCACGATAGTCTGGTTTAGAGTTGCTATCAATTGAAACTTGAGCTTCATGTCCGGTCTTCACAGAGTTGTATAGTTTCTCGAATACAGGTTTTGCTGCATCATGGAACGGGCCCATCCAGTCAAGAGCTCCACGTTGAGCTGTAGTTGAGCAGTTTGCATACATCCAGTCCATACCTTTTTCACCGAACATCGGGCCTAGTGATTGAGTTAGTTCCTCAACCGTTTCGTTGAATGCTTCAGAAGGTGTATGACCGTTTTCACGCAATGTCTCGTATTGTGCTAACAAAAGACCTTGGATAGCTCCCATCAAGGTACCACGCTCACCGGTAAGATCTGACCAAGTTTCACGTTTGAAAGTGGTTTCAAACAGATAACCTGCACCAATACCAACACCTAAAGCAATTGTACGTTCATAGGCTTTGCCTGTAGCATCTTGACCAACAGCGAAAGAGCAGTTAAGTCCACGTCCTTCTAGGAACATTGTACGAAGAGAAGTACCAGATCCTTTAGGAGCAACCAAGATAACATCTACATCTGTAGGAGGAACTTCCCCTGTACGATCTTGGAATGTGATACCAAATCCATGAGAATAGTAAAGAGCTTTGCCTTTGGTCAAATGTTTCTTAACGGTAGGCCATTGATCAATCTGACCGGCATCAGAAAGCAAGTATTCGATGATCGTAGCTTTTTCGCAAGCTTCTTCAATATCAAATAAAGTTTCACCGGGAACCCATCCGTCAGCTACTGCTTTCTCCCATGTCTTACCACCTTTACGTTGACCAACAATTACATTAAAGCCATTGTCGCGCAAGTTTAGAGATTGACCAGGACCTTGGATTCCATACCCTAATATTGCAATTGTGTCATCTTTTAAAACCTCGCGGGCTTTCTCCAAAGGAAATTCTTCGCGTGTTACTACTTCTTCAGTAACACCACCAAAATTCAATTTTGCCATTTTACTTAAGTTTTTATTGTGGTTTAATAGCCACAGTTATTGTACATATTATAATTGTCTCTTATTTATTCTCAAAAACAACTCTACTTCTGCAAGCTACGGTATCATTGCATTTAACTTCTATATCAGAGATGTTTTCTTCCGGCTCTTCCTTGTAAAAAGAAAGTGTATTCCCGTAGTAACATTCTGAAACGTATGCTATCTCAAATCGTTTGATACGTTGTGCCTTATATTTCTCCATAGGGAATATATCAAGTATGTGCTGCATATATTTGACACTGTTGACATGTCCGTTGATATCTATGTCGCTGTATTGTGATGTATATTCTTTCACAAGTTTCCCTTCATGCAATTTGATGTGTGAAGGCTTTTCCATGGGGCATTCAAGATCAGGATCCACATAATCAACCAATCGTCCACTTTGAACGGATAGAAGGTCAAGAGGTTTGCGCGTATCAATGTCTATCATTGCCCAAACAGAACGAGCGTGACCGATTATTTTACCTTGTCCGTCATAAACATTGTAGTTACGGTCAGTGAAGAAACGATATATCTTTTCGCACCAAGTTTCTATTTCAAATGATTCGTATTGGTATGGCATGCGATTCATCTCAACAGCTAATCGTGAAAGCACCCATGTACATTTATTTTCTCTTAGAAATGTAATTCCAAATCCACGTGCATCGCTATGAAAATCAGCCGCATTAAGCATACAATTGCTTAATACATTCATAGGCAATTCACCATTGCAATCAACGTGAAAAGGCTCTGCCATGAACTTGTATCTTCCAACTTTGCTTTGTTCCATGTGATGTTATTCTTTACTTTGTTCGTATTTTTGTTTGCGGTCTTCAAGGAATTCATTCACATGTTCGAAGCAACTGGTTGTAATTGCTACACGACCTGAACGTACAAACTGAAGAACACATCCTAACGCTTGTAATTGTTCGTAAAGAGAAGTGATGTCTTCTGTCATTCCGGCTAATTCAACTATAGAGAATACCGGATTGACTTCTACTATATGAGCATTACATCTACGAATCACCTTTGATGCCATCGGGCATTCGGTAAATTCAGGTGTAGATAGTTTGTATAATGCTATTTCATGAAGAAATATATCATCGTCTGTGAAGTAATTTACTTGAATTACATCAATCTTCTTTTGGATTTGTTTTGCTACATTCTCTACAGTTTCTTTGTCGGTCAAGCAAGTTATGGTGTATTTGTGTACACCTTTGATTGAAGACGCTGAAACATTTAAACTTTCAATATTGATCTGCCGACGAGTGAACACCGCAGTAACCTGATTGAGAAGTCCGGCTATATTCTCCGAATGTACGATAATTGTATATAATGTTTTATCCATAATCTTCCTAATTAACATTCAAGCAACATTTTATCAACGGATCCTCCCGGAGGTGTCATAGGCATTACATTTCCTTCCTCTATGACACATGCTTCAAGTAGAAACGGTCCGTCACAACTAAGCATCTTATCAATTGCATCCTGCAACTCTTCTCTTTTCATTACTCTAGCTGAAGGAATGTCATAGGCTGATGCAATTTTCATGTAATCGGGATTCATCATAGGAGTGAATGAATAGCGATGATTGAAGAACATAGCCTGCCATTGTCTTACATTACCTAAGAAGTTGTTGTTTAATAATATTATTTTAACGGGAGCTTTCTGTTCCATGATAGTACCAAACTCCTGAATGTTCATTTGTATTCCGCCGTCGCCCATAAACGCACATACTGTACGTTCAGGGGCACCGAATGTGGCACCAATAGCAGCTGGTAGTCCAAAGCCCATAGTTCCCAGGCCTCCACTTGTAATAATGCTTCTATCTGCTGAATATTTAAAATATCTTGCAGACATCATTTGGTTCTGTCCTACATCAGTAACTAGTACAGCTTTGTGGTTGGTTGCTTCACTCACAGCACGAACCACTTCACCCATGCTTAAGTTCTCATCGCTTGGATGGAGTTCAGGATATATAACCTTGTCATGCTCCAATTTAATAAATTCGTTGAAACTGTCTACCCATTCCTTATGATTATTCTCTACCAACAGATTTGTTACAGCAGCAAGTGTTTCTTTACAATCACCTAATACTGCTACATCTGTCTTTACATTCTTGTCAATCTCTGATGGATCGATGTCGAAATGAATCACTTTTGCCTGCTTGGCATAAGTGCCGAGATTTCCTGTTACTCGGTCATCAAACCTCATTCCTACAGCAATCAAAACGTCACATTCGTTCGTCTTAACGTTAGGGGCAAGGTTACCATGCATGCCTAACATTCCCATGTTCAACGGATGGTCAGTTGGCAGAGTGGATAGTCCTAAGATTGTGCAACCTACAGGCATTTGAGCTTTCTCAACAAAAGTTCTTAATTCTTTTTGCGCATTGCCAATTTCAATGCCTTGTCCTACTAATACAAGCGGACGTTTGGCATTGTTTATTAATTGTGCAGCTTCTTTGATTGATTGTTTGTCAGTATTGGGGATCGGTACGTAACTTCGTATGAAGTCAATAATAGTAGGAGTATATTCTGTCTTTTCGATTTGTGCATTTTTAGCAAAGTCAAGAACCACAGGTCCGGGACGTCCGCTTTTTGCAATATAGAATGCTCGAGCAACTGCCCAAGCCACATCTTTTGCGTTGCGAATTTGGTAGCTCCATTTGGTTATGGGATGTGTTATGCCAACAAGGTCAACTTCTTGAAAGGCATCAGAACCTAAGAAAGCAGATCCTACTTGACCGGCAATAACAATGATAGGAGTGCTATCAATCATTGCGTCTGCAATACCGGTGATTGTGTTTGTAGCTCCAGGTCCGCTGGTAACTAAACATACACCAACTTCGCCTGAAACTCTTGCATAGCCTTCGGCCGCGTGAGTCGCAGCCTGTTCATGGCGAACCAGAATATGATTTAATTTGTCGCGGTGGTCGTACAGTTGATCATATACCGGCATGATACTACCTCCGGGATAACCGAATATGGTTTTTACTCCATGATCTTCTAGTGCCCTCATTAAGGCTTCAGCACCTGTGATTATTTCGTTATTCATATTTTTACCCATTAATCGATTAATCTTACAGCGCCTTTGTCAGCAGAGCTAACAAGGCTTGCGTATGCTTTCAAACTCTTTGGTACAAAACGATTACGTGTTACAGGAGCTTGCGGACGAGCCGCTAGCTCAGCGTCACTTAGTTTCACATTGATGCTACGGTTTGGAATATCAATTTCAATAATATCACCGTCAATTAGTTTACCAATGTTACCTCCTGCGGCAGCTTCCGGAGAAACATGTCCGATGCTCAGCCCTGATGTACCGCCACTAAATCTTCCGTCTGTTATCAATGCACATTCCTTACCTAGATGACGAGATTTTATATAAGAAGTTGGGTACAACATTTCTTGCATTCCGGGACCACCTTTAGGACCTTCATGAGTGATTACAACAACATCGCCGCTCACTACTTTCTCATCAAGTATACCTTCGCATGCTGCTTCTTGTGAATCAAACACTTTTGCCGGACCGATGAATTTCCAAATGCTTTCATCCACACCTGCTGTTTTAATAACGCAACCGTCTTGAGCTATATTTCCTTTTAGTACAGCTAGTCCGCCATCTTTAGTATATGCATGTTCTAGGTCTCTGATGCAACCATTGGCTCTATCAGAATCAAAATCTTTGTAATAAGTTTCTTGTGAACCCATTACAGTGCTGAACTTGTTTGCAGGTCCACTTGCATATATCTTTTTGGCTTTGTCTGTTATATTCTTACTAAGTATGTTGTATTTGTCTATTTCTTCGGCAAGAGTCATTCCATCTACTCTTTTAAGAGATGCATCAACAAGATTACCTTTTGCTAATTCATCCATAATAGAAACAATACCTCCGGCACGATTTACATCCTGCACATGATACTTATTTGTATTAGGAGCAACTTTGCACAAGCATGGAACTTTGCGACTAAGCATATCAATATCGTCCATCTTAAAATCTATTTCACCTTCATGAGCTACAGCCAAAAGATGCAGTACAGTGTTGGTTGATCCTCCCATTGCGATATCCAAAGTCATAGCATTTAAGAAAGCTTGACGTGTGGCAATGTTTCGTGGTAATACGCTTTCATCACCTTCTTCATAGTATTTTAAAGCGTTTTTTACAATAAGGCTTGCAGCCTCTTTCATCAAGTTCTTACGATTGGCATGAGTGGCTAAAATGGTTCCGTTACCGGGTAATGCAAGACCTATAGCTTCCGTTAAACAGTTCATTGAATTGGCTGTAAACATGCCTGAACAGCACCCGCAGCCAGGGCAACCATGTTGCTCCAAATTACTCATCTCTTCATCTGTTACTGATTGGTCCGCACCTTTAACCATCAAATCGATCAAGTCAAGTTGCTCTCCTTTATAGTTACCGGCTTCCATGGGACCACCACTTACAAAAATTGCCGGTATATTCAATCGCATTGCTGCCATTAGCATTCCCGGAGTTATTTTGTCGCAATTGCTAATGCAAACCATAGCATCGGCTTTATGCGCATTGATCATATATTCAACACTATCTGCAATAATGTCTCGCGAAGGTAATGAATAAAGCATACCATCGTGTCCCATAGCAATACCATCATCAATAGCAATTGTGTTGAATTCTGCCGCGAAACATCCTAGTTTCTCGATTTCTTGTTTCACTAATTGCCCCGCCTCATGCAAATGAGTGTGCCCTGGTACAAATTGAGTGAAGCTATTCACAATTGCTATAATAGGTTTACCAAATTGCTCTTTTTTCATGCCATTGGCACTCCATAGAGCACGAGCTCCTGCCATACGGCGACCTTGAGTACTAAACGAACTACGTAACTGATTTTTCATCCTATTAAAATCTTTAATTAAAAAAGCCTCTCTCATATTATTGAGAAAGGCTTTTATACAATATCTTATTTGTTATGAAACATACATATTAACCTTTCTCACATTTTTGGAATATCCACGACGTGCAAGTGCAAAATGACTAGGTTGATAATAATAGATGTATGTAACATTTCTTTTTCTTTTGTTTCTATTTCGGGGGCAAAGGTAAATCGTTTTTTTATATTTCCAAACAAATTGAAGTTTTTTTTCTTTGAAAAATTATAATTCGTAATATTTGATGTGCTAAAATGTAAATTTCAACACAAAATATACTTGTTTGTATCAAATGTCCGGATTCTGTTACTTATCAGATATAGAGTATACTCATTGTCTATTGAATTTAATTATTAGCCTGTTTTATTGATAAAGATTGTGACATTAGCATTGATATTATTTTGTAGTTTGCGAAAGATCAATAAATATATTAACTTTGTACCCATTAATTATCAATAAATAAAGATGGAAACAACAGCAAGTAAAATGATTATTCTGTCGTATAAGCTATATACTACGGAAGATGGAGAAAAAGAATTAGTGGAAGAAGCTACAGCGCAACATCCTTTTCAGTTCATTTCCGGAATGGATACAACACTTGAGACTTTTGAAAAGGAGGTTATTGGCTTGAATGCGGGAGATAAATTTGAATTTACAATTCCTTGTGATGATGCATATGGTGAATATGATGAGGCACATGTGATAGATCTGCCTCGTTCTACATTTGAAGTCAATGGACATTTTGATAAGGAGCATATTTATAAAGATGCAATTGTTCCATTGATGGACTCTGAAGGAAATAGAATGAATTCTACTGTAGTAGAAGTTGCTGATGATATTGTAACGGTCGATTTGAATCATCCTTTAGCCGGTGCTGATTTGATATTTACAGGAGAAGTTATAGAATCACGTCTTGCTACAGAGGATGAACTTCAAGGTTTAGCCAATTTATTGAGGGCACATGACGACGACGGTTGCAGTTGTGGCTGTGATAATTGTGACGGTGAGTGTGATCATCATGATAAAGATGACAGTGAAAGCTCGGACGCCAATGATCATTGTGGTCATTGATCGATGAAGAGAAATTAAAAAGATAATGAAAAAAGAGAAGTCTTTAGTATACATACTTATTATTGGGATTATTCTAGGTTCTGTTTTTTTTATTATTAGAGGGCAAATATTTGCCTCGGCTTTTGAAGTAACAGATGAGCTAGGCGGGAATATATTCCCGTCTGCTATTCTGGCTGTGGCAACAACGGATACAGTTATTGTTAAGCCGGCGAATCCTCAGTACCTGGGAGATCCTAAAGGTGGATTTATGATAAAGATTAAGTCTAATAAATCCATGAGCAAAGTGCGGATAGTCATTGCTAAGACTCCTTTTTTCGATCAATCTATAACAGATTTTATTCTTGATAAAGCTGATTCTACCTATCAATTGTTCCCTAATGTAATATGGAACTATCAGGCTTTAAAAAATAATACACAACCAACTCCTGTGAGTGTTTCAATTTCAGCGACTATTGATGGAAAGGATGCTGGGAATATAGTTAAAAACTATTCAGTGAGAAGTGTAAATGAGTGCTTGTTGGCTTATGTGGATAGTAAAAGGAAATTTCATGATACCGGAATCTTTTTTGCAGCGTATGTAAATGAAGAGAGTCCGTTGATAAGTAAAATATTACGCGAAGCATTAGATACTAGAATTGTAAATAGTTTTGTAGGGTATCATTATCATACACCTTCTTCTGTGCGTAGACAAGTGTATGCTCTTTGGAATGTATTGCAACGTCGTAACTTTAAGTACAGTTCAGTAAGTACAACCTCGCTCTCATCAAATATTGTTTATAGCCAGCGAGTTCGTACATTAGATGAATCTTTTAATAATTCGCAAATAAATTGTGTGGATGGTACTGTACTGTTCGCTTCATTGTTGCGGGCAATTGAAATAGATCCGATATTAGTGCGAGTACCGGGGCATATGTTTGTAGGTTACTATTTAGATAAGAAGCACAAGCAAAAAGAGTTTTTGGAGACTACGATGGTTGGGGATGTTAATTTAGATGATTTCTTCCCTGCTGAAAAGCTGGATTCAACAATGCATCAGAAATCACAGAATGAAATGTCGCAAATGACTTTTGATAAGGCACTTCAATATGCCAATAATAATTTCTTGAAATACGAGCCACGTTTGAAACAACATGCTCGCTTTTGTTTGTTCCTACCGATTGTTGACGATGTTCGTCAATATATTCAACCGATAGGAAAATAATAATATAATATAGATTAAGTGATGGAAAGTTGTATGCAAGTAGAAGGATTGACTAAATCTTTCGGTGATCGTCTTTTGTTCTCAGATATAACATTTGGTATTGTTCAAGGTGAACGTATTGGTTTGATAGCGACAAATGGCAGTGGTAAAACGACGTTACTTAATATTATAGCCGATAAGGAAAGTTATGATGAGGGAAGGATTACTTTTCGCCGCGATATAAAGATTGGCTATCTCGAACAAGATCCACGTTTCCCTGAAGACTTTACGGTGAAGCAAGCTTGTTTAGACAATTGCAACGATGATGAGCATCGCTTGAGAATGGAACAGATCCTAACAAAATTAAAAATAACAGACTTTGAACAGATCATAAGCCAACTTAGTGGAGGGCAATTGAAAAGAGTGGCTCTAGCTGCCGTACTTGTTCATAACCCTGATTTGTTGATATTGGATGAACCTACCAATCATCTTGATTTGGATATGATCGAATGGTTGGAGGGGTATTTGGAACGTGTGAATGTGAGTTTATTGATGGTAACCCACGACAGATACTTTCTTGACAGAGTTTGCAATTCAATTCTTGAAATAGATAATCAACAAATATATACATATAAGGGAAACTATAGTTACTATTTAGAAAAGCGTCAAGACCGTGTAGATGCTACCAATGTAGAACTATCCCATGCTCGTAACCTTTATAAGACCGAATTGGAATGGATGCGACGTATGCCACAAGCCCGTGCACATAAGTCACGTTACAGAGAAGATAATTTTGCCACTCTGGAAAAGAAAGTGAAAGGTGTTTCACAAGATCAGAGCATACAATTGAATGTGAAGTCTACATATATAGGAAGTAAAATATTTGAAGCGGAGCATTTGTGCAAGCAGTATGGAGACTTAAAGATCCTGAATGACTTTAATTATGTCTTCTCACGATATGAAAAGATGGGTATTGTGGGTAATAACGGTACCGGCAAGTCAACCTTCTTGAAGATTTTAATGGGACAGGAATCTGCGGATAGTGGAATGCTTGATATTGGTGAAACGGTTCGTTTTGGATATTATTCCCAAGATGGACTTAAATTTGATGAACAGCAGAAAGTACTTGATGTTATAAGAGATGTGGCAGAAGTCATAGATTTGGGAGATGGACATAAACTTACAGCTTCTCAGTTCTTGCAACATTTCCTTTTCTCTCCTGATTCACAATATAATTATGTGTATAAGTTGAGTGGTGGTGAAAAACGACGGTTGTATTTATGTACTGTGTTGATGACTAACCCCAACTTCTTGATATTGGATGAGCCAACTAATGACCTTGATATACTTACGATGAACATTCTTGAAGAATATTTGCGAACGTTCAACGGATGTTTAATTGTGGTTAGCCATGACCGTTACTTTATGGACAAAGTGGTAGACCATCTTATGGTATTTCATGGACAAGCTGAGATTCAAGACTTCCCTGGAAGCTATACCCAGTATAGAGAATGGAAAGAAGCTAAGGAACAAACAACGCAAAAGGCTACTAAAGAGGTTACTAGTGATGTCAACAAAACCAAGAAAGTACGGTTGAATGATAAACGTCGTAAGACATATAAGGAACGTCTGGAGTTTGAATCTCTTGAAAAAGAAATAGAACAATTGGAACAGGAGAAGAAAACTCTTGAGGCAGCATTAAGTACAGGAACTCTGGATGCTGCTGAAATAACAGAAAAAAGCAAACGCTATAGTGATATAGAGAATGCGTTGGATGAGAAAAGTATGCGTTGGCTTGAACTGGGTGAGATAGATGATTAATCATCTATTCTCAGTTTTCAATTCATAGGGAAGTGAGGTATATATCTCATTACACGCTCAATGTGATGTTGTCTTTTCCTCATATATCTTGATGGTTCGCCTGAATTAAATATCAGCGGATTGGGCAATGATGCTGCGATTAGAGCACATTCTCCACGCTTTAGTTCTTTTGCACTACATCCGAAATGTGCTTTCGCAACAGCTTGTACTCCATATATTCCGTCACCCATTTCAATGGAATTCAGATATACTTCCATGATACGTTGCTTTCCCCACAGATGTTCAATAAGGAAAGTAAAGTACACTTCAAACCCTTTCCTTACCCATGATGATTGAGGCCAAAGGAACACATTCTTTGCTGTTTGCTGTGAGATAGTGCTGGCACCTCTTCGTTTCCGTCCCATTTCATTATCTATTGCTGCTTGTTGAATAGCCTTGAAGTCAAAGCCATTATGTAACATGAATCGGTTATCTTCCGAAGAAATTACAGCGATAGGCATGTACATAGACATTTTGTCTATTGAAACCCATTTGTGGTTAATGTGCACAGGTTCACCTTCGGCTACTTGTTCATAACAGCGTATAAACATCAAGGGAGTGTAATATACAGGAAAGAACCTATATATAAATACCATTAGAAGTGTTGATCCGAAAAAAAACAAGAAAAGGTATTTGAATATTTTGAAGATATTGAAACTTTTCATGATGTAGTTAAGAAAACGCGTGAATGACGAATAGAGTCTTCATTCACGCGAATTTATTTAAATAATTATTTTGATGCGTTTGTTGCTTCCTGAATCATTTTTGAACTAGCAAGCAAATAAAGTTCAACACGACGGTTTTGAGCACGTCCTGCTTCTGTACTGTTGCTGGCAACAGGATATTGATAATCATAACCTTTGATATCTTTGATTCTGCTTCCTGCAATGCCATTGTTTTCAAGGTAATCGGCAACTGCATTCGCGCGATTCAACGATAACGTTTGATTAATAGCCAACGAACCGGTATTATCAGTATGGCCATAAACAGCAAGGTCTACATCCTGATCAAGTTTTCTGGCAAAAGCTGCTAGGGTTGATTGTGAATTGCTATTGATGATAGACTTACCGGTAGCAAATGTAACGCCTCCGTCAAGAGTTACTTTTACGGCTTTTACGCCATCAAGAGTCATTGTATCGACTTTAGCTCCAGATATTTGTTTAGCTGCAGCTGCGGCTTTATCCATTTTCTTTCCGATGATAACACCCGCTGTTGCACCTAATGCAGTACCGGCAGCTCCACCAATGAAAGCTCCTTTGTTACCGCCGATAATTTTACCGACAATGGCTCCTAGTGCTGCGCCTGATCCGCCACCTATTAGTCCTCCTTTGGCTGTATTGCTCATTCCACAACTAGTTATCATTAATGTTGCGGCCATAAGGATTGTAGCAAATTTGATTCTTCTCATATTCGTAATATTTAAAATTAAATCCTCAATAAATAATGTGCAAAGATAAATATTATAAATAATATAAGACATAAATTGCGAGGTTTTTCTTATTTCAATACCTTTGCAAGCAAAACTAATAGATATTTATGTATACGATTTTGGTCTTTACGCTGATTGTGCTGGTAGGAGCATACTTCGCAGGCTTATTGGGATCTTTGACCGGATTAGGTGGAGGAGTTGTAGTTATCCCTTTATTGACATTGGGATTTGGTGTTGATTTCCACTATGCCATTGGTGCTGCATTGGTTGCATCCATTGCTACGTCTTCGGGATCAGCCAGTGCTTATGTGAAAGAGGGGATAACAAACATTCGATTAGGTATGTTTCTTGAAATAGCCACTACGGTAGGTGCAGTAGTAGGCGCAACCATTGCTATCTTCCTGAATTCAGATATTATCGCTATCATTTTCGGTTTAGTTTTGATCTTTACTTCTGCCATGTCATTGCGTAAAAAAGGAATCGAACATCATGTTGAAGGCAGCCCGTTGGCAAAGCGTCTGAAATTGTTTGGAACATATCCTACGAAAGAGGGTATGAAGAGTTATAATCTCACCAACGTTGTCCCTGGTTTCTTGGTAATGCTTGTAGCCGGTGCCACTTCGGGATTGCTTGGAATAGGTTCGGGTGCCTTGAAAGTGTTGGCAATGGATTCTGCAATGAAAGTTCCTTTCAAGGTGAGCACCACTACCAGCAACTTTATGATAGGTGTAACGGCTGCAGCTAGTGCTGTAGTATATTTGCAACGTGGATACATTGATCCGGGAATTGCTTTCCCTATAGTTATAGGTGTATTGATGGGATCTTTATCAGGTGCAAAGCTATTAAAGAAAATAGATGTAAAAGTACTTCGACTTATTTTTACGTTTGCCATTCTAGCAGTTGCAATTAATATGATTTATAATGGTATTCTCGGAAAATTCTAAATAAAGATGAAGAATAGTATAAAGAAAGTTTTCGCCGATCGTGACATTCAGCAATTCATTGGTAAGCAATTACGGTGGGGCGTCATCATATCATGTTCAATAGCTCTGTTAGGAGGACTTTATTATCTATTTGCACATGGGGCAGAGCAAACTCCTAATTATTCAAGATTTTCAGGAGAGCCAATGTCATATACGACATTGACCGGTATAATGAAAGGTGTGTTCTCTTTGCGTGCACGTAATATCATTCAATTAGGTGTGGTGGTTCTATTGGCTACGCCTATTTTGCGTGTATTCTTTTCATTGCTGGCTTTTGTCAAGGAAAAGGATTGGATGTATGTTATTATTACTACTATCGTGTTGGGAATAATTATCTTCAGCATGACGAGTGGGGTGAAGATATAATATTAAAACAATAAACGATGAAAAAAGTTATTAGTACCTCTAAGGCTCCCGCAGCAATCGGTCCTTATAGCCAAGCTATTGAAGTTGGCAATTTAGTGTTTGTATCAGGTCAAATTCCTGTGGATCCTGCAACGGGCAAAGTGGAAGATGATGTGAAAGCACAAGCTCGTCAATCTTTGACGAATCTGAGTAATATCTTGGAAGAAGCCGGATTGAGCATGGAGAATATTGCTAAGACTACCGTATTCTTGGCAGATATTGCAGATTTTGTTGCTGTGAATGAAGTGTATGCCACCTTCTTCAGTGGAGCATTTCCTGCACGCTCGGCAGTTGCTGTGAAAGATTTACCAAAAGGGGTTAAGCTTGAGATAGAGGCTATTGCTTCAAAATAAAATTCATGTTGGTATAGGCTTCTTTTTGTAATAAAAGGGAATATCACATTGATCGTAACAAGATAAAGGGAATGTCTAATCAGGCATTCCCTTTTTATATACTTTAGGGTGGACTGATTTTCCCTCTTTGAATGCATTTACTCTAAAGCAGTAAAACACCCATTGCATCTATTGATACCTTGAATTGCAAAGCTACATTTTTTTGTTTTACAGTTGTAGAAAACATTTCTTACCCAGGTAAGAATCATTTTCCACCCAGGTAAAAAACGTTTCTTACCCGGGTGGAAAATGAAAATGTCGCTTAGAAGATGCAAAAAAGCAGGACTTATTATGAATAAATCCTGCTATGTTTTTTATGAAAAGCCCCTTATCGGTTTGATTGATTGTTTATTTCGGACCTTGTAGAGAGGCTAGTATGTCTGCCACAATGAAGCTACTGCCACCTACGAAGATAAAATCATTTGCCCCGGCGTGCATGCGTGCTGCTTTCACAGCTTCAGGAACATTCGGGTATTTCTCTCCGTTAAGTCCGGCTTCGCGTCCAAGTTGTTGTATCTCTTCAGCAGCAAGAGCACGTTCCACAGAAGGTTGGGTGAAGTAGTAAATAGCATTCTGAGGCAACATGGCCAACACACCTTTTATGTCTTTATCATTAACCATTCCGATCACGATATGCAGTTGCTCACACTCTTGATTCTTTAGTTGCTGTGAGATATATTCCATGCCTCCCGTGTTATGCCCCGTGTCACAATATACCGGGCAAGGAGCAGAGATGTTGATTCGCTCCCAGCGCCCATGCAAATGAGTCAGTTCAGTGACATGTGCAAAGCCTTCTTTCAGATGATTTTCGTCAAACTGATATCCCTGTTGGAAAAGGGCGGATAACGCATGCAAAAGTGTCTCGGTGTTGCGTGGTTGACAATATCCGCCTAACTCACCGTGAAATTGTATTGTTATCGGGTAGGGAACCTGCTGCGACAGATATGGATTGTCCTGGATGAGCGTACGTTCTGCTCCCGGTGCAAAAGGCGAAATGGCTGTGTATTCATACCCTCCTTCTTTGCAAGGCGTTATGTTCATCAGCATCGAACTCTCTTCGGCAAAAACAATTGGAGCATGCATCTCTTCCGCTTTTCGCATGAACACCGGACGAGTCTCTTTATTTGCTTCACCTATAATAATAGGTGTATTCTCTTTGATGATTCCAGCCTTCTCTGCGGCTATTTCTGCTAAAGTGTCTCCTAATATCTTTGTATGATCCTTGCTGATGTTGGTGATTATCCCTAAATCGGGAGAGATCACATTCGTACAATCCAAGCGACCTCCCAATCCAACTTCTACTACTGCCACATCAATCTTCATGTGTGCAAAATAAGAAAAGGCCAATGCTGTGGTTACTTCAAAAAAGGAAGGTGTCAACGGTTCGAAGAAACTTTTTTCCCGTTCAATGAAATCGATCATAAACTGCTGATCCATCATTTCCCCATTCACTCTGATTCGTTCTCTGAAATCCAATAAGTGAGGTGAGGTGTATAAGCCGACTTTGTATCCGGCGCTTTGCAGTATTGCGGCTAACGTGTGTGAACACGATCCCTTGCCGTTTGTTCCACCCACATGAACCGCATGAAATTTCTTATAAGGGTTGCCAAGGTGGCTTTCCAAAGCGATTGAATTCTCCAATCCGGGATGATAAGCAGCTTGCCCTTTCTGTTGAAACATCGGTAAGGTGTGGTATAGGTATGATAACGTCTCTTGATAATTCATCATTTTTCTAAAAATTAACGAAATGCGAGTGATAACGTATTCCTATTTTCTTTATATTTCGATACAAATATAATTAACTTTTTAATTCTAAAGAGTATGGGAACAAAGAAAAATTTTGTATTGGACACGAATGTGGTTTTACACGATTATGCTTGTGTAAAGAATTTCCAAGAGAACGATATATATTTGCCGATAGTAGTTTTGGAAGAGCTCGATAAGTTTAAGAAAGGCAACGAGCAGATAAACTACAATGCACGTGAATTTGTACGTTTTCTTGATAAAATTACGGATGAGAAGTTATTCACCGAAGGTACTTCACTAGGAGCGGGAAAGGGACGCTTATTTATACCGACAAGAATTATGGAATCGAAAAAAGTAAGAGATACATTCCCTGATCGTAAGCCCGATAATGAGATATTGGGTGTTGCCGATTATTTGTCGAGTACTAAGTTAGGTATGAAAACTATCCTTGTTACGAAAGACGTGAACTTAAGAATGAAAGCACGTTCGTTAGGTATTCCTGTAGAGGACTATATTAATGATAAAGTAGATAATGCCGTTCTTTTCGAGAAGTCTAATGAGGTATTTGAAAGCATTGACCCTGCATTGATTGATAACATTTATTCTACAAGAGAAGGAGTAGATATAAATGATTGCGGTGATCTTCACGAAAAAGTAGTGGCGAATGAATGCTTCCTTTTGAAGAGTGATCGCAACAGTGTGATGGTACGATATGATCCATTCAACAAGTCGATAAAGCGAGTTTTGAAGACAAAAGACTACGGTATAGAACCACGCAATGCCGAGCAAAGTTTTGCCTTTGAAGTGTTGAATGATCCGAGTGTCAAACTAGTAGCTCTTACAGGTAAGGCTGGTACAGGAAAGACCTTGTTGGCATTGGCTGCAGCTCTGAGTCAGGTGGATGATTACAAGCACATCTTGTTAGCTCGTCCGTTAGTCTCTTTGTCAAACAAAGATATCGGTTTTCTTCCGGGAAGTGCTCAGGAAAAGGTCGCTCCATTCATGCAACCGCTGTTTGACAATCTAAATGTAATAAAGAATCAATTTGCCCCATCATCACCTGATGTAAAACGTTTGGACGATCTTCAAAAGGCCGGTCAATTGACTATTGAGGCATTGGCGTTTATTCGTGGCCGCAGTTTGAGCGAGACCTATTGTATCATTGATGAAGCACAGAACTTGACTCCGCATGAAGTGAAAACGATTATCACACGTGCCGGTGAAGGAACTAAAGTGGTGTTTACGGGTGATATACAGCAAATAGATCAGCCTTATCTGGATAGTCAAAGCAACGGTCTAGTATATATGATAGACAAAATGCGTGGTCAAGAACTCTTTGCGCATGTAAATTTACAAAAAGGAGAACGAAGTGCATTAAGTGAACTTGCAAGTAATTTGTTGTAACAAGGATATTGACTATATTTGCAAAAAACAAATGAATGGATGAGCAACCAAAAGTAAGTATCATAATTCCGGTCTATAACACCGAAGCCTATCTGCGTGAAGCTGTAGAAAGCGTAATGCAACAAACGCTTCACGAGATAGAAATCATTATTGTTAATGACGGTTCTACGGATGGTTGCTCATCCATTATTGATGAGTTGGCATCTAAGGATAAGAGGATTCATTCATTTGTTCAAGAGAATCAAGGGCAGTCTGTTGCCAGAAACAATGGAATGTTGCATGCAGAGGGTACGTATTGTTATTTTATGGACAGTGATGACATTCTAAGAAAAGATGCATTAGAAGAGTGTTATCAGACTTGTGAGGCAGAAACTCTGGATTTTGTTTATTTTGATGCAGACATTATCAATGAATGTCAATCGACTTCTTTCTCAATGGATTATCATCACGATGGTATTGAAGAGAAAGTTTATGACGGGAGTGAAATATTGAACTATCTAATAGATACCGGTCAATTGAAAATACCTCCTTATTTATTCTTCATTCGCAAACAATATCTATTGAATAATGATCTTCATTTCTTTCCGGGAATCATTCATGAAGACGAACTCTTTACAATGTTGCTTTACCTAGGAGCAACACGTGTGAAGTATATTGGGAAAGAGTTCTTTCTCCGCCGTATTCGTGAAGCTTCAACTATGACGAAAAGAATATCAAGGCGCAATGTTGAGGGATATTTCACAGTCTTTCGTGAACTTGGTAAATATGCAGCAGGGAAAAGCCCTTTAGTGCAGAATATTATAGTAAAGTATATTAAGTTGACATTAAATGCATTTTTAAGAAATGCTCATGAGATGACAATGATTGATAAGCTAAGAACATGTAAGCGTTGTTTGAACGAAGGGCTGGTAAAGTATATTTCTTTGAGAGTGTTCATTCGTTTCCTCTTGCCATAATAAAGTCTATTTGTGTGTAAACTTTGCAAAGACTTTTTCTGTTATCCGATGATATAAGTCTCTGGTTCCTTGCTCAAAGATAAATTGCAATCCAAAGAGTATGATTCCAAAGATTAAAGTGATAATTAGGGCATATGCCGTCCAGTTAATGAATGATGTATAGGGATTGATATGAATAAAACCTTTAATTATAAATGTTGAGGCTACCCAAGAGACGGTTACAATTGCCAATAATTTAAATACTTTGAACCAATAATGATATAAAGGCTCTTTTATTCCATTGTGAAAAAGGAAGTAAGGCTTCCAAATGCAAATAATGAGAAGTAAACTAACAGTTGTTCCTATTAAAATACCAGTTAACCCATAAAAACAACCTATCGCAATTGATAGTCCGACATTAATGATGCCTTCAACGCATGGTGCCCATGTGTCACTGAATAATCCATATCCATATAAAAATAAATCATTGGCTCCTCTTGTTTGTCCTATGTAGGTGTTGATTATAATTAATAAAAAGACCGTATTATCTAGAATGTATTGTTTCCCGATCCATAAGGATATAAACGATTCTACTAAGGTGTATAGTGCAAATGCCATTACTCCTGCAAAGAAATATCTTATGGATGTAAGTTCCCAATAAACTTTAATAGTATTTTTTCTATTGCCTTCTGCAATCAAGTTACCTATCCCTGCGCTGGTTCCGTCTAATATATTATTTATTAGTAAGGCTAGTTTGCTAATAATTACTGTGTAGTTGCCATATAATGCTACATATTTGAGTGATACAAACGCGTATATTAAGATAGAGTCTGTCTGAAATTGAATGAAGGAGGCTATTTTGTGAACAAACAATTGCTTTGTATATTTCATTACCTCGGGATACTTGTCAAATATCTTTTTGCCTAACTTAACCTCCGACTTCAGCCAAGGGTATACCTGATTTATTTTCCAATTGAGGATAAAACTGGCAATAAATCCGAAGACCAATTCAATTGCAATCCAATAATAATAGTTATGAGTATAATAGGCTGCTGCAATTTGAATGATGGTCTTAATGAATCCAGCTGTTTGAAAATAAGCTGTGACCACATAGTTCTTTTGATCAGCACCTAAAAGAGTTTCTCTGTAATTGAGGAAATAGCTCAATAACGAAGATATAAGGAAAGAATAGAAGGCAAAATAGATTGCGGCTAATGGAAAATGTGATTTGCCGAAGATAAGCGGGAAGAAACAGGATATGATTATTCCGATAAGCAATATAAGAAAGCCGATGCGCGAATATAGATACCCGAAGACAGAAATGATTTCATTTATTTTCTTCCTGTCATGATCATATAGAGGTTTGTATAATACGTATCCTATTGCTTGCCCTATTCCTAATTCAGCAAGATTAAGGAAGCTTAAGACACTTCCCAAGGTTCCTATCAATCCCATGAAATCGGCACTTAGGCTATCAAGGAATATCTTCCGCGAAAAGAATGATAGGAATAGCCCTATGAAATAAAAGATCAGATTGATTTTCGCATTCATTAAACTTTTAGAAAATCGAGTCTCTTTCATTCTATTATTAGTCTATCAATTGAATTAAATAATAGATGCAATATTCGCAAAATATTTAGACATTTGCAAATTATGTAGTGATTTGATTAAAAATCATTGACTCTAAGTTTCTCATTGGTTAATTCTATCTTTGACCTTTCTATAAAAATGATATTTACGAGGAGGAATATGGGTCATCAAAAAAGTTCCGATTTTAGACATCCCCCAGAAATTCCTTTCTCTTGTTACTTGATTCCGATTGCGATATAGGTATCGCATCACATAAGAGAAATAAGGCTCGCACTCTTGATATTTCATTTGAGCACATCTACTTAATGTTAGTACCATGTATAAAATAGTTTGCCTTTTGGCAAAACATAATAATTGAGGAAATGACTCATTAGTTATTGCTTCTACTTTATATAGACGATAAAGTGAATAATGGAGATAAGTACGGAAGTTGTGTTTATAATAATCTCTTGATAAAGATGATTCCTTTTTAAGGTAAGTATATAGATCTACATCTTCGAAAACAGTGCATTGGGCATAACGAAATGCTTGTAAGTTAAATAAAAAATCTTCTTCAATTTTTACACCCTTAACTACTTCATATCTGATGTTGTAGTTGTCCAAAAATGATTTACTATAGACTTTAGTCCAAACATGAATATCAAGTTTGTCGCGTATAAGAAATGCTTTAAATCCCTCTTCGTTTGTGAATGTAAATTTCTTATTTGAATGTAAATTGTGCGTTTCAAATCCTTGTTCATCTATAGACTTGAATGAAACTCCTGAAATATCAGCATCTTCTTTCTTTGCATTTTCTATTAGATGCTGATAATAATTGGGATTCACAATATCGTCGCTATCACAAAATCCTATATATTGCCCTTTAGCGCATTCTAAACCTTTATTACGAGCGGAAGCAGGGCCTTCATTATTCTGATGGAATACTTTTATTCGAACATCTGTTAATGCTATTTTTTTACATATAGTATAAGAATTATCAGATGAACCGTCGTCAATTAAAAGTAGTTCAAAATCAGAAAATTTTTGATGAATAATAGAATTAATGCAAGCTTTAAGATATCTTTCAGCATTATAAATTGGGATAATAATAGAAAGTGTCATCATAATAAATAAATTTTTAATGGTAAATATGTAGAAATTTTCTTTTGAAACCAGCGATTAATTGAAGTAGTTTCCTGCATATTTTTTGATTGTTTTTGAATATAATATATACATAATCTTCTAACGATAATCTATAATGAAGTGCTTTCTTACAAGTTTCGACGACAAATGGATCCTTGGGGTTATAATCTTCATGCTGAAAACGTGTTAGACGTCTTAACTCATATAACTTGAAATGGAATAATCCTCTTTGGTATTTTTTTTGATTGTTTACGGATTCTAATAAATAGTGGTTAAAAGTAATCTCGTATTTTAGGTTATGCTTAAATTTTTGTGTCGTTTGACCTTCGTGGTAAACATATATGCATATTTGTTTATAAATTACTACAGCTTGTCTTATGTGCATTGCTAATCTCAAATTCATCAAAAGATCTTCTCCTAGTTTAATAAATGGAGGTGCATCCATACATTCATGTTGGAACAGAGAGCGATGCCATAATTTCGCAGAAGGATGTGCATCTAATTTATTTTTTAAAAAATCGTTTATCAATTGTGTCTTGTTCAAGTACATAGGTCTTTTCTTAGGTATGGCGATAGGATCATCGTTAAATCCAATGACTACATCTACATTCGATGAATAACTATAAAGGATTTGTAAGGCTCCAGATGCTAGTAAATCGTCTGCATCTAAAAATAAAATAAAATCACCTATAGCATTCTCTATTCCTTTCCTTCTTGCAGCTGTGACCCCTTTATTGGTTTGGTTAAATAACTGAATCCTTGAATCGCTCTTTGCAAATTCGTTACAAATGTTAAGAGATGAATCTGTGCTTCCATCATTCACAATAATAATTTCATAGTCGCTGAAATTTTGGCTAAGGACGCTATTAATTGTATCCCGCAAGAATAATTCAGCATTATATACCGGAATGATAATAGAAATCTTGACATCTTCTTTCATAAGGGATTGAGTTTAAAGTTTCACATCCTCCCGCTCCAAACAAATTTCTCATTGAACTGACTCGTAAGATCTTTCCCTATAGACTGTTCAAAGATCCCGTAGATTGTAGAACCTGAGCCACTCATTGCTGCATATATAGCACCTGTACTATAAATATGTTCCTTTATTTCTTTTAATTTGGAATGTTGGGGGAATATACTATCTTCGAAATCATTTTTAAGTAAGTTTCGCCACTCTTCAATTGGACGGCTACATATATCTTTTGCAGATAGAGTAGGAGTGTTAGGTTTTATATTTGCAAATGCTTCTTTAGTGGAAATGGATAGATCCGGTTTCACCAATAGAATGTATTTGCCTTTTAGCGATAAGTCAAGTGGAGTAAGAACATCACCAATTCCTTCGGCGTATGTAGGAGTATTCTTTATAAAGAATGGACAGTCAGCACCAAGTTTGGCAGCTTTCACTAATAATTGCTCTTCTGTAGCACCGAGTTCAAAAGTCTCATTCAGCAATCTTAGCATAAACGCTCCATCAGATGATCCGCCACCTAACCCTGCTTCGCTAGGAATGTGTTTATGTAAATAAATGTTTATAACAGGGATCTGAGGGTATTCTTCTTTCATCAGGTTTAATGCCTTCATCACCAAGTTATCTTCTGGATTCCCCTCAATCTTGTTTCCGGTGATTTCAAATTTAGGAGTCTCTTTGTAGGCAGTAGCACAAGGTATGATTTCTAAAGCGTCTTCAATGAATATAGGATAAAAGACGGTCTCAAGGTTGTGGTATCCATCCGAGCGTTTGGATACGATGTTAAGCCCTAAATTTATTTTAGCATTTGGAAACGTAATCATAATTTGTTATTTTTATGCTGGCAAATATATAACATTTTCATTGAAAAATGCTAACTTTGTCGCCCTGATTATGGCACAAGAAAGAAAATATACTCCAAGATCAAAACGACCTGTGGCTCCTATGGAACTGGCAGATGGTAGAATGCAACCCCAAGCAAAAGAGCTGGAAGAGGTTGTGCTGGGTGCTTTGATGTTAGAGAAAGATGCATATCCGTTGGTTAGCGAGATACTGCATCCTGAATCATTTTATGAGACGAAGCACCAATTAATATATAAAGCCATTACTGAATTGGCTTTTAACCAAAGACCTGTAGATATTCTTACTGTTACCGAACAACTTAAGACGGATGGCGTACTTGAAGAAGTGGGTGGCGCTTATTATGTATCGCAGTTAAGCAGTTTAGTGACTAGTGCAGCTCATATTGAATACCACGCTCGCATCATTGCACAGAAATATTTAGCTCGTGAATTGATTAACTTCTCGGGCATTATAGCAACGAAGGCATATGATGAAACCATTGATGTGGATGATTTGATGCAGGAAGCTGAGGGTAGTCTTTTTGGAATCTCCCAGAAGAACCTTAAGAAAGACTACACTCAGATTAACCCGATCATTGATGATGCCTATGAGCAACTTAAGAAAGCTGCTGCCCGTGCCGATGGATTAAGCGGTATTGAAAGCGGATTCCATACTTTGGATAAAGTGACATCCGGTTGGCAGAACTCCGATTTGGTAATTATTGCTGCTCGTCCGGCCATGGGAAAAACGGCATTCGTGCTTTCTATGGTCAAGAATATTTCAGTAGATCAACGTATGCCGGCTGCTATGTTCTCTCTTGAGATGAGTAACGTGCAATTGGTCAACCGTCTAATTTCGAATGTTTGTGAGATACCAAGTGAGAAAATTAAGAGCGGACAATTAGCACCTTATGAATGGCAGCAACTTGACTATAAGTTAAAAGATCTGATAGATGCTCCTTTATATATTGATGACACTCCGTCACTTTCTGTTTTCGAATTGAGAACGAAAGCTCGTCGTCTGGTACGTGAGCATGGAGTTAAGATCATTGTTATTGACTACTTGCAGTTGATGAATGCAAATGGTATGAATAGTGGTAGTAGGCAGGAAGAGGTAAGTACTATTTCCCGATCATTGAAGGGATTGGCCAAAGAGCTATGTATTCCTATTATAGCCTTGTCACAGTTGAATCGTAGTGTGGAAACTCGTGACCCGAAAGAAGGAAAGCGCCCGCAGTTAAGTGACTTGCGTGAGTCTGGAGCCATTGAGCAAGATGCCGATATGGTATGTTTCATCCACCGACCGGAATATTACAAAATATATGAAGATGATCAAGGAAATGATTTAAAAGGTCTAGCCGAGATTATTATTGCTAAGCACCGTAATGGTGCCACCGCCGATGTACGTTTACGATTCAAGGGTGAATTTATTAAGTTTATGAACATTGATGACGAGCAAGTCCTACAAATGGATGGTCATTCAGAAGTAATGGAGTCTAAGATGAATGATGATTCCGTTCCACCTTTCATTGCTTCCAATATTCCTCCGCAAAATGGATCCGCGTTTGGCACACCTACCAACGAGGTGCCGTTCTGACAAAGAATATCCTCTGTGTTAGCAATTTAGAAATATATTAGTAACTTTGCACCTGTCTTTTTGGAATAATTAAATATAATATATATATGAATATCTCTTACAATTGGCTGAAAGAGTATGTCGATTTCGATTTATCGGCTGAGGAGGTTTCAGCTGCTCTCACTTCAATAGGTCTTGAAGTGGAGGGAGTAGAAAAGGTTCAAACAATTAAAGGTGGACTTGAAGGTTTGGTAGTTGGTGAGGTTATGACATGTGTCGCTCATCCTAATTCAGACCATTTGCATATAACAACAGTGAACTTAGGAAGTGGCGTTCCCACGCAGATCGTTTGTGGCGCTCCTAATGTTGAAGCCGGACAAAAAGTGATCGTTGCTCCACTTGGTGCTACATTATATGATGGCGATGAGTCCATCGTTATGAAAAAGATGAAACTTCGTGGCGTGGAATCATCCGGAATGATTTGTGCAGAAGATGAAATAGGCCTTGGCGGAGATCATGCCGGCATTATTGTTCTTCCTTCTGACGTGCAACCGGGTACTCTTGCCAAAGACTATTATAAAATAAAGAATGATTGGCTGATTGAGGTTGACATCACACCTAACCGTGCAGATGCAGTTTCACATTATGGCGTGGCCCGTGACATGTATGCGTGGCTTATGCAGAATGGTTATCAGACAAAAGTTCACAAACCTATTGTTGATGCCTTTGCCGTGGACAATCACGACTTGGATATTGATGTAAAGATAGAGAATGAAGAAGCCTGCCCACGCTATTCCGGCGTTTCGATGAAAGGCGTGAAAGTAGGAGAGAGCCCTGAATGGTTAAAAGAACATCTTGCCAGTATCGGCATTCGCTCGATAAACAATATAGTAGATATTACCAATTATATCGTATTTGAATTAGGCCAACCTCTTCATTGCTATGATGCAGATGTTGTGGGCAAAGAGGTGATTGTGAAGACAATGCCTCATGGAACTAAATTCGTCACATTAGACGGAGCAAAACGTAGTCTTGATGAAAACGACTTAATGGTTTGTAATAATCAAGGACCGATGTGCATTGCCGGAGTATTTGGTGGTGTAGCTTCAGGTGTGACGGAGAAGACAACAAATATATTCCTTGAAAGTGCATACTTCCATCCTACTTGGATACGTAAGACTGCGCGCCGTCATAGTTTAAATACAGATGCTTCGTTTCGTTTCGAACGTGGTGTCGATCCGCTTAATCAAGTCTATGTATTGAAACGTGCCGCACTTCTAGTTAAAGAACTGGCAGGCGGAACCGTCTCTTCCGAGATTAAGGATGTATGTCCTAAACCGGCAAAGAAATTCTTGATACATGTTTCATACAAGCATATTAATGACTTGATCGGTAAGGTGATACCTATCCAAACGATCAAAAGTATTGTTCGCAGCTTGGAAATGGATATTACAGCTGAGGCTACTGAAGGCTTGACGCTGGCTGTGCCTCCCTATCGTGTGGACGTTCAGCGTGAATGCGATGTGGTGGAAGATATTTTACGTATCTATGGATATAATAATGTAGAGATACCTGCCTCTTTGAAGTCAACGCTTACCGTAAAAGGAGACGTAGACAAATCATATAAACTACAGAACCTTGTAGCAGAACAATTAGTAGGATCAGGATTCAACGAGATAATGAACAACTCACTTACAAAGATTGCATACTATGCTTCTTTGAAAGATTATCCTGTTGAAAACCTCGTACGTTTACTTAATCCATTGAGTTCCGATCTGAGTGTAATGCGTCAGACGATGCTCTTCGGAGGATTGGAAAGTGTGGCACGTAATATTAATCATAAGAGTCCGGACTTGAAGTTCTTTGAATTCGGCAACTGCTATCATTTCCATCAAGAGAAGAGAGTGGCTGAGAAGATTCTTAGTCCGTATACAGAAGACTATCACTTGGCATTGTGGCTTACCGGAAATAAAGTATCCAACTCTTGGGCACACAAAGACGAAGAATCCAGTGTTTACGAGATGAAGGCTTATGTAGAGAATGTACTTAAACGTGTAGGTATCAATTTACATAGCTTGAAACTTGAAGAGTATTCGGATGATATTTATTCATCGGCATTGGTAGCAAAGAATGCTGCCGGACAAATCCTTGTCACATTCGGTGTTGTAAATGCTAAGATCCTCAAGCAATTTGATATAGAGCAACCGGTGTATTATGCCGACATTAATTGGAATACATTACATAAGGCGCTAAAGAATTTCAAAGTATCATACTACGAAATATCAAAATATCCCGCAGTAAAGCGCGACTTGGCTATGTTGGTTGATAAGGATGTGAAGTTCTTGCAAATAGAGCAGCTCGCATATAATACTGAAAAGAAACTCTTGAAAGATGTTTGGCTGTTTGATGTGTATGAAGGAAAAAATCTTGAACCGGGTAAGAAGTCATACGCAGTTAGCTTCTTGCTGCAGGACGAAAATCAGACATTAAACGACAAACAGATTGACAAAATAATGAATAAATTGTTGAGCAGTCTGCAACATCAATTGGATGTGAAATTGAGATAATAAATAAAAATAAAATAATCATTAAGTAACAAAACACATGGGAAGAGCGTTCGAGTATAGAAAAGCTACCAAGCTGAAACGATGGGGCAATATGGCCCGTACATTTACAAGAATAGGCAAACAGATTGCCATTGCAGTAAAAGAAGGTGGTCCCGATCCCGATAATAATCCTCATTTAAGATCTGTTATCCAGAATGCCAAGGCTGAAAACATGCCGAAGGATAACGTAGACCGTGCCATTAAGAATGCAATGGGCAAAGATCAGAGGGATTATAAAGAGATGAATTATGAAGGATATGGCCCTCACGGAATTGCTGTTTTTGTAGAAACTGCTACTGATAACACCACTCGTACTGTTGCCAATGTGCGCAGTGTATTCAATAAATACGGTGGAACGCTAGGTACATCCGGTAGTCTTGACTTTATGTTCAATCATAAATCAGTGTTTACCATTGCTAAGAAAGAAGGAATGTCTGCTGACGATTTAATATTGGAGTTAATCGATTTGGGTGCTGATGAAGACTATGATGAAGATGATGATAGCATCACTATTTATGCAGGTTTCCCTGACTTCAATGGTCTTCAAACCTATTTTGAAAGTAATGGTTTTGAAATCCAAAGCTCAGAGATTACTCGAATTCCCGTTGAATTGAAAGAACTTAGTGCTGAAGAACGCCAAGTCATCGATAAGATTGTTGATAAATTAGAAGATGATGAAGACGTACAAAATGTTTATACCAATCTAAAACCTATTGACGACGAAGAATAGTCGTATATTTTACCATGAAACTGATAAGGGCGTTCCGCGATGGATCGCCCTTTATTTTTTGCAGTAAGATAAGCAGGAAAAGAGAAACTCATAACGGGCTTTCTTCTTGTTGCATACTAGCATTTTCATTTTTTACAGTTGTGGAAAAGCATTTCTACGGCCGTGGAACGACAGTTTTACATTCGTAGAAAAGCATTTCTACAGTTGTAAAAATAAGTTTTGCTGCTTAGTAATTGATGAAATGCAGGCATGGACATGAAAGAATGCATGTAAGGATTCGATGAAATGTATGTAATAATCCATAGAAACTCAGCTTGAAAGGAAGTGCGTTGCTTTGTTTAAATACTGTTTCTGATTGTATGGATAGAGAAGATAAAGAAATGGAGCTAATCAGTATGATTGCCCCATTTCTTTTAATTTCTTGTAAGTAGTAGAATCATTCATTGAGTATCAAAAGCAATTCTCCTTCTTCTGTTTCACTAGTCGTGATTTTGTTCTCACGTAGTAACCATCCCAATCCAAGGAATAGATCTTTATCAGCTTTGATTTTGGTCGCTTTCTTGAGATCTTTCACTGATAGACCATCTGTACCGTTTAAAGCATTCCATATAAGGCCTGCATCGTTTCCTGCTTTTTCTTGTAACATCTTTGATTTACTTTTAATTAAACATGGAATCCACACTGATTAGTGTGTTATATCAATTATAGTACTTCTGCAAATATATATATTTCTATGTTATGTAACACAAAAAAGCAAAGAAAATGGAACGTGATGGTTTCTTTTAACCTTATTTATATTCTCTCTTAATGAACGCAACAGCAATCAGTTGGTCTCTGTATATGAAGATTCATAGAATGGCAATCATGGCGGCAATAGCTCCCAAGATGCAAATCATAATGATTGCTCCAATAAATGAGATCATTAAACCGGCTATGGCCAATCCTTTGTGCCTTTTGAATATTCCGCATAAAGAGAAAACAAATCCTAACAACCATAATATCCAGTTTATTATAGGTAACCAGCATAATAAAAGTCCAAGCAATGCCAGTACAAATCCGGCAGTACCGATTCCATTTGATGATTGCTGTATAATAATTGTTTGCCTTGGCTGCGATGAGTCTTCTGAATAATATTGTTTCATGATCGGTGTATTTGTTTGACTGTTCTCTTTAGCAATATAGGATGTTACTTTTGCTGTTTCTTCAAATAGTCGGCCCAAATCTTAGCTCCTTCTTCTACAATTTGAGCACATGGACGCTTCTTATAATATTGATCAGTGCGTGCTTCGGGAGTGCTGCTAATGGCAGAGCTGGGTGTAAGTCCCAACAATTCACCACAATTGATGGCACCGTTTTTCTCTTTGAAGGCAGCCGCCAAGTCCTGTACCAGTTTATACGTATCGGCTTTTGCTTCATGATCTTTAGGATCAGTGGTTCCTTGTTCCATGCCGGCAAGCATGAACATACCGCATGCTACGCCGCATGTTTGTCGCATGCGCCCGATGCCGCCACCGAATGAGGATGAAAGTTTCAATGCCGTTTCTTTATCAATACCATACATATCTGCAAAGGCACTGAATATGGATTGAGAGCAGTTGAATCCCGCCTTGAAGTTTTCTTTTGCCAGCTCTATACGTTTGTCTAAATCGTTTTCCATCATCTATTTATTTTAATGTATTGTCTTCATCGTTATCAACAAGAAATTTACCACCTATTCTTTTCTTGGGTGACAGTTTCATTTCTCTTAATTGTTCTGCTTGTCGGATTACATTGCCTGCTCCTGTGCAAAGTTGTTTCATTGCTCCATCATAAGCCTCTTGAATACCTGTCAGGTTCTTACCTATTTTATCAAAGCTTTCGGTGAAGTTGACTAACTTCTCATAGAGCGAGGTTGCCCTTTCTACAATTGCTTGCACATTCTTCACTTGATATTCTCTCTTCCATAGATCAAGGGCCAGCCTTAGAGCAGTAATCAGATTCGTAGGACTCATCAGCAAAACCTTTTTCTGGTAGGCATAATCCCACAAGTTCTTGTCTGCACTTATTGCCAATAAGTAAGCCGGTTCGTTGGGAATGAACATCATTACGAACTCAAGTGAATGCACGTCATATCTTGAATAATCCTTTCTGCTCAGTTCATCGATATGATTCCTTACTGAGACTATATGGGCTTTCAGATAGGAATCTTTATCGCTGTCGGATTCAGCTGCGGCATAATTGCTATATGCTGTAAGTGAAACCTTTGAGTCAATAATAACCTCTCTATTGTCGGGATATTTCACAATGACATCTGGTTGCATCTTCTGTCCGCTTTCACCATTGATCAGCGTGTTGCCATTGTCATCTTTAATAAACTCTTGTGTGAAGTATTCTTCGCCTGGTCTTAACCCACTGCTTTCAAGAATCTTTTCGAGAATCATTTCGCCCCAATTGCCTTGAATCTTAGAATCTCCTTTTAGTGCCCGTGTAAGGTTATTGGCATCTTCACTAATTCTATTGTTTAGCTCTACCAGCTCTTTGATACGTTCCTCCAATGAATAGCGCTGTTTTGATTCGCGGTCATACACTTGATCAATCTTCTCTTTGAAATCTTTCAAGTTATTACCCAACGGTTGAAGAATATGAGTTAAGCTTTCTGTGCTGAGGCGATTAAAGTCATTCGCTTTCTTTGAGAAGATGTCATTAGCCATCTTCTCAAACTCCAGATTCATCTTTTTATGCAACTCTTCCAATTCATTCTTTTGACTCTCCAAGCGTTCTGTCAGAATAGCTTGTTTCACTTTAGAGTCTCTAGAGGTGAAAAGCCATCCTATAAAAAAGCCGATTCCTAAACCTATGATGAGTAATACGATCTCCATGTTCTTTATTTTTTACAAAGATAATAACATTCGCATAAAAAAAGATCATATGAATGTTGTAATTCTTAGGACACTAAGTTCTGATTGAGAAAAGGGATGAAGGCAGTTAAAAAGAAGAGGCGTACTGGATAGCACGTCTCTTCGGTCACCTAAGTCTGTGATGTAAGATAGAATTGTTTATTAGTTGAGCTTATTTTATAGTATTCCATTCGAATCTGGTTCCGTCTTTTCTGTTAGGAGATGGATTATCTTTCAATGCATTTAATGTCCCTTTGTTATCAAGTTGCAAATATCTGTTTGTTTGTAATGAAAGCAACACCAGATCACCTCGTTCCAATTGTATCCATTGGAATGTTTCATTATTACCTAAAGTTTTACATGATTTCAGAGTCACTTGCCCGTCTGCACTTACCGATACATATTTATTGTTTACCAGCAAAGCAACTCGTCCAAGTTCACAATTGATTACTTTAAAGCTCTTTTGTCCGTTAATCATTACGACTCCATGATTATTATTTACGTCTTGTAGCCTTATTGTTTGATTGTAAGGAATCGGTTTGCATAATGATTTTGTAAGGTCGTTCACTTTGTAGTCACTAAAGTCTGCGTATCCTCCATTTCTGTCTTGATTATTGTATTGAAAGAGAGCATATCTCACTCCTTGGAATGTTCTTAATTGAAAGACCATTGTAAAAGGATTACCAAGAGGATGGGAGTCTTTTGTGAAGTCGGCACTCTCACTATAGTAGAAGCTTGCTTTCTCTTTTTCAAAATCTGTTTTTACCTTTAATCGGATGATGGAGGATGTTGTTTCAACCGTATTGCTTTGTTCCGGTTGTGATTGGTCATACATCTTTATTATGTATTTGTCACCGACTTTGGTGATACCAATCCAGGCGTACGGATAATTAAGTAATGCCAATCCGGCAATATCTCCGTCTTGCATTCCCTTTGTCTCTATCGTCACTTCACATTCTGATTCTATCCCTGCAGCTCTTTGTGTGAGTGTATTCCTTGCATAAAAGAAATCTTTTGCAGGTAATGAATGAAGTCTTAGTCTGCCCGGAGCCTCTGTTAATGACCACATGCTATCATTGGGTAAATGATTCCATTGCCAGATAGGTTTCAATTTATTGGAGGAGAAATCATCGTTTCGTTCTGCGATAGGAACAATTGGTTGTTGAGGTAACCCAACATTCGGTTTAATCCATGTACGTGGAGTAACACCAAGGTTGCCGGGTAGTCCGAAGTAAGGATATCCATCGTTCCAAGTAATAGGTGACAGACAAGTAACGCGACCAATAGAGTTGTGATCTTGCATTGAATATCCCCACCATTCGCCAGAAGGAGTATCTACAATGCCTCCTTGATGCATGGTGACGCCATAATCCATATTGGGACTAGAGTATTCAAAGCTTTGGCCTCCATGCCATGGCGAACTCTTTAACCCATAACCACCATGTACTCCAAGATTATTATGGTCACAGATCTTTACAATCTTGTCATAAGGACCATAGATGTTATCTGATTTCGCAGCCAGTTGTGGAGTGTTATTTCCAGGTACTGCCCATATTATTATATATTCACCGTTGATTTTATATAGGTGTGAACCTTCTGCACCGGATTTGGCAATTAATCTTTTAGTGCCGGGGATTGTATCCGTTAGCTCTTCATTTAATTGAGCCAGGTAGTTATTGCCCGCTCCCCAGCAAACATATTTCTTTCCATCCGTATCAAAGAAAACAGATAAGTCATGGAATCCACTTTTCATTTCCCAATGCTTCCAAGGACCATAAGGATTAGTTGCTTCAAAAGCTTGAGTTTTATGTCCGTTTACGTTTGCAAAAATGTAGAATGTCTTTGTCTTATTATTGTAGACAAAAGATGGAGCCCATATTCCTTTACCATACATGTCTTTTCCATCCGTCATAGAGAAGTCGGGACCTAGATTAAGGCGATCAAAAGCATAGCTGATCAATTTCCAATTGACTAAATCACGCGAATGCAAGATAGGTAATCCCGGCATTGTATGCATCGTGGTTCCTGTCAAATAGAAATCGTTCCCGACTCGTATCATACATGGATCGGAGAATTCCTCAAAGAAAAGAGGATTTGTATAAGTACCGTTTCCATTGTCGGCAGTCCATGTTTGAGCTGATAAGAGACCTATATGCATCCATATCAATATTAGGATTAATGATATCTTTTTCATAATCTATTAATTTTATTAATTGTTTTCTATCAGATGCAAATGTAAAGAGTTTTAGAAAGATATTGAAAATGAAATGTTACATATTAAGTCTTTGGTATTACATGTTTATAAATATTTTTAGGTCAGCAATAATGGTTGGTAACATCGGAGGTGCTTTCTCAAGCATAAAAGATTGTTTATAGGGCATTATTTCTGTGCACCGATCACTATTTATTTGATGTAAATGTACGCTAATAAGATGTAAATGTAACATTTAATTGGGACATGTAAGATGAATGGATGATTCTGTATCGTATTTCCATTGTAATAGGTCTAAAATAATATATTTTTACAAGCGTTTACGAAAAGATGAAAAACAAAATTCGAGAAGTACTTAAAATACGCGTTAAGTGTAATTGCTTATGTGCTTTTGTGCAATACTTAAAAAATAATGAAAATGATTAACATGAAAAGATCAACTTTATCAGCTTCCTTAGTAGCGATATTCGTTGTATTTTGTTCCGAAATCAGCTTTGCGCAGCAACCTGCATCTGTAAAAGTTGATGAGGGATTGTTACAAGGATTTTATGAAGACGGCTTGACCGTATACAAAGGTATTCCATTTGCTGCACCGCCAGTAGGTGAACTTCGTTGGCGTGCACCCCAGCCTGCTGCTAAATGGGACGGAGTGAGAAATGTTGTAAAATTCGCTCCTGCTCCAATGCAAGGTGGAAATACTCCTTCAGGAAAGAGTGAAGACTGTTTGTATCTAAACGTATGGACTCCAGCAAAATCGGCTAATGATCGTTTACCCGTACTCGTTTGGATTTATGGGGGAGCATTTAGTTTCGGATCAACTTCATGGTCATCATTAAACGTTTAAACTAATGAAGAGAATGGTGCTGAAAAATAGTAATATTGATTATTTTTGTTATTGCAATAATTTATCTGATTAATCAGTTATAATAATAAAAAGGATGAAATTTAAAAGACGACTCTTGCTGCTTGTTGTATGCAATCTGATATGTATTTCCACTACGATTGCTCAAAGAACAAAAGACTTTCACTCATGGGCTGTAACTCCACCTATGGGGTGGAATAGTTGGGATAGCTTTGGTACACAAATTACTGAGGCACAAGCAAAAGAGCAGGCAGAATATATGTCGGCGAATCTAAGGAAACATGGCTGGGAGTATTTTGTGGTGGATATTCAATGGTACGAGCAGAACTCCAAGGGATATGAATATGCAAAAGGTGCGAAATTGACAATGGATGAATTTAGTCGGCTGATTCCCGCTCCCAAGAA
>DCFW01000029.1 GCA_002315435.1 Bacteroidales bacterium UBA1794
TAACATTCCGGAGACGCTTACAAAAAGTTTTCGCTGTCTATTCCCAATGCTTCGATTGCCAATCTCAGAGAAATAACTTCTAAATAAAAAGAACGAGGTGCTACACCTCGAAGGGTAATATTTCCTTTTTCATTGACTAAATTATTAATTTATTTGTCTATACTTATCAAATTATATACCCGACGACCTAAACCTATTTCCTCTCCATGCTCAAGCGTATGGATGGCATGTCGCGATTCCATTCTTTTAATAAGGTCCTTCCCTTTATTTTTATAGACCAAATCGACACAGGCTTGGTCCAATGCAACTGGATCGAACGAAGCTAGAATGCCTATATCCGCCATCGTCGGATCTGCTGGATGAGAATCACAATCGCAGTCGACAGATAGTTTGTTCATGACACTTATATAAAGGATATGTTTGCCTTAACTATTTGCAACAGCAGATGCAGCTTCAGCCATCGACTCGAGAAAAGCATCCTGATTAGTATGCATTGCCGGAGAAAAATCGCCCGTTTGTTTTACTTTTCCAGCGGAATGAATATACATTTTACCGTTAGCAGAAGCAATACCGATGGACATGTTTTTAATCGCTCCTCCAAAACCGCCCATAGCATGTCCCTTAAAATGCGAAAGAATAATGAAGAAATTGTAATTTTTAAAATGTGATCCAACAAGATCTTCTTTCAAACGTTTGCCATTTTTTACAGGTAGAGATATTTCCCCGTCTTCATCCATAATATCTACTGGAGCAATCTCGGTAAAACCATGATCTATGGTTACTTGCTTATGCGATGCTGTAGATGACCGCTTGCCACCATATGCTGTATTACATTCCACAATAGTTCCATTAACCGATTGTACAAAATCTTTTATTAATTCAGGATGAAGATAATTATTTCCACCAGGTTCGCCCGTACTGATTTTTACGGCAACTTTTCCTTCCGCCTTTCTGCCAAGAGCTTTATATACAGCCATTAATCCTTCCGAAGAAAGATTTTTAGTAAAAAAAACATTCGGCAATTTTACGGTGTTCTTCTTGCTTGATGCATTTGAATGTTGTTTCATTCTATCCGCATTTTTACTCGGTAATGACCCTGCAATAGAGAAACTGGTTCCTCCTATGAATAAGAAGAAGAAAGTAAATAAAGCCACACTGATTTTCTTTTTCATATTTTTTATTTTTAAGATTGATATTCGAATTTATTTGCAATCATTGCACGAGATTGTTCCATATCAACAATTTCCTGAGCGACATTTTCGAGGAACACCTTATCATCACTTACCGGTTTCAGTGGACAATAAGCTAATCGATTATCCTTAAGATGTTCCATGTATGTCATTCTATATTATTTTTAGTTACAAATTAAAATAATAAAAAAAGATATGATATTAAACAAATTACTGTTTGTTGTATACGAATTACCGATAATCATTTATTCATCAAACTACAAAAAATATGTCTTTGAGTCTTATTTCAAGTTATTGCTTGTTAGACCGGATTTATATCGTTTCGAATATCATAAGGAAAAACAGATCAACTATCTCATACCTTCGATGCATTCAGAATTGCCTGCATACTTTTCTATCAACTTTGCAGCTAAAGATAGAACTGAAATAGTACGAATGTACTCTCCTTATTTTTCTAATCTCACAAACAACTTAATTTAATGTGACAAAGCTATGTTAACTAGTCTCAATTGTCAGTACGAAAAACTTTGTAAATTAGTGAATAGCCTCATAAATCGTTGGACATGGGGAGGGAGTAAAAAGTAAAGCCCTGAAAGAATATCTTCCAGAGCTTTACTTATAATTCAATTTTAAGCTTTGCGGTGCGTATGGGACTCGAACCCATGACCCCATGCGTGACAGGCATGTATTCTAACCAGCTGAACTAACACACCTAGAGAAACAATATAAAGCAATTATAAATAAAAAGGCGGTGCGTATGGGACTCGAACCCATGACCCCATGCGTGACAGGCATGTATTCTAACCAGCTGAACTAACGCACCAATATCTTTATTACTATCTCTCTCGATTGCGGATGCAAAGGTAGATATATTTTTTGAATCTCCAAATATTTATCTAAAAAAAATATATGCAGGATCGTTTCTTCTCCTCTCAAAACAAAAGTTCAAATAGCATTAAGTGAATAATTATCGCATATCCTCTTCATTAATTAAAAGGAAAGCAACACTTTTATTAAAAAAAGTAAGCAAAACACATCCATTTTGTAATAAATCGCTATCTTTGCGGGTGATTTTCAAGTATAAATGGATTATCATGCAAAATAGTAAAAACTCAGCAACCCTATTACTTCACTGCCCTGATAAATCAGGAATAATAGCAGAAGTAACAAATTTCATTACAATCAATAAAGGTAATATTATTTATCTTGATCAGTACGTAGACCATTTAGAAAATGTCTTTTTTATGCGTATTGAGTGGGAACTGGATAATTTTTTGATACCAAAAGACAAGGTAAATGACTATTTTGAGACTCTTTATGCTCAAAAATATGACATGCAATTTAAGCTATACTTCAGCAATGAGAAACCACGCATGGCTATATTTGTTTCAAAAATGTCACATTGTCTTTATGATATGCTGGCACGTTACAATGCAGGTGAATGGGAGGTGGAAATTCCACTGATCATAAGCAATCATCCTGACTTGCAACACGTAGCGGAACGGTTCGGAATCCCTTACTATGTATTCCCCATTACTAAAGAGAACAAGAAAGAGCAGGAACAAAAAGAAATGGAATTACTGAAAAAGGAAAAGGTAAATTTCATTGTTTTGGCAAGATATATGCAAGTAGTCTCTGAAGATATGATTGCCGCCTATCCTAACCGCATCATCAATATTCATCATTCATTTTTACCGGCTTTCGTAGGTGCTAAGCCTTACCATCAAGCGTATGCAAGAGGTGTGAAAATTATTGGTGCGACCAGCCACTATGTAACAGTAGACTTGGATGCAGGCCCTATCATTGAACAAGATGTAGTGAGAATCAGTCATAAAGACACTCCCGCATCGCTCGTTATGAAAGGCAAAGATTTGGAAAAGATTGTGCTTTCAAGAGCTGTGTTGAAGCATATCGAAAGAAAAGTATTGATCTATCAAAACAAGACGGTTATATTTAGTTAATGTAACAATATGAAAGTAGCTATCGTAAAATACAACGCAGGTAATATTTATTCTGTGAATTATGCCTTGAAAAGATTGGGCATTGAAGCTGATATTACCGATAACAAAGAAGCTTTGCAAGCTGCTGATCGAGTAATATTTCCCGGTGTAGGTGAGGCATCCACGACAATGGATTACTTACGTGGGCATAATCTGGATGAACTTATTTGTGATTTGAAGCAACCTGTATTGGGCATTTGTCTGGGAATGCAATTGATGTGCAAAAGTTCGGAAGAAGGAAACACTTCGTGCCTGGGATTGTTCGATACGGATGTAGTAAAGTTTATCCCTAAATCACATGAAGAAAAGATTCCACATATGGGCTGGAACACCATTACAAAGACAAACAGTGATTTGTTTCTAGGATTCGATAAACCGGAATTTGTATATTTTGTGCATAGCTTTTATGTTCCCTTAAATCCCTACACTGCCGCACAAACCGGCTATACTTTACCTTTTAGTGCAGCATTACATAAAGAGAACTTTTATGCTACTCAATTTCATCCGGAGAAAAGCGGTTCGGTAGGAGAAAAGATTTTACGTAATTTTATTGACTTGAAAAATGATTGAGATAATTCCGGCAATAGATATTATCGACGGCAAATGTGTGCGTCTTTCAAAAGGCGATTATGATACCCAAAAGGTATACAATGAGAACCCTTTAGAGGTTGCAAAAGAATTTGAAGCAAACGGCATCAAACGTATTCACATTGTAGATCTTGACGGTGCAGCATCAAAACACATTATAAATTATCCTACCCTTGAAAGAATTGCAAATGCTACAAACCTTGTGATTGATTTTGGTGGAGGAATAAAGTCGGATGAGGATCTGCGTATTGCTTTCGAAAGTGGTGCCCAAATGATTACTGGAGGAAGTATTGCTGTAAAAGAACCGGAGAAATTTACAAGATGGATTGATACTTACTCGCCGGAGAGAATAATCCTTGGTGCTGATGCCAAAGATAAAAAGATTGCAGTAAACGGTTGGATGGAAAATACAGATACCGATCTGATATCCTATTTGAATGACTATATAAAGAAAGGTATTTGTAAAGTCATTTGCACAGATATTGATTGTGACGGTATGCTACAAGGACCATCAACCGATTTGTACAAAGAAATACTTGAAAACTTCCCGAATCTTTACTTGATTGCCAGTGGAGGTATCAGCAGTATTGAAGATATTGAAAAGCTTGAAGAAGCCGGTATTCCGGCTGTGATCTTCGGGAAAGCTATATACGAAGGTAAAGTTAATTTAAAAGATTTACAACAATTCTTATAATAACGGTTTTCTATGTTAGCAAAAAGAATAATTCCATGCCTCGATATCAAGAACGGTATAACCGTAAAGGGTACTAATTTTGTTAATCTTCGCGAAGCAGGCGACCCGGTTGCTCTAGGAAAAGCATATAGTGACCAAGGTGCTGATGAATTGGTCTATCTGGACATTACTGCCAGCTTCGAAGGGAGAAAAACTTTTACCGATCTCGTTAAACGTGTTGCCAGTAATCTAAGTATTCCATTCACTGTGGGAGGAGGCATCAATGAAATTGCAGACGTGGAACGGTTGCTAGGTGCGGGAGCTGATAAAGTTTCTATTAATTCATCAGCTATTAAAAATCCGAATTTAATTAATGAAATTGCCCATAACTTTGGAGCTCAAGTATGTGTGGTTGCGATAGATGCAAAAAAGCAACTTGATGGCTCATGGCTTTGCTATCTAAATGGCGGACGTGTGAAAACCGATAAGGAATTGTTTGCATGGGCGAAAGAAGCTGCTGATAGAGGTGCCGGAGAAATATTATTCACCAGCATGGATCATGATGGAGTAAAAGAAGGCTATGCCAATGACGCGCTTGCCCATTTGGCCGATACACTTTCCATTCCGGTTATTGCATCAGGAGGAGCAGGCAACATGGAACATTTTAAAGATGTATTTTCTATAGGAAGAGCTGATGCGGCATTGGCTGCGAGCGTTTTTCACTTTGGAGAGATAAAAATATCCGAATTAAAATCTTATCTTTGTGCCAACGGTATCACCGTTAGACAATAATAAAACTATATAAATATGAACAATTTAGATTTTGAAAAAATGAATGGATTGTTGCCGGCAATCATTCAAGACAGTTATACCCAGAAAGTGTTGATGCTGGGCTTCATGAACAAGGAAGCTTATGAAAAAACACTTGAAACCAAAAAGGTAACATTTTATAGTCGCTCAAGGAAATGCTTGTGGACAAAAGGTGAAACCAGTGGGAATTTCTTGAATGTTGTTGAAATGAAATCTGATTGTGACAATGATACTCTACTTATTAAAGTAATACCCGAAGGACCTGTATGCCACACCGGAGCAGATACATGCTGGAATGAAGAGAATAAAAACGATGTTCTCTTTCTGGAATATTTGCAAGATTTTATATCTAAACGATTCAAAGACATGCCTGAAGGATCATACACTACTTCTTTATTTCAATCGGGAGTAAATCGTATGGCTCAAAAAGTAGGTGAAGAGGCTGTAGAAACTGTAATTGAAGCAACCAACGGTACTGACGACCGTTTAATCTACGAAGGTGCTGACTTAATCTATCACCTTATTGTGTTGCTTACCTCGAAGGGATATAGAATCGAAGACTTAATTAGAGAATTAAAGAAAAGACATAAAGAATAATAGGACCATGGATGAAACTCTGATAAAATATCAAGACGTAAGTTTTAATCAGGGAGATGTATGTGTGCTCTCTGATGTAAATCTGGAAGTTCAACCGGGAGAATTTATATATATTATAGGTAAAGTTGGTTCCGGTAAGACCAGCTTACTTAAAACAATCTACGCAGAATTGCCCATTGCTTTAGGAGAAGCTGAAGCATTAGGGTATAATCTGAAAGAAATAAAGAATAACAAAATTCAACAACTTCGCCGTAAATTGGGGATTGTTTTCCAAGACTTTCAACTTCTCACGGATAGAACTGTTTATGATAATCTCAACTTTGTACTACGTGCAACCGGTTGGACAGACAAAACAAAAATAAGCAATCGCATCGAAGAAGTGTTATTAGAAGTTGGAATGCCCAACAAAGGATACAAATATCCGAATCAATTAAGCGGAGGTGAACAGCAACGTATTGTGATTGCACGGGCTATATTGAATAATCCGGCTCTGATTCTTGCTGATGAACCGACAGGAAACTTAGATGTAGAGACTGGAAGACGCATTGTGGAATTACTAAGATCAATAAGTCAACAGGGCTCAACCGTGATTATGAGTACACATAACCTGCAATTGGTACAAGACTATCCGGCAAAAGTATTCCGAATCGAGGATCATAAAATGAAAGAAGTGGAATTGAACGAAAATATAAATCTATAAAATAACTAAAGATGAAAGTTTTAAAGTTTGGAGGTACCTCTGTCGGTTCGGCCCAAAGAATGAAAGATGTGGCCAAACTCATCAATGATGGAGGACAGAAGATTGTAGTGCTCTCAGCTATGTCAGGAACAACCAACACATTAGTAGAAATTTCCAACTATATGTACAAAAAGAATCCTGAAGGGGCGAATGACATCATTAATAAGTTGGAGGATAAATACAAAGGGCACTTAGACGAACTTTTCTCAACGGAAGAATATAAACAAAAAGCCTGGAACGTTCTAAGAAAACATTTTGACGAACTACGCTCTTATACCAAAGATCTTTTTACTTTATTTGAAGAGAAATCAGTTCTATCTAAAGGTGAATTGATTTCAACAAATATGATGAACTTTTATCTCCAGGAACTAGGTTTAAAATCTATATTGATACCTGCTCTTGAGTACATGCGTACAGACAAAGACAATGAACCTGATCCTGCTTATATTCAGAAAAAACTAAAAGAGTTGTTAGAGCTGAATAAAGATGCAGACATATATATAACCCAAGGATTCATATGCCGCAATGCATACGGAGAAGTTGACAACCTGCAACGCGGAGGCAGCGACTACACTGCCAGTCTTGTAGGGGCTGCTATCAAAGCTGACGAAATAGAAATCTGGACGGATATTGACGGCATGCATGACAATGACCCACGCGTAGTTGATAAAACATCTCCTGTACGCAAATTGCATTTCGAAGAGGCTGCCGAGCTTGCTTATTTCGGGGCTAAAATTTTGCATCCGACATGTATACAACCGGCTAAGTTTGCGAATATTCCCGTGCGCCTCCTCAATACAATGGATCCTTCGGCTCCCGGTACAATGATCAGCAATCAAACTGAAAAGAATAAAATAAAAGCTGTAGCAGCTAAAGACAATATCACCGCTATAAAAATAAAGTCAAGTAGAATGTTGCTGGCTTACGGATTTTTACGCAAAGTATTTGAAATATTCGAAAGCTACCAAACATCTATCGACATGGTTTGCACATCCGAAGTGGGCGTATCCGTTAGCATAGATAACAAACAACATCTACCTGAGATCTTAGATGATTTAAAAAAATATGGTATAGTTACTATTGATGATGACATGTGCATTGTTTGTGTCGTAGGTGACTTGCAATGGGAAAACATCGGCTTTGAATCATTGGCACTTGACGCAATGAAGCACATTCCTGTGCGTATGGTTTCATATGGTGGTAGTAACTATAATATTTCATTTTTAATTCGTGAAAGTGATAAAAAAGCTGCATTACAGGCTTTAAGTGATATACTTTTCAACAATAAGAAATAAATATGAAAGGATTTTTCCCTATAAATAAGTTCAAAGAAGTGACTACTCCTTTTTACTATTATGATACCAGCATACTCCAAAAGACTATTGATACCATAAAAGGAATCGTTGCAAAACACCCTAATTATCACGTGCATTATGCCATTAAAGCAAATGCAAACAGCAAAGTGTTAGCTTACATCAGTAAAGCTGGATTGGGAGCTGATTGCGTAAGCGGTGGTGAAATACAAGCGGCTCTTAACGCTGGATTTCCAGTCGACAAAATAGTATTTGCCGGTGTTGGAAAAAGCGATGAAGAAATAAAGTTAGGATTGGAACATGGCATATTTTGCTTCAACGTAGAGTCAGAAGAAGAACTTGAAGTAATCAATCAACTTGCCAAAGAAAAAGACGTGATAGCCCATATTGCGTTCCGGATCAATCCTAACGTAAGAGCACATACACATGCAAACATTACTACGGGGCTTAGCGAAAATAAGTTCGGGATCAATATGGAGGACATGGAACGCATTATTGCTAGAGCATTAGCTATGGGGAATATTGCTCTAGAGGGATTGCACTTCCATATAGGATCACAAATATTGATAATGGATGACTTTGCTGCTTTATGCAATCGCATTAATGAATTGCAGGACAAACTGAATATCACTTTGAAGCATATTAATGTAGGAGGTGGATTAGGGATCGACTATGACAATCCTAACGAACACTTAATACCTGATTTTGAATCTTATTTCGAAACATTTCATTCACATTTGAAACTACGTGAAGGACAAACGCTTCATTTTGAATTGGGTAGAAGTATTGTGGGACAATGCGGAAGCCTTATCAGTAAAGTTTTATATGTAAAGCAAGGTTCATCAAAGAAATTTGCAATATTAGATGCTGGTATGACTGATCTTATACGTCCGGCTTTGTACCAGGCTCACCATTCTATTGAGAACTTAACTAGTGATGAAGCAGAAGAAGAATATGATGTTGTAGGACCTATATGCGAATCAAGCGATGTTTTTGACAAAGCTGTTACACTAAATAAGGTGAAACGCGGTGATTATTTTGCCTTACGTTCTGCAGGCGCTTATGGCGAAATAATGGCTTCGGGATACAATTGCCGTCCATTGCCTAAAGGTTATCTTGATACTGAATTTTGAATAAGTATAAAATAATAAGAAAGCGGGTATTACAATAATATCCGCTTTCTTATTATTTATACTTACCGTGAGTATTCTTTTTTATCGCTGGAGATATAAGCTATTTTATTCTTTAAACTTTCCCAAGGTTGCATCCAATCATTCTTTATATAAGTAAAATAGTGCTTAGGTTCGCATAAAGCACGGGCTGCATTATTGAATTTCCAAATATGCATCACATTATATACAATAAGCAGGAATGCGGAAATGCCCAATATCACCCACTGTTGTTTTACTGAGCTATAAATAATAACACCTATTTCACTTAACAAGAATAATAAACGTGTGCAGGTTTCCAATCCTAGAAGAAGGCACTGATGCCCATGATACAAGCGCGCAGTAGAACGATAATTAGTACGTTCTTCTTGCCAAAGGTGTTCCTCGTCGAAAGGTTCCATAAGGACTATAGAATCAGGATTTAATTCGACACGAGTATTATAAGGAGTTGCTACTTCATTGATGAATACATCATCATACCCACCTTTTAAATTCAAATGTTTTGAATAGCCTTTATTCTTAAAAAAAAGGTCCTTCCTATATGCCATATTCCGACCTATTCCCATATATGCTTTGCTACTCAATGCAAAACTTAAAGATCTTATTTGATTGAAGAAATTAAAAAACTTGATCTTATGCTGCCACATTGCTTCTCCGCGCTGATAAGTATTGTAGCCCAAAACGATTTCGGTAGATTCTGTAAAGTTCCTTGCCATCATTCTTAGCCATTGATCACTGACAGGCTGACAATTCGCCTCTGTAAAAACTAGCCAATCATGTTTCGCCGCCTTGATACCGACGGTAAGTGCTAACTTTTTAGAACTTACATAACGGGCATTATTGGGAGTAAAAGTATGGTATAAATTCTTGTACTTCGAAGACATCAATGTCAACAGATCATTACTATCATCAGTAGCTCCGTCATTAACAACAATTACCTCAAAATTAGGATAATCTTGTGTTAAGACAGAAGGTAAGAACTTTTCCAAATTTGCAGAATCATCTCTTGCCGTAATTATTACAGAAACAGGAAGCAACTCAGCCTGATATGGCAAGTTTCCCTTTTTATCATCTTTTAAATGCCTGTAAACAGTTCCATACAACCCTACATGATATATAACTTGGGTTAAGAACAAAATAAACAATGCAATTAGCATTACAATCTCGGCCGTGGTGAATATTAGCAAATACATTTCTCTTTCTTTTTCTTGATGGTGCAAAATTAAGAAAAACACTCTAAGGTTTGATACTTACATTGAAATATTTATCATCTTAATGACTAAAAAAGACTAGATAATGACAAAAACAGACTTTGTTAGACGAGCTCAACAAAAATCCCCTCAAAAGAAGTATGAAACAAAGACAAGCGAGAGGTCAAATTATAAAGAAACGCTACTCAAATCTAATAGATTTCGCAGGACGGATCTTAGCAACAAGATATGACGGACCTACAAGCATAATTACAGCAACGGCAAATGTAGCGACATTCAGCAATGCCCACAATAATAAACTAAATTCGATAGGGACACGGTCAATATAATATGTTGCAGGGTCCAACCTAAAGAGACCAAACTTCTTTTGTATAAAGCAAAAGAGTAAGCCTATAATATTTCCCCACAGCATTCCTTTGCCAATAATAAATATAGCCAAATAAAGGAATGTTTTTCGGATGGACGCACCGGTTGCTCCTAGTGCCTTCAATATACCAATCATATTAGTGCGTTCCAAAATAATGATTAATAATCCCGATATCATGGTAAATCCCGAAATGCCAATCATCAGTATAAGAATAACCCAGACATTCATATTTAATAACCCCAGCCAGGCAAATAGTCCGGGATTAAGGTCTTCTATATTCTGAACGGAATAGTTGTTTCCATATTTATCGACGTAATGCCCAAACATGTGGTTAACGGCATAAGTCATTACCTTCAAATTATCATAATTATTAATGGTCAGTTCTATACCCGAGACTTGATCTTTATCCCAATTATTGAGATGGGTAATGGTATATAAATCGGTAAATAAATACAGATTATCATATTCGGAAAAATTTGTCTGATAAATACCGACTATTTTAAAACGACGAACACGGATGTCATCTTGAATAAAATAAGCAAATACTCTATCGCCCAACTTCAAATGCATTCTATCCGCAATATATTTTGAAACCAAGATCTCATTACATGATTGTGAATCAGAGAATTTAGGCATACGACCTGCGGTAAGATATTGCTTGAAAAATGAAGGATCAAACTCTTGGCCGACTCCTTTAATGAGTACTCCCTGAAAAGCATCGGGTGTTTTAATCATCCCGGCTTTAAGAGAATAACGTTGTACATGTAAAATTCCTTTTGTTTTACCCAAAACACTCATCAAACTATCATTGGCCATAATAGACTTTGTAACGCTTGATGATGAGGCATCATAATTGCTGATTTGTATATGAGAACCAAATCCGATAATTTTGCTACGAATCTCATGCTTGAAACCGATAACAATAGATACAGACACAATCATTACTGCTAAACCAATAGCAATACCGATTGTAGCAATGCGTACAGCGGGTTTGGAAACTTGCTTTCCTCCCTCTACACCCTTACGAATTCGTTTTGCAATAAAAAAGGAAAAGTTCATTCTACTTTATTCAAATTCATTTATTTGTACGACCTGGATATACTTCCAATGCTTTTTGCAATACAAATAGAGCACGCGTCAAATCTTCTTTCTTCAGTACATAGGCTATACGTACTTCATTGCGACCTGACCCAGGAGTTGTATAGAATCCTGAAGCCGGAGCCATGAACACCGTCTCGCCTTCATAGTCAAAATCGCTCAAACACCATGCACAGAATATATCACTATCATCCACCGGCAAACTGGCTACCGTATAGAACGCTCCCATCGGGATGGGTGAGTATACACCAGGTATTTTATTCAATCCATCAATTAAACATTTTCTCCGCTCAACATATTCATCATAAGTATCACGCAGATAATCCTGGGGTGCATCAATTGATGCTTCAGCAATGATCTGCCCTATTAATGGAGGACTCAAGCGAGCTTGACAAAATTTCATCACAGCATCTCTGACCTCTTTATTCTTTGTAATCAGGGCACCAATACGAATACCACATTCAGAATATCTTTTTGATACAGAATCAATTAATACAACATTATTTTCAATGCCCTCTAAATGACAAGCTGAAATATAAGGAGAACCTGTATATATAAATTCACGATAGACCTCATCGGAAAAAAGAAATAAATCATACTTCTTTACCAAATCACGTATTTGATTCATCTCCTTCCTAGTATATAAATACCCTGTAGGATTGTTGGGATTACAAATCAAAATTCCTTTGGTCTTCTCATTAATCAGCTCTTCAAATTTTTCAACTTTAGGCAATGAGAAACCTTCTTGGATCGTTGTAGCTACTGTATGAATCTTCGCTCCGGCTGATATGGCAAAAGCCATATAGTTGGCATACGCAGGTTCAGGAACAATTATTTCATCTCCGGGATTAAGACATGATAAAAAAGCAAACAACACAGCTTCTGATCCACCTGTTGTTACAATTATATCTTCCGGAGTTAAATTAATATTAAACTTCTTGTAATACGTGGTTAATTTCTCACGCAGACTTCGATAGCCATCACTCGGACTATATTCCAAAATCGTACGATCAATGTTACGCATTGCATCAAGTCCTTCTTTGGGAGTAGGCAAATCCGGCTGACCAATATTGAGATGATATACTTTAATTCCTCTCTCTTTTGCCGCGTCTGACAGCGGAGCCAGCTTACGGATTGGTGAGGCCGGCATCTCATTACCACGAAGGGATATTGTTGGCATTCTAAATGTATTTTAAAATATCATTATTTTCGGTGCAAAGTTAGAACTTTTTTCCAAGTGTGTAGCATAATTCCGAATTAATGTGTACGTTTGTAGAGGATTTTTCATGAATAACTCAATATGTTAGCAATCAATCTTATCACTTATAATTCAGATTTTCAGAAGAAAAGCAACCTTCATTCAACTCATCTGGATTTAATCGCCGGACTGACAAAAGAAATTACAATAAACATTGTAGATCGTAAAGGAATAGATAAAATTAAGAACAGTGATCTTAAAATCATATTCCTTGCTACCGGAGGTGTAGAACATTTAGTAGCAGAGGATTACGAGAAACTACCCCACCCCTTAATTATTATGGCTGATGGACTTGAAAATTCACTTGCATCTGCGATGGAAATTATGTTTTGGCTCAGAGGGAAAAATGCTAAATATGAATTATTACAAGGAAACCCACACCAAATTGTAGAAAGATTATATTATCTAGACAAAATGTTTCGCTCACGAAATGAACTAGCTGGAAAAAGGATCGGCGTTATAGGTTCCCCTTCGCCTTGGCTCATTGCAAGCAATGCTGATTATCTACTGTCACAGCGTCGATGGGGTGTAAATTTTGTAGATGTGCCTTCCACCGAAATAGCTGAAAGAGCTGAGCATATCAAGGATGAAGAGTCAGCCAAAATAGCCGCAGAAATAACGAGTAAGGCTTTAGCCATTCGTGATGTTCGGGCAACAGATATATTAAAATCTTGTAAATTCTATTTAGCACTAAAGCAAACCGTAAAAGAATATGATCTGGATGCATTCACTCTTAGTTGTTTCGACACAGCCAAAGTGTCCGGTACTACAGGATGTTTAGCGGTATCATTGCTAAATGACGAAGGTATTATTGCAGGATGCGAAGGAGATATGCAATCAGTTTTTACTTTATTATTGGCAAAAGCTGTAACGGGTGAAACAGGATTTATGGGTAATCTCCTTTTCATCAACCAACCGAATAACGATGTTGTTATAGGCCACAATACCATTGGATTGAAACAAGCCAGCCAATTCATCATTCGTACCCATGTAGAGTCAGGTAAAGGTGTAACAATACAAGGTATCTTACCCGAGACAGAGATCACAATGTTGAAATGTGGCAACGAGAGTTTAGATAATTATTTCGTTTCGGAAGGGCGGATTGAAGAAAATACAAATTATGTGAACGCATGCCGAACACAAATACGCATACATCTGAGTAACTCTGTTGATTATTTTATCAATAATCCAATAGGTAACCATCATATCATCATACCGGGAAACTATGAAAAGATATTAAGCGACTTTTTATCTGCAAATAGTTGTAAACAAATTATTTGACGCACCAAACAATAATAAACAGTGGATGGGTTTCATATCTCAACAAATAGGGAGCTGACTCTTTTGTACGAGATTCATAAGCTTGAATTTGTCCGGAAGGCAATGCATTAAACAAATGTAGATGGAGGTGCTCCTTAAAATCCAGAGTTCCTTGCTCTTCGCCTATCAATTTATATAAAGTTTCTTTAGCGCACCAACAAATCATCAAATGTTTTGCCTCTTGGCCCGTACCTATGAACTTTTCTTCTTCGAGATTAATAAAACGAGATTTTATCTTACAAACACGCTCGCTATAGCATTCTATATCAATGCCAACCTCACGATCCTTACTAAATATAACAGTTGCAAATCCTTTAGTGTGAGAGATACTTATATACCCATATCCATCAACCAAATAGGGTTTACCTGAAGAATAATAAGCGATTTCATGGTAGTTACCTAGCATTCTTTTGAGCAGCACCCTCACGGCTAAACGCTCTTTGCGACGGGCTTCACTCCTAAAGGGAATAACTTCTTCGTGACAAGATGCTGGTAACTCTGAGAGCAATTCGTCCTCTGTTTCAACTATCTCCCAAATTCCTAATTGGTACGTTTCGCTAGTCTTTGTACAATAAAGCCCCATTTCGCATTTATATAATCTTAATCCTCATCCTTTTGTTGAGAATTTCCATCTTCACGAATTGTGAACTTGACTTTTAAGATACGTTTCTTGTCCATACTCAACACACCGAATTCATAATTACGATAACGTATTACTTCATGGATTTTCGGAAATTCCCCTTTTATCTCAAGCAACAATCCACCAATTGTATCAGCTTCACCTTCAATATTATCAAAAGTTTCATCATCAAGCTGAGTAATTTTGTAGAAATCACTCATTTGTGTTTTTGCTTCGAAGATATAAGTATTGTCACTTATCTTTACATAACTTTGCTCTTCATCATCATATTCATCATGTATCTCTCCTACTATTTCTTCAATAATATCCTCCATAGTCACCATGCCTGATGTTCCGCCATATTCATCCACAACAATAGCAATATGTACTCTGTTCTCTTGAAATTCACGCAGAAGGTCATCTATCATTTTTGTTTCCGGGACAAAATATGCAGGACGTATCAATGACTGCCACCTGAAGCTATCTCCCTTATCAATATGAGGCAGAAGATCCTTGATATAGAGGATACCCTTAATATTATCACGCGTCCCACTCCAAACAGGAATACGGGAATAAGCATTGTCTACAATACTTTTCAGAACATGCTTAAAATCAGTACGGATATTTAAATCAGCGATATCCAAGCGTGAAGTCATTACTTCCTTCGCTGTTTCTCCCCCAAAACGGATAATGCCTTGCAATATTTTATTTTCTTCACTGATTTCTTTTTTATCTGTAAGTTCCAATGCATGTGACAAATCGTCAACAGATAAGCTATGGCGATTTTTACGGTTATAATGATTAATAAAAGTAGATGATTTAACCAGCAATATTGATACCGGGAAAAACAATTTACGGAGTGTCCCGATTGTCGGTGCTGCAAAACGAACAAATTTCAAAGTATGCTGCGCCGAATATATTTTAGGCATAATCTCTCCGAATAACAATAAAAGGAAAGTAACTATCACCGTCATAAAAATAAACTCTACAACTGTAGAGCGAAACTCAAAAGTCTTCAGGAAAAAGAAATTGAGCAACATAATGATTGTGACATTCACGAAATTATTGGTAACAAGAATAGTTGCAAGCAAATATTCAGAATCATCCAATAGTTTTTTCACTTTACTGTCAGCAGGTTCCTCTTCATCTTCTATCTTACTTTTATCAGCAGGAGACAATGAAAAAAAAGCAATCTCAGAGGCAGACGCAAACGCTGACGCGCCCAAAAGCAATAAGGCCATACCTAGAGCTACATAAGCGCCCATTGTAGGCGAGTGAACAATAATCTGTTTAAAAGTATCCGAAAAACCGGATAAATAATAATCTGAGTCCAAAGATCTGTTTTTTAGTTAGACATATATTCAAAAAGGAGGCTTATTCTCCACAGAGGCTTTAGGGGCAGAAAGCATCTCCATGTTTTCACCATATATTTCCGTACGATAACGTTGTATGCCACTCTGATCCGAGTAGGAACGTGTGCGAATCTTACCTTCAATATAGAGGCGGTCGCCCTTGTGTACATACTTCTCAATAGTTTCTGCTGTTTTGCCCCAAAATACTATATTATGCCATTCAGTTCTATCAGGCACCTGTGTACCATTAGCCAGCGTATAACCTTTTTCGGTAGTAGCCAATGGGAAACTTGCCACAGCTTGTTTATTTTCAAAATACTTCACTTCAGGATCTTTCCCGACATTTCCTATCAAAATTACCTTATTTACTGACATATTCTATTTCGAGCTTTATTTTGGCTCCAAATATAATCAGTTTTCACTCATTATGCAAGAAAAAAAGACTATTTTTCTGACAACAAAAGTGCCTGAATCAGTTGCGGAAAGGCATAATGAGACAAATCATCGGTCAAGACTTTACTGAACTCTGAACGAAATGAAGATCCCTCCGGCAAACAGATCTTATAAAAGTCTGCGTAGATCACACGATGCGACAACACATGCTTCACACTCTTTTTCCAAACTGACACATTAGGGATTACGCCTTGAGGAACCATGCTCAGGAACTCTTTATTTTCAACCAATTCTTCTGTTGTAAGAGGATGACCGGATTCAATAAGCGGGAATTCATACAAATTACGCCATATATCTTTGCCTGTACGTTTATGTATCAACACTTCATCACCTATATAAACTAAAAGATAAGTAAAATATCGGTTAGTGACCTTTGTGCGATGTTGCTTTACAGGTAATTGTTCAACCGTACCATTTAAAGCAGCCGCACACTCACCACACAAAGGACAAAACATACAATTGGGAGATGAAGGCGTACATTGAATAGCCCCAAAATCCATAATTGCCTGATTATATAAAGCCGGATTTTTTTTATCTAGATATTCATCTGCCAAAGATGCAAAAAGCTTCTTACCGTATGAAGAATCAATTGGTGTGTCAATACCTAAGAAACGAGACAAAACTCGATAGACATTGCCGTCAACAACAGCATAAGGCATATCATAAGCAAACGAACAGATAGCTGCCGCCGTGTAATCGCCAACGCCCTTCAAGGCTCTTACTCCTTCATAAGTGACAGGGAACACGCCATTCATGCTTTGTGCCGCCTGATGCAGGTTTCTAGCACGCGAATAATACCCTAAACCTTGCCAACAACGCATCACATCATCCTCATCAGCATTAGCCAATGATTCCACATCAGGAAACTGCTCAATAAACCGCAAGAAATAGTCATATCCTTGCACGACACGAGTTTGCTGCAAAATGATTTCTGAAATCCAAATATAATACGGATTACGTGTATTTCGCCAAGGTAAATCACGCTTGTTTGCTGAATACCAATCTTCTATAACCTTTGTAAAAGAACTTTTCACTGTTAATTAACTAATACTATTTCGACAAATGTAATTGAATAAAATAAAAAGAACGACTTTTTTTTCAAAATTATTAAGAATAAATTTCCACAAGTAATTGAAAACCTTTATATTTGCAGTCCGAAAATAAACAATAACATATTTGCAAGTATTAAAATGACAAAAGCAGAACTTATTAACGTAATTGTTGAGGATACAGGCATTGACCGCCCAACTGTCGCAGCAGCGATCGAATCTTTCATGGGACAAGTAAAAAAAACTACAATAAACGGTGATACTATATTTCTCCGTGGATTTGGTTCTTTTGGCAGTAAGAAACGTGCTGCAAAACTAGCTCGTAATATTTCAACAAACACCACTCTTATGGTGCCTGCATGCTCTATTCCGGTATTTAAGCCATCAAAGGACTTTGTAATTTCCGTGAAGGAAAACACAAAGGAATAACATATTATTAACAATTTAAAAAAGAAGCTATGCCAAGCGGAAAAAAGAAAAAGGGACACAAAATGTCTACCCACAAGCGTAAGAAAAGACTAAGAAAAAATAGACACAAAAGTAAAAAATGACATACGTTTGTGAGTCAAGAATAAAGAACAAACTTCCAAGAAATGTCTTGCATGTTTGTTCTTTGTGCATTTATTAACAATTAATCAAAAAAAAGAAAAGTATTGTGACAAGCGAACTAGTAATTGATGTACAGCCGAAAGAGATTTCGATAGCCATTACCGAAGACAAATGTTTGGTAGAACTTCAAGGTGAAGGAAGAAGCTCATCATTCTCTGTTGGCAATATCTATCTGGCCCGCGTGAAAAAACTCATGCCGGGACTGAATGCGTGTTTCGTGGATGTCGGTTATGAAAAAGATGCTTTTCTTCACTATCTTGATTTAGGTCCTCAAGTTAACTCTCAAACTAAATTCGTAAAGCAAGTTCTGAGCGATCGCAAAAAGACCTTCTCCATTTCTAAAACAAGCATACTTCCTGATATCGAAAAGGACGGATCCATATCAAACACCTTGAAAGGTGGAATGGAAGTATTAGTACAAATTGTGAAAGAACCTATCTCTACAAAAGGGCCACGCCTTACATCCGAACTTTCATTTGCCGGACGTTATCTAGTGCTCATACCCTTTAATGATAAGGTTTCAGTATCTCAAAAAATTAAATCAGGTGCCGAGCGTGCTCGACTGAAGCAACTCTTACAAAGCATAAAACCCAAGAACTTTGGCGTTATTGTAAGAACCGTTGCCGAGGGAAAAAGAGTGGCCGAACTTGACAGTGAATTAAAATTGCTTGTTAAACATTGGGAAGATGCCATTGCGAAAGTACAAAAGACTCAAAAGTTTCCTACTCTTATTTATGAGGAAACAAGCCGTACTGTAGCATTGCTACGCGACCTCTTTAATCCATCCTTCGAAAGCATTCATATAAATGACAAGGCTGTATTCGAGGAAATTAAAGACTATGTTTCACTTATTGCTCCCGACCGAAAAGATATTGTCAAACTCTATAAGGGGCCATTGCCTATCTTTGACAACTTTGCCATCACAAAGCAAATTAAATCATCTTTCGGAAAAACCGTTTCATACAAAAGTGGAGCATACCTGATCATCGAACATACAGAAGCGCTGCATGTAGTAGATGTGAATAGCGGTAACCGAGCAAAAGGCACGAACAGCCAAGAAGGCAATGCCCTGGAAGTGAATCTTGGAGCAGCCGATGAACTGGCTCGCCAATTAAGATTGCGAGACATGGGAGGTATTATTGTCGTCGACTTCATTGATATGACCGACGCAGCAAACCGCCAAAAGCTTTATGAAAGAATGTGTCTGAACATGCAAAATGATCGAGCAAGACACAATATCCTGCCTTTAAGTAAGTTTGGGCTGATGCAAATTACACGACAAAGGGTTAGACCTGCTACGGATGTAATTACCACCGAAAACTGTCCTACGTGCCACGGCACAGGCAAGATAAAATCATCGATCTTGTTTACGGATACATTAGAGAGTAAAATTGATTACCTTGTCAATAGTTTGAAGGTAAAGAACTTTTCATTGAACATCCATCCGTACATTTATGCCTACGTTAATCAAGGATTAGTATCGTTGAAACGTAAATGGCAGATCAAGTATGGATTCGGGATTAAGATTATTCCCAATCAAAAATTGGCTTTCCTCGAGTATCTATTTTATGATTCGCAGGGAGAAGAAATTGATATGAAGGAAGAAATCGAAATCAAATAATATTAAAAAGAGAGCGCCTAAAAAGAGTCGCTCTCTTTTTTTATCGGTTTTTACAAACACCATCTTTTATATCAAAGACAACAAACATTGCATGATTTCTTTTATCTGCATTATGGGAACGGGGATGTTCTATTCCTAGTAAGAGTTAAACAGATCCTCTACAATACATTCACTGTCAATAACGATATTTCTTCCTTAATGTATACTTTCTTTGAAAATATATAATTGCATCCAATGTTTTACCTTTGTTAAACTTAAGTTTAACCATTGATAAATTTAAGTTTAACCTTCGTAAAACTTGATTTCCACATTCGTAAAACAAAAAAATATTACATATCAACACAAAAAATCGTCCTATCATTTCAATACATTCAATGTATTAGATAGATCATTCTCAATGTATCACAGCGGTTGATACAAGGGAATGGAATCCGTTAAACAAATAATTCCGTTGATGCGTGTGATGCCGGGATCAAAATAGAAGATATATTCGAACAACTTTATGTAGCCGTTCTTCTGTATGACCCTAAAACGATGAGAAGCCATCCATCCCGGGATCCTTGGATTGTAATTCTTTTGATAAGCATTGATCTTGTTCTGTAAGGATTGAGCCTGCAATCCGGATTGGCGTAGCTCATCAACCATAATATTGTACGATACAATATTAGTCACACCTTTTTTTAGATCCGAATAAGCAGATGCATTCACTTTACTAGCCTTATGCATTTCGGCTAGCATATCCTGTGCTTCCTTACGATAAGGCAACTTCACCTCAGCTGAATCCAACTTCACCCGCCCTAACGGCTTAAAGCCTTTTCCCCCATAAGGTTTGACAAGTACTTGTTCATACTGGTTCACCAATTGCTCTGCCTTCTGATCATTCGTGTTTCCACAACCTGTGAGAAACATCACACATATGATAACAAAAATTATATCTTTCATGATTCGCAAAAGTAGGTCATATTCTCATTTAATGCTACCTTTGTAGCGTTAAAAAAGATATAAAGATGAAGAAGTTAGTCATTTTTGATCTTGACGGCACGCTTATCAATACCATTGCAGATCTTGCAACCAGCACGAATTATGCCCTCAAGTTGAATCATTTTCCCATCCATGAGATAGAAGAATATAAATTCTTCGTGGGAAACGGTATTAATAAACTTTTTGAGCGGGCATTGCCTGTTGATTCGCGCAACGCTGAAAATATTGCATTAATCCGACAAGCATTCCTTAAATATTACGACGAGCATATCACCGACATGAGTCGTCCCTATCCCGGGATACAGGAACTGCTGAAAAGATTACAAGCAAACAATATAAAGATTGCCGTCGCAAGCAATAAGTATCAAGAGGGGACTCAGAAAATCATAAAAGAATCATTCCCCGATATTACGTTTGATGCAATACATGGTCAACGTGAGGGCGTAAAGACAAAGCCCAACCCTTCAATCATATACAACATACTTAACGAAACAAGTATTTCGGCACATGATGCTCTCTATTGTGGTGACTCGGCTGTGGATGCAGAGACAGCAAAGAATGCAGAGGTGACCGGTTGTAGTGTCTTATGGGGATTTCGTCCGAAATCGGAAATGGAGCCTTTCAATCCGGATTACTATGCTACTGAAGCAGAACAAATATATACAATAGCAACTCGGGAGAATTAATCATAGAATATGGATTTATATTCTGGTAAACACTCATGAAAGATACCTCTTTGAGCAGCATAGTGAATTAATCATTGATGTTCAAGCCTAGCAAAAACAAATGGGTATAAATAAAAAAGAGCTGTCATCACGACAGCTACTTTTCTCTAACCTTAAATCTAAATCTCTATGAAAAAAACGTACTGCAAATATAGAGGTTTGCAGCACATAAAACAGTCAAAAACATTTAATTAATTGTTAACTAATAATAAATATATGTTTTTATAACATTTTGTACTTCTATTTACAATATATTCAGAGACACAGCTCAAATATTTTGCGTGTATCTTCTCTGGTTAATGATTTGAACTCTCCAATCACTTCCCCTTTGTTTTTGTGTAAATTATCAACCAATGTGTCTATATCCGGATTTTCTATTCCTAAATCTTTAAATGTCAAAGGCATGCCCAGCTCTCTATAGAAGCGTCGCATACATTCAATTCCTCCACGTGCCATCTCTCTATAATCTTGAGAGATGCGAACACGCCATACACGACGGGCAAACTGTGCCAACTTCTCAGCTTTGTAGTCAACTAAATATTCCAAACGAGCAGGACCAACCACTGAAAGCCCCGCGCCGTGTGTCACACCATACAAAGCACTGATCTCATGTTCCATGTGATGCGAACTCCAATCTTCCTCTCGCCCTACTCCACATATACCGCCATGAGCCATACTACCTGCCCACATCAAATTGGCACGAGCTTCATAGTTTCGAGGATATTTCATTACAATAGGAGCCTCTTTAATGATAGACTTCAACAGGCCTTCACACTCACGATCTGTCACTTCACATTCTGTGGTATTTGTGAAATAACGCTCATAAACATGTGTCATCATGTCCACAATGCCTGCCGCTGTTTGATAGGAAGGCAAAGTATAAGTGAGCTCAGGATTCATGATTGAGAATTTGGGGCGCAGTACAAACACCGTCTTCAAGCTCAGCTTAACCATGCCATCGGATTTAGTAATCACCGTGTTCCCTGAAGCTTCACTGCCGGCTGCTGCTATCGTAAGCACGTCGCCAACAGGCAGAGCCTTCTGTGGTGTTTGCTTGCCACAATAGAAATCCCAGAAGTCACCGTCATAAGGGACACCTAGTGCTATAGCTTTTGCCGTGTCAATTACTGACCCGCCACCTATAGCCAACATAAAATCGACCTTTTCTTTACGAGCAAGATCAATACCTTCATAAACTTTCGTATCCAGTGGATTAGGCTGCACACCACTCAAAGTAACATAGGGCACTTGTTTCAGTTCAAGTGAATCGGTCACTCTACCAACTAACCCGCTGCGAACAGCTGAACCACCACCAAACACAATCATTACCTTTGTAGCTCCATAACGAACTACCAGCTCACCGACTTGTTTCTCGGTGTCACGTCCAAAGACGAACTCGGTAGGACTACAAAATACAAAATTATCCATTATCTTTATTTTTTAATTTTGGATCCCCTTTTTGAAAAATAGAAGGAGCCATACCAAACTGTGCTTTAAAGCATTTACTGAAATAAAAAGGATCATCAATGCCAACCTTATACGAAACTTCAGCCACCGTACAATTCTCTTTGATCAATAAATCAGCGGCTGTCTTCATACGTATGATTCGAATATACTCATTAGGTGAATAGCCCGTAAGCCCTTTCACTTTCTTATAAAAGATTGTACGCCCTATACCCATTTTCTGAGCGAAATCATCAACTGTAAAGTCGGTTCTTGAGAGATTCTTCGTAAGTATGACATGCAACTTGTCTACAAAGTCTTTGTCACGATCCGTAGAGTATATAGCCGGCATCTGTACACCGGGTTCTTGTGAGAACTTCTTCTGCAAGTTATTGCGCAATTCTATTAGTTTGAATATCCGCATCAATAATAATTTCGTACTAAATGGTTTTGTAATATAGGCATCTGCTCCCACTTCAAAGCCCTTTAATTTATTTTCAGAAGAATCTAAAGCCGTTAATAATATAATAGGTATATGACTGGTGTCAAAATCTTCCTTTATACTCTTCACTACTTGAAAGCCATTCATGCCCGGCATCATCACATCACAAACGATCAAACTAGGTGAGCTGTTTCGTGCTTTCTCCAATCCGTCCTTACCGTCAACAGCCGTCTCCACGGTAAAGTATGCACCTACTTCATCTTTCAGAAAAGCCCTTACATCATCATTGTCTTCTATGATCAATACCAAGTTTTCGTTTAATGGTTTATTACCCATCTGTTGAGGCAGATGCACTTGCATTTCCATTTTTTTCTCCTCATGTTGCTGATTCTCTTTCAATAGAGCATTACCGGCAATCAGGAAATCTTTATCGTCATAAGCCGATTTATCCAAAGGCAATTTCACGGTGAATATTGATCCTCCTTCTGGATTCTCATCATATTCTATAGTACCTTTATGCACAAGTACCAGTTCATGAATTAAATGCAGACCTATACCCACACTATCACCACTGAAGCTACTTTGCATAAACCTGCTGAATAGTTGAGGCTGCTTTTCCTTGGGAATCCCCACTCCCGAGTCAACCACTTGAATGCGTAACAAATTGTTATCAATATCCACATTCACTATAAATTTTATCTTCCTGCCCGAAGGGGTATACTTAAATGCATTAGACAAAATGTTGTATGCTATTTTATCTAACTTGCCTTTATCAATATACGTTACAAACTTCTTTTCAGAAGGAAGGAATTGAAAGTCCATACTCTTTTGATCTGCCACATCGCCAAAACTAAGGAATATTTCATACAAGAAAGCAATTACATCCGTCTCTTCTAGAGAAAGGGCTAATTTGTTATCCTGCATCTTTCGGAACTCCAGCAACTGATCTATGAGCCTCATCATTCGGCCAGTGTTTTTGTCAAGTATTCGTAAAGGATGATTCAGTTCACCCGGTAGAATATTCTGAAACGAATGGATCTTCTCCAAAGCACCTTCTATTAGGGTGAGTGGAGTGCGGAATTCATGACTAATATTAGTAAAGAACATAAGTTTGTATTCCGTCAAATGATTTTCCACTGCGATCTTATTATGCAATCGGTTGAAATTCAATATAATTTTAAAAGCTGCATATACACTGGTACAACCTATAATCAAATAAAGGAGGAATGCCCAGCCTGTAAGGTAAAACGGAGGTTCTATTACTATTTTTAATGACGCCACTTGAGTATTCCAACTGCCTCCACCTGTCGTGGAGCGCACTTTAAGAATATATTTGCCTGATGGCAGGTTCTTGTAGGTTGCAACGTTTTCTGCAGACGGCACACTCCATTGATCATCATAAGGCTCTAGTTTATAAGAATACTTGACGTTCTCTACATCAGCATAATCGAATGAGGTGAAGTCTACAGATATAGAGTTTTGATAATGCTTTAAAGTAACTTTTTCACTAAAAGAAAGAGACTGTTTAAGTGGAGAGTCTTCATCACCCGGATTTATTGTAATGCCATTCACTTGTATATTCGTGAAGACTACCGGTGAATTGAACTTACGAGAAACCACTCGATCAGGATCAAGAAGCAGTACGCCATAATTAGAACCAAACAGAATGTTTCCATTCTTCAATTTCGTTGCACTGTTTTCACTATAAGCATTACCTAGCGCATAAGCAGAAAAGAGATAAGTTTCAAATTGTTTTGTAGAAGGAATAAACTTTGAAATACCATATTCGGTTGACATCCACAGATTCCCTTTATTATCCTCCACTATGCTCTGAACCACATCATTGGACAATCCGTTTTTCATGGTATAATGGTCAAAATGCAAATCTCCATAATGACCTACTACGGGTTTTGTACCACTGAACCCGGCACCTGAATTGCCTATCCATATGCGTCCCTGGTGATCTTGAACTATACAACGAATTTCATCGCTCAACATTTTACCATTGGTAAAGCTATACCAGAAGAACTCTGATGGATGATGAAGAAGTCTTTCCGGATTGAAGATATAAAGACCTTGACTCGTTCCCATCCATATCATACCATTCGAATCTTGCATCAAAGTGCGGATTTGCATCTCTCCAATCGTTCCTGAAGAGAAAAAGCGATGAAAGACATATTTATTTCCTTTCTTTTCTGCAAGAGCCAGTCCGCCTCCAAATGTACCTATCCACATCCGTTCTTTCTTGTCGCGTAAGATGCAAAAGATATTATTATTTGGCAAAGATGATGCATCCGATGGATTGTTAACGTACAAAGAACTGCCCACTAACAAGCCATCACCACGGGTTCCTATCCATCTTACTCCCGAAGCATCTTCTTTCATCGCATAAATATTGGCACGTTCATTATTCGATAAAGACTTCAAGTGCAAGCCCTGGTCATATATATACAATCCCCCTTGCCGTGAAGCAATCCACACATCACCGTTACTTGCCGAACAAATCATACGAACTGTATTTGAGCGATCAAATGAACTTGGATTTTCAAGGAAGAAATGTGTATTATTCTGATTAAGTATTGATATACGTGATATCCCTAAATATTCCTGACCGACCCAGATATCACCGGATTTATCTTCCATAACGCATTGCAAGAAATCAGTTCCCAAGGGACTTGTGAAGTCATTTCCAGCTGTGTAATGCTCCATTTGTCTTGAACGGGGATCATATACAAATAGTCCATTACCATAAGTGGATATCCAAATGTATCCACGCGAGTCCTGTACAATGTGATATCGTTCAAAGTCAATATATCCAATACGTTGCGAAGGTATTAAATTGAAACTATTCACTTGATTGGTATAACGATTGATATACCACAAATTACCCGTATGATTGTATATCCAATAATTTCCTTTATTATCCAGTTCCACTGCACCATTTGCAATACTGTGCCCAAGTAATTTATTATCCAGAGATAATTGATGAGTGATTAAATCAAACCTATATAAACATTTGGAAGTAAATAGATACCAATTGCTTCCCAAAACAAATTGCCCGGAGACTTTCTCACCGGAGGTCAGAGGCAAACGAGACAGTTGCTTCAGTCCGCGGTTAAAGGACAATATCCTTCCATCATCCGTCACAAAACAAGGTTGCTTTGAGGCAGCAGCCATACTATAGAAACTATAGGTCTTATTGATGATACTGGACTTCCCATTTGTTGCTACACGAGTCAACCCTTTATTCGTTCCAATCCAGATAGTGTGATCAGTTCCTTCACTTAAGAACGTTGTTTTGTTTGAAGGCAATGCCCTGTTTTTCTGCTTATATTGAATAGCCTCGAAGCCATCCTCTCCATGCACCATTCTGCATGCGCCATCATTTCCTTTCCAAAGCCACACATCACCGTTACGAGCAAACAAATGCCGTGAATAACGATTCTTATCAAGTCCGTCAATTTTCACAAACTGTCCAGTCCGCAAATTAAAACAGTTATAGAGATCTGCACTGGTAGATATCCATAAATAACCTTGATGATCTTCATATATCTCATAGATACGTCTATCAGTCAAAGAAGGAACATTGGCCTGTTTAGGACGGTAGACGGTAAAGGATATTCCATCATAGCGAGCCAACCCATTCAATGTACCCATCCAAATAAAGCCCTTACTGTCCTGCATCATATAACGCACAGAAGTATTGGGCAGACCTTCCTTAGATGCGATCTGCGTGGAACGTATCACCAGACTTGCAGCAGCCGGCATGATAAATGTAATTGATAACAATAATATTATCAAACGATTTCTGATATGCTTAATGTTTGCCATAGATGGTACAAAAATAAAAAAACTACCTGACATATAAGCATTGTCAGGTAGTTTTTTCATTACACTTTATCGTTTAATCCATATGGAAAAGTTCCGGTAGAGGTATTGAGACAGGAGAATTATCAGGATTCACTTCCATAATATCCGCCATATAGTCCCACCACTTCTGTACGATTGGATTATTACCCATGTCTTGACTAGAGGCATCACCCTCTGTTTTCTGGAATGCAAACAAGATATTCGTATCCTTATCCCAATAAATGGAATAGTCATATACACCACCTTTCTTCAGCAAATCCTTCATCTCAGGCCAGAGTGCAGCATGACGCTTCGCATATTCTTTCTCAAAGCCGGGTTTCAAAAACATTTTAAAAGCTTCTCTTTTCATTGTACTAGATTTTTGATTACTTTACTTTAGGTATTTGTTCAATGGGCAATCGGTTAAGTTCCGAACACCTTGAATAATTGCTTCACAATTTATGATCGCACCTCCATATATGGTATGCACACTATCTTTATATAACTTTTTAGCTTCTTGCTCTCCTAAAGCTTCGAATTTGGTAGCAGCCAAGTCATTTTCATCAATATAATAAACTCCTTCTTCCTGAGCAACAGACTTACTCCAAGCAGCATAAGTATCGGTGCATCTTCTCATTTTTCCATCTTCACTCCAAGAATTTCCGGGAGTGTATGACATCACGATAACCGTAGCTCCTTTGCTCTTTGCCTGACGAACAAACAAACGGATATAATGTCCAAAAGTATAAACAGTTTCAGGTCCGCCATTCTTCTCCATGATTACTGTTTGATTGGTTTCATCAGAGCCGTTCAATGAGGCACGAGCTCTTCCCGTATTTAACGGTCCACCATCATTGTGCCCAAACTGAATCAACACAAAGTCTCCTTTCTTAATGCCCGGCAGAACTTTGTCCCACAGACCTTCTGTATAGTAGGTACGACTGCTACGCCCGCCCAATGCATGATTTTCACTTGTGACACGTGTGGAATCAAGGAACTGTTCAAGGAAGTCTCCCCAGCCCCACATTCCACCATCTCCTTTTCCACGACCATTCTTCACTGTACTATCACCACAGATAAAGACTACCGGAGCGCTCTCATTTATACGACTTGAACCGGCTGTTAATTCTTCACCACGTGTAGGATCAGCAATAGCAAAGATCGGACCGCCTGTCGCTACGGATCCTTTATAGAATTGCACAGCTCCATCATTCATACGTGGATGTTGTTTCTCTAACAATGTATATACTTCGGCACTTGCCATAATCACAGGACCATACCCATGCGCTGCTTTAGCATTTACAGGACGGTGCATGTAATAAGATGCATCGAAGCCCATACCCGTGCCGACACACGTACCTTCGACTTGTCCCTCTTCATTTACTTTTGAGGCAATGGCATGCCATCCACTAAGAACAGAAGGACCATATGCCGAAGCATCAAGCCATCCACTATTAATACCATGAGCTATTGCATAAGTGAATATAGCTGTCGCAGATGTTTCCTGATAGCTATTTGGTCTATCCAATAGTTGATGCCAAAATCCATCTTCATCCTGTAGTTCTATTAAAGACGATACCATTTGCTTGTAAATACTCATTATTTTATCTCTACCGGCATATGAATTAGGTAACTGATCCAATGCCTCACACAATGAAAGGATAGCCCATCCATTGGAGCGAGCCCAATAGAACGAAGGATGGTCTGTCATATCTTCTACCCAAGCGTGGCGCCATAATCCTTTCTGGGGATTAAACAATCGATCCGAGAAGTTATCTATCTGTCGCACAGCATCTGAATAAAAACGAGTGGCATCGTCACGTGTTTCATCCTTTAGATGAGCATAATTCAAAATAGCAGGTACGCTCATAAACAAGTCATCCATCCAAACAGAATTGCGTTGCGGACGTTGACGGCAAAAGGTTCCATCATTAAGCCTATCCTGATGATATTCTATATAATTGAAATAATTGTCAATCATAGGCATGTACTTGTTGTTGCCATGATCCATGACACGCCATTTCATCATAGCCGTACTCATAGCTCCGGCATCATCCAATGCACGAGGATTAACCACGGCACGCATTTCGGCATCAACACTACCTGTATTATACATTTGCGCCCGGCATGAATCATATTTGTTTGCCAACATCATGAACCTTTGTTCAACATAGTCTGCATAAGATTTATCTCCTGTTGCTTTGTACGCTTTCAATAATGCTTGATAAGTAACGCCCCATTCATAACTAGTCAAACTGAATGTATTTTTACCTTCTCCTGAAATATATTTATAGACTTTATCTATTACTGTTTTTACATCTTTCTGATCAACTGCTCCATACTTGACATTATAAACCGGCTGTGCAAGATGCAGTTCCGTACTCTTTATTTCTTTTGCCGGTTTCTTTTTATTACTAGCCGAAATAGATAACGTTGCAAATAAACACAACGCAATAATAACATACTTATTCATTGTTACAATATTTTTCTTTATTCTATTCATTTCTTCATTCCAAAGTCATAACCTCTGAATATGCCACCAATCTTCTCCAACTCCGGCCCGAAATAGAACCCTGGCTGAGTAGGCTGGTTGTAAGCTACATTTTCATCAGCTATACTGATTCGATATACAGGATCTTCCAAAAATGTATGAAAACGGTATGTTGTGGGAATCGTTGAAACATAAAGATGAAGCTCATTGCCTTCCGGGTTGCGTAATAATACTTCTTCGCGCCAATCTCCCACAATATCTCCTTGTAAACATGGAACCCTCTTTGTACCATTGTTAGACAGATCCGGAGCAAAACTCTTTAAGAGGCTACAGAACCCTCCGTCCCAATTCCACTTACTGACAATGTTACCATCAAGGAGTTCTCGTAAAAGATCTCCATCCCACCATACGGCCATATTACAAGACAAACGAAAAGGGTGCTCATTTATTACATTACCATGAATGTCCCGAATTCCTCCTGAAGCAGCCGACCACATCTCCACTCCTGGATAACGAGGATCTATATCTGCTGCCATTCCACGCCCCACATCAACAGTTGCAGGTATCTGAAAGAGGATATTGCCAGTACCGGCATCACGGAAAGAAGAACCTGAATGTTTATTTTCATGTACATCCCAGACTTGCAAACGATCACTATAGGGATCAAACTGCGTCATATGTATAGCATCTCCATGTCCAAATCCGGTAGAATACAATCCTTTCCCATCATGGTCCACAACCATTGCACCATACACAATCTCATCACATCCGTCACCATCCACATCGCCCACTCTTAAGTTATGATTGCCTTGTCCTGAATAAGCTTCGTTACCTGATTTATATGAATCAAACACCCAACGTTGCTTTAATTTCTTTCCATCCCAATCCCAAGCAGCTAAAACTGTACGGGTATAATATCCACGGCACATCACGACACTCGGATGAATGCCATCCAAATAAGCGATGCAGGCCAGATAGCGTTCTGAACGGTTGCCATGATCATCTCCCCAGGAACGAAGCGGACCTCTGTCCGGCACATAATTGCAAGTATACAACGCCTTACCGGTAAGTCCACTGAACACGGTTAAGTATTCAGGACCTGAAAGAATGCGTCCGGTTGGAGTTCGATAATCGGCTTTAGCATCACCTATGACTTTCCCTGTTCCATCAATCGTACCATCCGAAGTTTTCATTACCACTTCTGCTTTTCCATCACCGTCTAAGTCATACACCATCATTTGTGTATAATGAGCTCCGGCACGAATGTTCTTTCCTAAATCAATGCGCCATAATTGCTTACCACTCAAAGTAAAACAATCAACATACACATCTCCTGTATAACCATTATGTGCATTATCTTGCGAATTGCTTGGATCCCATTTTAAGATAATCTCATATTCACCATCTCCATTGACATCACCGATACTGGCATCATTAGGCGAATATGAATACCGCCCACCATCCGGAGTCACTCCATCAGCAGGTTTATTCAACTTTATGTTCAAATAACCGATTGGGGCATTCGTGGGCATAGCATACACACCAACACCTTCACGTTGCTCAATCCCTTTAACTACAGGACATACTTTGTAGACCGCCCCGCTTATATCACCACTCGCATCGTAAAATGTGGTAGACACTGCTATCGGTTCATTATTAATGCGCTGTCCATTGCGATATACATTAAAGGTCGTCTCCATCGGATCCGACGAAAGATACCTCCATGATACCATGACCGTATCTTTGCTCACACGAATAGCAACTACTCCCCTACCCAGTTTCTCCATTTGCATATCATGAAGATTATATTTGGGTTGAGCCATGCCACCTAATCCCATTAGGCAAACAAATACAAACAGAATGATCTTTTTCATCTTATTAAATAGGTTTTTCCTTTTTGTGTTTTAAACATGGTAAGATAATACTCTCCTTTTTTTATACTTCTTGCAGAAGCACCTTTTACACTTACTTTGCGATTGGTGCGCAACACACATTCATTTCCATTATTTGATACTATCATAGCAGAAGAAATCAGATGGTTTCTCCATTCAATATCGACAACAAAAGCACCACGAGCACACAAGCCCTTTACCTTCCCATCTTTCCATGCATCAGGCAATGCCGGTAATAAATGTAATTCGCCTAAATGACTTTGTAGGAGCATTTCTCCAATACCGCTAATTGCCCCAAAGTTTCCATCAATTTGAAAGGGCGGGTGTGTATCAAATAAATCAGGCAAAGTAGACTTCGACAACAATTCATGCAACATCTTGTATGAATGATTACCGTCAAGCAATCGCGCTTGGAAATTGATCTTCCATGCTTTGCTCCATCCGGTACCACCATCTCCACGTATGTCTAATGTCTTCTTACAAGCAGCTGCTAATTCAGGTGTTGTGAAAGGAGAGATCTCTCTTCCCGGATGCAGACCAAACAAATGAGAGACGTGGCGATGTTGCGGGTCCTGATCTTTCCAATCCTTATACCACTCAACCAAATTGCCAGCCTTACCAATCTGAAGCGGATAAATAGAATCTCTCATATTGATCCATTGTTCGCGCAAAGTGGCATCAACATTCAATAGAGTGGATGCTTCAGCCAAATTGTTTAATAAATCCCAAATGATTTCACGATCCATAGCAGATGCTATCGTCACCACTCCTTGATTCCCACTCTCATCTAAATAAACATTCTCCGGGGATGTTGATGGAGCTGTCACATAATAGCCATCTTTCTTTATCATCCAATCCTTACAGAACTCGGCTGCACCTTTCATTAAAGGGTAAGCTGTCTCTTTTAAGTAGTTCTTATCCTGAGTAAATCTGTAATGTTCGTATAAATGCTGCGAGAGCCATGGTGAACCCATTGCCCAGTTAGCCCATTTCGGGTCACCTTGATGCTCTCCCACAGGATTAGCTAAAGCCCAAATATCTGAATTGTGATGTACAGCCCAGCCACTCATATTATAAAAGTTCTTCGCTATCTGAGTTCCGGTCACAGACAAATTCTTTATCTGATGAAGTAATGGTTCGGTCAATTCACTTAACCCAAGCTCTTCAGCCGGCCAATAGTTCATTTCTAAATTAATATTGGTGGTATAGTTACATCCCCAAGACGGTCTTTTCTTAATATTCCATAGCCCTTGTAGATTTGCCGCGGTACCTCCGGGTCGTGAGCACGATATTAATAGATACCTGCCGAATTGGAAATAGGTTTGTTCTAAGCCCGGATCATTTGTTCCATTGGCGTAATTATTCAAGCGAACATCTATAGGCTGATTGATCGTATCATTGGCTATTTCAAGTGAAACACGACTAAAATATTTACGATAATCTGCTACATGTTCAGTCTTTAATTGATTATAATCAATATTTTGGACACCTTCTACATATTTATTGGTTAGTGAATCTTCATCCACACCTTCAGTATCAGGACGCTTGTCGTATCCATTAAAACTTGTGGCTATAGATATATAAAGTGTGACATCTGTTGCATTCTCCACTACTACAAATGGATTCGTTGTAACAGTTCCGTCAGTAGCAACAGCCTTCACTCTATATTCATATCTCATTCCCTTTTCTCCATGAGGACCAACATCTTCAATAGGGAAACGAGCCTCTGAATTAACCCGATAAGGAGCTTGTCCACGGAGAACAAATTCATTTGGTGAAATACTTTTTATCGCTGCGCCCTCAAACTGAGTATCACCACTAACTTCAAAGTTTAATGCTCCCGTCTTTGAGGCATGTAATTTCATCACAACAACTTGCTTGGGTGCCGATACAAAAAGCTCACGACTATAAGTAACTCCATCAACGGTAAACCGAGTGGTGGAGACTGCCGTATTTAAATCTAAATCACGATAATAGTTCGATACTTCTCCTTTGAACTGCTGACGAATATGCAGATCACCTATCGGCAAATAGGATTGACTATTTGGTCCTTGTATATGGTGCAATACTTTAGATGCCTCAGACCAATGTCCTTTAAATAACTCTTCACGTACAGTTGGTAAATACTTGATAGCGTCCGGGGTAGGATTAGTATTGGTTGGCCCTCCGCTCCAAAACGTTCCTTCATTCAGATTAAGTAGCTCATCATCTACTCGTCCGTAAGTCATCACCCCCAAACGTCCATTACCTAAAGGCAACGCCTCTTCAAAGCGGGTTGCCGGCTTTTTATACCACAGTTTTAAGCTATTTGATTCTTCGGCACATATCGATCCGGCATTAAGGCTGAATAAAGCAATGAATAATCCTATGACATAGTTTTTCATATTCATTTATTTTTTACAAGAAGATACTTGGTTAAATCTTTTATCTTTAAATCTTGCATTCCTTGAACTACAAACTCTGCTATTTTATGCGCTCCGGCATAACGTGTATGAGTATCATCCTTATCACCTTTGGGATGAGCTTTGTCTTCGGTTGAATCACACCACATGTACAACTTTTTTGAAGCCTCATCACCTAATGAAAGTACCAAATCACGAGTCATTACGTTTGCATCAATCAATGGAACGTTATACTCACGAGCAACAGCTCGCATGATACCCGGATATGATTTCAATCGGTCATCAACCAATACTTTATCTTTAAATGTACGCATAACAATGGAAGTCAGCAATACGGGATGAGCTTTATGTGCACGGGTTTCTTCTATAAACTTAATAAGATTGGCGCGATAATCTTTGGGTGATGCATGTCTTTCGGGTTTAGTGGATGTATCATTATGTCCAAATTGAATAAGCACATAATCACCTTTCTTTACATTCTTCATGATGCTGTCCCAACGACCTTCGTCAATAAAGGATTTGGTGCTGCGCCCTGCTTTTGCACGATTAACGACTTCTACTTCATCTCCAAAAAAAGATCCAAGCTCTTGTCCCCAACCTCTTTGAATTGTTTTTGTTGTATCATAAGTCTGTGCGGTAGAATCACCTGCTATAAAGATTCTTACTTTAGGTTTGCCTGAAAATGCGAGACAAACCGAAACTAACAATAGTAAAGGAATGATGTTTTTCATGATTTATAATGTTTTATCAATGCAAATATACCTTTTTTATTGAAAGTCTTTACATAGAATATTATACAAGATTATAGGTTTCTGTACAAAAACACATATTATTGCCACCTATTATTACTATATTTGTAGATATAATCGTAAAAACACATTATCCATGCAAAAAAGAATTTTTCTTATTATTTCCTTATTATTGCTTCTACCCTATCTATCAGAAGCTCAACAACTCCCAACAAAAAGTGAAACATTAAAAGCCCTTATTCTAGTTAATGATCATTTCATGACTAAATATGCCGACTGCACCCAACCGATAACAATCAATGGAGTGACTCGTCCCAGCAACATCTGGACAAGAGGTGTATATTTCGAAGGATTGATGGCTTTGCATTCCATTTATCCGGATGATAAATATTATGACTACACCACCAAATGGGGAGACTTCCATAAATGGGGATTTCGCAATGGAACGAAGACACGCAATGCTGACGATCAGTGCGCAGCACAGACTTACTGCGATATATACAACTTGTCAAAAGATTCGGAGAAGTTGCGGAAGACAAAGGCTTGCATGGAAATGCTTTTAAATACGCCCAAAGTAGATGACTGGACATGGATTGATGCGATACAAATGGGAATGCCTATCTTGGCAAAGATGGGAACGATCACGAATGATCCTGCCTATTATGAGAAGATGTGGCAGATGTATTCATGTACGCGCAATGTGTTAGGTAACAATGGATTATTCAATACGAAAGAAGGATTGTGGTGGCGTGATAAGGACTTTGTGCCTCCATATAAAGAGCCGAACGGACAGAATTGTTATTGGAGTCGTGGCAATGGCTGGGTATATGCAGCCTTGGTTAGAGTAATGGATACAACTCCATCTAATGAAAAACATCGCAAGAGCTATCAAGCAGACTTCCTGGCAATGAGCAAAGCGTTGAAAAGCTGCCAACGTGAAGATGGATTCTGGAATGCAAGTTTGCATGATTCCACTCATTTTGGTGGCAAAGAAACCAGCGGAACTGCTCTATTTATATATGGTATGGCATGGGGCGTTCGCAAAGGATTGCTTCCACGCAATGAGTATCTTCCGGTAATAGCGAAAGCATGGAATGCCATTCTCAAAGACGCTATCCATCCTGATGGTGTAGTAGGATTCGTACAAGGAACAGGTAAAGAGCCTAAAGATAGCCAGCCTGTTACTTACGATAAGATTCCTGATTTCGAAGATTTCGGTACAGGTTGTGTTCTACTTGGAGGAAGCGAAGTATATAAATTGTAACGGGATACGTGTTATTCTCTATACTATAAATGTCTCAATACTCAGCAGGTGTTGAGACATTTCTGTAATGTATTTTCCCTGATGCAAAGCGACATTCTCATGTTTTACCTTGGTGGAAATCATTTTTCACCTAGGTAAGAAACGTTTTCCACCTGGGTAAGAAACATTTTTTACAACTGTAGAAATATCTTTTTGATTAATGCACAGGGCTGACGCATTACAATAAAG
>DCFW01000039.1 GCA_002315435.1 Bacteroidales bacterium UBA1794
CCTTTATCAGGACTAGACAATTTGTTTTTAAAGGAAGTTCTTGAAATTTCATTTAATTGATTTGGTGAACTGAACTGCTTGAATTTACAAAAACAAACAGTTGAGTTCACCAAATCAATTAATTGGGTTTATTGCAGGCTGGTAACAATTCCAAAGCTACAGGCTTGATGGAAGATGAACGCAAGCGGACTCTTTGGTAAATACTCACCTGTATATTTTATGCTGTACGATGAAGGGTGAAGGGTGGAAAAGAAAAATTCGTGCCTTCATGCATTCACTCGTAAATTACTGTAAGTAAGAGAGTTTGAAAGGTGAAGGCTTGTTTTACATTTTTGTGTAGTCGTATTATATCGAGTGAAGGCAAGTTTGATACCGGTTGCTTTGATATATACCTTTAACAGTTCATCCTATATAGGATCATGGGACAATGGTATATAGGTTTGCACCTCAAACCTATATACCATCGCACCCCACTCCTATTATGGTTTGAGAAATTATTCTAACCTTTTAGAGAATACCCTTGGATGAAGGCAATTCAAAATGATATATATCCCTTCGTGCGGCATTTTTCAATGCTCTTGCCAAAGCTTTGAATATACCTTCAATTTTGTGGTGTTCGTTCATTCCTTCAGCTTTAATATTCAAATTCATTTTTGCTGCATCACTCAATGATTTGAAGAAATGCAGAAACATCTCTGTTGGCATATCCCCTATCTTCTCACGGTTGAACTCTGCATCCCAAACAAGCCATGAACGACCGCCAAAATCAAGAGCTACCTGACAAAGACAATCGTCCATAGGCAAACAAAATCCATAACGCTCAATGCCACGTTTGTCGCCTAATGCCTTATAGATACATTCACCTAAAACAATTGCGGTATCCTCAATGGTATGATGCTCATCCACATTTAAATCACCTTTTACCTTGACAGTCAAGTCAAATCCTGAATGCTTGCCGATCTGATCAAGCATATGATCAAAGAATCCAAGTCCCGAATTTATATTGGTTTTACCGGTACCATCAAGATTAAGAGAAACATATATATCCGTTTCTTTCGTGGCACGATGTACCTCGGCTAGGCGTTCACCGGCAAAAAGATATTCAGCGACTTTATCCCACTTGTCTGTGTGAAGTGCAACGACCGACTTCAAGTCATCACGCAAAGGATCACTACCCAAATAAATAACTTTACACCCAAGATTCTTGGCGAGCTCCACATCCGTTGGTCTGTCACCAATAACATAACAAGCCGACAAGTCATACTCCTCGTTGTTGATGTATTTGGTTAACATTCCCGTACGAGGCTTGCGTGTATCTGCATTATCTGCAGGCATACTACGGTCTATCAGAATATCATCAAACTCTATTCCCTCACCTTTTAATGTTTTCAGAATTAAATTTTGTGAGGGCCAGAAAGTATCTTCAGGGAAAGAGTCAGTACCTAAACCATCTTGATTGCTCACCATCACAAATTCATAATCGAGTTTCGAACGAATGAAACCTAAATTCTTAAACACTCCGGGAATGAATTCCAACTTATCAAGCGAATCAAGCTGATAATCAATAAGCGGTTCCACTACGATAGTTCCGTCACGATCAATAAACAATACTTTCTTTTTCATTTGTTGTATGCTTTTAATGCCTCTACCAATGCATTATTCTCATGAGGTGTACCCACTGTTATGCGCAAGCATTGATCACACAATTTCACACTCGACCTATTGCGTATGATAATACCCTTATTCACCAAATAATCATAAATACGTCCGGCATCAGTTACTTTAGTCAAAAAGAAATTAGCATCGCTTGGATAAACGATCTCCACCACATCAAGTTGACGAAACATATCCATTAAACTTTCACGGGCAGCTTTTAAGGTTTTCACCCATCCTTCTACTTCATAATGGCGTTGCAACATTTTCAAAGCCTCTATCTGGGTCAATTGATTTACGTTGTAAGGATATTTGATTTTACTTAGTATCTCAATGATTTCTTCTGAAGCAAAAGCCATCCCCAATCGGATAGCCGCACATCCCATTGCTTTGGAAAATGTTTGGAAGACAATCAAATTAGGATACTTGCCCAAAGATCTTATGAATGAAGGTTCTGAAGAGAAATCATTGTAAGCCTCATCCAAAATAACCAGTCCTTCAAACGTTTCAAGCAACTTCACTATTTCTTTGCGATTCAGATTATTACCTGTTGGATTGTTCGGAGAACAAAGCCAAATGAATTTGGTATGTTCATCTGCTACTTCCAACAGACTCTCTGCTGTGAAATCATACTTACTATTCAACTGTACTGATCGATATTCCACATCATTCACATCAGCGCATACGGCATACATACCATATGTCGGCTCAATAGCCACCACATTGTCAATCCTCGGCTCGCAAAAAGCCCGGTAAACCAAATCGATAGCCTCATCACTACCATTACCTAAAAAGATATGTTCGGGACTAATCTCTTTTATATTTCCAATAACGGCTTTCAACTCGCGTTGACGAGGATCAGGATAACGGTTGTTAGGTGTATTATATGGATTTTCATTCGCATCCAGAAAGATTTGTGCCTGCTTGCCACTATATTCATCACGAGCAGATGAATAGGGTTTCAAAGCCCATATGTTAGGACGAGTCAGTTCTTTTAATGATTTCATTTGCAATCCTCCAATTTTTTTAAACGAACCGTCACAGCATTCTTATGTCCGTCAAGTTGTTCATTGGCAGCCATCACTTCAATAGCCGGACCAATATTACGAATACCTTTAGCTGTCAGTTCCTGGAAAGTTATTTTCTTCACAAAGCTATCTACACTCACACCACTATAAGCATGTGCATAACCGTTTGTCGGTAAAGTATGATTCGTGCCCGAAGCATAATCGCCTGCGCTCTCGCAACTATATGCTCCCAAAAAGACGGAACCTGCGTTGGTTATTTCAGAAGCCACACTCGTATAGTCGGATGTTTGAATAATCAAATGCTCAGGAGCGTATGCATTTGACATTTCAATAGCGGTTTGAATATCTTTTACATAGATCAATTTACTATTTGCTAATGACTTGGCTGCAATCTCTTTGCGAGGCAGAACAGCCAGCTGCTTTTCTACTTCCACTTTCACTTCATCCAATAGTTTCTTTGATGTAGTAATCAACATAGATTGACTATCTACGCCATGTTCGGCTTGTGACAACAGATCAGCTGCCACAAATACCGGATCGGCCGATTCATCAGCCAAGACTTCCACTTCCGAAGGGCCGGCAGGCATATCAATGGCAACATCACGTAAGGATACCAACTGCTTTGCCGCTGTAACATATTGATTACCGGGTCCGGCTATTTTATAAACCTTAGGTACTGATTCTGTTCCGTAAGCCATAGCAGCAATTGCCTGCACTCCTCCTATTTTGAATATCTTATGTACACCGGCTGTTTTAGCGGCAAAAAGTATGGCAGGATGTATCTTACCTTGAGGATTAGGAGGTGAACACAACACAATTTCAGAGCAACCTGCAATCACTGCCGGAATAGATAGCATGAGCACAGTTGAGAATAATGGTGCAGTGCCACCCGGTATATACAAACCAACCTTTTCGATAGGTAGCGTCTTCCGCCAACAAGTTACCCCCTCGCAGGTTTCTACCTTATGATTCTCTTTTATCTGTTCTTTATGGAATCGTTCTATATTGCCTTTTGCAAGTTTTATGGCACTTTTCAATTCATCGGAAATCAATGAATCGGCTTCTTCCATCTCGGTGTCGGTTACTTGTAACGATTGCAAGTCAGCCTTATCGAATTTCTTTTCCAATGCAATCACGGCTTTGTCACCTTCTGTACGAACCTGATCAATAATCGCTTCCACTGAATCAAACAGAGATTGGGGATTTTGTGCAGGTCGTTTCAGCAACTCGCGCCAATCATCTCTTGCAGGATTTTCAATTATATTCATATTTGTATTTTTTATAGTCTCACAGTATCATCTTTTCAATAGGAATAACTAGAATACCTTCCGCTCCCAAGGATTTCAATTTCCCAATAATCTCCCAAAAACGATCTTCTGAAAGAACAGTGTGAATAGAGCACCAACCTTCTTCAGCCAAAGGCATAACCGTAGGGCTCTTTATTCCCGGAAGCTCTTTGATAATACTCTCCAGCTTATCCTTCGGTGCGTTCATCAATATGTATTTCTTGTCCTCCGCCTCTCTGACCGCAGCAATTCTAAACAGAAGTTCGTCCAATGTCTTACGCTTTTCAGGAGACATTTTTTTATAGCCAATCAGCATTGCCTCACTTCTCATCACCACTTCCACTTCCTTCAATCGGTTGCTCACCAATGTAGATCCGGAACTAACAATATCGAATATAGCATCGGCCAACCCTATCCCCGGAGAAACCTCAACAGAGCCTGTGATCACATGAACTTCAGCATGAATACCATTTTTCTTTAAGAATCTACGCAGAATCACAGGATATGAAGTAGCAATCTTCTTGCCCTGAAACCAATCCAATCCGGAATAATCAAGATCCTTAGGAATAGCTAAAGACAAACGACATTTGCTAAAATCCAAACGTTTAATGACCTCGGCATCCTCTTCACGCTCTTCAAATTCATTCTCACCGACAATGCCCAAATCAGCTACACCGGTAGCTACAGTTTGTGGAATGTCATCATCACGAAGAAAGAGAATCTCCATTGGGAAATTAGGAGACTGAACTAATAAAGTCCTTTTTGAAGAAGGAACCTTTATATCTGCTTCTTCCAACAATGAAATTGTCTCTTCAAAGAGACGCCCTTTTGCTTGTACTGCAATTCTTAACATGCTGTTTACTATTTAGAGTTGTTATTTGCGATTAAAAAAAAGAGGCTTACCACTATGGTAAGCCTCTCTAGTATTTTTTTAACAATACATCCCTTCGCCTACCGATTATTCGTGAGGTACATGATGATGGCGATGTAAAGTAATAATTATCATATTCATTTTATTATGCCACAAAAATATATACTTTTTTATTCATACACAAGGAATAGTTTAAAAAAGTAACTTTGAACGCATTTTTTCTTATTCTTTATCTTCTAGCTTACAAGGATTAAAATGGAACTCTTTCATTGCCCACTCTTGCGGAAATGTAAAATAAGAACACACTGCACGTGTACAAATTTGACCGGTGGAATCAGCTATTGTAGCCTCAATAATGGCTATGTTCCGTTTTATCTCAACAAGATGTGCACGTAAAGTGAGTTGCGAGTCATCCGTACTTATTGAATGCTGAAAGCGTGTTTCCATCTTCGCTGTCATACCGCACGTCTGCATTTTACATACCACAACCCAAGCACATATCTCGTCAAGCAGAACACTTTGAATACCTCCGTGAAGTGTTTTCACCCATCCTTGAAATTGAGGTTGAGGTTTCCAGAAGCTCACAACGTCATCTCCATCTTCAAAAAATTCCATTTTCACACCGACAGGGTTGTCGGGACTACAACCGAAACAGTTGTATCCCTCAACGCCTATCCATGGATTCAATATTTTCTTCATCGAACCTTATTTCTTTGAATTATACTGATCTAATCCTGTCTGCAGGAAGTTAACATATTCTTTAATGTCTTCGTTATATGAATAAGACTTATTCAAAGGATTACCTGAATTGTCAACCAATACATAGAATGGTTGGGCATTGGCTCCGAATTTTACTCTTTCCAAATAACTCCATTTATCACCTACAGTTCTCAACTCACGCTGTGAACCATTTTCAGTGATAGCCATAGGAGAAGAAAGAGGAGTTTTGTCGTCAACATATAATGAGATCAACACATAATCTTTCTCTATTATTCCACTGACTTTAGTATCAGTCCATACAGCAGCCTCCATTTTCCGACAATTCACACATCCGAATCCTGTGAAATCAAGCATTACCGGTTTATGCTGTTGAGCTGCATAAGCCATACCCTCTTCATAGTTGGTAAACTTGGCACGCACTTCATGGGTATACAGATTGAAGTCCTGTGTCTTCATTGGTGGAGCAAAAGCACTAATAGATTTCAACGGTGCGCCCCACAATCCGGGAACCATATATATGGCAAAAGCCAACGAGATCAAAGCCAAGAAGAAACTTGGTACAGAAACACGACGGTCATCATCATCATGCTTGAACTTGAAGATTCCCAACAAATACAATCCTAATGCGCCAAATAGTACAATCCATAATGACAAGAAAGTTTCACGTGAGAGCAGTCCCCATCCATAAGCCAAATCGGCTACAGAGAAGAATTTCAAAGAGAAGGCCAACTCAACAAAACCTAACACTACTTTTATTTGATTCATCCATCCTCCCGACTTAGGCATTGACTTAAGCCATGATGGGAACAAAGCAAAGATTGTAAATGGTAAAGCCAATGCAATGGCAAAGCCGAACATTCCTATTGCCGGAGCCACAATGCTACCTGATGTAGAAGCTTCCACTAACAAGAAACCAATAATTGGACCTGTACATGAGAATGATACCAAAGAAAGCGTAAAGGCCATTAAAAAGATACTGATCAACCCGCTCGTCTTACCTGATTTACTGTCAATTGCAGTAGTCCACGACGAAGGCAGAGTAAGTTCAAAAGCGCCGAAGAATGAAGCTGCAAATGCCACTAATAACAAGAAAAACAAGATATTAAATACGGAATTAGTTGCTAATGAATTCAACGCGCTTGCTCCGAAAATCATTGTAATGGCCAACCCTAAGAAAACATAGATAACCACAATAGACAATCCATAAAGCCACGCATCACGAATACCTTTTTTCTTATCCTGTGATCTCTTAAGGAAGAAACTTACTGTCATTGGAATAATTGGCCACACACAAGGGGTAAACAACGCCAACAAACCGCCGAGAAATCCTGCAACAAGGATATACAACAAAGAGTAGTCCTTGTGCATGTTATCACCTCCAAAAGAATTTAACTGAGAGATAACCGGTTTCCAAAGATTACTGGTCTTTACCGAATCAGCACTTACCTTGACAGGAGCAACAACCGAATCAACAGAAGCTTTAGCTGCTATACTGTCTTTTGTTACAGGCGCATTATTTTTGCCATTATCCACAGCTCCGGCTACACCCTTGCCTTTAAAATTAAATGAGACATCGGTCGGCGGTAAACAATTTTGGTCATTGCAAGCACCATATTCCATATACCCTTTAGCTACGTATGAAGGACCTGTAATCTTTATTTTTTGAACAAACGTAACAGACCCTTCGAAAAATCTCAAAGTCATATTGAACATATTGTCAAACTTCTTTATCTCACGACCTTTCGGAGTTAATTTGCCTACTAGCTCAGCACCCTTCAACGTTTCTGCATGAAATGAAGCGGAGATAGGTCCGTCACTTGGCAAACCCGTAGAATAAACATGCCATCCCGAAGCGATAGATCCAGTGAAGACAAGTTCAGCTTCCGTATCCGAAACTTTCTTAAAACTTGACTTAAACTTTACAGGATCCTGTATTTGTGCAGAAACCTGCACTCCCAAAATAATGAGTAACAATAAACTCGTAAGAACCTTTTTCATAAGTTTTTTTTTATGTGTAAAATAATAATTTATAGTTCGTAATCCACGCAAGCACGACTTACCTTTAATTCTGCCAATAACTTCCCTGCCGCCACATGATCAGGGGAAACCGCATATTTCTTTACATCTTCAAGAGAATCAAACTCACTGACTAAAGCTATGTCATACGCTTCATCAGTATTGATATTGAATGAGACACTAATACTGCGAATTATATCAAGTTTTGAGGGTAAAGCCTCAATAGCATTTTTAAATGCATTCATCACTTCCCCTTTACGAGGATCGTCTTTCAACTGGAATAATACAATATGTCTTACCATAATTCAATTTTTTTACATTATATTTGTACAATAATTCAACTCTTGCAGAATCCCTTACAGAATTCGTTGCAAAAGTATATATTTTGTATCAAATTTATTCTTAATGATATGTTAATAATAGGAATAGCCGGTGGGACAGGCTCAGGAAAAACAACTGTTGTACGAAGAATTTATGAAAGTTTACCAGAAGGAGAAGTAGTTTTATTACCTCAAGATTCATACTATAAAGACAGTAGTGATATTCCGATTGAGCAACGACAATTTATCAACTTCGATCATCCCGATGCTTTTGACTGGAAACTATTAAGTCAGCAAGTGTCAATGTTACGTGAAGGACAAGCCATTGAACAGCCAACTTACTCATATCTCACATGCACTCGACAAAAAGAAACGATACATATTGAACCACGTGAAGTGATAATTATTGAAGGAATATTGGCTCTTAGCAATAAGAAATTGAGAGAACTGATGGATCTTAAAATATTTGTAGACGCCGATCCGGATGAACGTTTGATTAGAGTAATTCAACGTGACGTAGTGGAACGAGGGCGAACTCCGGAAATGGTAATGGAAAGATATGCACAAATACTTAAACCGATGCATGAACAATTTATAGAACCCACAAAACGATATGCGGATCTTATCATACCACAAGGAGGAAATAATAGAGTTGCTATTGATCTGCTTCGACAATTCATTTCAACTCACTTAAAATAAAGAAGTAAGATCAGAGTGCAAAGAGGAGATAGAAGATCGGTATCATTTAACACGTTTCTTATCCTTTTTACTCCAATGCATTCCTAAACGTAACGGACTGACAAAGGCCGCCAATAGAGCAAATGATGTCCCTAAATACAGGCAATAGATACTAGCCTCAGTATGCGAAGCTACTAGACTGAAAATAAATGCTACAAAGGTGGTGCCTAATGTCTGACCAAGCAAACGAGCTGTCCCAATCATACCACTAGCTCCTCCACCCCTATTTACCGGAGAGGATGTAACAATTACATTATTATTAGGTGTCTGAAATAGTCCGAATCCTATACCACAAAGCATCAACCTCCATACAATATCAATATCCGACGGATTCTGGGGCAGTAATGTCATCATATACATACCAACAGCAAAACTGATCATCCCCACGCATCCCAACAATCCGGGATGGACTCTCTCTACTAAATAGCCTGCCAAGGGAGCCGCTACTAATGTTGCCAATGGCCAAGGTGTAAGCAATAAGCCTGTTTCAACGATACTGAGATGCATCGAATTCTGGAAGAAAAACGGCAAAGAAACCATTCCCAGCATCTGCGCTGCAAATGAACAAATGCTTGTAAAAACAGACATAGACAAAATAGGTATGCGAAGCAGATCCACCGGAAGCAACGGAGCTTCTCTTTGTCTTTCTCGATGCCAATAATATAATGCAACAAATACTAAAGCAATCAGTTGCAAAGCTATATATCTTGTATTTTCATGATGTGCAAAACCATCCAATGAATATATCAACAAACCAAAGGTCAATGCGTTTGCCAAAGCACCTAGCTTATCAAACTTCTCTTTTATTCTATACTCCTTTCTGGGTAGGTATTTATAACCAAAGACTAAGGCAATAATACCTAAAGGTATATTCACTACAAAAAGCCATTGCCATGTAGCAACGGATAAAATGGCACTTGCTATTGACGGACCCGCAACTGCAGAGACAGAGACGGCCATAGCATTTATCCCCATACCTCTACCTAAATGTTTACGAGGATAAATAGTGCGTAACTGTCCTTGATTCACACTAGTCAAAGCTGACGCTCCTAACCCTTGGCACATACGAGCAATCACCAATATCCAAAAAGAACTTGAAAGAGCACAAAACAAAGAAGAAAGCGTGAATACAAAAATACCACTTAAATATACTTTTCTAAATCCATAAATATCTCCTAAAGATGAGAATGCTAATAATGAAACCACAATAGCAAGCTGATACGCATTGACGATCCATATCGTGTTTGTTGGGGACATTGAAAATTCTTTAGCCAACGAAGGCAAGGCTACATTAACAATGTTTACATCCAGGCAGGACATTCCTATTGCCAATATCGTAGATAATATAGCCCAGACACGTTGCGGCATTGGCAAACCATCTGGTTGTTCTAAATTTAATGTTGCAATCTCTTTATTCATTACTATTCACATTATAACGCATAAACCCTACAAGATCTCCACCTTGCAGGGTCTACACATAAACTAAACTAAAACTATTTTCTCTTACGAGTTTCACAACTCTAGGTGCAAATTTAATATCATTTTCTCAGACAAACAAAAAAATATCAACTAAATTGTTTTTTTTATCTATGAATGAGAACATTTTTGGTCAATCAAATGTCTTCTATAAATAAAACGACATACATATACTCAATAATCAAGAAAAGGGAAAGTTACCCTTAAGACGGAAAAGAAATAGAAAATATTGTGTGAACATTCTCTTCTGACTCCACTAATATTTCAGCCTTGTAGATACTCAATATTTTACAAGAAAGAGTTAATCCTATCCCTGTACCGGAATAGGAACGCGTATTAGACGCTCTATAAAATGATTGAAATATCCCAGACAATTCGTCCTTTGGGATACCTATTCCATAATCTTCAATTTCAATGCAAGGAATATTATTATTTACTTTGAGCCGAAGATCAACATGGTCATTGGAATATTTACACGCATTACTAATAAAATTTTGTATAGCTACGCGCAGTAAATAAGGGTTAGCATTTAAAACTAACGATGTATGGTCAACTACAAGATTGGAAAACACCACCCGATTATTGGATTGGGCTAACTCCGAAAGGAATTCATCAAGCTCAATCGGTAAAAGTTCTTGACTCAATAGTTCCTTATCGTGCCTGGATAGAAACAATAGATGCTTAATCAATTGTGACAAGCGCTTACTCTCAGTTGAAATACGCTCTAACGACTCAACATACTCCTGAGGAGATCGTTCTTTCATTAAAATAATTTCACACTCACCTTGAATAGCTGTCAAAGGATTGTTTAACTCATGCGAAGCTGAATTCACGAATGATTTTTCCGATTTGAATGCCTCATTTATACGATCAAGCATCTCATTGAGTGTGTGTATTAAATCGTCTAATTCATCTTTATTACCACTCTCATTAAGTTTTACATTCAAATTGTTTCCTCTTATTTGCTTCAAATTTTGCAACAAAGACTTCAAAGGCTCCAATATTTTCCCCGAATATAAACGCCCCATCATGAATGTTATCAAAATACTAACCAACAACAATATCATAGATAAAAGCAATGTATGCTGCTGTATTTTGTAACCATAACCATTATGAGCCATCACAAATACTAAGAAGTTTCCTTGATTGTCAGGATAATAAAGTGCAGCACCGCATAATCCTCCTTTTGAAAAAGCTATAGGTTCTCCATTATAGATAACCTTTTGCTGTTCAGGGGAAAGATATTTATTCAATGAATCTTTAAGCGATTTCGCACTATCGCAATTAAGAAGCACCTCACGTGCCTGAGGAAGTAATGCTTTATATTTCTGTTCAATAAGTTGGTAGCTTTTAATATTCATTTCATCTTTCTCCCAATGCTTTTGTGCAGTGAGATAAGCCTTATCACACAGATTTACATCAAATAATTTATTGATGTATCTGGATGTAAAGATATAAAATACCAGTACAATGAATAAAGTAATGCCAAAAGTAATACTAGTATAAAATAACGTTATTTTTGCACCGATTCTCATTGAACTATTTTTTATTGATCAGCCATCATATATCCTACTCCTACCACGGTATGCACCAACTTACGAGGAAAGTCCTTATCAATTTTTACTCGCAAGTAATTGACATATACATCTACGATATTGGTATTTGTATCAAAATTCTTATCCCACACATCTCTTAATAATGTAAGACGGCTGATAGCAACTCCTTGATGAGATAGTAAATATTCCAGCAATCTATATTCCTTTACCGTGAGATCTATATCTTCCGTTCCACGATGAGCTTTATGAGTATAACAATTCAGGACCAGATCAGCACATTTTAGTTCTATCAGGACGTCCGAAGCGCTTACTGTACGGCGCTGCAATGCTTTGATACGAGCTTCCAATTCTTGAAAGCTGAAAGGTTTCACCAAATAGTCGTCTGCACCGGCATCCAGACCACGTACAATGTCATCCGTTGTCCCCAATGCAGTAAGCATAATGACAGGAACTTGATATCCAAATTTTTGGCGAAACTGCTTACACAGATCCAAGCCATTGAGCTTTGGCATAATTATATCAAGAATCAGGAAATCAAACTGACCAGTTTGAGCCAAGTTCCATCCATTCTCTCCATCATATGCCACAGATACATTGTGACCGAATTCATTAAGTCCTCTCTTAATAAATGACGCTATATTCACTTCATCTTCTACTAACAATACATTGGCCATAATTACAGATATTAGTTATTGCAAAGATACAATTTATAATTTACGTTGTTTCAATATTCCATGTTTATCATACAGCATTTTGCTATATACGACCTCAATGATCAAAGGAAAAACAAATAATACAAAAAATGTTGCTCCAATCAATCCGCCTATAATAACAATAGCTAATGGCCGCTGTGACTCCGAGCCTATTCCATGACTCGTTGCCGCCGGTAACAAACCTATTGTAGCCATTGCTGCTGTCATGACAACAGGACGCACTCTTGATCGAACTCCGTTCTTAACAGACTGTGCTAACGGTACTTTTTCTCGAAGGTTTTGTTTGATGTCGGATATCATAATTACACCATTTTGTATACAAATTCCAAACAAAGCTATAAAACCTATTCCCGCCGATATTGAAAAATTAAAATTAGTAATCAGCAATGCCAGTATTCCGCCGACAGCGGCAAAGGGAACATTACACAATACCAAAGCAGCATCACGTACATTAGAAAACATAACAAATAGGATGATGAAAATAATGATAATACTTATAGGTACTACTTGCGCCAAACGATTGACGGCTCTCTGTTGATTCTCAAAATCACCAGCCCAATTGAGATAATAACCCGATGGCAATTTCACTATTTTATTCACTTTCTTCTGAGCTTCAGCAACAGCAGATCCCATATCTCTGCCACGAATGGAGAACTTAACAGCACAGAACCGCTCATGATGTTCACGGAAAATAAGTAACGGTCCTGTAATAGTATGTATCTCAGCCAATTCTTTAATCGGAATCATCGTACCATTCATTGCGGGTACCAAGATCTTACCGATCTGATCTTCATTCTCTCTATACTCTGGCTTGTATCTCACGACAATATTAAATTTACGCTCATCTTCATACATTTGTGAAGCAGCCTTACCTCCTATTGCCATTTCTATAATAGATTGCACATCTTCCTTGGATACCCCATAACGAGCCAATTTGCCTTCATCAAGTTCAACACGTAACTCCGGTTGACCGATGTTGCGCACAACACCAAGATCCTCAATGCCTTTAACAGTCTTCAGCACTTTATAAATTCGATCTGCAGTATGCTCTGATGCATAAAGGTTTTGTCCAAAGATTTTTACAGCAATAGAACCTTTTACTCCGGAAGCCGCCTCTTCAACATTATCTGAAATAGGTTGTGAAAAATTGAAATCAGTACCTGGATAGATTGAAAGAGATTTCTGCATTTTTTCAATAAGTTCTTCTTTCGTCAAATGACTCTTCCAATCCTTTTCCGGATAAATATCAACATGAAACTCTACATTATAAAATCCTGTAGGATCCGTTCCATCATTCGGTCGTCCTGTTTGCGAAAGAACTTGTTTCACCTCTGGAAAAGAAGACAATTTCTTTCTCATTTGATTAGCCAGTGTCACGGATTCATTCAGTGAAATACTTTGCGGCAGAGTTGCGCGAATATAAATAGATCCTTCATTCAGCTCAGGTAAAAATTCAGAACCAAGAAATGAAAACATAAATAGTCCGATAACAGCAGCTACACACGCTGAAATTATTGTCACTTTACGATGCCTATAACATCTGTCAAAAAAAGACATGGAATGCACATTAATGAAATGCACAAATCTATTATTTTTCTCTCGCACGTTCTTTTTTAATAACAATGATGACATTACCGGCACCAAAGTAAGAGTAAAAATAAGTGCACCTAATAATGCAAAACCTAATGTATAAGCCAAAGGTGAAAACATTTTTCCTTCAACTTTTTGAAATGAGAATATTGGAATAAGTGCAGTGATAATTATCAACTTCGAGAAAAATACAGCTTTGGCCTTATCCTTAGCTGTATTCCTAATCAATCCTAATTTAGACATTCTATTGAATGCGGGCATACCAACCTGCTTCGCTTTCTTATCAAGCGCGACAAATACACCTTCGACCATAACAACAGCACCGTCTATAATAATACCAAAGTCTATCGCTCCCATCGACAGCAAATTAGCAGACATGCCCATTAGCCGCAAACAAATGAACGCAAACAGTAAAGCCAAAGGTATTACCATTGATACAGTGATAGTTGTACGCCAATCACTCATAAACAGAAAAACGATACAAGTTACCAAGATAATACCCTCAAGCAGATTGTGAGTCACCGTGTGTACAGCTAGATGTACTAAATCTTCACGATCATAAAATGGTACAATCTTTACATCTTTGGGTAATGAAGTTTTAGTGATCTCGGTTATTTTCGTTTTTAAAGCTTTTATAACAGCACCGGGATCTTCACCTTTTCGCATCAAAACAATACCTTCGACCACATCATTTTCATTCATTCGTCCCACCTGGCCTAAACGTGGTAAACAAGATTCATGAACGTCAGCTAATTGCCCGACTAAAATAGGAGTACCTTTTATATTTTTGACAACAACATTCTTAAGTTCATCAAGATTATTTATCACACCAATCCCCCTGACAACATACGCTTGCGAACTTTTAGTAATGACATCGCCACCCACATTGATATTACTTTTGGCTATAGCGTTGTAAAGCTCAAGTGATGTGATACCATACTCATTTAATTTATGAGGGTCTGCGCTCACTTCAACAGTTTTAATTTCACCACCAAAGCTCACAATATCAGCAACTCCCGGAACTGAACGTAAATTACGTTCAATGGTCCAATCTTGTATTGTTTTGAGTTCACGTACCGATCGGGTATTACTCCTCAACGTATAACGATAAATTTCTCCTGTCGGCCCAGTAAGCGGTTGCACATCAGGGCTCACCCCATCAGGCAAATTGGCGTCATTAAGCAAATTATATACCTGTTGACGAGCCATAAAATCATTTACATGATCATCAAACATCACATTCACTACTGAAAGCCCAAATAAAGTGGTAGAACGAATATCTGTTTTCTTCTCTACCGCATTCATTGCAATTTCAACAGGTATTGTGATAAATTTCTCCACTTCTTCCGCACTACGCCCCGGCCATTGTGTTATAATTGTAACATTTGTGTTTGTGACGTCAGGAAAAGCATCTATTGGAGTGTTCTCAAAAGAAAATACACCGGCTATAATGGCGATAAGTGTGCAGAAGAAGATGAAGAACTTATTTTTTAGTGAAAACGCAACTATATTATCAATAAACTTATGCATGATTTTCTATTTTTATTATTGTGCATCCAACGCATTATAGACAAGCAAAGCATTTTTATTTATCACAAGATCACCTTCCTTCAAACCTGAAGAAATAAAAGCATGTCTGCTTGTCTGCTTGGTAACCTCAACTTCTCTTGTCTCTAATCTATTATGATCGGCAACAACAACCACAAAGTTTTTTCCGTTTTCAAAGATCAATGAATGCGAGTCAACACAAGGCATCTCTTCTCCTTTTTGATTGCCCTCTACATATACGTTGGCAAGCATTCCTGGCTTCAATAAATATTGCTTATTTGAAAGACTTATGCGTACACTCATTGTTTTACTTTCTTCATCAAGCATATTATACACCTTTTCAATTTTTCCACTGAATTCTTTGTCAGGATATGCTAATGTAGTAATTTTGACAGGCATACCTTGATGCACTTTGCTTATGTCGCTCTCATATACATTTGCAACAACCCACACATTATTCAAGCCGGAAATAGTAAATATAGGGCCATCGGGTTGGACTTGCATTTGAGCATTCACATTCTTTTGTACGATAAAACCTGAAACAGGAGCTTTAATAGCATACATGGCATTCGACGACAGATGATAGATTGAATAAATTTGATGTATACGTTTCAGCTCAGCCATGGCATTGGCAACATCTTGCTTAGCAGACATTACATCCTTTTGCGAAGCTAAACCAGAAGCAAACATATCTTTAGTGGCACTTAAATTGCGCCGTGCAAGAATTAATTGTTGCTGCCCCTCTTCTCTTTGTTTACCGTAGTCTGCTACATCGCTGCTGCGAATAACAGCCAGTACACTTCCTTTTGTCACATAATCGCCTAATTCACCATGAATAGTTGTAACGACCCCTCCAAACATAGGTATAACAGGAGCCACTTCTTTCTGATTAAAGTCAACCTTTCCATTGAGAGTTAATTCATCCGAAATCGGACGGTTATGTACCGTGTCTACTGATACCACACGTCTAAGACTATCAGTCAACAACATTCCTTGCTGAGTCTGATTTTCGGTCTCTTTATGTGCACTGCAACTCGCTAATAAAACAGTACAAATTGAGAAAATCAATGCATTACGGTTCATCATATATAATTTTTTATCTTTCATTATTAATATCCAAATACTGTTTTTCCAATCGTCTCATTAATTGCTTCCATCTTTAAAAATACATCCTTACGTGTATCATAAAGTTGAAGGCATGTATTCTTATAGCTTTCGTAATAGTCTAAAAACTCAAGCATATTGATATTGCGCTTCGTAAAATTATCAATTGATCCTGTCAACAACTTAGAAAAATTGCACTCAACTGTTGTATCAGATGATTGATAAAGGTTTGTAGCATTCTTCCACTGCTGATAAGCTGAAAATAATTCAGAATGTGCTTTTTGAATGGCCTCATCATTCTCTGTATAACTTTGTTCAACATTAAACTTTGCAGCTTTTATATTTCCCTGATTACGATCAAATATAGGTATAGACATTCCTACACCTATAGCGACATAATTATTAATAAAACTGCCGGTACGATCATAGCTTCCTTTTATAGAAAAACTCGGAGCTGCCAAAGCCTTTTGTAAGCTTAGATTTGCTTTAGAAGACTTGATGCCCGCTTGAGCCAATTTCAAGTCTGGACGATCAACTAGCAATGTATCCATTGATTCATAGGTGATAGAAGATAATTTTAAATTCTTCAATGCCTGTTCATCAATTTTTGGTATAATAACAACGGACGCTGGACATCCCAACAGCAGATTCAATTCTTGCCTATCAGCAACCAATTGATTTTCCACATCATTTTTCTCTTTCTTGAGTGCCATCAATTCGACCTCTAGACGTGATTTCTCAAGCAATGAGACATTTCCTTTACTTTGTTGTACAGCAATAGCTTGGATTAACTTTGAAAGTGAAACAATCTCTTGATCATATACCTTTGTGGTTTGTGTCATAAAATAAATATCAATAAACTGACGATTCATTTCACCATAAAGAGTCCTTATAACCTCCTCATATTGATATTTTGCCATTTCAACATTAACTTTTTCGACGAGAATTTGTTTGTTACGCTGTCCTGCCAATTTTATTTCTTGCTCCACTTCAACAGTTTGTTCACTTGTTTTTCCAAAATCAAAAAACTTCTTAGTTATACTATTATACAAGTTCTCTTCAACTGAGATCACCGGATTATCGTAAAGCCTTGCTTGTAATACTTGAGCTTCTGCTTGGCTAACATCATAGCGTTTTGCTATTAATGTAAGATTGCGATCAAGAAACATTTTCTTGGCTTCAGAAAGCGACAAACTAATTTGATTATCCTTACTTAGAGCATGAATAGAATCTATTGAAAGTAATGCCGCAATGAATATGAATATTACTTTTTTCATCACTATTATTTTTTCAGTGGCAAAATTATCCTGTTTTTTCCCTACCGAACCATGATTCCAATTACAATACCCTTATATAAGATTAGAAAATGATTAGTTCAACTACAAACATTCATGCAAAAGCAGATTCTGAGAATAAATATCTTTAAATAATCTGCAAAAATTGATTTTTGGAACAAAAAGTACTATCTTTGCCCACTGAAAATACATTGAGTAGAAGATAGGAACGAAATTACATAGCCCCCTTTACACAATAAACATAATTATCAAAAAAATCCCTGTTCATCTGATTTCTCAGAGGAGCAGGGATTTACTTTTCTTCCCCTTTACAAAAGAGGAAAACTTTTTATTAAGCTTTTACTTCATTTATTAATTCCTTATGTTCAATAAATGCTTGAATGTTTTGCAATGATGTAAGGGCTATATTATCCAAAGCTTCACGAGTAAAAAACGCTTGATGTGAAGTCAAAATCACATTATTGAATGAAAGAAGCCTAGCAAGTATATCGTCATTTAGAATTTTATCTGAGGTATCTTTATAGAAATAATCAGCCTCTTCTTCATACACATCTAATCCTGCCGAGCCAATCTCCTTGTTTTTCAGTCCCTCAATCAATGCTTCCGTATTAATAAGTTGACCTCTACCTGTATTGATTATCATCACTCCAGGCTTCATCAACTCAATAGAATGTTTATCAATCATATAACGAGTTTGATCAGTTAACGGACAATGCAACGAAATAATATCAGATTGATGATATAATTCCTCAAGGGTAACATAGCTTATCTGCTCCTTAGCAGCAAAAGATTGATCAGGATAAAGATCATAAGCTATAATTTTCATGCCAAAACCTTTTAATATATGTATTAGCACCTTTGCTATTTTACCGGTACCAATGATCCCTATCGTCTTATCATACATATCAAAACCCAATAACCCATGCAAAGCAAAATTGGCATCACGTGTACGCCAATATGCACGATGAATTTTCCGGTTTAATGACAACATCAATGCTATAGCATACTCTGCTACGGCATGAGGTGAATAAGCTGGAACACGCACGACCTTTATATTAAATTTACGAGCAGCATCCAAATCCACATTATTAAATCCCGCACATCGTAATGCAATCAATTTGACTCCACTTTTTGCCAACCCCTCTATTGTACTTGCATCTGCAATATCATTTACAAAAATACATACAATATCTGATCCTTGAGCCAATGGCACATTTTTGCAATTCAATTGACTGCGATGGTAAATGATGTCTAGCCCATATTGTTTATTAATACGGTCAAAAGATTCTTTGTCATAAGGCTGTATTCCGAAAAAGGTAATTTTCATTTTATTTCATTTTAAATTATAGATATCTCTTTATAGTAAACATTATAAGGCCTATTAAAGTTCACAAATCCACCTTATTTTTTTCCATTACATATTCATTATACTCAAACAATAGGTCTGGCGAAAAACTAAGACGATTATTGTTGGTTTTTGATAAAAAGTAAGTAATAATAATGTGATATTCAAAAAAAATTGTACTTTTGAAACAGTAACCAATAATGTAAAGAAAGAAGATGAAACTTAGCTATTTATTCAATGTCGTTCTAATTAGTTTAGTATTTGTTCCAAGTAATGCCCAAAATAAGGCAACGGCTCACAAAAGAACAATAAAAACTACTGCAAGCGGATCGCTATTAGATAATGGTGATCGGCTAATGACTGCTTATAAATGGAATGATGCCGTAAATGCCTATAAAAAATATATCAGCCAATTAGTACGCGAGAAAACTCCTACTGAAACAACTCAAAGCAAATTGGAACAAGCACAAATGGGGGCGAAAATGATCAATGGAGTTGAACGAGTGGTAATTATAGATAGTTTGGTAGTAGAGAAAGATTCTTTCCTCACAAAATACCAACTAAGTACTGATGCCGGATTACTGACTACTTATGAACAATATTTCAAATCAAATGATAAGAATTATGGGACAGTATACATTAATGAATTAGAAAATAGAATGATTTATAGCAATAACGGCAAGTTATATAATTGCACCAAATTAATTAATAAATGGAGTACACCTCAAATCTTGCCTGCACCATTGAATATCGATGGTCAGAACTATAACTACCCTTTTCTTCAAACGGATGGAACCACATTATCATATGCATCAACAGCAGAATCACTAGGAAAACTAGATATATTTATCACAAGCAATGATAGTGCTGATACATATTTAAAGCCACAAAATATTGGAATGCCGTTTAATTCACCCGACAATGATTACATGTATACAATTGACGAGACCAACAACCTTGGATGGTTTGCCAGTGACCGCAGACAGCCTGAAAACAAGGTTTGTATATATGTATTCGTTCCAAACAAAACTAAAAAAGTGTATGACCAATCTACAATGGATGCAAAACAGCTGATTCACTTAGCTGAAATTCATGCAATTCGCGAGACTTGGGTGGATAATGATTCTATTGTACAAGCGGCCTTACAACGATTATCAGAAATCAAGAAAGCCAATGATGTAAGTATAAAGCGGACGAAGAAAGAGCACTTATTCATAGTTAATGATAAAATAAGTTATTCAGAAGCAAGTGATTTCAAATCACCTGAAGCTAAAAAACTATACATACATTATGAGCAACTCTACAACCAACTGAAGCAGCAAGAAGCAAAATTAGAAGATATGCGTAATACCTACGCGAATACAGAAGCAGAAAAGAGAGAAGCAATGATTCCAGGATTAATGGATTTAGAAAAGCATGTTTCACTGTTAAAGAGACAAGCGAAAGACACAGAGAAATTTGCAAGAAATGCTGAAAACATTTATCAAAAAAAAAATTAAATGGATATAGTAATAATTATCGGACTGATCGTTTTAGGAATAATACTCTTTGCTTTAGAAGTATTTGTGATTCCGGGAATAAGCATAGCTGGCATAAGTGCCACCATCAGTTTTGCTTTTGCCATTTACTATGCATTTACACATTTTGGAATGACAGTCGGCTTCATCGCATTAGGCGGTTCGGCATTAGGATGTTTGATTATACTCTTTTTTGTGACACACAATAAAATAATTGAGAAAATAGCTTTAAAGAAAGATCTTTCCGGTAATGTTAACAGCTCCAATGAACGGAATATAAGTTCGGGTGACAAAGGAGAAACAGTAACAAGAGTTGCACTTATCGGGATGGCCAAAATAAACGGAAATACAATAGAAGTAAAAAGTATTGACGGATTCATTAATGAAGGTACACCTATTTTGGTTGACAGAATTGAGGGTGGACGCATTTTAATAAAAAAACAATTATCTAATTCATAAACTACATTTATTATGATTGATTCAATGATGTTTACTATCATCTTAATAGTCGGAGGTATTATCTTCCTGACTCTATTTTTCCATTATGTACCGTTCTTTTTATGGCTTTCTGCCAAAGTATCAGGAGTCAATGTATCACTTATACAACTGTTCCTGATGAGAATCCGTAATGTACCTCCATATGTAATAGTTCCGGCTATGATTGAGGCGCACAAAGCAGGATTAAGGGATATCACTCGTGATGAACTGGAAGCTCATTATCTTGCCGGTGGTCATGTGGAGAAAGTTGTCCATGCCTTAGTGTCAGCCAACAAAGCTGATATAGAACTTACTTTTCAAATGGCTACAGCTATTGATCTTGCTGGCCGTGATGTATTTGAAGCAGTGCAAATGTCTGTTAATCCCAAAGTAATAGATACCCCTCCTGTATATGCTGTAGCTAAAAATGGTATCCAATTGATCACCAAAGCCCGAGTTACTGTTCGTGCCAATATTAAACAATTAGTAGGCGGTGCAGGTGAAGATACTATATTAGCACGCGTTGGAGAAGGCATCGTAGCTTCTATCGGTATGTCTGACAGTCATGCAGATGTGCTTGAAAAACCAGATAGCATATCAAAAGTAGTATTACAAAAAGGATTGGATGCCGGTACAGCCTTTGAAATTTTATCAATTGACATCGCAGATATAGATATTGGTAAGAATATCGGTGCAGAACTACAAATAGATCAAGCAAATGCTGACAAAAATATTGCTCAGGCCAAAGCCGAAGAACGTAGAGCAATGGCCGTGGCTAACGAGCAAGAAATGAAAGCTAAAGCTCAAGAAGCAAGAGCGAAAGTAATTGAAGCCGAAGCAGAAGTACCTCGTGCCATGGCTGAAGCTTTCCGTAAAGGAAATTTAGGAATAATGGATTACTGTAAAATTAAAAATATTGAAGCTGATACTACAATGAGGGAAACAATAGCTAAACCCGGTACACCTTCATCTACAGGAAAGTCAGAAATAAAATAATTATTTATGAAGAAATATTTTGAATCTTCCGAGCTAATCATCAATGATGATGGCTCGGTTTTTCACTTACATGTAAAGCCCGAACAATTAGCACATAAAATAATTCTTGTAGGTGATCCCGGACGTGTTTCACTTATTGCTTCGCATTTCGAATCAATCGAATGTGATGTATCGTCACGTGAATTCCACACCATTACAGGCGTATATCAAGGCAAACGGCTAACAGTGTTGTCAACCGGCATCGGCTGTGACAATATAGACATTGTGATAAATGAGCTTGATGCGCTGGTGAACATTAATTTCAAAACACGTGAACTAAAATCCGAAATCACTCATTTGGAATTAGTACGCCTTGGTACTTGCGGTGGATTACAACCCAATACCCCTTGCGGAACCTATGTAGTAAGCCGTAAATCTATAGGATTTGATGGGTTGCTCAATTTCTATGCAGGTCGCAACGATGTATGTGATTTGCCTTTTGAAGAAGCTTTCAAAAAACATATGCATTGGAATTCATTACTATGTGCTCCTTACGTAATAGATAATGATTCAACGTTAATTGAAAGAATCAACAGGGGTGATATGGTAAATGGAGTGACAATTTCATGTGGAGGATTCTTCGGTCCACAAGGACGTGAGTTACGTCTACCCTTGGCTGATCCTGATCAAAATACAAAAGTTGAAAGTTTCGAATATAATGGATACAAAATCACTAATTTCGAAATGGAAAGCTCCGCTTTGGCCGGACTATCAAAACTAATGGGACATCATGCCATGACAGTATGCATGGTCATTGCCAACCGTCTTGAAAAAAATGCCAATGCCGATTATAAAAATACAATAGACGGCTTAATAAATAGAGTCATTGATAGAATTTGACACCCCATTCTGCCATTACGTCAGTTCACCTTTCGTAAGTTGATATATATAAAGAGGCATGTTATATTTTGGCACAGCCTTTGCTTAAATGTTTTGGACAATGATCCATTGCAAATAATGTGATCAAAGACAAAACAAGAATAATAAATATAACAGATATAATAATTATGGGAAAAATAATTGGAATTGACTTAGGAACTACAAACTCATGCGTTGCCGTATTTGAAGGTAACGAACCTGTAGTAATTGCAAACAGCGAAGGTAAACGCACAACTCCTTCTGTAGTATCATTTGCAGACGGTGGCGAACGCAAAATCGGAGACCCTGCAAAACGTCAAGCAATCACAAACCCTGAACGTACAGTATTTTCTATCAAACGTTTCATGGGTGAAAATTGCGATCAAGTTGTAAAAGAAATTGCGCGTGTACCCTATAAAGTTGTTAAGGGTGATAACAACATGCCTCGTGTTGATATCGATGGCAAATTATATACACCACAAGAAATCTCAGCAATGGTTCTTCAGAAAATGAAGAAAACTGCTGAGGATTACCTTGGACAAGAGGTAAAAGAAGCTGTGATCACAGTTCCTGCATACTTCAGCGACTCTCAACGCCAAGCAACCAAAGAAGCAGGACAAATTGCCGGACTTGAAGTAAAGCGTATTGTCAACGAGCCAACAGCTGCAGCTTTAGCCTATGGCGTAGACAAGAAAAGCAAAGACATGAAAATTGCAGTCTTTGACCTTGGTGGTGGAACATTCGATATTTCAGTTCTTGACTTCGGTGGAGGTGTCTTTGAGGTTCTTTCAACAAATGGTGATACTCACCTTGGTGGTGATGATTTCGATCAAGTAATCATAGACTGGTTAGCAGACGAATTCATGTCAGATGAGAATGTAAATCTTCGTAAGGACCCAATGGCTTTACAACGCTTGAAAGAAGCAGCTGAAAAAGCTAAAATAGAATTGTCTTCTACAACCAGTTCTGAAATTAATTTACCCTATATAACTTCTGTAGGTGGTGTGCCTAAGCATTTGGTAAAAACTTTGACACGTGCTAAATTCGAACAATTGGCAGATAAATTAATCCAAGCTTGTGTTGAACCTTGTCGCAAAGCAATGGATGATGCAAAACTAACAAACAGCGATATAGATGAAGTAATCTTAGTAGGTGGTTCATCACGTATCCCAGCCGTTCAGAAATTAGTTGAAGATTTCTTTGGTAAAGCTCCCTCAAAAGGTGTAAACCCTGATGAAGTTGTTGCTGTTGGTGCTGCTATCCAAGGTGCTGTTTTGACAGATGAGATTAAAGGTGTAGTCTTATTGGATGTCACTCCATTATCAATGGGTATTGAAACAATGGGTGGTGTAATGACCAAATTAATTGATTCCAACACAACTATACCTTGCAAAAAGAGTGAAACATTCTCTACAGCAGCCGATAACCAGACAGAAGTAACGATTCATGTATTACAAGGTGAACGTCCAATGGCTACTCAAAATAAATCAATTGGTCAGTTCAACTTAACAGGTCTTGCTCCTGCACGACGTGGTATTCCACAAATTGAGGTAACATTTGATATTGATGCCAACGGTATATTGAACGTTTCAGCAAAAGACAAAGCTACAGGAAAAGAACAAAAGATTCGTATAGAAGCTTCCTCTGGTTTGAGCAAAGAAGAAATCGAAAAGATGAAAGCAGAAGCTCAAGCAAACGAAGATGTTGATAAAAAAGAACGTGAGAAAGTTGATAAGCTTAATCAGGCTGACAGCATGATCTTCACAACTGAAAGTCAATTAAAAGAAAATGCTGATAAGATCCCTGCCGATAAGAAAGCTCCGATCGAAACAGCATTAGAGAAATTAAAAGCTGCTCACAAGTCTCAAGATTTAGCTGCTATTGATACAGCAATGGCTGAAATCAATGCAGCATGGCAAACTGCCAGTGCTGAAATGTATAGCCAAAGTGGCGCACAAGCAGGCGCAGCAGGTGCAGATGCAAACAGTGCAGGACAACAACAAGGCGGTCCTCAAAATGGAGCTGGAAACGAGAATCAATCCGATTCTAAAGGCGACAATGTACAAGATGCAGATTTTGAAGAAGTAAAATAATTATTTCTTAACATACAATTTACGGAGAATATGTCTTTTCGGCATATTCTCCGCTTTTTTATTCTGATTGGATAAGGTTAAAGTTCCTAAATATGATTAGAATAAACGAACAAAAAACAAATAAAAACGTTTAATAATGACACAGTAAATATAACAAGTCGTTTTTATTTTGGTTTTCTTGCATTTTTACAGAATTTGTTTTTCATAGTAGAGGTGGTATAAGTCGTGAAGGCCTGTACCACCTGAGTTATACAACCTTTTTGAATTTACATAAAATGAATAATAAAATAAAAGCTGAAACATGGGAAATTCTTCAACTCATGTTTGAGAAGTTTGAATATAATGATCATCAATTACACTTCCAAGCCACGTTTGAAGGCAAAATTAATGAACAAGCATTATTAAACTCTATAAAACTTTCCATAAAATCATTGCCTTTACTGAACTGTCGGTACATAGACAAATCGCCATATCCATATTGGACTAAAGATGACTTCAATATACAAGATTATTTTAAGGTAAAAAGAGTCTTATCAGATGACTTAAACAAGGATTGCGCTGAGAATATTACATACAGCACTAATGCACAAAATGGTCCTCAAATACATGTTACATTAATAAAAGGATTGACACATGATGCAATCTGCATTTCACTTAATCATCAATTATGTGATGCAACCGGATTTCAACAATATCTTTGGGACCTGAGCAATATATATTCGCAAATGCTAAAGAATCCTGATTATCAACCGCCACTAAATTCATACTCACGAGGATTGTCACAAATATTAAAGAACTTTACCGAAGAAGAAATAAAGGGAATATCAGAATCAACAGAAGGTGAGATAAAGACAAAAGATGGCGTAACATTCGATTTCAAAGGCGATAAAAACCGCCCATTTATTGTCAGTCATAAATTATCCCCAACAAGGTTAAAGGCGATGAAAGCAATAGCAAAACCTATTGGAGCTACTGTAAACGATATCCTATTCGCTGCTCTGTTCAGGTCTTTGTATAAGACTCTGCCTGAGAATAAGATCACCACACTGCCCTGCCCCATAGATCTACGCAAATACTACCTGCCCAAAGATTTCAAAACAGGCATTTGCAATCTCAACTCATTCATAACATGCAGCATTACCAGTTCGCTAGATGACAGCTTCACAGAGACCCTTGCAAAAGTGAAACAGGCTATGGACCTGCAAAAGAAAAGCAGTATATCCTTAAAAGGCACAATATTAATGGAACAAATATTTCAAACAATGAAATATGAAGAAGCATACAACCTAATCGCAAAGTCTTTTAGCAATCCATTGATATCGCTCACAAATATAGGTATTATTGATGATCAGAAATTGCATTTTGAAGGAGCGGAAATTACAGAAACATTTATCTCCGGATCAATTAAGTTCAAGCCTTACTTTCAGATAGGCACAACTACCTTTAAAGATGAAATGACACTGACCGTGAATCTATATGGAACAGTTGAAGATGAATTGAAAATAAAAAACTTCCTAATGATTATGGACAATGAATTGCCATAATCATTAGGAAGCGATATAATGAAAATAAAATTAATCAAACAAGCTCAGTTGCCTTTTAGCAGCTTCCATTTCCTCTCTTTTGCGTTTACCTTTAGGCGTTTCCACCGTTACATTGCCACTATACACCTTTGATACCATTTTCACGGTATAACGGCTATTGAATATATTGCCTTCCTCATCCATACGGCGATTTATTTCAAGTGTACAACGGATACAGGTACCATTCTGAAAAGAAATTCTATCAGTCTCTACACTCTGTTTGAAATCCTCATCAAGCATAAAGAACTCTATCGGAGCTTCAGCACCTTCATAGATACCACGCCAGCGATAATTTCCAGTCTTTAATACAGGGGAAACAATTTCAATATGAGCATCTTCATTGATCAATGGAGCCAATTCATCCGATTCCAGAATGAAACTTTTAAATGCATTTCTATCAACACCTTCCACTACATCAACAGCTTCTCCTTTATTGTTTTTCGTAGACAACAATATATCAAAGCGAGCCATTTTAGCATAAGATACGAGATGTTCAAAAAAGTTTGAAACCAATTTCCTTAGCTTGGAATCCTCTTCCAAAAGACTCTTTACGCTAGCTTCACTCAAATAAGGATTTGTACGATTTTTCTCTTTCAATCCAGCTTTAGCAATCGCAATCATCTCATTAACAAGAGCCGCATTCCATGATGGCTTTTGTCCTTTCGGAGCTTTCGGATGAGTCAAAACCATTTGTGAAATAAAACGCAGAATATCAGTATAAACAGGGACACCAGCTATCACAATTAAATGATAAGCATCACGCATTGGTCCTTTCTTTTGTGATTCCGTCTCGATCTTCAATTGAAACTTCAATTCTTTGGCCACATAGTCAAAAATTCTCAAAAGCTCTAATTCACAACGGTTACGCACTACGGCGTCCATGACATTGCTATTATCTCTAAATGTATATCGAATTTGAAATACGTTATAATCCTCTGTTTTCATTTATTTCTTGCGATTTCTTTAATAACTTACACTACGAATTTGTAACATGGACGCAAAGTTAAAGTAAATAAACAAAATCCGCCACTATTTTAATGCAAAAGATTAAGCATCATCATAAAAAAGCTCTTGAATATTCGTCAATTTGAACTCCGGTAATCACTAGGACTCATGCCTGTGTTCTTCTTAAAATACTTACCAAAGAATGATTGGTTGGGAAAATTCAATTCAACTGCAATTTCTTGAATAGTCTTTATGGTGTTTTTCAATTGTGATTTCGCTGCAAGTATCACAAAACTGTTAATCCAGTCACTTACGGTTTTACCTGTTACCAACTTCACCACCATCGACAAATATTTAGGAGTTATAAATTGCAATTGGGCATAGTATCCTACCCGTCGCTCCTGCTTGTATTGATCTTGCGCATCTTGAAGAAATTTCTCTACAATGCTTTCCTGTCTATTCTTCGTCAATCCATGCTGACTTATTGGTAACAAACTATAAAGCCACAATGCCATCGCTGTTAAGAGATGCCGAAGTATTTCTTTCGTGAGCAAAGAATCACGTTTCTCCGTATTATCCCAAATAAATTCATAGAAACGATGCAAATGAATATAGTCTTTCTCTTCCATAGGAATCACTTGGTTATCATTTAAAAACATGAAGGCACCAACTAACTGCGGAATATTCTGAAATATCACTTCATCACAAAATTTCTTTGAACAAGAAATAAATAATCCGTCAAGATCATCACTAATGTATCCCTCTTTAACTATTGCTCCCGGAGAGAGGATCATGATATCATGAGGATTTAGATCATAATTCTTCATATTGACAGTAAGTTTACCATGTCCATTGGTACATACCCCCAATACTGCTTCATCAATACGATTTGAATAATAATCCAACGCCTCTTTTTTTAAGCCCCGAAACATTATAAAATCATCATCAATATAACGACATGATCCAAAATTATTAAAAAAGTCTATTGATTGTTCCATATTTCATATTTCTTATTTTGACCACAAATATATGATATGTTTCTAATATTTCTATACTTATTGGAAATATTGACCAACTCTTAATACATTATAGCCTTTTATTATGCTAAAAAACATATGAACTTTGCACCTCTAATAATAGATTAGTGCTTTAATGCGAATAAAAGACAAGATAATTATTAATTTTCTAAATAAATTGCTTGAATTATGAGAACAGGAAGAACATTCTTGGGAGTTGTTTGTCTAATGGTTTTGATCGGCTGTTCATCAAAACAAAAAACAGAAACAACAGAACCGATAACAGTAAAAACAATAGTTGCCGCTTCTACCTCAGAGTCTGGCAATCGAACTTATGTAGGAACGGTTGAAGAATCATATGGTTCATCACTGAGCTTTTCAGGTTTGGGCACCGTTTCGCAAGTTGTTGTTGATGAAGGACAAGCTGTAAAAAAAGGACAAGTGTTAGCTGTGCTGGACAAGTCTACTGTGATGAACTCCTATGACATCGCAAAATCGACACTTAAACAGGCTCAAGACGCATACAAACGTATGAACGGCCTTTACAAGAAAGGTAGTCTTCCTGAAATCAAATTTATAGAAACACAAACACAGCTGGTTCAAGCGCAGGCTGCAGAAAGGATCGCACGAAAGAGTATAAGTGACTGCGTGTTACGTGCTCCTTTTTCGGGATATATATCCCAAAGAATGGTTGATGTTGGTAACAACGTCACTCCGGGATTAAGCTGCTTCAAACTTGTGAAAATAGATCACATCAAAATAAAAGTATCCATACCGGAACAAGAAATATCAAAAATAAAAATAGGACAAGGCATCGGCTTTACCGTCTCTGCTCTTGATAATAGAAGCTATATGGGACGTGTGATAGAAAAAGGTGTACAGGCCAATGCTCTGAGCCATACTTATGATGTGAAATTGGCTCTTGCAAATCCGGGACATGAATTAATGCCGGGAATGGTATGCAATGTAGCCATTAATACTCAACAAGCCAATAATGCCATTATAGTTCCACAAGAGGCTGTCATGCTGGATGCTAACGGGACCAAATTTGTGTGGGTGGCTGAAGGAAGTATGGCCCAAAAGAAGGCTGTCACGACAGGTGATGCCAACAATCAAGGGGTAGTTATCATCGGCGGACTAAACAATGGCGACCAAGTGATTGTAAACGGACAAAATAAAGTAAGTGAAGGCTCTAAAATTAAATTGTTATGAAAATATCAACTAAAAGAGACGTAGTAGAAGCTGTGATGCACTATAGAAGCATCATGCTTCTATTACTTGCCATCTTTGTGGCTTTCGGAGTTTACTCATTACAAAATATGCCTAAGAATGAGTTCCCATCCTTCACAGTCCGTCAAGGTGTTGTCGCAGGAGTCTATCCGGGAGCAAACTCTGCAGAGGTTGAGGAACAACTAACAAAACCTCTTGAGAAATTTTTGTGGGGATTCAAAGAAATAAAGAAAGCAAAGACATACTCTCAAAGTAAAGATGGAATGTGTTACGTGTTTGTGGAACTGAATGATAACGTAAAAAATAAAGATGAGTTCTGGAGTAAATTTAAAATTCGTTTACAACAGTTCAAAAGCAATCTCCCAACCGGCGTACTGGCTTTAATTGCCAACGATGATTTCGGTGACACTTCTGCCATGTTGATTACACTTGAAAGCAAGGATAAAACCTATCGTGAATTGCACAACTACATGACGAATCTGCAAGATAGATTACGTACCATTCCTGAAGTGGCCAACTTACGCGTATATGGCGAACAGCAAGAACAAATAGGTGTGTATATCGACCGTGACCGTTTGTCTGACTATGGATTGAATACTGCCACATTACTAAGCTCTTTGTCTGCTCAAGGTTTGACGGTAATAAGCGGATCTGTGGATGACAAAAAAACCGTACGACCGATACACCTGCATTCATCGTTGAACACAGAAAATGATGTGGCACAACAGATTGTATACTCTGATCCGAAGGGTAACGTCATCAGACTGCGTGATATAGCAACGATCAAACGTGAATATCCCGATGCCGACACTTATGTGAAAAACAATGGTAAGAAATGTATTGTACTATCATTGGAAATGAACGAAGGCAGCAACATTGTAAAATTCGGAGGCAACGTAAAAAACAAGATTAAAGATTTTGAAAAGACACTGCCAAAGGATGTAACCATCTATCCGATTACCGATCAAAGTAGTGTGGTAAACTCCTCCATTGTCGACTTCCTCAAAGAGTTACTTATTGCCATATGCTCTGTGGTATTAGTCATTATGCTATTATTGCCCATGCGTGTTGCAGCTGTTGCAGCAAGTACCATTCCTATCACCATATTTATGTCATTAGGTCTATTCTATGGTTTAGGCATAGAGCTTAACACCGTGACATTAGCGGCATTGATTGTCACATTAGGAATGATTGTGGACAACTCTATCGTGATTATCGACTGCTATATCGAAAAGATTGATGAGGGCATGAGCCGATGGCATGCGGCATCCTTTGCTGCTAAAGAGTTCTTCTCTTCCATATTCAGTGCCACATTGGCTATCTCCATCACATTTTTCCCTCTACTGATTACGATGAAAGGATTACTTTACGACTTTGTGAAATGGTTCCCACTGGGTGTTTCCATCGTCCTTGGTGCCTCATTGCTTATTGCTGTTTTTGTGGTGCCATGGCTACAATTCACATTTATAAAGAAAGGATTGAAAGCGGATCCTAACAAGAAAAGCAGGAAGACATTTCTTGATTACATACAGCAATATTACAATATTCTCATCGAAGCCTGCTTCCGTCATCCATTCGTCACTTTGGGAATAGGCGTCCTTTCCATAGTCATTGGAGCAAAGTTCTTTTCCATGCAACCGCAAAAGCTGATGCCCATTGCTGAACGTAACCAATTTGCCATTGAAATATATCTACCAACCGGAACGGCCATAGAACGTACAGCACAAGTGGCAGACAGCTTGCAATACATTATCAAAAAGGATAAACGGGTGGTAAATGTAACCACATTCTATGGCAGCGGTTCTCCTCGCTTCCAAACGAGTTATGCCCCTCAAATCGGTGGTTCAAACTATGCTCAATGTATTGTCAACACAAATGGGAATGCTGACACGGAAGCATTGCTTGATAAATTTACACCTATATATACAAACTATTTTCCTGATGCTACAATCCGTTTCAAGCAGCTGGATTATTCAGAGGCTAATTCGCCAATAGAAATAAGATTCAGCGGAGAAAACCTTTCTCAATTGCATCAAGCAGTAGATCAGGCAATGGCTATTATGAGACGCGATTCCAAGCTAATGATTGTTCGCAGTAATTTTGAAGCAAATACCAACGGGATGGATGTGTTGATGAACAGCGATGAAGCGAACCGATTGGGCATCAACAAAACAATGCTTGCAATGAATCTGGCTACACGCTTCGGCTCGGGCATTACGCTTACCTCCATTTGGGAAGGGGATTATCCTGTAAACGTAATGCTGAAAGATAATCATGCCGGACTACAATACCCTGAGGACTTAAACAATGCTACAATTAGCGGTATAATCCCGGGTGTGAATGTCCCATTGCGCCAAATAGCGAAAGTAAAACCTGACTGGAGCGATGGCATGATCGTAAGGCGAAACGGAGTGCGTACGGTGTCTATATTTGCTGACATAACACGTGGAACGAATTTAAATAGTGCTACAGACAAAGTGCTCAAAGAATTGTCAACAATGAAATTGCCATCAGGAGTGACTATGTCGCCCGGCGGACAACGTGAAAGCGATCTTGAGACCGGTCCGCAAATCTACGGAGGACTAGCCATTTCCATTGTTGTAATCTTTGCTATTTTATTATTTCATTTCAAGGACATCCGACTGTCCATACTTGTCCTGTTTTCACTACTGTTCTCGCTGCTTGGTGCAGCCACAGGCGTGTCGGTAATGGGACAAGAATTGGGTATAACCGGAATCTTAGGCATCATTTCACTAATGGGTATTATCGTCCGAAACGGTATTATCATGATCGACTATGCCGAAGAACTACGAGTCAAACACAGGATGAGTGCCAAACATGCAGCATTGCAAGCTGCTCAACGCCGTATGCGTCCTATCTTCCTTACCAGTGCGGCAGCATCTATGGGCGTTGTGCCTATGGTTATAGCTAACACGCCGATGTGGGGACCGATGGGTACAGTGGTCTGCTTCGGTACAATTATTTCCATGTTCTTTATCATAACAATGATACCTATCGGATATTGGATCATATTCAGAATAGAAGATCATAAGCGCAATCTAAAGAACGAAAAACAACGTTCAGCTGCAATGAATGATAGATTACACAGTTTAGTAGGCTAAATAAATAACAGGAAGATTATGAAAATATCAATAATTATATTAGTAACAGGAATGCTAATAGCTCCGGAACTTCAAGCACAGAAGGTCTATTCATTATCCGAATGTCGACAAATGGCATTGGACAACAATATAAAGATGCGAAATGGTAAACTGGAAATAGATCAGGCCAAAGAGCAAGAAAGAGAAGCATACAGCAAATACTTTCCCACCGTTACGGCTTCGGGCAGTTACTTTAAAGCATATGATGACTTGCTGAAGAAAAAGATAAGTCTGTCAACAAGTCAGCAACAAGAACTGACCAAAACTATTACGGATTTAGGATTAAATGCGAGTGCCCTATCGGGCATGCCAACCAGTTATACCCTTAAGGCCATAAACCATGGAATAGTAGCAGATGTAATGGCTATGGAACCTCTTTATGCCGGTGGACAAATAACCAACGGCAATAAATTGGCCAAATTGCAAACAGAAGTAAAAAAATTGCAATTGCAGCAATCGCAGGACGAACTGTTGAATACAACAGAACAATATTACAATCAATTGCTCACTCTTTATGAAAAGCAACATACGCTTGATGCTGTCGACAAACAATTGGAACGCATTCATCAAGATGCAACCAACTCTTTCAAAGCCGGAATAAAGAATAAAGATGATGTACTAAGCGTTGAATTGAAACAAAATGAAATTTCGACCAACCGATTGAAACTGGAGAATGGCATAAGCCTTTGTAAAATGGTGTTAGCTCAATATATTGGCATGAACGGAAAAGAGATTCAAATTGATACTACCTTATCAAAGAATCTACCCAATCCTACCACTTATTATACGGACCATGCCACGGCATTGGACAATCGTAATGAAGCGAAGCTATTGGATAAGAACGTAGAAGCTAACGCTTTACAAACAAAGATAAAGAAAGGAGCGCAATTGCCGACAGTTGCTGTAGGAGCTGTTGCATTATATCAAGACCTGATGGGAAGTGGACAAGCCAACATTGTTGGGCTGGCCACTGTGAGCGTACCAATCAGTGATATATGGACCGGCAAACACGGTGTAAGGCATCAACAACTCGCTGAACAAATTGCACGTGAAGATCGTGAGGACAATCGCCAGCTGTTGATGATACAGATGCAAAGTTCTTATAATGATTTGGTGAATGCATACAAACAAATTGAATTAGCTAAAAAGAGTATGGAAAAGTCTGCTGAAAACCTTCGCTTGAATGAAGACTATTACCATGCAGGAACAGCAACAATGAGCGACCTGCTTGAGGCTCAGGCAAAAGACCAACAGTCGCATGATCAATATACAGATGCCGTTGCACAATATTTAAACAGCCGCACGTCTTATTTGATTGCAACGGGACGCCAGGTTCAATAAGAATAGATCTCTATATAATACATGTTTTTAAACCTTCATAAGTTCTCCGCATTATTGCGGGGAACTTTTTTTATTGCTACATGATGACCGCTTTCTACTTGATGATGAACAAGTTATCACTTGCAAACCATTGAAACAATACATGCACTTTTCCATCTCATAAGCAACAAAACTTATTTTTACGGTTGTAGAAATGCTTTTCTACAAATGTAAAACGGTCGTGCCACAACCGTAAAAATGCTTTTCCACGGCTGTAGAAATAAGTTTTGTTGCTTTGTAACAGGAAGAATGCATTATAGCAATCAGAGAAATACTCACATAGAGTAGATCTCTTACAAAGGACGAGGAGGAAAGAGGACATGTAAGTCTCTGAAAACAACCAAAATGCCAATTGTTCACAGCCTTCTAGTTTTTTAATAATTATTCTAAGGTATTTATACTCTCAGGAATAGTCATTATTAGGGATTGTGCCCCGCTATAATACAACTTAACTTTGCAACCACAAATAATTGGTAAATGAATTACATAAAGATCACAACACTTTCTAGTTTATTCTTCATTAGCTTACAAGCTGTCGGCAATGAGATACACATAAACGATTCTATTGATTGCCTGCGTCTGAATGAGGTGGTTGTTACTGCCACACGCACATCCAGAGACGCATCCACATTGCCATTACCTATTAAAGTAATAAGCAAAAATGAAATTCAAAAAACGAATGCAACCAAACTAAGTGAAATAATCAGTCAACAGACAGGGTTGATTGTTGTACCTGATTATGGATATGGCAACGGTGTAGGGATACAAATGCAAGGCCTTGACTCACAATATATAATGATTATGATTGATGGTATGCCGCTGATCGGAAGGTCAGCCGGCACACTTGATCTTGATCGCATAAACGTGGGCAATGTGAAGCAGATTGAAATAATCAAAGGAGCCTCTTCCGGATTATATGGTTCTGAAGCACTCGGAGGTGTGGTTAATATCATTACTCAAAATCCTGAAAAGGGATTTACCGGATCATTAGATCACAAGTTTGCTACGTTCAATACGCATGATACAAACATGAATCTCGATATCAAGAACCAAAAGCTTGCCGCGAGTATCTATCTCAACAGAAACAGTAGCAATGGATACATGCTTGTACCATCAAGTCGATTAAATACCGTGGAACCATACCTCAGCTACACACTCAACAATAAATTAACTTATCATTTCAGCAAAAACTCTGAACTTAATTCCAATATTCGCTACTACTATCAAAGACAAAATGCTCGCTATAATCTGGATGATAGCACACAGGCAAAGGGGCATAACTTCATTAATGAGCTGGAATCACAACTGAAATGGAACAACAAGTGGAATAAGTACTTATGCAGTGAAGCGTCTGTTTATTATACTACATACCACACAAATGATTTTACTCTTTCGGATGACAATGAGGCCTCATCCAGTTTCTTTAAACAAATGATGCTGCGTCCTGAGATTCGCTTTGTATTGACTCCTGTAGCCAAACAGCAAGTTAGCGTAGGAGCCGGATATGATTATGAAACATTAAACAGAACGAACTTTACACAAAAGGCGATATACAAGTCGGAATTTGCCTATCTGCAGCTCGAGAACAATCTCTGGCAACGATTAAATATTCTGGCCGGAATCAGATATGACCATCATAATATATATGGTGAGCAATGGAGCCCAAAATTAGGTGTACGTTACAGGCTGAGCCATTCCCTCTCAATTATGTCATCTATGGGATATGGATTCAAAGCACCTGACTTCAGACAACTATATCTCAACTTCACCAATACTTCCGTAGGATACACCGTGTTAGGAAGTTATGTAGCAGCTGAAGGATTAAAAGAAATGGCTGCGCAAGGATTAATTCAGAGTTTGGTAAATAATATGTCAGTAGATGAATCCTTAAGACCGGAAAGTTCTGTAAACCTGAATATGGGATTGCAATGGGATCCTTGTCACAAAGTGCATGTCGAGACTAATTTGTTCTACAATCATATCAAGAACATGATCGACACCAGAACCATAGCTTACAAAACAAATGGACAAAGTGTATTTAGTTACTACAACATCAACAAAGTGCACACACAGGGGATAGAAGTAAATATGTCATGGGACATCAACAGAAATCTACAAATCATAGGAGGCTATCAATTGCTTTATGCCATGGATGATTCGGCTGAAAACGCATTCAAGCACGGGCATGTATATGCCAGAGACAGTGAGAACAAAACCATTAAACTAAAAAGAAGCGATTATTTTGGATTGAGTAATCGCTCCAGACATATTGCTAATTTGAAAGTCTTTTATAACATCCCTGAATGGAAGCTCAATTTGAACGGACGTGTCATATACAGAAGCAAATATGCCATGTCCGACACAAACGGGAACGGATATATTGATGATAAAGACGTCTTTGTACCTGGATATGCGGTATTGTATGTAGCAGCAAATAAGCAACTCACCGCACACCTCACCGTCTCGACAGGTGCAGACAACCTGCTTAACTACACAAACAAAAGCTGTATAAGTAACTTACCGGGACGAATTATTTACGGAAAACTAATATTCAAATTTTAATATATAATGAAAATGAAAAAGAATTTTATTATCATCCTCTTGTTCCTTGGAATAGGCAATTCGTTACTAACATCGTGCAACAGTAACGATAGTGAAGATGTTACGACCGAATCTATTCAGTCAAGTACATTCACTGACTTGTATGCCTACAAAACAAATACTTCCGGGAATGCAGTTTATACCAAGTTCAGTTTTGCAAAAGGAGATACTCTATCAACGGATGCTACAGATTGGGATATTGCATTCAGCAAAACCACGATTATCGTGAATGGTGGCAATGACACCATTCCATATGCCCGTAGCGGAAATGGAGGACTTTATAAAGTAAGTAAAAGTATGTCTGAAATAACCGTAGCTGATCCAACTTTAATAAAAGGTGATTCCATTGGAGTGAAAGCACTCACAACCGGTAGTGGCAACGGATGGTATGAATATATTGCTGACAAGCACGTCATTTATCCAATATCAGGAGTAACCCTTGTGATCAAAACTCATGATGGCAAGTATGCTAAAATGGAGATCGACAATTATTATAAGGGCAATCCTGCGTTAAGCAGTATAGCCACGACCGATGCTGCAGGATATTACACATTCAGTTATGTATATCAACCCAACAGTGGGTCTACATCCTTTACAGATTCATCAACAAGTAAATGAAGGAAAGAATGTATACATCACGTTTTAAATACATCGTTTTCACTCTTTCTATTGTTTTTATTGCTCTATGTTCTACATCGGTTGAAGCGGTTTATAAAACAAATCATAAAATAGGCATACTTATGGTGGGACATGGATCCCGATCAGCCGAATGGAACAAAGCATTGATTGATCTGGGTGAAAACGTTTCAGATAGTTTGTCAACCAATCAGCACATAAGTGGTTTTAAAACAGCATTTATGGAGGCAACTACCCCTTCCGTTGCAGATGCTCTGAAAAAGTTTGATAACGAAGGATATACGGATGTGATAATCGTTCCAATCTTCTTGACTCTCAGTTCACATGTTTATGAAGATATCCCTGTGATCTGTGGATTGAAGAATATACCTAAAACAGTAAAGAGATTGCATGAAGAAGGAACTGAGATCTATAAACCAAAAGCTAAAGTGGCACTTGCTCCTCAACTTGACTTTAGTGATGTGTTGCAACACAATGTGCTGCGTCGTGTGAAAGTATTATCTACAACTCCTCAAGAAGAAGGTGTAGTGCTCGTTGGTTATGGCGATCAAGAATTTATGAAAAATTGGACAGACTTATTCAAAAAGGTAGGTGACTATGTGAAGGATAAGTCCGGAATAGACAAATGTACCTATGCATGGTGCGGACACATTGTTCACTATAGTTCAGATCCAACTACGGAAGCAATAACTGACGTATTGAAAAGTAAAAAATCAGCTCTTGTTATTCCCGTATTGGTATCAACTGACAAAACTTTTCAAACAACAATTATCGGTGGTGGTATAGACGCTGTCCCCTACGCTTCAGATCATGTCAAATATAAAGCAGACTCCATCCTACCCGATCCGGAAGTAACACATTGGGTCATTGACATTAGTCAGAAGATATCAAGACATATACTTCAAAACTAAAATAACATTCTCTTCTTATTACCTTTTTTATCATACAGACCCGAATCTCATCCATTCGGGTCTACTCTTTTATATAAGTGTTACAGTAAATACACTGTATCTATCTCAAAAGAAACAACTTACTCCCAATCATAGCAAATTCATGGACAAAACGATTAAATATCGTTTTCGCATCACAATTTATGGTTAGTTCACTATTATTTATCAGTATTAATAGGTATTTATAAATCCTTTGGAAACAGATACTTTTGCATCGTAAACATTAAACTTATAAAAAGATGAAAAAAGTTATGATCTATTTCGGCTCATCAACAGGTACCACCGAGGATGTAGCCAATCGTATAGCCAAAGAGCTTAATGTTGATGACAATCATGTAAAAAATGTAACCGACATCAACAATGCTGACATAGATGATGCAGAAGTATTATTACTAGGTTCGTCAACTTGGGGCGACGGAGAACTGCAAGATGACTGGTATGATGGAATCAAAACTTTAAAAAGTACGAACTTACAGCACAAGATCGTTGCACTTTTTGGTTGCGGAGATTCGCAAAGTTATCCTGATACGTTTTGTGGAGCTATCGGAGAGTTGTACAATGAGTTGAAAGATTCGGGTGCACACTTTATTGGAACAGTGGCTACAGAAGGATACGACTACAGTGATAGCATCTCAGTAGTTGATGGTAGTTTTGTGGGACTGGCACTTGACGAAACAAATGAAGACTATAAAACAGATGCACGTATTGCAAAATGGATTGATGAAATAAAGAGTAGCATAGAATAAACTAATTCTAAACACAATGGGATCAATGCAGAATGTTCTACCTGGGGAATTACGGGTGAACAGAAATGTATTGATGCCATTATCAATTATTGACAAGCTTTATAGAATTGCTATAAATGCACATTCATGAGCTGATTCATATACTCAACCACTACAATTCTTGAGGAACTTAGAGAGCATTTAAAAACTAATCAACCTCAATTATACATTTCTAGTATGAACGAATTTTCTTACCTTTCCTTCATCATATATTGAACCTGATTCATGGTAATTAGATCTTCCAACTGATTGAGCTTGCTCATGCATATAATGATGAAAAGCTTTATAATAAAGTAATCCGGCTGTTGTCAAACCAAAAGGAAAAGCCATCCAAACACCCAAAGTACCCCAATGAAGTACAATACCTAAAAAGTAGCCTAATGGTAAAGACACTAAGAAATAAGAAACAAAAGCGATATACATCATCGGCTTCACTACAGAGATACCACGCAAAGCATTGGCAAACGTGATTTGTAAACCATCACCAAACTGATAGATCAGCAATGGATAGATCAAAAGCCCGATCATCTGCTGAACATCTTCGCTCGTTGTGAACAATGCAGCGAGTTGATGACTGAAAACAATTACAATCGTTGAAGTAATAACGACTAAGCACATCATCAATCTAAATCCACAATAAGTGGAATCACGAACATTTTTATAGTCATTCATACCTTTAAAGTAACTGACCCTGACGCTAATAGCCGTTCCTAGTCCATAATAGATCATGTAACAGATCTGAGAAATAGTGAGAGTCACTTGATGGGCTGCTAATGAAACGGTACCTAACCACCCGATCATCACTGTAGACAACGAGAAAGCAGCAGTTTCCATCCCCATCTGCATAGCGATAGGCCATCCCAAGACATTCAATTTATGTAGAAGTTCATGAGTTACCTTTTCAAAATAAAATCCGGGTAAGTAGCGAACATATCTCTTGCTTTTCAAGAAGATAAGGGCAAATATAACTAACATCAAGATACGTGCAACAAGAGTACTGATACCTGCTCCCAGCAAGCCTAACTCCGGTGCACCGAAGTTTCCATATATCAAGAAATAGTTACTTACTATATTAAAAAGGTTTCCACCCAAGAGTATCCACATCGAGATCTTCGTGTCAGTGATACTATCAGCAAATTGCTTAAAAGAAAAAAACAACATCACAAAAGGAATGGAAATAACCTGAAGCAGAAAGAATGGACCAATATATTTCATCAATTCATCCGGTTGCCCCATATGCCCCAAATTGGCATAGATTAGCATTAAGAAAAAGACAATGCCTCCACCCATCAACGAATTAACAACAATGCTTCCACGCAATGATGCACCCGCCTCACGATACTTGCGGGCTCCGAAACATTCACCTATTATAGGAGATAGACCATAGGAATAACCTTGACCGAAAATAATAAACAAATTAATGATACCACTGACAAATGCAGCTGCTGCCAATTCAGGAGTGGTATGATGACCAACCATTAATGTATCGGCAAAACTGAGTACAATCGTACCTATCTGCCCCACAATTATTGGAAGTCCCAACTTAATCAGAGGCAAGTAATGATTCGAATAATTCTTTAGAAAGGAATAACTCATAACTTGTTTTATTTGGCTACAAAAGTATAACTATTTTCTTTTTATGCAAAATAAAATAGAATAAAAATATTAAGTATATGCATTGTCAACTTTATTCTCTTGATGGCAGGAGCGGAATTATTTGCATGTACAGAGATTATTTGTAACTTTGTAGGAGTTTTCAAGATTAATCAGGTATTAACAATTTCTTTAAATGAAAAAGAGTATAATAGCCTTAGCGTTCGGAACGCTGGGGCTTGGTATGGCTGAATTCTCAATGATGGGTATTCTTCCTGAAATTGCATCATCGCTCGGTATTAGTATTCCAATGGCCGGACACTTCATTTCTGCTTATGCTTTAGGTGTATGCGTAGGTGCTCCGCTTACCGTAATTATCGCCAGACATCAACCACTAAAAAATATCTTATTGGGACTGGTGGTACTTTATATATTAGGAAACTTTTGTGCAACAATCGCTCCGGGATATTATACGATGCTTGCTGCACGATTTATATCAGGATTTCCACATGGAGCCTTCTTCGGAGTAGGATCCATTGTTGCATCAAGGTTGGCACCCGAAGGAAAAAGCTCAAGAGCTGTAGCGCTGATGACTAGCGGCATGACCATTGCAAACCTTGCAGGCGTACCGCTGGCAACCTTTGCAAGTCACTTACTAAGTTGGAGGCTCACCTTTGGATTTAATGCGACATGGGGATTGCTTACTCTGCTTTTAATTGGAAAATGGGTACCTACATTGGCCCCTATGCCCGACAATGGAATTAAAGGTCAATTCCGCTTTTTAAAGAACAAAGCCCCTTGGTTAATTATTCTTGCTACGATGTTTGGTAACGGAGGTATATTCTGCTGGTATAGTTATGTCAATCCAATGATGACACATGTTGCAGGGTTCAGTCCTGACACAGTAACGCTGCTGATGGTTCTCTCCGGATTAAGCATGTGTATCGGTAATATTTTAGGCGGCAAACTAAGCGATCACTACACTCCGGGAGAAGTGGCAGCCGGTACTCAAGCAATAGCTTGTGTGCTGCTCGTTTCGATGTTCTTCTTTGCTGAATACAAATGGATGGCTGTGATAATCATGTGCCTTACAACGGGATGTTTATTCGCCCTTAGTTCTCCGCAGCAAGTACTACTTTTGCAGAACTCGGAAGGTGGAGAGATGATGGGAGCCGCATGCGTGCAAATAGCATTTAATTTTGGAAATGCTGTGGGAGCTTATGTGGGTGGGTTACCTATAAAAGCCGGATTGGGGTATCAATATACCGCATTGCCGGGTGCTGTTTCTGTATTGATAGGATGCCTGCTCTTAATCGCCTTTACAATGAAATATCAACTAAAACCGGCACCTTTCACTATAAAAAGCGATTCGAACAAGTATTCCAAATAACTACTCTTTGTTTAACTTTTGAAAGACCACGATATCTTCATATCCATGTTCCGTGTATAGCCAATCTTTGAGCACGCCGGTTTGTTGATAGCCACAAGAAATAAAAAGCTTGGAACTTGTATCGTTCTGTACACTCACTAATGCGGTTAGGGAATGAATATGAAGGAATTTAAATGCATAATCCTCCAAAAGCTTTATAGCCTGAGAAGCGTATCCCATACTACGGTATTGGTTGTTAATGACAATGCCGATTTCAGCTCTTTTGTGTGAAGGTGAAAATTCGCTTAGGTCAATTGTACCAATAGGCACATTATCCTCACGTCTAATGACAATGAGACGAAGCTGCTTATCCACAAAGATATCACATTGTGACTCTTTAATATATTGCTTCAGTACGAATCTTGAATATGGAACCGTAAAATTGCTAATATCCCAAACTTGAGGATCATTCTCGATTTGATACATCAAATCAATATCTTCGGGCTCCAAGGCTCGCAAAAGAATCTTATCATTAATAAGGAATGAATGCTCCATAATTTATCTGATATATTAATTTTCTGCTGATCTTAATAGCACCTGTTTGCTACTAGCGTATACGAATAATCTTATTTATTCCCTTCTAAAGCTAATCCTAAACGTACAAGAAAGTTATGTTTTACTTTTCGTCCTCTGGCATCTCGTGTCACGTTCAACTTATCCTGAAGCAAACCGACATTTCCATTAAGGAATTCACCACTTACAACCATATCATAAATGACTCCCCACTCAGGCAAACCGCCCAAATTTCTATCGTCAATAAACAAATCAGCTTTTAATTTGCGCGAATATCCATGTGATTCTCCTTCAACTTCCTCCGGAAAATCTTTATTGACAGCATAAAAATCAAGCCCTCTTTCATGACAATAATCAACGGCTTCCTGCAAAAGATGTCCTCGTCTTACAGTCCATAGGATAAGCTGACAGCGACATTCATTCTGTAGTCTAATTAATGTTTGAATAGCAAAAGGTTTTTCCTTACCAATATTAGGGTACTCATGTTCTACAATAGTACCATCGAAATCAACTGCAATAATCATTTTCTAATACCTATTATTTTTCTATTTTTAATTCACGACGCATTCGCTTTTCTCCGGGGTTGCAATATAAGGTGATAGCAAACACCATCAATGCACAAAAAAACATTTTTGTTTCCTGAGTAAGAAAATATACTGCAACATTAAGCAATGTCGTCATATACAACAAAACAATTCTTACCATTGCCCAGATAAAATAAGATTTTATAGCCTTCTCAACATCCATGCCATCCGTCTTAGCCAACTTCAAATCGAAAAGTCGCAAGGAGAAAGGTACAACCAATAATGATAACAACACCACAACGGTTTCACTGAGATACTCTGCGTTTGCATTTCCTGCCCATATTCCTGTGGGTAGAATATCATAATTAAAGAGTATGCATGATCCTATGAAAAGTACTAAAAATACGAATGAAAACAGGTTTAATTTTTTAACTGTTTCTTTTATCTGTTCTTCCATATACTGCTTATTTTATCCTTCCGGATTTATTTTATAATCGGTACGCCACTGTATGGAACGTCCCAATGTCACTTCATCTATATATTCTAAATCGTTGCCCACCGTGATTCCTCTTGAAAGAATACTAAACTTTACCCCACTCTGTTGCAATTTTTTATAGATATAGAAGTTGGTAGTATCTCCCTCCATGGTAGGACTTAATGCAAAAATAACCTCATTGATGCCTCCGGCTTCAACTCGATTGACGAGGCTTGCTATTTCAAGATCATTATAGGATATACCGTCAGCAGGTGAAATCATCCCGCCCAGTACATGATAGACACCGTTAAATTGGCGTGTACGTTCTATGGACATTACATCACGAATATTTTCAACGACACATACGGTTGTATGATCCCGTTTCGTATTGGCACAAATCTCACAGGTTTCATTTTCGCTGATATTATGACAAATATGGCAATAATTGATTTCGTTACGTAACTGTACAATGGCTTTCGCAAAACTTTCAACCGACTCTCGATCACGGCGCAACATTGACAATACCATTTTAAGAGCGGTTTTTCTACCGACTCCCGGTAATTTATAAAATTCATCAACAGCCTTTTCAAGCAAGAGAGAAGGATAATGCTCCATAAATAATTTTCATTTGAAATTCAGCCGCAAATATAGACAAAAATCTTTACCTTTGCCAACCTAAATTCTAAAAACATGAGTAGCTATTATATTTTACTTACAATTGTTGTTTACTTTGCTCTCTTGTTACTCATTGCCAGAATAACAAATAAACACCGCGAGAATTCCAATTCAGCGTTTTTCAAAGGGAATAACCAATCGTTGTGGTATGTTGTGGCATTCGGTATGATCGGAGCATCCGTTTCAGGAGTTACATTTGTGTCTGTACCCGGCATGGTACGTAGCATTGATTTTACATATATACAAATGTGTATCGGATTTTTCTTCGGATATATAATAGTAGCAAAGGTGTTGCTCCCTACTTATTACAAATTAAATCTTGTCAGTATCTACTCGTATTTGGGTATTCGGATCGGTTCCAAAGCTCGTGCAACCGGATCGTTTTTCTTCTTATTGTCACGCATGTTAGGAGCCGCGGCACGATTGTATCTGGTATGCCTCATACTTCACACATACGTATTCAATAAATGGAATGTTCCTTTTTGGGTTCTTGCCACCGGCATCATTCTCTTTATCTGGCTATATACGCATAAAAGTGGGGTAAAAACGATTGTTTGGACAGATACTTTACTTACATTTTGTTTATTGAGTGCCTTGGTATTAATAATTATCTATGTGGCTAAGGATCTAAACCTGCATTCCATCGCTCAGACGTGGCAAGTGATAAGTCATAATCCACACTCCAGAATATTTGAATTCAATGACTGGCATAGCACTCAAAACTTTTACAAGCAGTTTTTCAGTGGCATCTTTATCGTCATCGTAATGACCGGATTGGATCAGGATATGATGCAAAAGAATTTGAGTTGTCATAATCTTCATGATGCTCAAAAGAACATGTATTGCTACGGCTTTTCCTTTCTACCGATCAATTTCTTATTTCTTTGCCTGGGTCTGCTGTTATTGATATTATCTGTTCAAATGCATATAAGTCTACCGGCAAACGGAGATGAAATTCTCCCCTCTTTTGCCGTCACAGGATTGCTAGGAAAGCCCGTTCTAATACTGTTTGTATTGGGGATTGTTGCAGCCGCTTTCAGTAGTGCCGATTCAGCTCTTACATCCCTTACAACCATCTTTTGTGTAGACGTTCTGCATATGGATAAACTTGAAGACAATGCTCACTCCGTAAAATTAAGAGAATATACGCATGTAGGTATTTCGATCGTTATGATCATGACAATATGCCTATTCCATCTTCTCAACAACCGGAGCATAATTGACGCTATTTACACCCTCGCTTCATACACATACGGCCCTCTACTTGGACTGTTCTGTTTCGGTCTGTTCACCAAAAGAACCACCAACGATAATGTAGTTCCATACATCGCAGTCAGTTCCCCCATAATTTGCTATTTATTAAATGCAGCCTCAATATACTACTGGAAATATAAGTTCGGGTATGAGATACTTATGTTGAATGGAATGCTTACATTTGCAGGATTATATATTATCTCACATAAAAGCCAATTTATTAAATTGAAAGAAAATGGAAATTAAAACCGCTGAATTTGCTAGTAGCTGCGTTGAAGTAGCGAAATGCCCACAAAGCGATAAACCTGAATATGCGTTTATCGGTAGATCAAATGTAGGAAAATCCAGCCTGATCAATATGCTGACTAACCGCAAGAATCTGGCTAAGACCTCGTCGACACCGGGAAAAACAATGTTGATCAACCATTTTATGATCAATGATGCATGGTATTTGGTAGATTTACCCGGATATGGATTTGCTAAACGCAGCAAGAAAGAACAAGTTGGATTACAGAATATGATCAATAATTACATCTTGGGCAGAGAACAAATGCAAAACTTGTTTTTACTGATTGATTCCAGACACGAACCACAACCAATAGATATCTCATTCATGGAATTTCTAGGAGAGAATGGAATACCGTTCTCTATTATCTTCACAAAAACAGATAAACTGGGATCTATGAAGCTACAAACCAATGTAAAACTTTATCTGGATAAATTGAAAGAAACTTGGGAAGAGCTACCTCCCTATTTCATTACCTCTGCAGAAAAGAATGTGGGACGGGATGAATTACTTGATTACATTTCAACAATCAATAAAGATTATAATAAGAACAAAGATGAAAAATAGATCATTATTTATTGGAATACTTTTCTGTGCATACATAGGTATTCCAAATACTTTAAAAGCACAATCCATTAATAGTGCGTCTTTTAACGATATTGAAAATAGTGCAAGAAGAATGGCATCAAGTGCAAAGTCTGTAGCGAAAAAAGCGATGGCAAACATATCTTCTTCCACTACGAACAATGCAGTAGATAACATGAAACTTGTAGGGTTATGGAACTTTAATGGCACCGCCTGCAAATTTAAAAGTGACAATTTATTCAAGAAAGCCGGAGGCGTCATTGCGGCTAAAGCTGTAGAGAGCGAACTCAACGGCAAATGCCAAGAGGTGGGCATAACGAAAGAAAAGAGCTCATTTGAATTTAAGAATGGCAACAGCTTCATAACAAGATGGGAAAATCATTCGATGACAGGTACATATACCTACAATGAAGCTAAAAAAACGGTCAGCTTAAAGTATAATATATTACTTGGAATGGATGCAACCGTAAAGTTGAATGGGAATAAAATGGTGCTCCTCTTTGATGCCGACACCCTACTGAAATTGTTTACTTTCATGGGCGGACTGAGTGGTGATGCAACCATAAGAACTGCAGCTAAATTTGCTAAAAGCTACGATGGCATGCTAGTTGGATTCGACCTAAAGAAATAAAACAACCATTTACCTTCAACAAGCTCGGGACACCTCGAATACATTCCTTGTTGACTGAGCCTGTTGAGGGTAAACTCAATTAATTGAGTTGGCAAAATGAAGCTGATCTTCCCACCAAAACATACTGATGATTTCATGAACCGGAACTGATGAAATCATAAAATCAATTAATTGATTTTCCAAAAAGTTCAGTATTAACACAAAAAGACAACCTTGCATAACATTTAGTCCAAGAACTTAAGGTACCCCCCCCTTCCTTTTTTTTGCAAACAACATTTTACTCATTATGAGGTAGATAGAATATCTGCAAATCTCTACTTTCCTTCATTTTTAGAGATTCTACACTTAAAATGTAAGGTTTTCGTTCATAATATACTCTCTATTATTAATATTAATACTATCAATATCAATTACTTATATATAAAATAAGCAAGAATATTAACATTTTTAAAAGAGTCCAACAAGAGTTCAAGCTTTGGACTCTTGTTGGACTCTTGCATGGTCATTCATACACGATACAACTATCATGAAATCATTTATTTATAAATTAATTTCATTACATAGCAAGTCTAATTTATTTGTTAATATAATATACATTAGTGTACAAATATTAATATAAGATATAGCAATACGTATTTTCCGTGCATGCTAATCACTTCCTGCTATACAAGGGATGGTAGGAATACTATTAAATACTAATACATAGATATATACAAATATAAACAGTTTCCTATAAACAGTAACACACATCCCCTATAAAGCAAGTAATACACCGTATTTACAAGCACTTATATTATTCATAATCAGTACTATAATTATAGTAAACAGCTAATTAACATATTAGTACAATCACAGATACTACAGATCAAAAAAGAAAGAGAACATTATCAGAACAAAGACTTGTAAT
>DCFW01000005.1 GCA_002315435.1 Bacteroidales bacterium UBA1794
TCGAGAACTCCTATGGATAAAGGGAATGAAGGATGAAGGGAAAAAATTAAACATGAATGTATCAGATATTCTCGCTTTTACTAGAAGAGGAAATAATGAGTCTGTATTCTTATTATTTGATCAAATGGCATAAGGTTGCATTGTATTTTAATATTATGAGGTCTCAGGATTTTAAGTAATTTGTGCATGAGACGAAGGCTGCTTTGGAAAAGCTGACCTTATTGTCGGTAGTATGGCCAGTCGCTATTTGGAACAAAACTATTTTCAAAAACTAAAGCGAACCATCATAATTCTTTAAATCAGGATTGGCTCTAGTTATTCCGGATGCATAGGCATTAGTAATTGAAATGCTGTTATGGCGAGCTTGATTCCTTACGGTACTCATTGTAAATAGATTGTGCTTCATTACTGACGCACTCCATCTCATTTTGTGACAAAAAAATAGTGTTCAAACTTCGATTAACTCTAGGTTTGAACACTTCTTGTTGCGGAGATCCGACAAGTGCATATATGACTGAATAAATCATATATCTGAATATCAACGATATACGACTGAAATAATTCTATGATTTAACATATATTTGTCCGAATTTTGTCTGAGTAATTATCCTTATTTTTTCTTTAGCAAATCTATCATTTCTTCTAAAGCTTTAATACGTTTATCCTTTTCGTCAAGTAGCATTTTCATAGAGTCTACTTGAGTCATGAGCTCACGCTCTCTACCTGAATTTATATTACCAACTGAGTTACCATTACCGATTACACTTCCCATATAGGGTGTGAAAACTACGCTTCTTTCAAAAAATACATCCATAGAACAACTAAAGAAATCTGCTACTTTTTCAATTCTTACAACAGTTGGATTACCGTGCGTTAGTTGAGTAAGCGAATTTGCTTTTTGTGATCCGATTGCACCTAAAAGGTCAGAAGTCTTCAAATTTCTTTCTTTTAGTAATTGTTTGATAATCATTCCATTATACATATCAATCAAGTATTTATTAATATTTAACTTAATAAATCAAACATATAAGTTTGATTTTATGAAAACATATATTAGTTTTGCCATTAAAATTAGTAATAATAATTAAATCAGGCATTATAATGATGATAAAAAATGAAAAAGTGAGTATAAATACTCATTACAAAGGTTTGAAGAGAAGCGAAAAGTCTCAATTCATAAAAGAGGTTATGGATAGATGTGATATCTGCTATCCAACTGTTTTTTACAAATTGTCACATGACAATTGGAGTAAGCTAGAGCGCGAAGCAATCGAAAAAATGATACAAAATGCTGACTAATATTGAGTTTTATAATACTCCGGGTGGTGATGTCGCTTGTAAGCAGGTAGACCAAGCAATGTTCATCTTAAATGAATCTCATACGGACATTATAGAGAATATGTTGTCAGTCATAAATGAATTGTGGCCGGATGCTTTCAAATGTTTAAGTGAGATTTATTCAAAATCAAGCATGAATAAACGATATTACGAGTATTTAATGATACATCGTTTTGTTCGTTGCAATTTTGGAGCGTATGATACTCAGCAGCTTGACATAGATTCTTTTGGTTCATGGCATTTTGAACAAGTACCTTGCCCACTTCGTGGTGAATGTAAATTTGAATATATGTTGTGTAATCCGAAGATGAAAACCAAACTCTCGGATCGTGAAACAGAAATTGCTATGCTATTGTGTACAAAAACTCCTGAAGAGATAGCATCTGATAACAGTATTTCACTTCGTACGGTGTATAATCATATTAATAACATCAAGATAAGATTGAAGGTCCGGACGATAGGACAAATCGTATCCTGGTATAAATCTATCGAACATGACGTCAAAACAGTTTTTTAGCAAGGTCGCTGAAATGCGTGAAGCACAAAGGAGCTATTACAAAAGCAGAAATATTAATGATTTGAGAACAGTAATGGTTCTTGAAAAAGAGATAGACAAAGAGATTGGTATAGTAAAAGAATATATTCGTTTACACCCGGATTATAAACAAAATGAATTTTAAAGTTATGGATACAAAAGTTTTAGTAAGAGTGAATAATGTGGATATCGTTTCTACAAGTGACGAACAGCTGATCCCCATCAAACCTATGTGTCAGGCTTTAGGTATTGGTTATTCAAGTCAATTAAAAAAGATAAAAGAGGACGAAATACTCTCATCAACTGTAGCCGTCAGGACCACAGTTGGAGCTGATGGAAAAAATAGAGAAATGTGCTGTCTCTCCGTTCGCTATATATTTGGATGGTTATTTACTATAAATCCGTCCAATGTTGTTCCGGAAGCAAGAGAATCTGTTTTAAAATATAAGCACTTATGTTACGATGCTTTGTATGACTATTTTACAGGGCAACAAAAAAAAGTAATTGAGCAGAACAAGATTGAAATTGCATTACTTGAAGAGCTTGCTAATTACAACCAGCAAAGGGATCAGATAAATAAAAATATAAATGAGACGAGAAAGCGAATAGAGCAATTGAGAAAGGAACGATTAGACAATGATCCAACACTCTTTGATTAATTAGATACGATGAAGGCGTTAAATAAATTAATTATAGCGTGGTCGATTTGCTTGATATTTGGAATACTTTGTGCTTTGGCTTTATAAACTAAGATAAGAAGAACGAAATGATTAATGAACAAGTGATAGAGCAAGTCCTTGATAGGACGGATATTGTAGATGTAATAAGTGGCTTTGTACAACTGCAGAAAAAAGGTAGGCTATTTGTAGCTTGTTGCCCATTCCATCAAGAGAAAACGCCAAGTTTTAAGGTTGATCCTGCACGTAATACCTGGCACTGTTTTGGAGCGTGCGCCACAGGAGGCAATGCGATATCTTTTTTAATGAGGCATGAGGGTTTTAGTTTTCCTGAAGCAATTAAATGGTTGGCTTGTAAGTATGGCATTGAGGTTGAAGAGGAGTCGCTTACTCCCGACGAAATAAATCGCCGGCAAAAATATGAGTCGATGCTCATTATCAACGAGGAGTGCCAAAAATTTTATGCTGAAACTTATGAAACTAAAGAGGCGGCACAAGCTAAGATATATGCAGAAGAACGATGGGGAAGCGACTACGTTCAGGAGATGGGGATAGGTTATGCCGGTAAAGGATGGACCGGTCTATATGATTATGCTGTACGTAAAGGGTTGAGTATTGAACTGATGAAGGAGCTTGGTTTGCTGAAGGATAATAAAAAGACTCATTCTGTATATGACTTTTATCGTGATAGAATTATTATTCCGATACGTGACAGGTATCACCGTGTGATAGCATTTACTGCAAGGGATATTAGCGGTGTAGATGATGTGGCTAAGTATATGAATTCAAGCGAAAGCCAGGTATATTCTAAGTCAAAAACTATATTTGGCATAGACTTGGCAGTTCGTGAGGCAGCGAGATCCGGCAAATTTTATTGTGTTGAAGGTGCTCCGGATGTGATGTCGTTGCAAAAGATTGGAGTGAATAACTCGATTGCTTCGCTTGGATCCGCTTGGACTAAAGAACAGTTTGAAAGTATAAAAAAATATGCCCAAAAGATCTGTTTTATTCCTGATGCCGATAGTATTAAAGGCAATGAAAAGTATGGTACCGGGATTAAAGCTGTGATGAAAAATGGATGTATTGCTTTAAATCAAGGCTGCTTTGTTTCGGTTCGTGAGATTCCTATAGGCAAAGGTAATACGAAGCAGGATCCTGGAAGCTATTGCTCGGATATCCACAAATTCGAATCACTCAAAGAAGAAGACTTTATAAATTGGTTCGCCCGATATCGCTTTATGGATGCGGACACAAATGAGGACAAAATCAACGTAATGAATGAAATATGTGCGATGATAAGTGCCCTCAATGATGATGTAAAAGAAGAAATGTATCTGAATGACTTGAGCAATTATGCCAGCAAGTCGACATGGTCTTCAGCAATGCGCCGGGCAAAGCGCAAAAAACATGCTGATGCCGTAATGGAAGAGAGCAAGAAGATTGATCGGAATGATTATAGCAAATATGGATTTTATGAGAATAACGGAGCTTACTGCAGCATGACGAAAGATGGTGATGAATTTGCCTGGAGTAACTTTACCATGAAGCCGTTGTTTCATATTAAAGATTCGATTTTGCCCAAACGCTTGTATAAAATCAAGAATCAAAGCAATCAAAAAGAAATTGTTGAAATGAAGCAGGAGGATCTTGTTTCTCTTTCTAAATTCAAACAGAAGATTGAAGGGTTAGGCAATTATGTGTGGTTGGCCACTGATAGAGAATTGACCAAACTAAAACTCTATTTGTATGAACAGACTGAAACAGCGGTTGAAGTGAAACAACTTGGTTGGCAACGCAAAGGCTTCTTTGCGTTTGGTAATGGCGTCTATGATACGGATTGGCACCAGGTTGATGAATATGGTATTGTTCGTCTAAAAGGAGGCAATTTTTATTTGCCGGCACAGTCCAAAATCTATAAAGATGATGTGAAACTATTTCAGTTTGAACGTAAGTTTGTGCATCTCAATTATTCAAATATCAGCTTGAACGATTATGCCGAGAAGTTGATCGGAGTTTTTGGTGATAATGCTAAGATCGGTTTGTGTTTTTTGTTGGCCACTTTATTTCGTGATATCATTGTGAGTTATACTAAAAGTTTTCCGATCTTAGATTTGTTTGGTCCTAAAGGTTCCGGTAAATCAGAACTTGGTCATTCATTAATGAGTTTTTTTATTATTGGCAATACTCCTCCGAACATCCAAAACTCGACAATTGCCTCTATGGCAGATCTTGTTGCACAATGTGCAAATGCTCTTGTGCATATTGACGAATACAAAAATACGATTGATATGGATAAGAGAGAGTTCTTGAAAGGCTTGTGGGATGGTGCCGGACGTTCTCGTATGAATATGGATTTGGATAAGAAACGTGAGATTACGTCTGTGGATTGCGGAGTAGTTATGTCCGGGCAGGAGATGCCGACAATTGATATTGCATTATTCTCGAGATTAATTTATTTGACATTTAACAAAACGGATTTCTCAATAGAAGAGAAGAAGCGATTTAATGAGCTTCGTGATATTCGTAAAATGGGACTTTCACATTTAGTATTAAAATTATTGCGATTACGCCCTATAATGGAGGCATCATTTTATAATAATTACAAAGGATGTATGGATGATTTAAATAATGCTCTTTCAGGAGAGCGCATTGAAGATCGCATACAGCAGAATTGGGTTATACCCTTAGCTTCATTTAGGACGTTGGATCAATCTATTGACATGCCTTTTACTTATCCGGAACTTTTAAAGATTGTTGTTAAGGGCATCAAAACTCAAAATGGTGAGTGTAAAAGTAACAATGAACTGGGTAATTTCTGGAGAGTCGTAAGCTATTTGTTTCAAGATGGAGAGATATATACTAATGCGGATTTTCGTATAGATTATATGGCTAAAATAAAGACGGATAAGATTAAAGATGAAGTAATCTTCAGCCAGGCGAGACAAATACTCCGTATACTTCCTAATAGAATTTTTATGTTGTATAAGAAATTTGGCAAGCAGATTGGCGATAACATTCTACCTACGGAGTCTTTAAAATATTACTTGATGAATAACAATGCTTATTTAGGCAAGATGCCATCGGTTAGATTTAAATGTATACAAAAGGGGCAAGAAGTGTCTATTGGCGAAACAGATCAGTTGGGGCAAACTAAATATAATAAGGCTACGGTTGTTAGAGCACCTCTGTGTTTTGACTATGAAATGCTCAAGGAACAGTTTGATATAGCACTTGAGGTAAGTACTGAAGATATAGTAGATGAAGAAGAAAGTATAAATAATAAAACACCGGAGAGCCTACCTTTCTAGTGCTTGAACATTCATTAATCATTTTATTATTTGAATAGCTGGGCTGTGAAGTTCGGCTATTCTTGTATAGAAGTTATATATGTGTTTGTGTTATATTTTCTTTCTCTCACGTAAGCTTTTTTTTAACTACATTCACTACATTATCTACATTCTAGAAAATGAGATAGTTAATAAGGAAAATGATAGACTACATTGGTACTACATTCTACTACAATTTTTTGTTTGATCTCTCAAAAACTACAATCTCTTACAAAAACTACAGATGTAGTATCAATTCTTTAAGGTATAGAATCAATTAAATTACTCATTTTCAATATGATAGATAAAATGTAGTGAATGTAGTGCTTGTAGGAGGCAAAATACATGTTCTATCTACAATTTTTATATGACTGATTTCTGATTTTTATCAAACAGATATGAATATATTTATGCTCTAGATTAAACTAAAAACCTATTTATCACGCAGTTCACTAATTTTATTCCATCTCTCAAAAACTACAATTTCTTACAAAAACTACAAATGTAGTATCAATTCTTTAAGGTGTAAAATTAATTAATATACTCTTTTTCAGTATAATAGATAATATGTAGTGAATGTAGTGCTTGTAAGTGGCAAAAAACATGTTCGCTCTGTAAGGTTTTATATGACTGATTTTGTTTAAAATCAAACATAAATACTATATTTGTACTGAAAATCAATTATGTATGAATAATTTTATACTCTATCTTAAACTCGAAACCTATTTAGCACAATGGCTCACTAATTCTCTTGGTGATCCTGTCCGCTTTCCGGTTCAATCAAATGAAAATGCAATCATTCGGCGTTTTTTACAAAAATGTCCTCAAGACAAAGGGCCTGAAACTTTTGCTCCGGGGTTAACCGGAATAGTTATTCCCGATTCAAAAGCGAAGAATCCCGTTGTTTATAATTATTTCGGTCCTAAAGCTAAAGATGCGCTCATTGAAGCGATAGAAGATTTGTTTCGTCGTAATATGTGGGCGGAACTTGGAGATATGTTTGATGGTTCTGTCGGACTTAATAAAGTCATTGCTGCCTGGTGTGAGATGCACGGAATTGATGACGACTATACCGAAACAGTTCGTCAAAAATATTACCGTATTCGTAAGGCCTATGGGAAGAAAGGCATATTTTTAAATACTTTAACAAGAAAACGTGGGGATGAGAGTGCTGATTTCGTACAGCCCCGAACAACTCCGAACATTGGTTATGGAAATAAAACATATTAAAAAGGTAGAAGTAATAGAAGCATGCCATATCACAAAAACTAATCTTATTGGTAATAGGTATGTTGTGGTTGAGCATGATTCCGATTTTACTCAATTAGACACGAAAGGTTTGTCTCAACTTGACATATCTGATAAGATTGAGAATAAGGTGCGTATCTATACATTGAAGCTAGTTGCACAAACGTTGGAGCGTTTCATCGTCGGCAATAAGAAATTTGTATTTAAGGTGACTGCCGTTAGTGGAGAATGTTATTTGATTGGTACTGAAAAAAGACCATATCCGGTCATAAATAATTCGGAGAGTTATCCTAATGAGCCGGCCGGTAAGGCAGGCAATACGCTTACCGTTACATATTCTCAACTCTTTATCGCTCAAATTCCCTGATTGCAAGTCTTTTTAAACAGTTCGAACCTATAGTAATATTGCCTGAAAATCGAGGTAATATGAATAAATATCAACTAACAATCGATGACATAATTGGAGATTGGGCATATAGCAAAGGATATGTGCGCAATGTTTTGTCTGGATTCAATGGTAAGCCGGTCAACGTCAAAATTTCATCGCTGGGCGGTTCTGTTGACCATGCTCTTGATATTCGGCAGCAGTTTGCCGATCATGGTGATGTAACAGCTTATATTTTTGGTTTTACGGCAAGTGCAGCCACCATTCTTGCGATGGGGGCTAAAAAGGTTTGTATGTCTAAGTACGCAATGTTTCTTGTACATAAATGTTCTAATTGGGTTGACGCCTGGGGACAATACAATGCAGACCAAATACAAGAGTTGATAGAACAGCTAAAGGAAAATAAGCTTCAGAATGACAAGATTGATCTTGTTATTGCTAGTATTTATGCCGATAAGTGCAAAAAACAAGTTAATGATATCCTTGATATCCTGAAAGAAGGCAAGTGGCTAACGGCAGAAGAAGCCAAAGAGATCGGACTTGTTGATGAGATTCTTGAAGACGAATCCGATGATAAGGTTGATTATGTTTCGCTTAATAATAAGTTGAATGCGTTTGGCCTTACTCCTTATAAACAACCTTCAAAAAAAGAAGACAAAACTTCCGGAATGCTTGATAAGATCCTGCATAAATTGGATAATCTTGTCGGCAATAAAAATGACAACACAGCACAAAATAAAATCACGATGAAAGAAGATTACAAAGGTGTCAACACAATCCTGAATGTCAAGGGATTGGATTTTGACAAAGACGCCAAGTGCACGCTCACTGAAGCGCAGGTTAAGGCTATCGAAGATGCTTTTAAAACGAAAGATGATGCCGTGACCGCTAAAGATCAAAAGATTCAAGAGCTGAATACTCAGGTTGAGAATTTACAAAACAAACCGGGTGATGAGACAACCCATGTAGAAGACGGTGGTAAAGACGATATTGATTCGGCTTCTTCTGCCAAAGAGATGTATAACCATTTTAAAGATTTACTCTAATGCCTAACGGAATAACAGTAAAAACAGACGATTTGCAAAAATCTGCGCGCAAGTATCGCAAAGATTTATTAATGATGCCGGTACTGGCATTAGATGCTTCACTACCTTTTATGTCTTTAAGGACAGGTATTCGATATTCGGAGACGGTAGGAGAATTATCCGGAGATGCTCAATTCGGGCCATATTCGGTTTCTCGTAAGGATATTGATGATTTGGCCATTACCCCACGTACATTGTACACTTATTTCGGATCCGTTCAAAAAACGTTTGAGCCGAATCAAATAGTACAGACACTTTGGGGGGCTGATATCACAAAAGGTGATGGATTGAAGGGCACTGACATGACGAGACAAGTCGTAGCTTATCTTTGTGCCCAATTGGGTAAGAACTTGAATAAGGTTCTTTGGTCTGCTGTCAGAAATGACAAAGGCGATAAGTCGAAAGATTTGTTTAACGGATTTGACACCATTACGACGACGGAACAAACAGCAGGTAATATTTCAGCTGATGCCGGCAACTTGGTGACAATTGAAGCTATTACCAAAAGTAATGCGGTCGATATTTTAAAATCGATTTGTCGTGCTGCAGATGAAGAGCTGACCGATGGACCGACTCAGTTGGTTGTACCTAAACATGTGTTTTGGGATTATTGTGAAGACTATAAAGTGACTACCGGCAGCATCCCATACAACAAAGAATTCAAACAATATTATGTTGAAGGGTTTGATAATGTTAGTATTGTTCCTCTTTCCAATAAAAAGAACTCACCGTATATCCATTTGACACCTAAAAAGAATTTGCTGATCGGTGTGAATCAAACGGGCGAAGAAGAACAGATAGAGGTTGAACGTTTTGAAGCTTTTGTTTTAACATTGGTTGCTACCATGTTCTTTGGTGCTGAATTTGAATCAATTTCTAAAGAGCGTTTATTGGTGGCTACCATAGACGGTAAAACTTTAATTTAAGGAGGATATTATTATGGCAAATTCAACAACTACGCAGCCGAGCAGTACAGCATGTGCTACAAAGGCATTATATGGATCATTACCGTCATGCAGCGGACAGACTTATTTGTCCGGCTTGCGTAGACGTGTTTATTTCGTAGAGAAATCTAAAATTCTTATATGGCCGAAATTACCGGATGCTGATAAGGCAGCATCAATGGCAGCAATGAGTACTTATGTCGGTAATTTTACTTTAGCAGCTGATGTAAAGTGGCATGCTATTGATGGCTTGACAGCTAAAGATAATGTTACATCTGAAAGCCAAGGTACATTGCCGTATAAAACGACTATCAATAAGTTGAATGTTTCTCATCCTGGCAAGGATGAAGATGCTACAGGCTTTGCACGACAGGCAAATACGGATAACTTGATTTATTTGGCTCAACAGGCAAATGGCAAGTTCCGTGTTATCGGATGTGAGCTTTATGATACAGAGACAAAGGTATCGCAAAAATCAGGTGAAGGGCCTACTGGTGATGCCGGTACAACTATAGAAGTTGATGCTACGGATAGATGTCCGGCACCATTCTATCCCGGAAAGATTGAAACAGAAGATGGCAATATCAGTGGGGTTGATGGTTCTGCTTATGTTGAGCCTCCTGCTAGCACAGGTGGAGGTACTACAAGTAGCAGCTCAACAGGCGGCGATTCCGATGGAGGTAAAGTTTGATAAGTAACTTTAAATACTTTTTCTTTGGTGGTATAGCATTGCTATGCCACTGTTTTATTTAATCAACTAATTCAAAAAAAAGATGGATCAAAAATTAACAGATTCAATTCAACAATATTTAGATAGTGCTCCTGCGGATCGCAATCTTGTAGAGGGTGCGACTATCGTACTGAAGTTAACTCATAATCGTATTTTATTTCAAAATATGATTCGTAAACCGGAGGCTTTTGCAGACAAGATCCTTTATGAATTAACAAAGTATCAACGCATGCGCTTGGATAAACAAACAGCTGATGGTGTCATTAAGTTGGATGCGCTTGTTACTCCGGCTGTTCAACAGCTTCTTAATGAGGCGTTGGTCATAGATTCTGATGATGATGTTTCAACAGAAGCTAAAGTAGCCAAGGGTAAACGTGCAGATCACGATTCACTCCCTGCCAATGTTCAAGCATTGTGGGATAACTCTAAGTCTATTTATTTCAAAATCAAAGAGTTATACAATCAACTTAAAGCAATGGAGAATGCTCCTGCGTGTGATAGATATGAGTTCTTGAAGCAGCTAAAAGAGCTTGATGAAACTTATCGTGACAATTTTAGATTATATGACGGCTATGATGCGAATATTCCACAACCATACGATGGCGAAGATTTTGAGGACGTAGTTACCGATCCTGCTGAAGTGGCTAAAAAGGTTAGTGCTGCACGTAAGTATCTTTCTGTCAATAAGGCAAAGTTGGCTGGTTTGAAAGATTCTGATGCAGCAGCTTATGCAACATTATTGGCTAAAGTCCAGGAACGTTTTGATTATTTGGTTGGTATTGGTAATTCCATCGATGCAACTCAGATTGCTGAATTGACGGTTTTAGGAGTGAAGACATCTCCTGAATTAGAGAACCATGAGGATCAAGCAGCAGAATAAGCTGGTTAACGAATTATTGAAGCCGTTGTCGGATGCGCCGTTACAGGCGTATCTTGACAATCGTATTCAAATATTCGATATAATAGAAAAAATTCTATTGGAAACGGGAAAAGCGGATATATACATATCCACATTTTCCACTTCCGAAGAATTTCTAAGGCGCATTTATCGTATTAAAGAATCCGGATTGATTCATACGGCTGTTATGCTGGCAGATTTAAAAGCCACACAGAAAACCGCTCGTTTGTATTCGTTTATTCATAACGTCTTTGAGGATGTCTATCTTTCTGAGAATCACAGCAAGGTGATACTCATTCAAAATGAAAAATGGAGTGTCTCGATTTGTACAAGCCAAAACCAGACACGCGGTAATAGAACCGAGTCCGGGATAATTACGACAGATCGTATGATTTTTAAAAGATTGATGTCACAATATTCTGACATCGTGTTAAATAAGTCAATAAAGTTAGATGGATTATTCACAAGAGCAGATAGATAAATTGAGTGAGATGGCAGCTTGCTTTACTCCGATCGGTGATATAGCCACTGTATTGGATGTTGACGTATATCAGCTTAAGACTGATATACGTCAGCGACAAACTACGGTTTCAAAAGCCTATTATCGGGCAAAGGTAGAGACAGCCCATCGGCTTAGGCAGCAAGAAATAGAGTTGGCAAAGATTGGAAGTCCGTTAGCCGTTGAGCATGCACACAGCTATTTACTTGAAATGGATTCCGATGAAGATCTTTAGACTATGCCGGTACCAGCAACTATAGACACAATCCAACAGTATCTTTTCGCAGATGTAGATAAGATGACTGAAGCAGGCGTTCCTGAGATTATACAGAAACGCCTGTTGCGCTTGCGTGATATGTATAATACTTGGCTGCAGTTCCCTCGCATGAAAGATTTGGAAATTGTCGTTGCACTTGAAGAACGTTACGGAATTGGGAAATCGGCAGCTTATGAAGATGTTCGGATCATCAAACGTTTGTTGGGTGATTTTAATAAAACGACCAAAGATTACGATCGATTCCATGTAAAGCAGATGTTGGACGAATCTTTTGACAAAGCTAGAAAGATAAACGACGCCAGGGCAATGGCTCAATGCGCAAACTATTATGGCAAATACACGCAATGTGATAAAGAAGATATTCAAGACAAAGGTTATGATAAGATTGTTATGCAACCGTTCGAGCCTACTGATGATCCGTCTGTCTTGGGAATTAAGGCTATTCCTAATCTTCGTGATAAGATTAAGAATAAGATAAATCAATATTGGAGCGACGATATCCAAGATATTGAATATGAAAATGTAGAGTTTAACGAAGAGGATATATTTAAACCTAAGAAAGATGAAACAGTACCTGAATGATCCGCAACAGGAAATAATGTTTACTAGTGCAAAGGATAATGTGGTTGTCGGTGGGCGTGGAATTGGCAAAGGATTGATTCATGCAGCATGGAATCTTCGCAACTTTCAACGTATGCCTGGTAGTATTACCGGATTTGTAGGTGCCAATTGTAAGCGTGTTTTGACGAACACGCTTCCGTCTATGTTGATACATTGGGAAAATTGGGGATATCGTCGTGGGGTGCATTGGGTCGTTGGCATCAAGCCTCCTAAATCGTGGGGTTGGGGTAAGCCCATCTTTGAGCCTGATAATTATGAGAATATTATTTCTTTCTATAATGGCTCTATCGGTTATATTATCAGCCAGGATAGAACGGGTACGAGTAACTCTCACTCGTATGATGCGTTGGATATTGATGAAGCTAAGTTCATAAACTTTGAGCAGCTAAAGGATGAAACTCTTCCGGCCAATCGAGGCAATAAGCAGTATTTTGGAAACCACTTTTTTCATCATGGCATGCTTATCACAAGTGATATGCCTGTAACGAAAAAAGGTTCGTGGTTCATGGAGTATAAGAAGAAATGCGATCCTGAATTGGTAAAGACGATACAAGGGTGTGTCTTTGAGGTTTGGAAGACTAAGCAACGCATACGTGAGCTTCAGGTTCAAGGGCAGCCGGTTCCCGATTATCTTCATTCTTATTTGCGTACTTTGTCACGAGACTTATGTAGAATGCGTGCTGTTTGTTTACTTTACAAAGAGTATAGTAGTATATGGAATATGCAGGTGTTGGGTGAAGCCTGGGTTAATCAAATGAAGAGGGATCTACCTCCACTTACATTCCAAACGGCTATTTTGTGTAAACGTATCGGTATAACGTTGGACGGTTTCTATTCGTCCATGCGTCCCCATCATAAGTATTCGGCCACAAACTTTACTTATGTAGATTCGTTGGAGTATAAGTTCGATCGGTTGCAAGATGAATCGTGCCTAATGGATGCCGATGTCGACTCCAATGCTCCTTTGTGTATCGCTTTTGATTACAATGCCAATATCAATTGGATGATAGTCGGTCAACCTCATGATCGAGACCTTCGTGTGTTAAAGAGTTTCTATGTGAAGTATGAGCGCAAGTTGCCTGAGTTGGTTGATGACTTCTGCAAGTATTATCGCCATCATAAAGACAAAGAGGTTATCTTCTATTATGATAGCACAGCACTTGGCAGTAACTACGCAGTGAACAAAGAAGACTTTGCTTATGTCATCGAGCATGAGTTTGAGCAAAGAGGTTGGATGGTTACGCCTGTCTATGTCGGTCATCCTATGGCTCACATGGAGAAGTATCTTCTTATCAACCGTATGTTTGAGCATAGAAGCAACCTTACTCCGATGTTCAATGAGCAGAATAATGAGGACTTGTTGATCAGTGTGCAGAGTGCCGGCGTTTATAATGGTAAGAAAGACAAGAGGGGTGAGAAGCTGGCAGAGACAGAAGATAATAAGCTTGAGGGACGAACAGATGGCTCAGATGCTTTTGATACCCTGTGCATCGGTTGTGAGAAGTTCCCACAGACGGCATTCGGTGTGTGGGTTCCATCGTCTTTCTAGCATTTTTGAGGATAGTAAGAAGGTAATTACCGTGCTGATAGGAATATCGGTGCGGTATTTTTTGTGCTTAGTTGCAGGGTACCGCCCTGTAAATGTTAAATATGTTAACATATTCCGCCTAAAATCGAGGTCGGTAATTACTTTTTTGGATAGGGCGGTGGGGGGTCAACTCCGTGACATCCGCACTCTTTGTGCGGATATTAGGATCTAAACGAATGAATATCAGCCCGAAATCTATTTTATCTCCGGAAAATCGGAATTTTTCGGGCTAAAACAGGGGAGTTCCGGGCTGATAACCGTTGTTTGACGCACGTTGCGCGAGTTTCTAACTCTATATCTTTTTCCTGTCGTCGCCATTTTTTTTCACCTTCGTTTTCGCGGCATGTTATCGACTTTTCTGCAGCAAAGGTATATCGTTTCATTCGTGCGTCAAGTTCATGCTTCGTTTTGCCCGAAATCTCCACCTACGGTAGTATTTAGTTCAAAAAACTTGTCTTTACACGAATGAAACAACCTTTTAATGCTGCATAAAAGGCGAAACATACCAAGAGCGAAAGCGACGGAATGAAAAAAAAAGCTCCGACAGGGATATAGAGAGAAAAAGGCTAACACCCTTCGGGCTTCAAGTTCCAGAATAAAAAACAATGATTAATTATGACAGCAAAAGAATCTGAAGCATATTACAATGCAACATCTTACGAAGAAATATTTAACGGCTTTTCAAAAGGTAAAAAAGAGTTTGCGATGTTAAGTGTAAAAATGTACCTTGATTTTATTAGAAGAAAAGCCGAGAAACATCAAATATATTCCTCAGTCGATATATATAACGTTTACAAACATCTTGAATGTAAAGACGTTGAGGAATGTCATGTACTTATTTTGAACCAAGCAAATAAGATAGTAAAGAACATACATCTTTCAACAGGAGGAATCAGCGAAACAAGTTTCGATATCCGATTGATTTTAAGAGAAGCCATTTTGAACAGAGCTTCTGCAATCGCAGTTTGCCACAATCACCCGTCAGGCAATAAGAGACCAAGCCATGCAGATGATGCGGTTACTTTGAAATTGAAAGAGGCTGCGCAAATCATGAATATACGCCTTATAGACCACATCATAATTACAGGTGACTCGTATTATAGTTATTCGGATGAAGGGCGAATCTAGTCTATTGTAAAGCACTTGAAGCTCCTATCTCAAGGTAGGGGCTTATTTGCACGCGCCCGCCAAGCCTTGCAGGCTCGGCGGGTAAAGCGGTATTCGTTGTTTTTGCGTTCGGCACGCAGCAGGAAAAATTCACTGGATTTTTCTTATAAAGACAATATAATATTGCTAAAGAATGTTTTTTAGGATAAAAAATATAGGGAAATTATCAGAATTGATAATTTTATCTATATCTTTGCAGTGTAAAATTCTAAAATATGGAGATAGAATTTGAAGATGATGCATTATATGAGTTGTACGTAAATGGGAAAAAGCAAAATCCTAAGTACTCTAAATTACCTGATACTGTAGTAAAAGGTTATGTAAAAGCAGTAAATAAGCTTCAATTATATAAAACAATAAATGATGTATGGAGAGATAAAGGGTTGCATTACGAGAAAATAAAAAATGCGGATTTTTATTCAGTGAGATGTAATGATAAGTACAGATTGCACATTAAAGAGTGCATGAATGAAGATGGAAACTCTATTTTAGGTTTAAAGTTAATTAAAATCAGTAATCATTATGGCAATTAAATTGACAAATCAAATGCTTCCGTATCGTTCTTTTCATGTAGGAGAATACATTGATGACGATATGAAAAGCTTGGGGCTTAAGCAAATAGAACTTGCCCGGAAAATGGAAATGCCTGCATCTAATTTAAATGCGATCATAAATGGTAAGCGTAATATTACTGCTGGAATCGCAATTAAGTTGGAAAGTGTTTTTGGAACTCCTGCTGATATATGGCTAGGTTTGCAAGATAAATATGAGATTGAAAATGCTAGACGTTCATTGCAGAATAAGACTGACAAGAATGTTATGAGGGGCAGGATATAATCCAATAGTAGTGCTAATACCTGATAACGTCAAAAGTAAGGCAAGATACTTACGATATAGGTCCTTTTTTGTAAATGAAGGGACCTTTATTTTTTTTGTTATAATAGCTATTGGCAAGGTTCTTGTAATATTGTTTGCATTGATTTAAATTTAATATATATGATAAATCTTAAGCGTGTCGTTCATCCTGTTGGACAGGGATCATTTTATTCTGAAAGTTTTTTCTATATGGATAGGAATATCTGTAATGTTATTTATGATTGTGGATCATCATCAAATCGTTTATCGTTAAGAAATGAAATAGATTCATTTTCTTCTGAAAGAAAAGTCGTAGATATTTTATTTATTTCTCATTTTGATAACGATCATATAAATGGTATCAAATATATGAAAGATCAAAATTTTAAGTTTAAGAATGTTATTATTCCATTGATAAATTCAAAAGATAAATTTATTTATATTTTGAAAAACATTGGTGATGAAGATTGTCTTGCTTTAATACGTAATCCTCAATCTTTTTTTGGAGATCAGACACGAATAATTAAAGTTAGTTCCGATTCGAATGGGCAGAGTAACAGAAATGAATCAATTGACATAAATGTAGATGAAAGTAATGAGAATCACCTTGATGAAACGACCATTAAAAACAATCAGGCAATATCTATTTCAAATCGTATATCTAAAGCTTTTTGGTTCTATATCCCTTTCAATTATTGTGAAAAACAAAGAGAAGAATCTTTAAGAAATGAACTCAATAAATTAGAGAATAAGGAAATAAATGAGTTTATTAACAGTCCGAATATAGAAGCAATTATTAACCTTAGCAAAAACATTAACAATATATACAAAAAAGTATGTGAAACTAATAGTTCAAATAATGCGTCAATGATAATCTTTTCGGGTCTTTATATTGCTTTAAGAACGTTCGTTCTTGCTTTTTATGGTCATTGTTATTTCTCCATGGATGAAGCTTGCCTGTACTGTGGCGATATTGGCTTAAATCAAAAGAATATAATAGATGATATTACAGGTAAATTAGGTTTCTCATGTAACCATATAGGGCTGATTCAAGTACCGCATCATGGTTCTAAAGCAAGCTTTTCAGATGATATATATAAAATTAATACTAGATGTGACTATTTTTTTCTCTCTTACGGCAATCATCGATATGATTTTCCATCACGAAAAGTATTATTGTCTATGGTAAATAATCATAAACGACTTTTTTTGATTAATGAAAATGATGTTTCAATTTTTGTCCAAGAAATATTTCTTTATTAATTTCTCTCTAGAATATTTTACCAATTCATAAAAGCTTCTTCAAGATAGTGACAATGATAAGTTAGATCGTGATCTTCATTGTACATTTAAGATGCTTCGTCTGATATTGCAGAGATCGGAAAAGATTAGATTTTAACTACAATGCGGAATGCCGGGTATTCTATCTGCATTTGCATTGATGGTTACCCGCATTAGTTAATTAAACCCGAATAAGCTTATTCGAATATATTTAGAGGGCGTGATGTCGTGATATAATACGCTCCTGTCTTTTTATCATAGCCATGATTCATTTAGATTTGAACAAAAATCAAATGAATCATGGCTATATCTGTAATAAAAGACGTATCCGATTATAATTTCAGTAGTGAGTTGCAGAAGCTGCAATTCTCCACGAATAAATCATCTGCTAAGTTCACATTGAAATGTGGCGATGAAACTATTTTGAGTGAAACCTATGTCCCTGACGACAAAGGTGTAATTACAATCCTTCAGCTTGATGAACTTGTGTCTCCGCATCTGTGGAGCAATCTGATTGAGCCATTTAGTTATGTTTTGGATGATGGCGATACTCCAATTGCTAAAACATTCAGCGTCCAACTCTGTACGGCCGAATGTTGGTTACCTGCCAAAACTTTCAATGGCAGTTATTTTTTGTCTACACTTATAGGGGATAAAGAAACCTCTATCGGTCGCAAAGAAGTGGTGCACCTTATCATTACTGCTGCTACGGATGTGGTGGCTAGTGCTAAGTATTTTGATGCATCCTATCAAATGACCACATCAACCGTTAAGCTAAGTTCGTTGACTGATTTAAACAGGGTTCTTACGGTTGATGTCTCTTCGGAACTTTTTGAGGTAAAGGATAAAAAACTTGTAGAGTATACAATTAAAGCGGATGCCCGTTCGCAGACGTTCAAAGTCGTAGAAGCTATGGATGCTGCACCTTGTCTATTGTTCAGCAATTCTTTTGGTTGCCAGGAAACTTTGTATTGTACCGGTACGCACACGTTAGCCCCGGAGTATACACGTTCCTCGGCATATCGTAGTGGCATGTTCCGTAATTATGATATCGAAGAAAAACGGATATTTAAGGCTAACACGGGGCCGCTTACAATTGATATGGCGCAATGGGCGCATGATTTGTTTCGGTCTAAAGAAATTTATCTTCTTAATGGATTAGTTGTCGGTAAAGAAATTACGATTACTGACAGCAAGGATGAGCAGACAAACGATTTTGATCATGTTCCATCCTTCACCTTTTCATATCAGTATGCACAACGCAACCATAACATCTTGCAGCTTCCACGTGCCGGACGTGTCTTTGATAATACGTTTGATCAAACATTTGAATAGTTATGATAAAGGTTATACAAATGTATGATGCACTTCGATTACTAGAGACCGGGCGTCCCTGTAATCTTCGTTTGTGGAAAATGTCCACAGGAGATATACTTGAGTATAAGGGAGCTACTTGTATGGGGTCACATTGGCGTGGTGGAAGGCATCGAGTCCGATTACCTAATTCAGGATTGATTCGGGAGTTCAGAGATATAACATTGTTCAATATTAACGGAATGGAGATTTTCTTATGACGACAAAAATAAATTCGGCTATGGCCGTATCAGAGTTTAAACCTGAAATCTTTCAGCTTGCAGGTTCTAAATTAGCAGCGGCTGTAGAGACGGTTGAAGATACAACCGGAATATATGACGAAGACAATATAACAGCTTCGGTCTTATCCGGGCCACATAAGTATCAGTATATGCCGTTTGGTTCGGATAATCAACTGCCTTATGACTTGATAGAAAAAATTGGTGGCGATGAAGTGATGAGCCAAAACAAACTGTTTAATGTACTTACTTGCTATGCAAGCGGACCTAAATATATGGATTATGCCACTGAAAAGCCGACGACGGACAAAGAGATAAAGTCGTGGATCATGCATAACGCGATTCATTCGTTTATGTTGGAGCAATCTACAGATATGAAATATTTCTTTTTCTGTGTATCGGTAATCATCTTGAGCAATGACGGCAAACAGATCGTGAAGCTTCGACACAAAGAGGCTTGCTTTTGCCGTTTTGAAAAGGCTGATTCTTCCGGACGCATTAATCATGTCTTTTATGCTAATTGGCGCAATAGTCAACAACCAAATGAAAGTAATGTTGAGGTTCTTACACTTCTTGACGAGCATGATCCGCTGGGAGATCTTGAGGTACTTTTGGGGCGAGTTCCGGGTGATGACGGTAAAACTCGTATCTGCACCAAAGAGCGCAAGTTTGCGATTTTAGTTCGTTTCCCTACTGCAGGATGCCAATATTACCCGATTCCATATTATACTTCAATTTTTCGTGGTGATTGGTATACTATCAAACGGTTGATAGGTGTAGGTAAAAAATCGATGTTGCGTAATCATGCATCTATCAAATACCAGGTAGAGATCCATAAGGATTATTGGGCAAATATCTTTAAAGAAGAGCATGTAACGGATCCGGTAAAGCAGCAGGAACGAATCAAGCAGGAAAAGAAAAACATACAAGAGTTTCTTTCCGGAATAGAGAACAGCGGTAAGATGTGGATAACGGGATATTACGTTAATCCAGATGGCAAAGAGGTTCGTATGGTGCGCATCAATACCATTGATACGACTAAAGCCGGAGGTGAGTTTTCGTCCGATATCGAGGAAGCTAGTAACATGACTTGTTATGGTGATAATATACATCCTAATTTGGTGGGTGCCACACCTGGTAAATCACAATCAAACAATAGCGGTTCGGATAAACGCGAGCTTTTTACGCTGAAGCAATCCCTTGAGATAGCTTTTCATGATCTTATGGCCATACCCCACAATGTGTGCATTCACTTTAATGATTGGCAGGATAAAGTTTATCCAGATGTCCCTATTATTTTGCTAACAACGCTTGATGAGAATAAAGACGCTAAAAAAGTAACTAACAATCCTACAAATGAAGACAATTGATCAACAGAAATTTGAGCATTATGTGTCTGCAGCGACGAATGCCCAGTCTACAATATTTGACATGCTTGGCGATTACATTGATGTCGCGGAATCATGGCTGCAGCATAATATATTAGGTTCCGGACTTAAGGTGGAAGATTTAAATGAGACTTTGACGATTGAAGCCGAACGGTTCATTTGTCTATATTCTTTCTATAATGCGATTCCTGAGCTGGATCTTATTTTGACGGATAACGGCTTCGGCATAGTGAATAATGATAATGTGTCACCGGCATCTGCTGATCGCGTTGATAAACTCCGCAAGCAAGTGCTCAAGTTATCAAATAATGCTCTTGACTGCATTATAGATGGTTTACGTGGCAATGCTTCTTGGGATGATTCGGCTTTGGCTCATATTCTTATATCATCAACATTCTATAAAGCAGATCATTTGAGCACGTATGCAGGTATGGCAGATGCAACGCGCCTTGAGTTGGCCAATTGCAAAACATCCATATTTGCTGCTGAAAATAAGGTCGTTAAACGCATCTCGTTAAACTTATTCAAATATCTCCTTGAGGGCATACGTCACGATGATTTAAAAGATGTGGAGCTGGACTTGCTCGATTCTATTCGTCGTGTGGTCGGACTTCATCTTTCTAAAGATTTGAATTCCGAGGATGTGGCACTTGATGATATAGAGAATTTCTTAGAGAGCAATCTTGATGCTTTCCCATTATATATGTCTAGTAATGAATATAAAGTTAAACACTATGAGCACTTTCAAAATGCTAAAGACGACTCCACCTACTTTTTCTGATCGCAATCTGAACTTTGTTGTTCCTGATGCCTGGGAGAAGTTGACGCAACAGCAACTTCGCTATGTATATTATGCTATGCTCAATTATGAAGGTGAGAGTGCCAAGATCTACATTCTCGTACGGTTGTTAGGCTTGCGCATATATAAACCCTATAATGACGGTTGGATATGTGGTGCTAAGCTGGCAGATAGTCGCCTGATACGTTTTCGTATGCCCACATGGCGTATGCAGTATTATTCAGGCATTATCAATTTTGTTGACCAAATCCCCGACGTTCCTGTACGTATCGAGCATGTGGATAAATGCACTGCAGCCGATGCCAGGTTACAGGGAGTTTCATTCTTTGATTATTTGCAGCTTGAGAATCTGTTTCAAGGCTTTTTAATTGAGAAAAAAGATGATCAACTTTTGTCAATGGCCAAGATATTATATTGCGATGGTAAAGGTCATCATCCTGATAAGTTGCATGCCTCTCAAGTGGAGCTGCTGTCTGTATTTAAATGGTATGAATCCGTTAAGATTTTATTCTCTAGGTATTTCCCGTTTTTCTTTCAACCGTGTACCGATGATGACGGCGTGGAGCGTCCGGATATGCTAGAGATTATGAACTCTGAAATTCGTGCACTGACAGGCGGAGATGTAACGAAAGAAAAACAAGTCTTTGATATGGACTGTTGGCGTGCACTCACAGAGCTTAATGCTAAAGCACGAGAAACAAAAGAATTTAATGAGAAATATGGACAGCATTAATCTATTTGATGCACATGCTTATTTTAAAAGCTTATGTGCTAGAAACAAGTTAGCAATGGCTAATAAGTTTTATCCATGTAGTTGTAGCGGCATTGATTCACTTGAAGATGTTGTATCAAATATCCGTACGCAATCTGCATTTTGTTGTGTAGATGATACCAATGATTCTGTTGTTGAGCAAATTAACGGTGGTTACTTCAATCACCGTGTTTTCACGGTATTTCTTCTCAAACGCTATAAACTGAATGATATGGCCGACCGTCAATCTGCATTAAGTATTTGCCGGCAATTGTTTCGTCAGTTCCATTCAAGGCTGATTATCGACAAAGAAAATTTGAATAATGAGCTGATATATTTAAATACGGAGCGCATCCCAAGCCGTGAGATCGGTAAGTACTTTATGGGAGGTTGCACCGGCTTATACTTTATGGTTGACGTTCAGGAACCTACACAACTAATTTATAACAAAGATGAGTGGAGCGAGTGATTGGAATAATTCCACTCCTGAACAACGACAAAAGTATATTCAGGAGTGGACTAATATGATGGTTACAATATGGCGTGAGAAGATCGAACGCCTTCATGTAATAGATACAGGTACGTTACTGCAGGATATCACCGGTAATTTTTCTTCTGTAAATAACATGGAGGTTTTTACGATAACTCATAAGTTTTTGGAGTACGGTATTTTTCAAGAACTCGGAGTAGGTCGTGGTTATTCACGTGATAACGGCGGTAATCTTGATTTCTTGGATCCGAATGCTACACAGCGCAAATCAAAACATAGACAGAAATCCGGTAAAGTGACAGGACCGGGACATAGACATGAACGAAAATGGTTTTCAAAGAAGTATTATGCATCTATTATGGTGATGAAAGAAGAGATGGCACAGATGTACGGCCAGGCATTTGCCGGCATTATGAGTAATGCTTTTAATGACTTGAACAGCAAGTTACGTTAGCCTGTCTTTTTATCCCGGCATACTTACTTCTATTTTCGCATCAAAATAAATTTTATGGCAGATACTAAAGATACATTGGTAGAGTTTGCTACTCAGATAAAAGAAGAGCGTAAGGTTGGAGCTAATACGGCGGATCGCCTTGGCTCTCTTCTTATTGCCATGATTAAAAATACAAGCGTAGAGGAGCTTGCTAAAACATTTTTGAGAAAAGATCAGGAAGATGAAACATCCTTCCTGATAAAATTTCTTGCGGGTATTATCACACCATATATAAAATCAAAAGATTTCACTTCTGGACAATTAGGTGCCGGCTATTCTTTATCCAATAAAGACGGCAAGTCCGTACTTGAGGTAGATGAACTTCTAGTACGCATGAAAGCTGTTTTTACATCATTGGAGATTCGCAAATTAAGTTATGTGGGTGATAACTTGTTATTGTCTGCAGCAGGCTGTAAGATTGGTAAGGTCGAGGAAACAGACACTACATACAAATGTTACTTCCTAGCAGATGATGGTACAACAGCCACAACAAATGATTTTGTTGTAGGTGACCAGGCACGTTGTCAAACGTTCAATATCAAAGCAGGCAAATATACAGATGTTTCAAACAAGTACTATTGGCGATTAGTTACAGCCGTCGGAGATGATTACATTGAGTTGAGCAAAACCGATTGTGACACGAATTCAGATGTGCCGGCTGCTGGTGATGCCTTGGTACAATTAGGTAACCGCACAGATGCATCACGGCAGAATGCAATGATGTTCGTTGTTACAGGCGAGAATGCACCGGCATTCATTCAATACAAAAGTATTAGCTCTTATTCTTTGTCCGGGAAAGATCAAACAGTGATATCCCCTTCAGGCAATAAGTTCACAGGTTCGTTTAATCTTTCAACCGGTGGATCTGTTTTGGACTATGCCGATAATGCTGCGGATCAAGCTAAAAAAGATGCTCAAGGTTATGCTAATTCTGCTCTAGCAGGTGCAAAGCAATACGCAGATGCACAAATAAAGGTTCAGTCGGATTCTATTACTGAAACCGTTGGAAAGGTTGATACACTGAATAACCGAGTGAATACAGCAGAGGAGAAGCTTACTCCAACCGCAATAAATCTAGTCGTAGCAGAACAGACAGCAAACATAGCATCTTATATGAAAGGTAAAATGTTATATCGTGACCCAACTTTTGCATCAGGAACGAATAACACAAGTATATATAATAACCAGGGTAACGGGGCTGTGTCTATTAGTAGAGTATCAGGAATAAGCGGTAACCCTAATAATAGCGGTTACTGCTTGAGCATTTCCACAAATGGCTACGCTTCACCGGGGCTTGGTGGTTTCTACTTTGCTAATCAATGTCGTGCAAATGCTATTTTCATCACAAGAATTATAGCTAATATCCCGGCAGGACATTCGATGCAATGGGCTTCAAACTCAACAGGAATCAACGGCAGTTGCAAATGGCTTACTTCACAAGTCGGAACAGGTACTTGGAAAGAATACATATGTCAAGTTACATGTGGTTCGTCTGGCGATTTTAGTAGTACAAATTTCTTTTATTTAGATGGTTCAGCACCTGTAACATGGTATGTGGCTTATGCTACTGTATTTGATGTGACGGATGTAGATGATACTCCAACAAAAGCAGAATTGCAGGCAGGATTAACGGTACAGGCCGGAGGGCTTTCTTTATTTGGTAAAGTGATAGGACTTGCCGGAATAGTCACATTCAATTCACTAGACGGTGATTCACAAAACCGTATTATCAATGCTGCGAATGCAGCTAATAATGCACAAGGTACAGCCAATACAGCAAATGATAAGGCTGGTGCAGCTCAAAGCAATTTAGATACACTTAACGGTAGATTAAGGGGTTTGGCGTTTACCGATAAAGCACTCGATGCAATGAGGAATGAAGGAATCATTGCCGGTGCTTATATGAATATGGCATACCTTGATGTGAAGACGATTGTAGCAAATGGCATCAATGCACAAACCATTGATGCAAATAATGCAACATTCAAAAATCTTAATGTTGAAAATGCCACATTAAAGAATGTACAAATATCAGGCTCTATAAGAAGTCCGTTTTTATGGGTAGATGGAAATAATGTGCCAGCAGGTGGATATACATTAACCAATAACATAGCCCTACAAGGCACAAATATGACTATAACTAGTTCCTTGGATAAAGTAGGCAAACGAGTTACTGTTTCGTCTGTAAGGTACCCTAATGGCAACTATATTGATGGCATTTATACCATTAAGGCAAGTGACGGCTCCCCTTTTTATGAAGATGGTATTGCCAAATCACAAATTACGATATCACGTGAAATCGTTGAACTCTTAGGATATGGAACTGAGACACAATTTTTTGGATGGATCGTGCTGAATCGTAGAAATGTGTATACCGCTCATAAGTACGGCTATCAGCACCTAGTTATGTACGAGGGATATGTGAATGATGATGGTAGTATGTATAAACATAAAAGCTTTGATGGTGGTGCAGTCTCATCGGTTAAGACAGGAGACGGCTATTATAGGGTAACCATACCAAGCACTCCGGTAAGCGAATATCTTGTTTTGCTGGGTAACTATTCTCATATATCAGGAGCAGGAAGATATGCTTCAGTATATAACAGACAGTCTACTTATTTTGAGGTGTATACCGGTGACGACTCTACGTCCAACACTGGACCTTTCTATTTTCAAGTGATCAGCACAGCTGATTGGGTATAAAGGATTTATTATTAACAATTTAAAATATAAACATTATGGATTTAAACATCACAAAAGAGACAAACAACAAGGATGCAAATGTAACACTTAATGGCATTGATTATGCTTTAGAGTATACTGTTGATTCAACGGACTCAAGCAAGCCACAGCTAACGTACTTGAAAAGTACGATCTCAGATAAAATAGGAGATGCTAAAGTAAATGTTGGAAATATTATTCTCAATTATGGGAATGTTCGCATTGAGAATCTTATTTACACAAACAATTTAGCGCAGTACTTTATAGATTTTCAGGCAATTCTAAAAGACATCTTAGGTGTAGCCGGGGCAACAGAAAGTGCAAGTCCAGGAGCAGACAACACAACGAAGTAATCAACAACACAAACACATTATAAAACACGACATTATGAATTTACTTTTTATTTCCTACCTCTTTTCTGGGGATTATCACAAAATGGCAATATGGTTGTTAGTTGCAGCCATATTGGCTATTATTCCAAATATTGCTAGTGTCATTGACCTTAAGACTGGCATTAATGCAAGCAAACGTTTAGGTATTTTCAAAACAACATCGTTTGGATTACGGCAGACAATCTCTAAAGACAGAGACTATCTCATGTATTTCTTTCTTCTGTTCTTGATTGACTGTTGCTTAAGTTTCTTCATTGATTTTCCGGTGTTATGCATTTTATGTGCAGTAGCTGAAACCATAATAGAGGTGATATCAATTCGAGAGAATCTAAGCAAAGGGCAAACGAACAATCATGATCCCATAGCATTAATGCAGACAATCGCCACTGCTTACGGTGATGACAAAGCACAAAGGATATTTGACATTATAAAAGACAAGACAAATGAAAGCAAGTCAACTACTGATCAATAAGTTAAAAGTGTTTGAGGGCTGTGAGCTTGTAGCCTATCAAGATGCCGTCGGTGTGTGGACTATTGGTATAGGTCATACGGCAGGAGTGAAAAAAGGGCAGACGGTCACTTTACACCAGGCAGAAGTACTGTGTAAAGGTGACTTACTAAAAGTTGAAACCTATCTCAATAGTTTGAAGATATCCTTTACGCAAGGTCAATTCGATGCGTTGTGTGATTTTGCTTTTAATTTGGGTATAGGGGCATTAGGCAATAGTACACTGTTAAGGAAAATCCGGATTAATATAAATGACAAAACAATACCTAGTGAATTTGTTCGCTGGGTACATGCCGGTGACAAAGTATTGCCGGGATTGGTTAAACGTCGTGATTGGGAGGCAATGAGATGGCAACAAAAATAAGAATCATATTGGTAGCAGTCTTAATGGCTGCTACCTTCCTTTGCTCTTGCAGGAGCAAAGAATCGGTAACTAAGGAAACATCTGTGTCTCAAACAGAAACACATCTTTCATTAAAGGATAGTACTACACATTCAAATACCTTCGTTTCTTCAGATACTACATATAGTAATGAAGAGACAACCATTCATCAAGTTGTGTATGATACTAGTAAAAAGGACAGTGTTGGCAATTGTCCTATACTATCTGTTACCGATGTCAACGCAAAGAAACATTCTGGTTCTAAAGGTAAGAAAGAGCAAGTCTTAACTTCTACTAAAGTGCAAAATACGAAACAGGTCGAGAAACAAAAGACAGTTGATAAGAAGAATGATTCTCAAAAGATAATTTCGTCTGTAAAAGAAGTGGACCATTTGATAAGGAACATTTTATTGCTTGTATCGTTTATTGTTATTGTATTTCTTTTTGTTAGGTATCGATTGAATTTATTGGATCTTGTAAAGAAACTAACGAAACTATTTATATAAACAGCTATTCGCATGGCGCGCCCAAAGGTACAAATACCTTAATCCGATTCTAACGGATTGCACCATGCGAATAGCTATTTTTTTTGTTTTAATTAGGCATTACAAAAGTAATAAAATATTTTGTTGTAGTAAAATTATCTATCTTTGTATTGTTAATTCAGCTTTATTGTAATTAAAAAGTGTATCGCCATATTTCTTGTTTTAGTCGTTCTATTAGTCTATTCCCAAGCATCTCGTTGTTTTACTCTAAGAAGATTATACCATTACTTAAATCAATTGTGCTATAAAAGTTATTACATTAAGTATAATATTTGTGATAAAATTTATAGTGAAATTATTCAATAATTTGGGAAAAAGTGTTTTATTTGCAAATAAAAACACTCATATTATGGAAAATGATTTAAAGCATAAGGAAAAAACAATAGCAGATTTAGTTAGATTCCTGAAACTAAGACCGGATGATGCTTCTAAATATTCTTTATTGATAGGTTCAGGATGTTCGATAACTTCAGGCGTTAGAAGTGGAGAATCTTTAATAAAGGAATGGAAAAAAAAAGTATTAGAAGAATCTGGGAAATATAGAGAAGGTATGGATATTGATTCTTTCCTGAAAAAAGAAGAGAATGACTGGTATGACGATAAGAATGCATATTCCACTCTTTTTGAAAAGAGATTCGATTTACAGAGTCAAAGACGAGCATTTGTAGAAAGTGAAGTATCTAAAGCAATTCCATCTATAGGTTATGCATATTTGGTGAAATTAATAGAAGGAAAATTTTTTAATACTATTTTCACTACTAATTTTGATGATTTATTGAATGAAGCATTTTACAGATTCTCGAATGTAGATAAAAGACCATTAGTTTGTGCCCATGACTCCGCGATATCAAGTGTTACAGTTACATCTAAGCGGCCTAAAATAATAAAACTTCATGGAGATTATTTATTTGAAGATATAAAAAGTACTTCAAGAGAAACCGAATCTTTACAAGCAAATATGAAAAATAAATTTATAGAATTTGCAAAAGATTATGGATTGATAGTAGTCGGATATGCTGGTAACGATAGATCAATAATGGATATTTTGGTTTCATTGTTAAAGAAAGAGGATTATTTTAGGAGTGGAATTTATTGGTGTATCAAAGATGATGCGGCAATTTCAGATGAATTAAAGAGACTTCTGTGGAAAGATCGGGTTTATTTTGTTAAAATAGATGGATTTGATGAACTAATGGCAGAGCTTAATAAAGAGCTAAATGAAGGAGCGTTACCTATTGATAATGCAATGTTGAGTAGTGAAAATCAGCAAAAATTAATTAAGAGTTTAACCTCAAATGAAGTGGTTCGACAATATAAGTCAAAAATTATACAAGAAGATTGTCAAAAGTTACAAAAACAATTAAAGAAGAATATGTTTGAGAATTTCCTTAGACAGACAGATTTTGGTACAGAAAAAAATGAAAATAGAAAAGGATCTGATAGGGCTAAAAGGAAAAATGGCTATCCTGATTTAAGTGATGCTGAAAAAGAGGGAATAACCGATGTAAGGATTTCGTTTGTAGAGGATGATATCGTCGCAGTGAAAAATAAAATTGAATTGAGTTTGCAGAAGAATATAATGGATTCTCGATATAAAATATATTTATTACAGATGAAGTTGGATTTGATCAAATCTAGTAAATATAATTATGATGATTATAAAAATACATTAGATGAACTTATTAGAATTGATCCATATTCTGAAAAATATTATATAAATGCTATTAATACTTTTAATAAAATAGATATAAAGTTATCATATATCGATAAAATAATGAGTATATATCCCAATGATTATTTTCTGTATCTTAGAAAGGCTTTGATATATAGTGATATATATAAATCAGTAGCAGATAAAAGTGAAATTCAGATAGATAAAGTGGTAAGTTACTTCAATAAAAGTATAGAATTAAATGGTAGCATATCTAATGATGCTTGGGTGAAATTATGTGATTTTTATGGCATGATATATAAGAATGATAAAGACAAATTAATCTCTGGGATAAAAGAATTATTGCCTATCTATGAGAAACAGGATAAGTATCATCCAAATTATTTAAAAGTGTGTTCTAGTAATTATAAGATATTGCATTTTGACATAGAAAATCAATTGAAGGATGGATATGATTTTGCAAAGAAATCAGATAGTTCTAGTAGGGTTGAATCTGTTTTGATACTTCTTTTGAAGTATTTAAAAGGTGAAAGTAAAAAAACAGATTTGGATAGTTATATGGAAGATTATGAAAAATGCTTTATACCATCGTCTGACTATTTAATAGAAAAGGCAACAATATTAGCGGAATTAAATAACAAAATTCATGAAGCTATAGAGATATTAGAAAAGATTGATAATGGAATGGTATATGGTTATTTAATACGTTTATATTCTATAACGAAACAGAAGGATAAAGCAAAAGAACTTGTTGATAAATTTGGTGACTTAGATTTTGATCTTATTGTTTCGTATTATTTAGATTTTGGAATGTATGATGAGCTTGTAAAAACTCTTGATAAGTATTGGGCGGAATCAAATCCTGTCGATTTTGTGTCATTTATTTCTTATTCATATGCAAAAATTCAACTAAATGATTCTTCGATTTTTAAGCAGATAAAAAAATATTATGATAACCCAATTACTTGTTTACCTGAAATTATGATTAATTATTTCATTGCAGATGAAATGTATAACAAGCGAATTGATAAGAATAAGATAAAGAGTAAGATAATAGATAAAGGAACATATATAGATAGTGTTCTTGGGGCTGCATATTCTCTTATTGGTGACGAGAACAATGCTTTTATTCATATACAAAACGCTATATATAAGGATGCTTTATTAAAATATTCTGTTAGAGATTGGCCAGCATTTAAAAAATATAGAGAAAATCCTAAATTCAAAAAAATAGTAGGACTAGATGTGTGATTACAAGGAAAGAACTTGATAGATTTACTAATGGCAGTCACGAAATGTTTCGACTTTGTGGCATAATGAAAATAATTTTCAACTTGTTGTTAAGTAAGAATGATTTGTTGAATTTATTTGAAAATGATAGGATATGATGTTAAAATAGAATACAAAACCATAATAGGATTATTTCTTTACTTAAAATAATCTTATTATTTTTATTATATTTTTACTATTTTTGTGGTAATTAAAATATGGCTGCACACATATGTTTAATTTAGCAAGAAGATTATGTGCAGATAATCATCTATTAAAATGTATATGAAAAAAATTATTTATCTTTTACTTTTTATAGGCTTCACATCCTGTAGTAGCAATAAAGCCAGAAATGATGCCGCTAGTACAGCCGATTCTATTCGTGTTTCTGATTCTACTGCCGCGTTAGCTGCAGAAGCTGCGGCGGTAGAAGCTGCAGGAGGATCTAATGCATCAAACGCATCGTCAAAAGGAAACGTTTCTAATAATTGGGAGTATACCAGCGATGAAGATGAAATGTCTGGAAAGAAAAGTTACTATGCAAGTTGTACATCAAAGAACATGGTAGAGTTTAGTTTCCCTTATGATGGAGGGAGTAATTTATTTATTAGTATTCGTAAAAGTCCTAAATATGGGCATGATGTTTATATTAAGATTAGCAAAGGACAATTCAATAGTGATATAGATGGCGAAAGTATTTTAGCAAGATTCGACAAAGGAGCTATAAAAAGATTTTCTTGCTCAACATCTTCAGATGGATCTGCAGATGTACTATTTGTAGATAATTGGAGATTATTCTTGAAGAATTTGAAGAAATCTAAGACCTGTAAGATACAATGTTCATTTTATCAGGAAGGTGATCAAACCTTTTCTTTTGACATTGGCGGATTAACGTGGAATCATTGAGAAATAATGCACATAACTGATAAATATATTGTTGAATGTTATAAATAATAATTATGGGAATATTTATTTCACTAGTCATTGCTCTTGCTTTTTTCTTAGTTTTAATCATAATTGCTTCATCATATTTTAAGAGTACAGGAAAAATTTATCTTGCAGAAGATGCCCCTGTAGAGTTACCGAAAGAAAAAAGAATTTATAAGAATCTAAAGCCTATAGGGAATTACGTAGGTGGGCATCCATATATTGATGATTTCATCCAGGATGTAAAGTATAAAATTGAAGATGGAGATATTATTCTCTATTCTTATAGATCCGCAGGCTTTGGAAATTATAAAGAGGTCGCTCGTATTGCTATCACAAGCATTAATAACGTGGAAATCAAAGATGCGTCACAAATTCATCGTGAAGTGACTCTTGGGCGATTACTTTTAGTTGGGATCTTTTCTTTGGCATGGAGAAAGAAGAAAGTAGATGAAATGTCCTTTGTTGTTATTGACTGGTCTTTAGGTAAATTCAGCAATCAAACAACTTTCGTTTTTGAGGGAGATTCTGCAATGCAGAAGGCAAATATTGTGAGGAATAATCTCATTCGTAATTATCAAAAAGGACTTGATTGATTTAAAGTATGTTCATTTAAAAATTATATTATTATGGATAACGATTTTGAAATAAATAAAGAGATTGAAAAGTTAACGCATCAAATCAACGATAATAGAAAGAATGCGGAGCTATATTATCTCAGAGCAAATACAAAAGGTCAGTTGAGAAAATTTTCCGAAGCACTTGAAGATTATGATGAAGCGATAAGATTAAAATCGGACTTTGCTGATGCTTATTATTTCAGGGCGAATACAAATAGTCAATTGAGAAAATTCCCTGAAGCGCTTCAAGATTATGATAAAGCGATAGATCTTAAAACTCAATATTTGGCAAAAGCTTATTATTTTAAAGCAAATGCAAAAGGTCAATTAGGTAAATTTCTTGAATCGCTTGAAGATTATGACGAAGCGATAAGATTAGAGCCAGGCTTTGCTGATGCATATTATTCTAGAGCGACTGCAAAAGGACAATTGGGAAGATTTTCTGAATCACTTGAAGATTATGATAAGACGATAAAATTAAAACCGGACTTTGCAGATGCTTATTATTACAGAGCGAATACAGAAAGTCAATTGGGTAAATTTCCTGAAGCGCTTGAAGATTATGACGAAGCGATAAGTTTAAAACCGGACTATACTGATGCTTATTATTTCAGAGCAAATATAAAAGGTAGATTGGGTAAATTTCCTGAAGCGCTTGAAGATTATGACGAAGCGATAAGATTAAAACCGGGCTATACTAAAGCCTATTGCTTTAGAGCAAATACAAAAAGTCAATTGGGGAAATTTTCCGAAGCACTTCAAGATCATGACGAAGCGATAAGATTAAAACCGGATTTTGCTGATGCTTATTTTTTTAGAGCAAATACAAAAGGTCAAATGAAACAATTTCCCGAAGCACTCCAAGATTATGATAAAGCGATAAATTTTAAAACTCAACATTTGGTTGATGCTTATTATTTCAGAGCAAATGTAAAAAGTCTATTGAGAAAATTTTCTGAAGCGCTTCAAGATTATGACGAAGTGATAATATTAAAACCGGGCTTTGCTGATGCTTATTATTACAGAGCAAATATAAAAGGTCAATTGGGGAAATTTGATGGAGCGCTTGAAGATTATGACGAAGCGATAATATTAAAACGGGACTTTGCTGTAGCCTATTATTTTAGAGGTAATATTTACAGTCAAAAAGAAAATATTAGTAAAGCAGATGAGGACTATGAAGAATGTATCAAAATATTTATTAAAGAAAATAAAGAGTTTATTGAAATTTTACCATTATTTAGAGATGACCAAATAGAAAATATGTTGTGTCTATTCTTTAAAAATAATGAAGCTTGTGAGTTTTATAAAATTATAGGATCAGAAGGAAGGAATAATGAAAAGAGATATAGAAACATCTATGTATATATGTGGAAAATATTCCGTAAACTCATTATAGAACAAAATAATAGTCAAGAATATGCGCATTATACTAGAAAAAATACGGCAACAAAATTAATTATTGAGAAGTCGAAATTCTGGCTTTCGCCTATTATAACAACTAATGATTCTAAAGAAGGAAAAACTTTGTTTGAAAGTCTCGGAATAAGTGAACAAATATATGAAGAACAGAAAGATCTACAAGCGTTTATTGGATGTTTTACTTTTAACAGTAATAATTTAAATCAATATAGGTTGTATGGGAAAGAGAATCTAGAAGAAGGTACGGGTATTAGTCTTGTGCTGAATAATGATTTTTTTGCTTCTCCAAGTATATATGGTAACATTGCTTGGCCAGCATATTACTCAAAAGATGAAAGTGTGGTAGAAAGCGAAAAAGAGAATGTAAGGTATCCTTTATTTAGATGTATTTATCTTGTTCTTAATGGCAACAAAATGTCTATCGATGTATCAGGAAAGGATAGTACGGATTATCTAAAAAAATTAAAGATACAAAATGTAAATCTTCAAAAAAAAATCGAAAAGATATGTAAGAGTATAGATAAAAAAAACTTGAATGGAATAATTAAAGATTTTAAATTAATAAGAGACCAAATAGATGAAATAAGTGGTTTTAAAGATGATATACAAAGACTATTGCAAAAAATAAAATCTGAAATAAATAAGAAAGGTCTTAAAAACGAGATTATTCGTAATTTACTATTACCAATACGTTTTTTAGTAAAAGATGCGGCTTTCAAAGAAGAGCAAGAGTGTAGAATTATTTGTGTAAAAGATGTTGATGCAGATGCAAGAAAGAGTGAGAATAAAAGAGAAATAAAGTTCACTGATGAATATTCTCAAATGCATGTTGAATATAGGAAAATGACAGATGAGTGTTTGGAAAAGGTAATATTTGGACCTAAAGCAAGAGGTTTTAATGTTTTTAAAGAGGCATTAAAGCATGAAAAAATTGAATGCGAATGTGAAGAGTCTGGGCTTCCACTAGCTTAGAATAAAATATTCTCCCCAAAATATTTTGCTAATTCAAAAATAGTTCTCACATTTGCAGAGTCAAATACCGTAGATAGCGTTACTATCTCCGTGGAGCGCGGTTATCAGCTCAAAAGTAATTGGGCTTTTTTTTATGCTCAATTTAAAATATTGGCGGCTGCCTATCCTAGTATTTTATACTCTTCGGAGATGTAATCTACGGTGTTTGACGACGGGATGTGGTGACCGCCATCTTTTTTGCCACAATGTCAAACATCGTAGATTATGAGAACAAAATTAATTTCAGCGACCAATAACGAGGTTATACCGTCGCAATTATCTAAAATCCTCAATCAAGAGGTAAGTTCAGTGTCTAACATCTTAGGCGCAAAAATCAAAGTTTTACATGTTATCGTATATTCCAATTTAATCGTATCATTATTGCTGACAATGATGCTTGTAGAGTATTCTTTGTTGCTAGCCGGTGCTTCATTGGCTTATGCTGCAATGAGCTTGGCCATCCTTAAAATGCACCCAATTAAAGGACTAATTGATTAACGTATAAAACTAGATACCATGAGTAAAATACAGATAGAGGGTATTGAATTAAATGAGAATTCAATAGGCTTATTGAATGATTGGCAGAGTGATAGCAACGAAGGTATTGACCTCGTAAATGAAACATTAGATTCGGTAGCTTATAATTTAGCAAATCCGGATATGGGCATGGATGATAAAGAGAGATTAAATCTCGTTGCCGGTATTCTTGAGTTTAAACGTCAGGTGAATAGTTTCAGAAAGGAGGTTTGCAATGAACACGAATGATATAGATCCATTACATCGGGAACTGATACTTAGTTATTTGACACCCTATGAGCCTGGTGAAGTTAACACACCTCATTGTATTATGAAATCTTCTGCAGAGATACAAGATGATTTGTCTGATATGGCGACAATAGAACTTGAGGAGATTGCTACAATGATGCAAAACCAGAGATATTTGATATCGATATGTATAGATGGACGCCCTCGATGGGTGCTCAAACGTAGATAAACTTATTTAAACGTACATTTTGTTACATTTTTGAGAGCGTGGTGTCGTGAGATACTGCGCTTTTGTCTTTTTACCTCAAAAGGACACATCCTACTTTTGGCCATAACCAAAATTAATCGGTCATGGCTAATATACAAAAAACGGAAGTTGTTACAACTATGAACAACTCCCAGGCTGTAGATAAATTAAAAGAACTTCGAACAGAAGCAGCAAAGTATTGTGATGAAATGATAAAGGCCAAGACGGCAGGCGATACCATTTCATACAATAACATGCTGAAGCAACTTAATCAAGTGAATAATGAGATTAGGTTGATGCAACGTAATGCGGTGAATGTCAACGATGTGATGTCGCGTCTTTCTACATCAAAACCAAGGGAAATTCAAAAAGCAATTAAAGCCATCAACACGGAGCTGAATAGCGGACGCATTGAAAGAGGTTCCAAAGAGTGGGACGAATACACTTCTAAGTTGAAGAGGTGTAAGGCTGAATTACAATCCGTCAATAATGAGTTAAAAACTTCCGGTAACGGAGGTAATTTCTTCACAAAGGTCGCCGATGGTTTTAACCGATATTCGGCAGCAGCTGCCGGAGCCATTGCAGGCTTTACAGGTATTGCCTATACGGCGAAGAAATGTGTCGACAACTTTGCCGAGATGGATGAAGCCATGACCGGAGTTATGAAGTACACTAATATGACCAAAGATCAGGTCAAAGACTTGAATGTAGATCTCAAGAAAATGGATACACGTACTCCACGTGAACAATTAAATGCTTTGGCTGGTGATGCCGGGCGTTTGGGCATTACAACCAAACAAGGAGCTGAAGAGTTCGTCGATGCAGCAGATAAGATAAATGTAGCCTTGGGTGAAGATCTCGGCCCTGATGCGGTTAAGAATATCGGTCGTATGGCCATGATGTTTGGCGAGGATAAAACAAAAGGTTTGCGAGGGGCAATGTTGGCAACCGGTTCGGCAGTCAATGAACTGTCTCAAGAGGTGGGTGCAGATGCTAATTACTTGGTTGGTTTTACCGCTCGTTTGGCAGGTGTGGCTAAGCAGGCTAATATGACTCAAGCTGATGTCCTGGGTTTTGCGGGAGTACTGAACAAAAATATGATTGAAGAAGAGGTTGCAGGTTCTGCGCTTGAGCAATTATTATTAAAGTTGTATCAACAGCCTCAGAAGTTTGCTAAGATAGCTGGGCTTGATGTGAAAAACTTTACTGAACTTCTTAAAACCGATGCGAATAAAGCTCTTATAACGTTCTTCGAGTCATTGAAGAAATACGGTAATTTGAATAACCTGGCACCTGCGTTTAAGGATATGGGGCTTGATGGAGTTCGTGCAAGTGGTGTGTTATCGACATTAGCCAATAAGATTTCAGATGTTCGCAAGCAACAATTAATTACTAACAAGGCATATCAAGAGGGCACAAGTGTTATTACCGAGTTTAACACAGAAAACAATACTGTGCAGGCAGGATTCGAGAAGGCTGGAAAGAGAGTTAAAGATTTATCAATTGAATTAGGTGAGAAGCTACAGCCGATAATGACCAGTTTGCTACATACAACTTCATTGGTTATTAGTATAATGAACACGACAATAGGCTTTATTACCAAACATATTGTAGCTATTTCGGGTGTTACAATAGCTCTATCTACATATTTGCTAGTAAAAAAATCACAAGTCATGTGGGCTAAGCTGGTTGAACTGTGGGAGATAAAAGAGTGGGTTGCTGCTATGTTGTTGAATCGCGGTTATAAATTATTGTATGCAACGATATCAGCTAATCCATTCGCAATATTAATTGCACTCACAACTGCAGCCGCTTATGCTAATATAAAATTAACCGGATCGGCGCGGAATGTGGCGACAGGTGCCGAAGAGATGAATAACAAACTAAAAAAGTCTGAAGAGCATTATAACAATTTGAACTCAGTGTTAAAGAAGTATTTGCCTATTGCTCAAGATGCAAAGAAAAGCATTACAGAGCGCAAGAATGCAATTAATATTCTTCAAAAGGTAATGCCTAATTATTTTAAAAATCTTGATATTGAAACGGCAAAGAATTATAATTTGGCAGATGCAACATCTGCAGTTACTAGGCAACTTGGTATAAAGATCGGAATGCAAAAATTATCGGCACAACAGGATTACAATTATCTCAAAGGTGTTATGGATAAGTATAATCAAGAACTAAACGATGTCAGCACTATTAAGGGCAAAGAATGGTATGCAGGATATCAGGCTTCAAAAATGGCTTTTGATAGAGCAAAGGGTGCTTTGGATGAAGCTAATAAAGCAAATGATAAGATTGTATCACTCATGGCGCAACAGCGTAGAGAGCAGAATAAAGCATCTTCTCGTCAGAATGAAAAAGGTAATGGTGAAACAAATTACACTTCTCAGACAAAAACGAAAAAGAAAAAAGGCAAGTCTGCTGAAACATTAGAGCGTGAGCGTGAGAAAAAAGCCATTGATCAGATCGAAGCTAAGTATGATAAACTAAAGGCTGTTCAAACCTCTTTTTATGCGTCTGGACAAATTGATAAGCAAAAGTTTGATGATCAGATTAATGAGCTGGACCTTGAGATGCTTGATAAAAAAATGGGAGTCTATAAAACAGATTCTAAAGAGTATAATGCCTTATTGCTTGAGAAGGCGAATAAGAAAAAAGAAATAGAGGATAAGGCGCATGCTAAGTCTGTTGAAGATGTAGACCAGGAAGCTAAGAAAACACGTGATTCGTATCTTCAAATGCTGATAGAAAAAGAAACCGACCAAAAGGCATTTGAAGAAGACATTCATCAACTCGAATATGACACCTTGCAGAAAAAACGCGATGTATATGCCAAAGGTAGCAAGGAGTATGAGGATTATCAAAAACAAATGGATGAGTGGTTATATAACGATAAACTTCAGAAAGAGAAAGAATTTGATACCAAGCTTTCAGAGATAAAGAAACATTATGCTAAGATGTCTGACACAGAAGTCATGGACGAGGAGCTTAAAGTGATTGATGAAGCATATAAGCGTAAATTGCTTAGTGAAGAGGTCTATCAACAACTTCGTAAGGCTATTCAAAGAAAATATGCTAAAGATATTGATCACAAAGATTTTGCATTTGGTGATAAATCTGTTAAACAATCTACTAGAGACGATGCTCAAGATCTCCTCAATGACTCTGCTGCCGAAACACCGCAAAAAAAAGGATTGCTTGATAACCTTTTCCTTAATGATGCTAAAATTCATGCTACGGCTATGGGTAAAATTAAAGATCAAGAGTCACAGGGAATAATCACTCACCAAAAGGCTACTGAAGAAAAAGCAGATATAGATAGTCAATATTATGATGCATTGGCTGAAAAAGCACAGACTGCGGCTCAGACTCTTCAGGGAATTACATCTGTGGTTAGTGAATATAATAACGCTTGCCGTGATGTAGAGGTGGCTAAGGTTGAGAAAAATTATAGCAAACAGATTAAGGCAGCAGGAGAAAGTACTACAAAAGGTAAAGCACTTGAGGAGAAAAAAGAGAAAGAAGTGGCGAAGATTAAATCTAAATATAATAAGCGAACAACTCAAATACAAATAGCTCAAGCTTTAGCTGAAACAGCCGTCGCAGCATTAAATGCGTATGCTGCAGGTAGTAAATATGGTCCTGTTGTTGCAGGCATTTTTGCCGGCATTGCAACCGCTTCAGGCATGTTACAGGTTGCCACTATCAAAAAACAGGCAGCAGCACAGGACGAAGGATATTATTCCGGAGGTTTTACCGATGGCAATAATTATCATAAAGTTGCCGGATCCGTGCATGAAGGTGAGTTTGTGGCCAATCACCAGGCGGTGAATAATCCGAATGTGCTTCCGGTACTGCAGTTGATTGATCGCGCCCAACGTAATAACACCATCGGAACATTGACTGCAAATGATGTTATCCATGCCATTAGTCGTGGTTCGTCTGCAGATGATCCGTCATCATCTTCGGACAATAACGCAGTTGCAGGAATTGCGGTTATGTCCGCGTCGTTGGATAAGCAGTCTGCTATAATCAGCCGTTTGTCATCCTTACTTGAAACAGGCATACAATCGTATGTGGTTATGGACGGAGAGCAGGGGCTTGATAAAAAATATACACATTACAAGAAATTACAATCAAATAAAGAGAGATGACAGAATTGTATATAAACAACCGGCTCGTAGAACTACCTAATAATACGAGCATTAAGCTATTGGATGAGAATCCTTACTTTACAAAGTCGAGCAAGTACACTTATGATGTTGAAGTTCCGCTAAAGGGCAGCACGAATAACATTCGTATTTTTGGATGTTTGCATCGTCAGGATGTGGAGAAACTGATTGTGACATATAAGGCGAGAATCATTTCAGATAATCATACGGTGATTGATGGCACGGCTACACTCACCTCTGTCACAGAGAACGGCATTAAGTTGCAAATACTTGCCGGCAATGCGGAGATGAACTTCTTAAGTAAATATGAAAAGGTCTATATCGATGAATTAACGCTGGGATATATAACGAAGCCCGATGGAACTGCGTTCAAAAGCTCGAAAGAAATAATTGAGTATGAGTGTTCGTTAAATGATGAAAATAACCGTAAGTTCCTGATCGGTACGTATGCAGAAACAAACTATATTTTCATGCCGGTGAAGCGTAGTGATGAAGATTACCCATATAATAATATAGGCATTGAATATAATTTGGTCGGTGGTGGTCATTATAGACCGGAGTTCATGACACAGATTTTTATACACGTTGGCAATCAATGGCCTGTATTCCCTGGGTATAATATTGCTCCTCAACCATACATGTGTTATATACTTCGCAAAATATTAGAGGTATTAGGGTATAGAGTTGTACGTAATGATATTGAATCTACTGTGATGGCAAACGAATTCATTGCGAATGATAAAATTATAACCGACTTCTCTCAAGTGCTGCCACATTGGACTATTAGTGAATACATGACACAGATTGAACGGCACTTTGGAGTAGTTTTTCGTCTGAATGACATTACTAGAAATGCAGAGATCATAAACCGTGACAGCTATTACAAAGAGGACAATGATGAATACATCAATAGTGTTGAAGATGAGTATACCGTCACAAGTGATGCCGATGAAACTAAGGATATTACAGATAGCAACATAAAGTATTCATTCAATTCTGTAGATAAATATATGCAGATAGATGAAGACGTTCTCAAGAAGTTTGACAAAGTGGTGAAGCCGACGTATGATGAGTTGAGCACGTATTATAAATCTTTATCCGATGATGATAAGGGTAAACACGTATATGAGGCAGATGGTATTCAATATTATGATAAAGTGGAGAATAGCACCCATAGTCTGGCCGAATGTAATCAATATCGTAGGTTGATACGCGACTCTGAGAATGATAGCAGTGATATTGAGCTTAAAATTGTTCCGTGTGAGATTGCCAAGGGCACGGCATACTTTAGTTATGCTTCCATGTCCGAGAGCGTTGCTTTTGATGTTCCTTATTTATCGCCTGCGTCATCTACGACAGTAAGTTCAACAGGTACATTGCAAGAAGAAATAGAGAATACAACATCAACCGATACGAAAGACGTGCTTGAGGTGGCGATGAATGACGGCGTGTGGCAACCAATTAAATCCGGTAATCAAGTGGTTGTCGGGAAAAGTTTTCCTTGGCCGTTTATCCTGGTGAATGATTTGGTTAACGGTGAAGTTCACCGTGGCTTTTCTTATGAGTTGAATAAGATATCGAGCCGTCCGAATATGTATAGTTTTGTGTATGGCAAATTGAATACGATCAATACCAAGTCGGAGATCGTTTATAAGATCGTAACGGGCAAAATGCTGGATCCTATGAAACGTTACATCATCAATAACAAACCGTATATTTGTGAGAAGATAGAATACAAGATCACAGACAAAGGCATCGACAAAGAGAAGACTGGGTACTTTTATGAAGCAGGTTCATAAAAGCCCCTCGAAATGTTTTGTCTCTTCATGAACAGATAATGCATCCGACGTTAAATACTTATTTGTTGTTGCGATATCGGTATGTCTGGCCTGATCACGAGCAATAACTATACCTTTTGCATTTGCCAGGTCACGTATTCCAGAATCTTTTAATGAATAGAATTGATAATTGGGTGGAAATTTCAATGCTTTTCTAACTTTCACAAACGTATCACGAAATATTCGCGAGTCTGCTTTGTTGGCAGATGGACGAAAGTCTTCTCCAAATAAGTAAAAATTATCAGGATGGCTGAATATCTCAAGCTCAATCATTAATCGGCATAGCTCGTCATTCAGACCGACCATGCCGTCGCGTCTATTCTTTGAAATTGTGGATGATACAAAAATCTTTTGTTCTTTTAAATGGATATCCTTTAGTTGGATGTTCGACAATTCATTCGGTCGGATGAAAGTGTAATATTCCATTTGACAGGCAAGTAAATAGTATTTGTTTGAGCCTGATAGATAATCACGTAATCTTTTCAAGTCAACATTTTGAAGTGACGTGCGAAACTTTTGGCGTTCCGGAAGCGCATGAATATTTTCGACCGGGTTCACTTCTATGTATTTCTTCTCAATAAGCCAGGACGTGAAAGCAGATAACCAACAACGATAATTGTTTCGAGTTCTAGCAGAAGAATCCCGATCAAGTAAAATATAATCAAGAAAGTCGCTGACAAAGCATTGATCGAATTGATACATATATATTACTTTGTTTTTTCGCGATTGATTATATTCAATAAGCATATTCAATCGTGAAAGGTAGTCATAACATGTTTTTTGTTTGATAGTATCATGCTCCACCATTTTATGAATGGTGTCCGTATATCTTTGAATGACGAAATCAAACGTAGAATACTGTCTGCTATTTGATACGTCAGCCCAGGGGTTCCAGCCTTGTGACAGTCGTGATGAGACCGTAGCGATAATTTCGCTTGCTCTTTTTTTGCGATCAGAAACTTTTTTGATTGAATCGAGCATAAACTTTTTGCGTCTCATTTTTTGCTCTACAGGATCGTAGCATAAGAAATCGACGTACCAGGTTTTTCCGGAATGTAACTTAGGGAGAGTGTAACCAACTATCTCATTAAGAGAAGTTCCTTTTCTATGTGTATGAAACATTTTTTTTACGTTTTCTGGAATTATCCCTGAAGACGTAAACGTTGATACTTAAAAATTTTTGTCCGAATTTTGTCCGACCTATTTTAATTGAAAACGCGAAAACTGCTTTGTATAAGCACTTTTCGCATTATTTAGTTGCGGAGATCCGACTCGAACGAATGACCTTTGGGTTATGAGCCCAACGAGCTACCAACTGCTCCACTCCGCGATCATATTATCCTTGATTGCGAGTGCAAAGGTATGGATAATTTTCTAACCTCCAAACTATTTGCAAGTTTTTTTTACTAAAGATGATTAATATTTTATTTGGATGGTTGTAATTTGTTGTTTTTCTTGCGTAATCTCATCAAATCGATTATTTTTGCTTTGTAATAGTAAAGACGCATGGATTATCGTATGACAGTATCTAAGACAAGATTAAAGCTAGTGGACGTTGCTCGGCAGTTATTTGCAAAGATGGGAGTGCAAAATACGACAATGAATGATATTGCCCTTGCTTCAAAAAAAGGGAGGCGTACTCTTTATACATATTTCAAAAATAAAGATGAAATATATTCAGCTGTAATTGAAACTGAGTTGGAACGTTTGTTTGATGTGATGACTAATGTTGCATCCGAAGCATTATCTCCTGATGAAAAACTGGTAAAAATGATATTTGCACGTCTTGATGCTATTAAAGAAATTGTATATCGCAACGGTACATTAAGAGCTTATTTCTTTCGTGATATCTGGAAGGTTGAAAAAGCTAGAAAGAAATTTGATAATAAAGAGGTTGCTCTTATACGGAATATTCTTGCGGAAGGTATACAGAAAGGCATATTTAAAATAGATGATCTTGATATGACGGCTATGATCATACATTATTGTGTGAAGGGAGTAGAAGTTCCGTATATTCGTGGTCGTATAGGAAGTAGTTTTGATACGGAGACCTCTAAAAAATATGTAAGTAATTTGGTTTTAGAGGGATTGAAAAGAAATATTTCAAATGAATGAATTAACAATCAATTAAATAATTATGGGATTATTAGATGGAAAAACAGCATTGATTACAGGTGCTGCACGTGGGATAGGTAAGGCAATTGCTTTGAAATTCGCTTCAGAAGGAGCAAATATAGCTTTCACCGATTTAGTTATTGATGAAAATGCTTTGGCCACAGAAAAAGAAATAGCTGCAAAAGGTGTTAAAGCTAAAGGATATGCTAGTAATGCTGCTAATTTTGCTGAAACAGATGCTGTTGTTAACCAAGTAAATACGGATTTTGGTTCTATCGATATTCTTGTGAACAATGCCGGTATTACAAAAGATGGTTTGATGGCACGTATGTCTGAACAACAATGGGATGTAGTTATCGCTGTTAATTTGAAGTCTGCATTTAACTTTATACATGCGTGCACTCCAATAATGTTAAGACAAAAACATGGTAGTATCATTAATATGTCTTCAGTTGTAGGTGTTCATGGAAATGCTAGTCAATGTAATTACTCAGCTTCTAAAGCCGGATTGATAGCTTTGGCTAAGAGTATAGCCCAAGAAATTGGTTCTCGTAATATCCGTGCGAATGCAATTGCTCCAGGTTTCATTGAAACAGCAATGACAGAAGCTTTGCCAGAGGATATACGTAAGAGCTGGATTCAGAAAATACCATTGCGTCGTGGCGGTACTGTTGAAGATATCGCAAATGTTGCTACATTCTTGGCTTCGGATATGTCTTCATATGTGTCAGGACAAGTAATACAGGTTGATGGCGGAATGAATATGTAATCATGGAAGTATTGTACGAAGACAATCACATTATTGCTGTTAATAAAAACTGTAGCGAGATAGTTCAGGGTGATAAGACCGGAGATCGTACTTTAGCCGATATGGTGAAAGATTATCTCAAGGACAAATATCAGAAACTGGGTGATGTATTTTTGGGTGTAACCCATCGTTTGGATAGACCTGTAAGTGGAGTTGTATTATTTGCTAAAACAAGTAAGGCTCTTACTCGGTTAAATGAAATGTTTCGTAACGGTGATATTCATAAGACTTACTGGGCCATTGTGAAGAACCGTCCTCAGAAAGATGAGGATACTCTTACAAATTGGCTGGTGAGAAATGAAAAGCAAAACAAAAGCTATGCTTACGACAAGGAAGTTGCAAATTCTAAATTGGCGAAGTTGGCTTATAAGGTGATTGCTCGTTCAACGACATACTATTTATTGGAAGTGAATCTGATGACGGGACGCCATCATCAGATTCGTTGCCAATTAGCAAAAATGGGATGTCCGATTAAAGGCGATTTAAAATATGGTGCAGATCGCTCAAATAGTAATGGCGGCATATCTTTACATGCCCGTAGGATCTGTTTCGTGCACCCAGTGTCTAAGAAAGATATTATACTAGACGCTCCATTACCGAGTGATAAGTTGTGGGAAGCTTTTGGCGTCAATTTTATATAAAGAACATGCAAACAAAAGTTCTAAGTAAATATCCTAAGGTGAGTGTTATAGTTCCGAATTATAATCATTCATTATATTTGAAAGAGCGTATTGACTCAATTTTGAACCAAACGTATCAGAATTTTGAATTAATACTTTTAGATGACTGTTCAACAGATAACAGCAGGGATATTCTTGATAACTATGCATCGCATCCGAAAGTGTCTGGTGTGTACTTGAATGATAAAAATTCCGGGAATACTTTTCTGCAATGGGCAAAGGGGATAGCACTAGCCAAAGGAGAATATATATGGCTGGCAGAGAGTGATGATTATGCCGATTCTTCCTTTTTGCAAGAAACAGTTGGATTGATAGATGCGCATCCTAATGCCGTAATGTGCTTGACAGGGTCAAAAGCCGTAGATAAAAATAGTAAAATCCTTAGGAAAGACTTTGATAAATGGAAAGAGACAAGTGAATTCAAGATTTTCAACGGTATAGACTATATAGGACATAACTTAGCATATAGAAATAGTGTATATAATGCAAGTATGGTTATCTTTCGGAAAAATGCATCTCAAAATTTGGACCATTTATTTCAGCAACTTAAATATTCAGGAGATTGGTTGTTTTGGATAGAGTTAGCTCAATATGGAGATGTGATAGAAGTCCGTAAAAAATTAAACTATTTTCGTCAACATCCAAATAAAGTGACTTTTCGTGGAAGAAAAAATGGGATGTCCTTATCTAATGATATAAAAGTATATGAATATTTATTCTATAAGATCAAATTCTCTTTATATAAGAAACAAATCATGAGAGGATATTTATATAAACATATTCGGAGATCAGGAGTAGATGATGCTTCACGTAATAAACTGTATCAACAAGCCGATAGAGATATACATGCAACGTTTAAGTCCTATTATTATGAACGAATAAATAAGATACTAGCAATATTTCCTATATTTCCGTCATATAAGAATGATAAGTATAAATAAATAGAAGTACTTATTAATGTGTTAATGTAAAAGAAAATTTGTAGTAATTATATTTCTTGACTTTCGAGGAAAGCAACTTTCAATACAATTGTTTGGAATAGTATTGTTCATATTATTTCAATCCTATACTATCATAGCTGAAGAAAAAGGCCAAATTATTACCCGAATGTACTATACTGTATAGGTATATTTGTTTCTCTTTTTTATACTCAAACTTGTTTTATTCCTTGCCTTTTGTGGTGCGTTGGCACTTTTCACAAATAATTGATAATGTCTAAATTTATCTATTTTGTATATTGATCGATACCTTTTTCTATGCGAATGATATTCTTCATATTGTTCTCATCGAAGATAGTTTTGTTGTGACTCATCTCATGTTTTGTTTCTGTTGAATCATGATCAAGATGATATTCAATTGCTTTGAATTTTATAAATCTTTTCTTTGTGCCAAGGCGTCTCAAGCGAGCAGGTAAGTCAATATCCTCGTAACCGTATCCAATCATGCGCTCATCGTAACCGTTTGTTGCATATAGATCTTGCTTCCAAAAAGCTAAATTACATCCTCGTTCTTTTGAATGCTCTTTATATTTGTAAAAGAGTGGAGTAAGAAACGGGGCTCGTAAGGCATTGAATTTCCTTTTTAGTCCTTTCGTATAAAGGTGTATGTTATAATCTTTTTTTCTTAAGAGTGCCTGCGTTAGTTGCTTATCTAATTTGCCTCTACTTCCATGCACGTAATATCCTTCACGTGCTTCTGAAATATGGTCTTCAATGAAATGGCTATTCATTATAATATCTCCGTCAATTTGGATAATATAATCTCCTTCACAACGTGCAAATGCTTTATTCATGATAGCAGATTTTCTAAATCCGTCGTCTTCTTGCCATACATGCTTCAAGGTACAAGGAAAGTCTTTACGAACGTCTTCAATCATTAGGCTTGTGTCAGCCCTTGAGCCGTCGTCTGCAATGATGACTTCATAAGGATACTGAGTTTGTTGTTTTACACTCAGCAGGCTTAAGTAGAGTGCTTCCTTCCAATTATATGTAGATATGACTAAACAGACTTTCATATTTATTGCATCTTAATAAAATTTATTTTCTAATTAATGTACAGTAGTTATTGTATAGTGCTTTGTATCTGCTGAAAAATCTTCCAATTAGGTATTTTTTCCAAGCAAGGATATAGCCTAAATAGTTGGGGCTATAGTTATCATATTTATGTAGATATGATAGTCCTATCTCTATATATTTTTTTTGTTCAGATTCATCTGAGATGTCGCATAGTACATGATTAATAAAATGAATGGTTATTTTCAATCCTCTGACCGGGTATTGGGTAATAACTTTTCTTTGTAATCCAATATCATATTGGGCGAAGAGCCCATATAGATAATAATATCTACTATAGAATGGAGTGTGCATAGTACTGCTCTCACGTTGTATATAATGATACTTTGGGCATACATATAATGTCATTTTCTCTATTTTAGAGTAAATATTGGCACTTACTATCATGTCTTCGCATAAAACTCCTTCAGGAAATCTTATTTTGTTGAATAAATCTCTTTGATATAATTTAGCCCAAACTGCATTAAGGTCTGCTATTATAAATTTAGGAGTGTCCTTTGAATAAAGAGCTTTTGATGCTTTTGACGAATCATATATTATGACTTCAGATTTACTGGTGTGCTTACGAGTATCATAAAAGTCACACGCTACAATATTTGATTTTGTCTGTGAAATTCTTTCATATAAGAATTCTATCGTATCGCTATCAATGTAATCATCACTATCAACAAAATTTATATATTCTCCTGTCGCCACTTGAAGGCCTCTATTTCGAGATGCACTTGGTCCGGCATTTGATTGATGTATTAATTTTATACGGGAATCTTTCTTTGCGTAGGCATCGCAGATTAAGTCTGATCCATCAGTAGACCCATCATTGATGATGATAATTTCTAATTCCTTGTATGTCTGGTTGATTACCGAGTTTAGGCATGTGTCAAGATAGTCTTTCACATTATATACAGGAATGATAATACTTATAAGAGGATGTACCATGTTGAATAGAATGATTTAGTTATAGGGTATATTTTATTATAAATTTCTCAGTGCTTGTCTCATGAAGTAGCCACTAGATATCTTTTTACTAACTTCATGCACATTTTGAAGCATCTTATCGTATCCTTCTAAAGAAATAGCTGCAAGAGCCTGTTCGACCTCATTTAATGAGCTCACACATATACCTACTCCGTTTTCTTTAACAAACTGAGCAAGTCCTGCTTTCTCCCATATAATAACAGGAACATTACAACGTAGGTAAAGAGAGATTTTGTGTGGATTATTGTATTTCATATATTCTCCAAAATCGCCTTCTCCAGAGTCTAGTGAATTGCCATACCATGACAAACCAAAGTCTCCACAACAATTTGTGATAAGGTCTATATCACGTATAAACCCTTTGTAGAAAATGTTTTCTTTGGCATTGAGCGATTCTTTGTCCAAGCCGTTACCATATAAGTAGAAACCACTTTTCTTTAGGTTATCGCTTAGCGAATAGATGTATTTATTCTTCTTATAAGATAAGTTCCCAACATAAAAGATACTGTATTCATCCTTTAATGGCAAATGAATTGGTGCTGTGATATTACCCGGAGACAAATAATCGAAAATCCCCAGCACATTGATTGTTGCTTTACAACCGTTACTTATCAACCATTCTTTCATTGATTCGTTATGTGCAATGATAATGTCTGAATGATTTAAACGAATTATTTCTTTCTGAGCTGTCAGTTTCTTTCTACGAAAAGATCCCAGGTCATGTATGACTGTTACAACACGCCCTTTCCTTAAATGGGCAACGACGCAAAGTAATTTATAATATTTCTTTATAGGATATTGGAGTACAATTGTATCTCCGCTTTTTATACAACATATCATTTTAATTATTCCGATCAGAGTCAAAAAGTAATCTATGACAATATTCTTGTAATGTGTTTGTGATAAGCCGATATTCACAAATCCCATTTCTTTCATTATCTGTTCGATGTCAGTCTTTGCTTTTCCACCTGCAGAAGTAATGTCTTTATAATTTCTTGATATATAGCAGTTTCTCATGTTACTTCTCCTCTGATTCTTTTTTAGCAAGTTGCAAAGCCTGATATACAATGTCGTCCATATCATAATATGCGTATTGCCCCAGCCTTCCACCGAAGATATACTTTTGTGATTGTTCGGCTTCTTTTTTGTATTTCTCTAAAATTGTTTTGTTCCGGCTGTCATTTATAGGATAATAGGGTTCTTTTCCTTCTGAAAAAGAATCAGGATATTCCTTTGTGATGATGGTAGAGGGCTGACTGCCAAATTCAAAATGCTTGTGTTCAATGATTCTTGTATAGGGAACCTCTTTCTCATTATAATTAACGACAGCATTGCCTTGATAGTCCTGCATGTCCAAGTGCTGGTGCTCAAAGCGCAGACTGCGATATTCAAGTTCCCCAAACTTATAGTTAAAGAACTCATCAATGCGACCGGTAAATAGCACTTTATTGCAGATCGAATCAAAATATTCTTTGTTGTCAAAATAGTTTGTTTCAGTAATCGTTTCTATCCCATCAAGTAAATTATCTATCAACTTGTTATATCCACCAATGGGGATGCCTTGAAAAGGATCATCGAAGTAATTATTGTTATAGGTGAACCGCATCGGTATCCGTCGGATGATGAAAGGCGGTAAATCCTTTGCATCCCGGCCCCATTGCTTTTCAGTATACCCTTTAATGAGTATCTCATAAATGTCACGGCCACAAAGTTTCAGGGCCTGCTCTTCTAGATTGACAGGATCAATGTTCGCAAATTCTCCTCGTTGCTCTTCTATCTTTGCTTTTGCTTCTTGCGGAGTGTTTACACCCCACAAGGCATGAAACGTGTTCATGTTAAACGGCAGATTATAGATCTTACCTTTATAATAGGCAAGTGGCGAGTTAATGTAATTGTTGAAAGTGACGAATTGATTAACGTAATCCCATATTTCTTTCTTGTCAGTATGAAAAATATGTGCACCATATAGATGTACATTGATCCCATCCATCTCTTTGCAATAAATATTTCCACCTAAATGCGGACGTTTATCTATTATTAGACATGTACGATTCAATAGTTTAGTTTGTTGTGCAAAAACACATCCAAATAATCCGCTTCCGACAATTAGATAGTCATATTTCTTTCTTTCCATAATTTAGAATATCGTGTACAAAGGTAAAGGATTTTTTTTATATTTGTGTTATGAATAAAAATATATCAAATGTGATTATCAAAAAGTTTATTTGTCCTATCATTCAGCTGCTTATTATTCCCTTTTCAGCCAAAGATGTTATTCTTTGTTTCAACTGTCAATGATTATCTATTACTGCCAACAAGTTGTATTCATTATTCTTCATAACTTTCGGCGCTTTTCTCTTTTGTTTGCTTGAAATGCCAGTTGTTATGGCATCACTCTTTGTCTTCTGGATATCCAATATTATATAAAAAAGACAATTGGAGTTATCGAATGTATTCGCTCTCTTTGTGTATTGGGTGGATTCCTATAATGCATTTCTTTTGCTTCTAAGGGGCATTCTTTCTGTTCGTTGTTTGCATTTTTATTTTTTACAGCCGTAGAAATGCTTTTTTACGGTTGTGGCACGACAGTTTTACAATTGTAGAAAAGCATTTCTACAATTGTAAAAAAAAGTTTTGTTGCTGGGCAACAGGAAGAATGCAGGTATTGAGTCAATGGTTTGCACGCATGGATTAGCAAGAATGTATGATAGAACTTCCGCTTTATGCTTTCTATTGATTTAAGATAAGCATAATGAGCGGAATAAATGTATTGAAGGGGTCTCTTGGCTAGATTAAGAATCTATAGCTCCAATTTAAATTCTATTTCATGTTTGCGTCCATATCGTTTCCAAAATCTTGCACGATAAAATAGAACTAGTCTTATACATTCATTTTCATCAAAATGTCTGATACGTGCATATTCCTTTGCAAGAATAATGAAAAAGTCTTTTGGTCCCCACAATCGTGCGAAATTAGCACATCCCTTTTCTCTGTTGACCGGACCGAAATACATACGGTTAATATCGACAACTGAGAATTTGTATTCTCCGTTTATCTTTTCGAAAAGTATATTTCCCGGTGAATAATCTTTATGAAGGATTTGAGCTTCGTGCATTTTTGCCGTATTTTGTGCCAGAGCTATAGCCAATTCTTCATAGGTGCCTTTGGATGCATTGCCTATTTCGTAAAGTCGATGCTTATATGTGCAGTGCTTGCTTATGAAATAAGAATAGTCAATTAATCCATATTTACGAAATTCTATGTAAGCAATCGGTTGAGGAGTTTCTATGCCTTCTTTCAAGAGTGTTGTTGGATATTGATAGGCGCGTAGTCCTTTGGATGTTCGAAAAAAGGAATATATAAGCTTATTTAAACCCTTTGGCGCATGATATCGTTTGACGTTTATTAGAATGCCATCTATGTCGAACCCTTTGATCACGTTGCGACTGTCATAAATGGTGGCTCCCTGTTCAATGAAGATATTGGGTACGTCGTTTATGAACGACTCTAAAAAGCTATATTGAGGGTTAATAATAATTGTTGCTTTCATCATCTCATTACATTTTGATAAACTTCGATTATTCCATCCGCAATTACTTTATCATCAAACCTCTCAACGTATTGAATGCCTTGCGAAATCATTTGTTCATGCAAGTGATCATCGTGTAAGATTCTATAAATTGCTTGCGCCAATGATTCATCATCGTCCGGTGATATGTATAAAGAGTTGGGGCCACCTGCTTCTTCCAAACATGACCCTGTGGCTGCGATGACAGGTAAACCTGAATGCATCGCCTCTATAATCGGAATGCCGAATCCCTCAAACCTTGAAGGGTATATGAATAGATCAGCAGATTGATACAATGCAGGAAGATCTTCAAAGGGCACTTTGTTGAGGATCGTTACCCTGTCAACCATATTATGCTGGCGAGCAAACTCCTCAACTTGATCCGTATATTTAGTTCTCTTGCCAATAGCAACTAAATGTATATCTGAATTTTGCGGATGCGCCAATGCTTTCAGTATGATCAATAAGTTCTTCCGTTCTTCTATGCTACCAACATTTAGTATATAATGTGTAGGAAGATTGTATTTCTCCCTTACTATGCATTTTTCTTTTTCAGTAATTTTCTTTTTAAAGGCATCATCGCAGCCTTGGTAAATGACACTTATCTTCTCTGGAGAAATATGAAAATAATTGATAATGTCGCGTTTCGTGCATTCGCTTATGGCTATGATCTTATCTGCATTTTCACATGCTTTCCTGAATTTGTATGTATAAATCTTCCTGTCAATAAAATGATAATATTCGGGATAGCGTAAGAAAATCAAATCATGAATAGTGACAATCGATTTTATATTGTGCCCTTTTATATTCAATGGTAGTTCATTGCTCAAGCCGTGAAATATATCTATGTTCTCTTTTTGGAGCTGCTTGGATATCTCCCAAATACGCCAGATGGATGAGAATTTTTTCCAGAAGTCTGTATCAGGAAGGATACATTTAAGTATTGGGTATTGTTTGAGTATCAAATCAAGTGACGGATTCTTTCTCTCTTTAGGGGCATAGAGCAAGTAGTTATATTGTGGGTGATACCTGCATAATATACTCAAGATAAAGCGACTGTAATTGCCTAACCCTGTAAAGTTTTGTACGGCTCTTTTCCCGTCGTATCCTATCTTCATAAACTATTCTTTTTGACGATACTAATTGTTGGCTTATTCGAACAAGTAATTTTGCAAAATTACGAAATAATCTCATAGAGCAGTAAAGGATGCTTAATAATCTATGATTTTATATGCTGATTCCTCTCTTCGTAGTGGATAATTCCCTCTAAGCCATTCAAACTTTTCAGGATTTGTCTTTAATTTATTGCTATCATTCAGTGGATTGTAAATCTGTAGCAGTGCTTCCTTCCTGTCTTTCGTCTGTATCTCAATGTTTGCAGGAGATGGAGGGTTGATTTGAGCTTTAGCTGAAATCTTGAAGAATCGGCACAAAGCGTCAAGACTCATTTGGGTGGCATTTGCTTTACCATCAGCAGAATATCCTGCAATGTGAGGCGTCCCGATGAAGACTTTATTTAGTAGTGGTATCATTATATTAGGTTCATTCTCCCAAACATCTATGACCGCATCTTCTATTCTTCCTTCAACTAATGCATACAGTAAAGCCTGATTGTCGACAACTTCTCCTCGTGAAGTGTTGATGATAATAGCCTTTTTATTTAATGATTGAAGAAAGGATTCATCTGCAAGGTGAAATGTAGGATATTTACCGGAGCGTGTCAATGGAGTGTGAAAGGTGATAATATCACATTCATTGGCTATGTCAGTTATAGAGCAAAAAGAATTATCACTTTCTTGTTCAGCCCTTGGGGGATCACAAAGAAGCACTTTCATACCTAATTTATTTGCGACAGCCGAAACTTTAGAACCGACGTGACCGACACCTACAATCCCAAGTGTAAGTTCGTTTAGTTTTAATCCTTTTTCTTTCTCTAAAAGAAGAAGTACCGACTGAATGTATTGGGCTACAGATCCTGAGTTACATCCGGGACAATTGGTCCAATAAATACCCGCTTCTTTGCAATATTCCGTATCAATGTGATCAAAGCCTATAGTGGCTGTGGCAATAAACTTTACGTTGCTTCCGGAAAGAAGAGCCTTGTTGCATTTAGTACGGGTACGCACAATCAATGCATCGGCATCATGAATAATTTGAGGAGTAAATGATGCACCAGGCATGTATATCACGTTGACGTCTATATCAAATCCTTCTATTATTCCTTTTATATAGGGTATTTTATCATCAATAATTACTTTCATCTTATCAATTCTTTAACGATATCTTTGAGTGATCGCAGTTTCTTTATATTATTGAATGTTCTATCAGGTGATATGAGATAATGTAACGATCTGGCTTGATGTCGAATTTATCGGCAAAAATACAAAATAATAAATAAACAGTTGTTACTTGGGGAAAAAATATATAGTTTTGCATTTCAAAATGAAAACCAATTTATATGAAAATGTTTAGCACCCTTTGTAATAAGATCTTTTTACAAGCAACCACTGATTATCACCTTAAAGATGATGTAGATCAGGAAATGAATAATCCATATGAAGTGAAAACGATAGAGTTTTATCTTTATCTGAAGAATTGGATTGATGCAGTACAATGGCATCTCGAGGATATTATTCGTGACCCGGAGATTGATCCTGTTGAGGCTTTAAAGATAAAAAGAAGAATAGATAAATCTAATCAGGATCGTACGGATCTTGTGGAGCTAATCGATAGTTATTTCTTAGACCAATATAAAGAGGTGAAACCTTTGGACGGTGCTGTAATCAATACAGAGAGTCCGGCTTGGGCAGTTGATCGATTATCCATTCTTACTCTTAAAATCTTTCATATGAAGGAGGAGACTGAACGTGCAAATTCAACTCCCGAACATACAGCTGCTTGTAGCAAGAAACTTCATATACTACTAGAGCAACTAAGAGATTTGTCTTCGGCTATCGATCAATTGTTGGATGATATTCAATCAGGACGTCGATATATGAAGATTTATAAACAAATGAAAATGTATAATGATCCAGCACTTAATCCTGTGCTGTATGGGAAAGATAAATGACTAAGATCTTGATCGTTCGTTTTTCTGCAATGGGCGATGTGGCTATGACTGTGCCGATTGTTTATTCATTGGCAGTACAGTATCCTGAGCTGGATATAACTGTATTAAGTCGTAACGGATTTAGTGCATTCTTTGAGAATCTACCACGTAATGTGCATTTCTATGGTGCAGATTTAAAAGGTAAGCACCATGGCCTTTTAGGGTTGCATAAGCTGTTCTATGAATTGAAAGCACTTCATTTTGATTATGTGGCTGATTTCCATTCAGTGTTACGTACACTCCCCTTTAGAATCCGTTTCGGATTAATGTGCGTGCCTGTTGCTCGCATACATAAAGGGCGAAAAGGCAAAGATGAATTGGTTCGTAAAGAGCACAAGGTGATGAAACAGCAAGAGACTTCATTTCAAAGATATGCAGATGTGCTTGCTCGTTTAGGTTTTCCTTTGGAGCCTTCTTTCAAATCAATTTATGAAAATGAAAAAGGTTATTCCGGATTGTTTAAGTCATTAACTCCAGCCAAGGCTGATAAAGAAATATGGATAGGCATTGCACCATTTGCCAAACATAAAGGAAAGATCTATCCTTTAGATTTAATGGAACAAGTTGTTGGTTCGCTTTCAAAAAAGTCAGACGTCCATCTTTTCCTGTTTGGCAGTGGAGCTGAAGAAGAGTCGGTTATGCAGAAATGGGCAAATCGTTATCAGCAAGTATTTATAACTTATAGACATCTTGACTTGTCCGGCGAATTGTCTTTAATGAGTCATTTAGATGTGTTGATCTCTATGGATTCTGCCAATATGCACATGGCATCATTAGTTGGTACTCCTGTTGTCTCTATTTGGGGAGCGACCCATTCCTATGCCGGATTTATGGGATGGGGACAAAAAGAAGAAAATATGGTACAGTTGGATTTGGAGTGTAGACCTTGTTCTGTCTATGGTAATAAACCTTGTTTTCGAGGTGACTATGCATGTATGAACAATATTACTCCCGATAGGATTGTACGGAAAGTAATGGATGTAATTGAATGATTTATGAAAAAGATTTTGTATAAGTTTTTTTCAGGTTTGTGGTATATACTTTCTTTGTTACCGTTAAAGTTGTTATATGCTTTATCTGATATCGCATATTATTTTGTATACTATGTTGTGCGCTATCGTAGAGGTGTTGTTCGTCACAATTTAATGACAGCTTTTCCTGAGAAAGACAGAAATAGTATTATTCTTATTGAGAAAGAATATTATTCATGGTTCTGTGACTATATAGCTGAAACTATTAAGTTGGCATCAATATCTGAAGAAGAAATAGCCCGTAGAATGAAATTTGAAGGAATGGAAGAAGTTGAAAAAGTTTTCACTTCAGGGCGGTCATCTTTCTTGTATTTGGGACATTATTGTAATTGGGAATGGATCACATCATTACCACTGTATGCACCTAAAAATATAATATTCGGACAAATATACCATGTCCTTAGCAATAGTATTATGGATAGTCTTTTCCTTAAAAACAGAGAACGTTTTGGGGCTGTGAGTATAGCTAAAGAGAATACTTTGCGACAAATTATAAATTGGGATCGTGCAAAGAAATTAACTATTACGGGATTCATTTCAGATCAGGTACCTAAGTGGAACAGTATACATTATTGGACAGATTTCTTGAACCATGATACTCCGGTTTTTACAGGAACGGAACGGATTGCACGAAAATTGGGATATGCTGTCTTCTACGGAGATGTACATCGAGTAAAGAGAGGATATTATGTATGCCGTATCGTGAAAATGACTGACAATGCTCGTGAGACAGATGAATTTGAGCTAACTGAGAAATACATGCGATTACTTGAGCAAGCCATACGTCAGGATCCTCCATATTGGCTTTGGAGCCACAATCGATGGAAACGGACTCATGAGAGATTCAATGAAATGTTTCCTGATGAAGAAAGAAGGGGGAAAATCACGAAATAAATGACATTTGTTTAATGCTGATAAGGGACGTTATACAGTATATTATATGAGAATGGATTGGAGCTTCGTCCACATTGTAGCATCTTATGAGTGCAAATGCGGTTGATGAGATCTTTCAGATAATAGGTGCTTTTATAGATCAGACATTTATTTTTTCCTTCCGAAATCAGCAGGGATTTCTCCCCAAGCTTTTGTTTCCCATTTCAGAATGTTTGATTGAGGGATTCGATTCTCATGTAGCCATTTCTCGGCACGTTCGATCATTTGAAATAGTTCTTCTGTTTTTGATGTACGGCTTAATAAAGTTTTACAACGTTTTTGCTTAATCCAGCTAATGGCAATCTTACTATCAGAATAGAGATGCATCTTCAGATTGTTCTTCTTTAAGTATGCTAATCCATGTACGATTGCTAAAAACTCTCCAACGTTGTTGGTACCCAATACCGGACCGAAATGAAATAACTCTGTGCTTGTTGCAGTATATACTCCCCGATATTCCATTTTCCCAGGATTGCCACTACATGCTGCATCAACAGCTATGCTATTCGGGTCTGTTTGTTGTGGGGTAGGAGAAGATGCCTCTTTTTTAGTAACCTTTGAATGCCCAATATATTTAAACGGACTATCATTATAAGCACGCTCAGCTGCTTCTTTGCTATCAAACGACTTGTATTTAGCACTAGAGTATCCTGCAATACTATTGCTGCATTCTTGCCAATTGTCAAAAACACCTGGTTGCATACCTTCCCATACAACGTAATATTTCTTCTTTGCCATTTGATAGTCGTTAATATTTGTCGCAAAGATATATTATTTCTTCATAAATGCGTATCTTTGTGGAAACAAATATAAGAGCAATATGGCTAACATGGAAGATATTATAATGAACGGTCTTGTTTTTAAGGGCGAGAAGAAAGTCCAAAAGAATGAGCCGGAAAAGGTTAAAACTAAAGCGAAGAAAGCGTCTTATATTCGTGGGCTTCACGGTTCTGGATCAGCTAAAATGAAGGAGGGATATCGTCGCCGTCGTGCTAATCGTCATAAATGAAATAATATTATGGTAAGAATATTTCTGACCGGCTATATGGGAGCAGGAAAGACCACATTGGGAAATGCTTTTTCGTCAAAAATGAATTTATCATTTATTGATATGGATCAATACATAGAAAGTCGTTTCCATAAAACCATCCAACAATTATTTGCTGAATCCGGTGAAGATAAATTTAGAGAGTTAGAACAAAATATCTTGCATGAGGTTGGTTGCTTCGAAGATGTAGTTATATCCACAGGAGGTGGGGTTCCATGTTTCTTTGATAATATGGATTTTATGAATTCAATGGGGGAGACTGTATTTCTTTCTGTGAGTGAAGATGTGTTGTATGATAGGCTGAAAGCTGCAGCTCAAACTCGTCCTATTCTAAAGAATAAGTCCGGTGAAGAGTTGCGCAAGTTTATTCATGAGGGATTGCAGCAACGTAAGCCTTTCTACACAAAAGCAAAATATACATTTTGCGGGGATGATCTTGAAAGTGTTAATCAGATTGAATGCTCTGTTATTGGATTGCGCGAATTATTATCACTTTGATGTAATTCTTTATTTTAAGAGGATGGATTGCTTATGCAAAAGAGAAATAAAGCAAATTTATGGTTTCTTCTTAAGCCATATGCTAGATTAAATGTATGGATGTTGTTTCTTGCATTATTGGCAAGTGGCGCTAATTTGGTGCTGCCGAAAATAATATCTCGAGCAATTGATGATATCTCTCACGGAAGTACTCATTTGCGTGATTTGTCTGTCATATTTCTTTGTGTCTCAATTTTTATTGCACTTTTTACATGGCTACAAAGTATCGTACAAACCTATACTTCAGAGCAGGTTGCTCGTAATCTTCGTAGGGATTTATCGGATAAATTATTACGTCAATCTTTTTCTTCTGTATATAGAAGTGATAAGGCTAAATTACTGTCTGTAATGACATCGGATGTGGATTCTGTAAAAATGTTTGTATCCCAAGCTTTAGTCGCTATCGTGTCTTCTTTCTTTTTAATAATTGGTGTTCTAAGTGTATTGTTTTCTATAAATGTACAATTGACATTTGTCGTTTTATTAATATTACCGATAATAATTATTTTCTTTGTATTAATAATGCGTCGCGCAAAGCCTCAATTCAGGCTTGCTCGTAAGGCCATTGACAGATTAAATAACGTGATTAATCAAAATATTGTGGGATCCATGCTGATACGTATTTTGAATTCACAGCAAAGCGAATGCGATAAATTCCTTCGTGCAAATGCCAATTCGCGAGATGTGGGACTTGCTATAGTCAAACTTTTTGCAACGATAGTGCCTCTTATTTCTTTTATAGGTGATGCCACTGTTTTTGTAGCAGTGTTGATGGGAGGACGTTTTGTAATTGATGGAGGAATGACTATTGGTGATTTTGCTGCTTATAACAGTTATCTTTCAATTTTATTCTTTCCTATTATGGTTATTGGGTTTACGAGTAATGCTATTGCTCAAACTTCAGTGTCTTATCAGCGAATACATGATGTCTTAGATACACCGGAAGAAAAGGAAGAAGGAACTTTAGTTAAATCGATTAAGGGCGATATTGATGTTAATAATGTTTCACTTACATATGATGGGATACCTATTTTAAAGGATATTTCATTGGATATACATGCTGGGTCCAAAGTGGCAATTCTAGGACCAACGGCAGCCGGTAAAACTCAATTATTGTATTTGTTTTCAGGATTGATACCTCCTACAGGAGGGACGATTAATTACGATAATATACCGGTCGCTGCTTATGATCTTGATTCTTTTCATCACCAAGTTGGAATTGTTTTTCAGGACAGTATCATTTTTAATTTATCCATTAGAGAAAATATTGCGTTTAGTCATACTGTAAGTGATGAAGCATTACTTACGGCTATTGATTCTGCCGAACTTAACGATTTTATTTCAGGCTTGCCTCAGGGGTTAGATACCTTGATAAGTGAACGTGGAAATAATCTATCCGGTGGTCAAAAACAGCGTATCATGTTGGCACGTACATTAGCAATGAGGCCTAAAGTATTGCTTCTTGATGATTTTACTGCACGTGTGGACAATGAAACAGAAAGAAATATTCTTAAGAATTTGGCTGTAAATTATCCGGAAATGACAGTGATTTCTATTACGCAAAAGATATCATCAATAATTCATTTTGATAAAATAATTTTGATGATGGAAGGAGAAGTGATTTCTATCGGTACACATAATGAATTGCTCGAAAGTTGTACTGAATATATGCAGATATATCAATCTCAAAAAAGTACTCAGGGGTATGAAGTATAAGTTGACTAACTCCGATGAACATAGTAAGGTAAATTACAAAACCTTACTTATTATTCTCCGGCATGAGAAGAGAAGTTTGTCGGTGGCATTTTTTAATATTGTGATCAATGCTGTATTAAATATGATGGCACCTTATTTAATAGGGGTTGCTGTTAATGATTACATGCAAACGAAGCATTATCATGGTGTTATAGTCGTTGCTTTCTCTTTGTTGGTTATTTACATAATTGTAGCTCTCACCGGGGTAATTCAGACAAAGGTGATGGGAGGTGTGGGACAACGTGTCCTTTTTGACATTAGAAATAGACTATTTACGAAGTTACAAGATTTACCTGTTGATTTCTTTAATCAGAATAAATCGGGTGACTTGATTTCGCGTATTAATAATGATACGAATAAATTGAATGAATTCTTTTCGCAATCATTGATACAATTTATGAACAGCATCTTCTTTATGGGAGGGGCTGTCGTGGCATTATTAACTCTTAATTTGCCTTTAGGAGCCTGTGCACTAGCTCCTGCGATTGTATTGCTGATTTTTACCCGGTTAACAAGTCGTTGGGTTAAGTATAACAATCGTAAGGCTATGCAAACTTTAGGCTCACTAAGTGCAGAAATTCAAGAAAATTTGAATAATTTCAAGGTGATTGTTGCATTTAATAGACGTGATTTCTTTAGGAAAAAGTTTGACGACATAAATTCTTCCAATTATCGTATATCTGTAAAGGTTGGTCTTATAAATGGCATGTATTCTCCTATCTATGGTATTTGCTCTAATATTGGGCAACTAGTTCTTTTATCGTTAGGTATATATATGATCTTGCAGGGTTCTTTTACTGTAGGATTTCTTATTAGTTTTATTACATATGTCGGATATTTCTATGACCCATTACGACGTATGGCGGTACTGTGGGCTACTTTTCAAACAGCAATGGCTGCTTGGGATCGAATATGGGAGATACTTTCACTTGAAAGCGATTTACCCGTCACAAAAGAGGACAGTTGTGCAGATTCATCTTTACTATCTTTCCACGACGTGACTTTTTCATATTCTGATGGTTCTGAAGTTCTACATCATATTAATATCCAGCTTAAACCGGGTAAAACTTATGCTTTTGTAGGTCCTACCGGAGGAGGAAAAACAACGACCGCTTCATTAATGGCTCGACTTTATGATCCCACAGAAGGTAATATCTATTTTCAAGGAAAAGACATACGTAGCTATACTTCGGCAGAGAGAGCAGACAAGATTGGTTTTATTCTGCAAGATCCTATTCTTTTCCAGGGAACAGTCTTGGAAAATCTGATGTATGGAAATGAAATGTTGCAGCACCTTACGCCGGAAGATATTGAACAACATATTGCTCAACTGGGATTAAAAAAACTATTGGATAGATTTGATTCAGGATTACAGACAGAAATAGGAACGAATGAAACCATTAGTTTAGGACAAAAGCAATTGATTGCATTTATGCGTGCTGTTCTTCGGCGTCCACAGTTACTTATATTGGATGAAGCAACTGCTAATATTGATACAGTTAGTGAACAGTTGCTGGAGGAAATACTAAACCATCTTCCTCACGATACAACTAAAGTTATTATTGCTCACCGATTAAATACGATAGAAAACTCGGATGATATATTTTTTGTTAATTCAGGCGGAATAGTGAAAGCAGGCTCTTCTGCAGAGGCTTATGATATGTTGCAGAACGGAGCAAGGCTATCATAAAGCTTTTTAATAGGTTCTATGGTCTAAATTTGTTCACTAGTGCCGTAGCTTAATAAGCTCTAAAGAACTGCTAACTAAATGAAAATTCTGTACAAAAGTTTTGTTATATCAGAATATTTCCCGAATTTTGCAATTGATCAGGAGTTTAAGTTAAATTAAAAATTAGACATATGTATATAGATTTTAATAGGAAACCTTTATCTAATATATTCGAAAATGCTACATCAATCTATGATTATTATTGGTTCTTGGCAATCTTGGATTATTTGAAAGGTCGTCAATACGCTACAATTTCTTTTAATAAGTTGGCAATTAGCATGGTGGCAAGGGTCTGGTATGCCATCCAACAAGAGGACTCAAAATTAGACCGGATGGATAAAATGCCTCAGTATTGTGAACAATTACGTGTCGCATATAATATTCCGATTGAAAGTAACTATATAACTGTTGTTCGTATCTTGTCTGAAAATAGAGACGATGAATTGATTTGCAATGTAATGAAGGATTTAACCAAAGATGTACCGTATCGTTTTCTAACAACTTGGATCCCGTTCCCATCAGATGCAGCAATTGTTCATCATTCTCAAGCTTATGAAAACAATTGTTTGTATCGTATTAATGATTTCGCTGAAAAGAGTATTACGATTAATCCACTATGGAAAGATCATTTACAGCAACAATATAGCAACTTGGTAACGATGACCTATAGGCTGATTGATACTTTTATTAAATGATGAAGTCCCATAAATCTAAGTTATAACTATACTATTTTAGTTAATCCTTTAAAAATCCTTGCGCTTTCTTCTGATAATCTAGATTTATCACTATTTTTGCAGTATTATTAACTTGCATATAATAGTATAAGGGTTTGAAATGAGAAAATGGCGTATTGAGGATTCAGAGGAATTATATAACATCATCGGATGGGGAACTTCTTATTTTAAGATTAATGAGAAGGGACATGTGGTTGTTACTCCTAAAAAAAATGGGATTGAAGTCGATTTAAAGGAATTAGTTGATGAGCTCTCCTTAAGAGATGTCACTGCTCCGATGTTGATTCGTTTTCCCGACATTCTGGACAACAGAATTGAAAAAATCTCTAATTGTTTTGCAAAAGCTGCTAAGGAATACGATTATAAGGCACAGAACTTTATCATATATCCAATAAAGGTTAATCAAATGAAGCCTGTGGTGGAAGAAATTATAAGCCATGGGAAGAAATTTAATCTTGGACTTGAAGCAGGTTCAAAGCCTGAATTGCATGCAGTCATAGCAATTAATACTGATTCTGATTCATTGATTGTCTGTAATGGGTACAAGGATGAAAGTTATATAGAATTGGCATTACTAGCCCAAAAAATGGGTAAACGCGTATTCTTGGTTGTTGAGAAATTAAATGAGTTAAAACTAATTGCTAAAAAAGCTCGTCAATTAAACGTTCGCCCTAATATTGGCATACGCATAAAGCTGGCATCATCAGGCAGTGGTAAATGGGAAGATAGTGGAGGAGATGCAAGTAAGTTTGGTCTTACTTCAAGTGAATTGCTTGATGCACTTGATTTTTTAGAAAAGAATGATCTAAAAGATTGTTTAAGGCTAATCCATTTCCACATTGGTAGTCAAGTTACAAAAATTCGTCGTATTAAAACTGCTTTACGTGAAGCTTCACAATTTTATGTTCAACTCTATGGGATGGGTTTCAATGTAGAATTCGTGGATATTGGCGGAGGTTTAGGAGTGGATTATGATGGTACACGCTCAGCAAATAGTGAGAGTAGTGTAAACTATTCTGTTCAAGAATATGTAAACGATTCAATTTCTACATTAGTGGATGCCAGCGATAAAAAAGGGATTCCTCATCCGAATATTATAACAGAAAGCGGACGATCTCTTACAGCTCACCATTCATTATTAATATTTGAAGTATTGGAAACAGCTTCTCTGCCTGAATGGGATGATAGTGTAGAGGTTGCCGATGATGATAATGATTTGGTACGTGAATTATATGATATCTGGGATACGTTAAACCAAAATCGGATGCTAGAATCGTGGCATGATGCACAACAAATTCGTGAAGAAGCTCTTGATTTATTCAGTCATGGAATTGTTGACTTAAAAACACGTGCAAAAATCGAACGGCTCTATTGGTCTATTACTCGTGAAATAAATCATATTGCACAAACATTAAAACATGTTCCCGATGAGTTTCGTCAGTTGCCGAAATTATTAGCTGATAAGTATTTCTGTAATTTCTCACTGTTCCAAAGTTTGCCTGATTCTTGGGCGATTGATCAGATATTTCCTATTATGCCGATTGCTCGATTGGATGAAAAGCCTGATAGAACATGTACCATACAGGATATAACATGCGATTCTGATGGGAAAATTGCTAATTTTATATCGCCACGTAGTATCCAGAATTATTTACCGGTGCATCGACTTCGTCCTAAAGAACCTTATTATATGGGGGTCTTTCTTGTTGGAGCCTATCAGGAGATTCTTGGTGATATGCATAATTTGTTTGGTGATACCAATGCGGTTCATGTGACAGTTAATGAGAAGGGATATAGCATAGATCAAATTATTGACGGCGAAACGGTTGCTGAAGTATTGGATTATGTTCAGTATAGCCCCAAAAAATTAGTTCGAACCTTGGAAACATGGGTAAGTAAATCTGTAAAGGATGGAAAAATTACATTGGAAGAAGGTAAAGAATTTCTGGCTAATTATCGATCGGGGCTTTATGGATATACATATTTAGAAAAATGAAAGATAAGTTGACAATAGTAAAAGTAGGAGGAAAAATAGTAGAGGATGCTGAATCTCTTTCAAATTTATTGAATGATTTTTCTCAATTGAGTGGCTATAAAGTTTTGGTTCATGGTGGCGGTCGTAGCGCAACGCGGATTGCGACGCGGCTAGGAATTGAAACTAAAATGATAAATGGACGTCGCATTACTGATGAGGATATGCTGCAAGTTGTGACAATGGTCTATGGCGGTTTAGTTAATAAAAACGTCGTAGCCAAATTACAAGGACTAGGATTAAATGCGATAGGATTGACCGGGGCAGATATGGATGTGATAAGATCAGACAAACGTCCGGTTCGAGAGATTGATTATGGTTTTGCAGGTGATGTAAAGAGTGTAAATGGTGAAATACTGGCAATGCTGATAAAGAAAAATATCATTCCTGTAATGGCTCCGCTTACTCATGATGGGATGGGGCATATGCTAAATACAAATGCAGATACAATCGCTGCTGAAATTGCAAAATCATTAGCAAAATATTTTGATGTAACACTTACTTATTGTTTTGATAGAAAAGGAGTGCTACGTGATGAAAATGACGAGAACAGTGTGATAAATTTAATAGATCCCGTCATATATAAAAAATTAAAAGAAGATGGAGTAGTATGTGGAGGTATGTTGCCAAAAATGGATAACGCTTTTTCTGCTATTAATGCCGGCGTAAGTCAGGTTATTATTACTTCTTCTGAAGATTTGAGCGGAAAATACGCTACTGTAATAAAAAACAAATAAAAAAGAATGGTTAGCTTGTAACTTTTGGTTGATGAACCCGTCATTAATTATAGAAACGCATGAAAAGTTCTTTCGAGACAATATTTTGCCATTGAAGGATAAGCTTTTTAGAATGGCCTTAAGAATAACTTTCGATAGGGCTGAATCTGAAGATATTGTCCAAGATACGATGATTCGTGCGTGGGATAAAAGAGAAGAGTGGCAGACAATAGATTCTATTGAAGCTTTTTGCATGACCGTTTGTCGTAATTTAGCGATTGATAGAAGTCAAAAAGTGGAAGCGAAGAATTTGGAATTGACTCCAGAGATCTCTGAACAAAAAGAAACAGCTGACCCTGACGATAGATTGGCTAGTGATGAACGGGTTGAGATCATTTACAAGCTCATGAATCAATTACCTCCTCCACAGCGTGAAATAATGGAATTGAGGGATATAGAAGGGATGAGCTATAAAGAAATTTCTAAAGTATTAAATCTTAGCGAAGAGCAAGTTAAAGTCTATTTGTTCAGAGCAAGACAAAAAATAAAAAAAAGTTTTACAAATATAGATAATTATGGATTATAAATATATAGAACAACTTTTGGGACGTTACTGGCAATGTGAAACTTCTATTGAAGAAGAACAAATATTGCGAGTGTTCTTTTCACAGAAGGGCATTCCTGATGATTTACGTCCATATCAATCGTTATTTGTTTATGAACAATCATTAAGCAATGAAAAATTGGGAGAGGATTTTGATAATAAAATTCTTGAACGTATCAGTGCTCCAGTTGTGAAAGCAAGAAAACTAACCCTAGTGGGGCGTTTTATGCCTATGCTAAGGGCCGCGGCTATGGTGGCTATACTTTTTACATTGGGCAATGTGGCACAACAGACTTTTTTTGCTAATGATAAAAATGTACTAGATTATAATTACGCCTCATATAAAGATACATACAGTGATCCCAAAATGGCTTACGAGCAAATCAGTTCGGCATTACAAAAGGTATCAAAAGGTATCAATAAGTCTCACAAATTGATGGCGGATAGCTTACACCGTCCAAATGGGGCTGATACTGGAGCTAATCATATAGACGTTGAAGAATAGTGATGATGAAGAAACTTTTGTTACTAGTTTGTCTCTGCATAGTTTCTATTTCTTTAGTAGCGCAGGATTTTACAACTAGGTTTATGCAGAGTCATAAAATGGACAAAAATTTAAAATGCGTGACAATTAGTCCAAAGATGATGGAAAAGGTGATGAATTTAAATATGGATGATGGTATGATGAAGATGATCTCTGATTTGAAAAGTATGCAAATGGTAACGGCAAAAATTCATGTTAAGAGATATTACCATGAGGCTGTTGCATTAGCGAAAAAAAATGCTGATCGTTTTTTGCCTTATGCATCATACGGGCGTAAGAAACTTAATTATGAGATAATGATTCGCAAAAGGCGAAAAGCTATAGTTGAATTGGTCATGTTGATGTGTGAGGATGATAATTTCTCTGTAATTAATTTTACAGGTAATATGGATAGAAGGTTCATTGATAAATTAGCCTCATCAATGGGAGCAAATTCCCGATAATGGAAACAGAAATTTTTATTTGCTTTTAAAATATAATTCGTTAGTGTGCTTGATTAAAACAAAAATTCTTTGAAGCTGTGAAGCTTCAATTCTCTCAAAATCTTTCATAAGTACTAACTATAAAAAGAGCCCTTGGATAATAAACAAGGGTTCTTTTATTTTTGTACCTTTGCTATGAGTAAGTAATAACTGAGTATTTATAGTAGAAACTGTAGTATGAAAAAATGGGTTGGGCACATCGTTGATGATGACTTGGGAACAATAAAAATACAAACTAATATTAGAGCTAGGCGCATTATATTCAGAGTAAAAGATAATATTCTGAATATGACATTACCTCCGGATATTACTCGTCATGAGATTGACACGAGTATCAAACGACTTAAACCTAGATTGCTGATAATGCTTCAAAATATAAAAGGTAAAACCCTCATTTTTAATTTTGAATACACAATTAATACTCCTTTATTTCATCTTGTTATTGAAAGGTCTGAAAGACAGATGATGCAAGTAATTGAAATAGCTGATAATATAAAATTGTTGTGTCCTACAACTCTAGATTTTCAGAATGAGGATTCTCAGTTATTGGTGCGGAAAGTAATAACTAATTTAATGGTGAAAAGAGCAGAAGAGATTCTTCCGAAAATGCTTGATAATATATGTGAGAAATGTAAATTGTCATATAAGAGTGTACGTATCTCAAAAGCTCAAACTCGTTGGGGAAGCTGTTCTTCTAGCAAAAATATAAGCCTGAATTGCTACTTATTATTACTTCCTATGTATTTGATTGAATCGGTAATGATTCATGAATTATGTCATACTATAGAAATGAACCATGGTCCGCGTTTTTGGGCTCTGATGGATCAGTTTACAAATAATAAAGCGAAAGCTCTTCGTGAAGAAATAAAAAAATATCAGTGCTGTTTGTGATTTAATGTTTCTTTCGTATACTTTTTTTAATCATTATTTTGTGCATGAATAGATTTATTGTATATTTGCAGCGAATATAGATGAAATGTGAGGGCGATTAGAAGCCCTTTTTTTGTTCTTAATTTTGCAAGGATGATAGAAAAAAGTACTGTTTACCAGATCGTTGAAGAATGGCTGAAGAACAAGGAGTATTTTATTGTGGACGTAATTGTTGGTGTCGATGATAAAATTGTGGTTGAGATTGATCATGCTGATGGTGTGTGGATAGAAGATTGTGTAGAGCTCAGTCGTTTTATCGAAGCTCATTTGGATCGAGAAAAAGAAGATTACGAACTAGAGGTTGGTTCTGCTGGTATAGGACAGCCATTTAAAGTGTTGCAACAATATTTGGTGCATATCGGTGATGATGTGGAAGTGATAACGAATGCCGGGAAGAAAATAGTTGGTATTCTAAAAGAAGCTAATGAACAAACTTTTACGATATCTGTTCAGAAAAAAGTTAAGGAAGAAGGGAATAAACGTCCAAAGACCGTTGCTGTGGATGAAACCTTCAAATATGATGAAATAAAATATACGAAATATTTAATTAGTTTCAAATAAATATGGCTAAGAAAACAGAGGATACAGTGAGTTTGATCGATACTTTTCAAGAGTTTAAAGAACTGAAAAATATCGACAAAACAACTATGGTCAGTGTGCTCGAGGAATCGTTCCGCAGTGTCATTGCCAAAATGTTTGGTACAGATGAAAATTACGATGTAATAGTTAATCCAGACAAGGGCGATTTTGAGATTTGGCGTAATCGTCAGGTTGTTAATGATGAGGAGTTGAAGAACGCGAATTTAGAGATATCATTGACGGATGCAAAAAAAATAGATGCATCGTATGAAGAAGGGGAAGAGGTTACTGATGAAGTGCATTTCGCAGATTTTGGACGTCGTGCTATTCTGAACTTGAGACAAACGTTGGCATCGAAGATCCTTGAACTAGAAAAGGATAGTATATATACAAAATATACAGATCAGATTGGAACTATTATCAGTGCTGAAGTTTATCAAATATGGAAAAAGGAAATCCTTTTGCTTGATGATGAAGGCAATGAATTGTTGCTTCCTAAAACAGAACAGATACCAAGTGATTTTTATCGCAAAGGAGAGACTGTTCGTGCGGTAATCGCTCGAGTAGATAATAGAAATAACAATCCAAAGATTATTCTTTCGCGTATCGATCCGGCCTTTTTGGAAAGATTATTGGAAATGGAAGTTCCTGAAATAAATGACGGATTAATAACCATTAAAAAAGTCGCTCGAATTCCTGGTGAACGTGCCAAAGTAGCTGTTGAGTCATATGATGAACGGATTGATCCGGTTGGTGCATGTGTGGGAGTGAAAGGAAGCCGTATCCACGGGATTGTTAGAGAGTTGAGAAATGAAAACATTGATGTAATTAGTTACACATCAAATGTGTCATTGTTTATTCAGCGTGCTTTAAGTCCGGCCAAAGTAACAGATGTTAGGCTTGATGAAGAAAATCATAGAGCCGAGGTTCATTTGAAGCCAGAAGAAGTATCGCTTGCTATTGGTAAAGGCGGCTTAAATATTAAGCTGGCCAGTATGTTAACAGAGTACACTATTGATGTGTTCCGTGATCTACCTGAAGGGGTTGACGTAAACGAAGAGGATATCTATCTTGATGAGTTCCGAGACGAGATAGATGGATGGGTGATTGATGCTATCAAGTCTATTGGCATTGATACTGCTAAGGCTGTTATCAATGCTCCGCGCGAAATGTTAATTGAAAAGGCTGATCTTGAAGAGAATACGGTTGATGAAGTGTTGCGCATTTTGAAAGCAGAGTTTGAAGAAGATAAATAAAGTATGACGATTAGGTTAAATAAAGTAACAAGAGATTTGAATGTAGGAATTAAGACGGTTGTCGAGTTCCTACAAAAGAAAGGTTTTAATATAGAGGAGAATCCAAATACAAAAATTTCTTCTGATCAATATGATTTACTTGTCAGCGAATTTAGTAATGACAAGAAAGAGCGTATTAAATCGGAAGAGTTTATTCATCAACGCCAGAAAAAAGATAAAAATAAATCTTCTGTTTCAATTGGCGATACAGATGAAGAGGTAAATGATGAAGTGAAATCTTCGGCCCCAAATGAAAATGAAATAAAGACGGTGATTCCTGATGAAGCGAAGCCTAAGTTTAAACCTGTAGGCAAAATTGATTTAGATAAGTATAATAAGAAAAGTCAAAAATCACCTGATCATTCTACTAATAAGGACGAGAGTGTAAAGTCGAAAGATGTAGTTGCTAAAACGGAGAAGGTTGAGAAAATTGAACCGGTAATCACAGAATCGCAAAACAAAATTAAAGAAAAGGTGAAGAGTGTTCACCCTGAAAAAAAGAGTGAAGAAAAAACGATTGATAATCAACCTGAAGCTATTGTTACAGAAAATAGACCTATCGTGAAAGAAGAGAAAATGAATCAACCCGGTAAGGATGCTACTAATAAAGTGAGTGTCAATAAAAAGGAATCTGCCGAGAAGGCTGAGGGATTGGTGAAACATGAGGATGGCATTTTTACCATTCGCCCAACAGAACACATTCAAAAGATTAATGTCATTGGTAAAATAGACCTTTCACAAATTAATCAGTCTACTCGTCCTAAAAAGAAATCAAAGGAAGAGAAACGCAAAGAACGCGAAGACAAAGAACGTGTGCGTCAAGATCAACGTAAGCAGATGAAAGATTCGATTCTGCGTGAAATACGGGCCAAAGATGGTAAACCTACCATTGGCGAAAAAGCACCGGAAAAGGACGCTGCTAATAATGATGCGTTAAAGAAAAAGAAGCGAAGTCGTATAAATAAAGAGCGTGTTGATATAAATTCCGTATCCAATTCGTCTTCCGCTAATAATGGAAAGAGCAATGGTAATGGTAATGGTAATGGTAATAGAAGCGCCAATACAAATGCCAATAGAACAGGAGCCCCTAGAATCGGAGCACCAAGTAAGCCTGGGGCCCCTAATAGTAATAGACCTGGACCTAGATTTGGAAGAAGCAATAGTAACAATAATAATCGTCCTAAGAAAGCTTTTGTGAAAGCCGAAGTTAGTGATGAAGATGTTGCAAAACAAGTAAAAGAAACTTTAGCTCGATTAACCAACAAGGGAAAGAACAAAACTTCGAAGTATCGTAAAGAGAAACGTGGTATTGCTCAAAACCGAGAACGTGAGTTGGAAAGAGATGAACAGAAAGACAGTAAAATAATCAAACTTACTGAATTCGTTACAGCCAATGAGCTTGCAAGCATGATGGATGTATCTGTTACAAAAATTATTGCTACTTGTATGAGTATCGGTATGATGGTTTCAATTAACCAACGATTGGATGCTGAAACCATTAATATGGTTACTGAAGAATTTGGTTTTAAGACTGAATTTGTAAGTGCCGAAGTTGCTCAAGCTATTGTTGAAGAAGACGATAAAACAGAAGATTTAGTTTCGCGTCCTCCTATTGTAACGGTAATGGGACACGTTGACCACGGTAAAACATCACTGCTTGACTACATTCGTAGTGCAAACGTGATTGCAGGTGAAGCAGGTGGTATCACTCAGCATATTGGAGCTTATAATGTAACATTGGATAGTGGTCGTCATATCACATTCCTTGATACTCCGGGACATGAGGCCTTCACGGCTATGCGTGCTCGTGGAGCTCAAGTAACGGATATCGCCATTATTATAGTTGCTGCTGATGATGATGTAATGCCACAGACAAAGGAGGCAATCAATCATGCTGCTGCTGCTGGTGTACCAATCGTATTTGCAATTAATAAAATTGATAAACCTACTGCTAATGCAGACAAGATAAAAGAGGCTTTGTCTAGTATGAATTATCTTGTTGAAGAATGGGGTGGTAAGTATCAATCACAAGATATTTCAGCTAAAAAAGGTATTGGTGTAAAAGATTTACTTGATAAAGTGTTGCTTGAGGCAGATATGCTTGAGCTGAAAGCCAATCCAAGTAGAAAAGCAACCGGATCAGTTATTGAATCGTCTTTGGATAAAGGACGTGGATATGTGGCTACTGTGTTGGTTTCTAATGGAACATTAAAGGTAGGTGATATAGTTTTGGCCGGGACAAGTTTTGGTCGTGTAAAGGCTATGTTTAATGAACGCAATCAACGCATTCAACAAGCAGCCCCTTCTGAACCGGCTCTTATCTTAGGTTTAGACGGTGCTCCTCAGGCTGGTGATGTATTCCATGTATTTGATACAGACCAAGAGGCTAGAGAAATTGCTAACAAGCGTGAACAATTACAGCGTGAACAAGGTTTACGTACTCAGAAGCTGCTTACTCTTGATGAAGTGGGTCGTAGAATTGCACTAGGAAATTTCCAAGAATTGAACATTATAGTCAAGGGAGATGTTGATGGTTCTATAGAGGCATTAAGTGATTCACTGATTAAGTTGTCAACCCCGCAGATACAAATTAATGTGATTCACAAAGCTGTTGGTCAGATTTCAGAATCTGATGTCAGTTTGGCTGCTGCTTCGGATGCCATTATTATTGGTTTCCAAGTACGTCCATCTGCAATGGCTCGTCGATTAGCCGATCAGGAAGGTGTGGACATCCGCCTCTATTCTGTAATCTATTCGGCTATCGAAGAAGTTAAGTCAGCAATGGAAGGTATGCTGGCACCTGAAATGAGAGAGCAAGTTACATCCACAATCGAAGTACGTGAGGTTTATCACATAAGTAAGATTGGAACTGTAGCCGGAGCTATTGTCAAGGAAGGTAAGGCTAAACGCTCTGATAGAGCTCGTTTGATTCGCGACGGTATCGTGATATTCACGGGTCAGATCAATGCTTTGAAGAGGTTTAAGGATGATGTGAAAGAAGTACCGGTTAACTTTGAGTGTGGTATCAGTTTGGTCAACTGCAGTGATATTCTGGAAGGTGACTTGATTGAAACATATGATGAGGTAGCGGTAAAGCAAAAGTTATAAACGTAAGTACGTAAAATTTATATAGGCGGGGCGCAGAGTTGAATATTTTTGACTCCGTGGCTCCGCTTTCTATTTTTTACTCTTTTAATAATATATTGAGATGAATGAACAGGAAGATGCAAACAAATTAATAAAAGAGGTAACTCAGGAGAAATATAAGTATGGTTTCACTACCGATGTGGATACCGATATTATTCCGAAAGGACTTAATGAAGATGTTATTCGCCTGATCTCTTTCAAAAAGCAAGAACCTGATTGGTTGTTGCAATTACGCTTGGATGCATTTCGCTATTGGGAAACGATGAAGATGCCGCATTGGGCGCATCTGCGTATTCCGGAGATTGATTTCCAAGCTATTTCTTATTATGCTGATCCTACCAAAAAGAAAGTAGGCACGGCTAAAAGTAGAGACGATCTTGATCCTGAAATGGTGAAGACGTTTAATAAACTAGGTATTCCATTGGAAGAACAGTTGGCACTCAGTGGCATGGCTGTTGATGCAGTGATGGATTCTGTATCGGTGAAGACTACTTATAAAGACACTTTGATGGAAAAAGGAATTATATTCTGTTCCATTAGTGAAGCAGTCCGTGAACACCCTGATTTGGTTCGAAAGTATTTAGGTTCAGTAGTTCCTTATCGTGATAATTATTTCGCAGCTCTTAATTCAGCTGTATTCTCGGATGGATCTTTTGTCTATATCCCTAGTGGAGTACGTTGCCCTATGGAACTATCTACTTATTTCAGAATCAATGCACGTAATACCGGACAGTTCGAACGTACACTTATTGTGGCCGAAGATGATGCCTATGTAAGTTATCTTGAAGGCTGTACGGCTCCGATGCGTGATGAGACACAATTGCATGCTGCTATTGTGGAAATCTGTGTACATGAGAATGCTGAAGTAAAGTATTCAACCGTACAGAATTGGTATCCTGGCGATGAGAACGGTAAGGGCGGTGTATATAACTTCGTGACCAAACGTGCATTGTGCAAAGGAAATAACTCAAAGATATCATGGACACAGGTAGAAACCGGTTCGGCAATCACATGGAAATATCCAAGTTGTATATTGGCAGGTGACAATTCTGTAGGCGAGTTCTATTCAGTCGCTGTCACCAATAATTACCAACAAGCTGACACCGGTACGAAAATGATACACTTGGGCAAGAACACTTCCAGTACGATTGTAAGTAAAGGTATTAGTGCCGGACATAGTCAAAACTCGTATCGTGGGTTAGTGAAGGTATCTGAAAAAGCCAATAATGCGCGTAACTACAGTCAGTGCGACAGTTTGTTGATGGGAGATAAATGTGGTGCTCACACATTTCCTTACATGGATATAAAGAATAATACGGCAGTGGTTGAACATGAAGCTACCACTTCAAAGATAAATGAAGATCAGCTATTTTATTGCAACCAGAGAGGCATTTCTACAGAAGATGCTGTGGGATTGATTGTGAACGGATATGCAAAGGAAGTATTGAATAAACTACCGATGGAGTTTGCCGTTGAGGCTCAGAAACTATTGAGTGTTTCTCTTGAAGGCAGTGTCGGTTAATATAATAAATAGAGTAAAGTATGTTAGAGATAAAAGATTTGCACGCAAGTGTAGAAGGAAAAGAAATATTGAAAGGAATCAACCTTACGGTAAAAGCCGGTGAGGTGCATGCTATAATGGGGCCAAATGGATCAGGCAAGAGTACATTGTCTTCTGTATTGGTTGGTGATCCTAAGTTTACGGTAACAAGCGGTAGTGTCACATTCAAGGGAAAAGATCTGTTGACTCTTTCTCCTGAGGACAGAAGCCATGAGGGAATCTTCCTTAGTTTCCAATATCCAGTAGAAATACCGGGTGTAAGTATGGTCAATTTTATGCGTGCTGCAGTCAATGAACATCGTAAATACAAAGGCTTGGAAGCACTTTCTGCTCCTGCTTTCTTGAAGCTCATGCGTGAAAGACGTGCAGTGGTGGAGATGGATAATAAGTTGGCTAACCGTTCAGTGAATGAAGGATTCAGTGGTGGTGAAAAGAAACGTAACGAGATTTTTCAGATGGCTATGCTTGAACCGTGCCTTTCTATACTTGATGAGACCGATTCGGGACTTGACATTGATGCGTTGCGTATAGTTGCTGAGGGCGTGAACAAGCTGAAAGACCCTGCTAAAAGTACGATTGTAATTACACATTATCAACGTTTGCTTGACTATATCAAACCGGATATTGTGCATGTTCTATATAAAGGTCGTATTGTAAAGACTGCCGGACCTGAACTGGCTTTGGAGCTGGAGAAAAGAGGTTATGATTGGATTAAGGAAGAATTAGGAGAAGAAGTATGAGTGCCGCACAACAATATATCGATATCTTCCGGCAGACAAAGTCCATGATAAACAAGCATAGTGCACCCGTGTTGAATGCTTTGCGGGATGATGCTATGGCATGTTTTGAAAAAGCGGGACTGCCTACTAAGAAGATAGAACGATATAGATATATAGATATGGAGGCCATGTTTGCCCCCGATTATGGATTGAATTTGAATAAACTTGATATTCCCGTCAACCCGTATGATGTGTTCCATTGCGATGTGCCTAATATGAGTACATTGCTCTATTTCGTAGTGAACGATGCTTTTTATGACAAGTTGTTGCCTAAGGTGAAGTTGCCTGAAGGAGTCATCCTGGGATCTTTACGTCAAGCAGCTGAGAAGCATCCTGATTTGGTAAGCAAATACTACGGTAAGCTTGCCAAGATAGAGAATGAATCAGTCGTAGCATTGAATACAGCCTTTACACAGGATGGACTATTTATCTATGTTCCTAAGAATGTAAAGGTTGAAAAAACAGTTCAAGTCATTAATATTCTTCGTTCGGATGTAGACTTGATGGCGAATCGTCGGGTATTGATCGTACTTGAAGAAGGTGCTTCATTAGACATCTTGTTTTGTGATCATACAATGGACGAGAACAATTTCTTGTCCACTCAGGTGATGGAAGTATATGCAGGGCCTAATTCGCATCTTGATTTGTATGAGCTTGAAGAAACAGGATTGAAGTCCCGTTGTGTCCGTAACATGTATGTTCGTCAAGAGGCCGACAGTAACGTGTTGCTTAACAATATGACTCTGTATAATGGCATGACCAGAAATACGACCGAAGTAAGCCTTGTTGGCGAAGGTGCCGAAATCGGAATGTATGGCATGGCTATCGAGGATAGAGAGCAATTGGTGGACAATAATACTTTTATTGATCATGTGGTCGGACGCTGCAGAAGTCGTGAACTATATAAATATGTACTTGATGACAGTAGTACGGGAGCGTTTGCTGGGAAAGTGCTAGTACGCCCGAATGCACAGAAGACCGATTCGCAACAAACGAACCGGGACCTTTGTATGACAAAGACAGCTCACATGTACACTCAACCCCAATTGGAAATTTATGCAGATGATGTGAAATGTGCTCATGGCGCAGCCGTCGGACAGCTCGATGAGAGTGCATTATTTTATATGCGCGCAAGAGGTATCGACGAACATGAAGCGCGTTTGTTGCTGATGTTTGCTTTTGTAAATGATGTGATAGATACGATCAATATTGATGTGTTGAAGGATCGCCTTCATCATTTGGTAGAGAAACGTTTCCGTAAAGAATTATCAGGTTGCGCCAGTTGTAAAATATGTAAATAAGGAGGGTTGTTAAATGATAGATGTTGAAAAAATAAGAGCTGATTTCCCTATTCTTAGTCGTACCGTGTATGACAAACCTTTGGTTTACTTTGATAATTCGGCTACAACTCAAAAGCCGCGTTGTGTGGTAGAGTCATTGGTCAACGAGTATTATTCAGTCAATGCCAATGTGCATCGTGGTGTTCATTTCCTTTCGCAACAGGCAACTGAGCTGCATGAAGCTGCTCGCGAAACCGTACGTGCCTTTATTAATGCACGTTCAACCAATGAAATTGTGTTCACACGAGGTACTACAGAAAGTATAAACTTATTGGCGTATTCATTTGGCGAAGCATTCATGCAGGAGGGAGATGAAGTGATTCTGTCTGTCATGGAGCATCATAGCAATATAGTTCCTTGGCAAATTCTGGCTGCACGCAAAGGTATATCCATTAAGGTTATACCGATGAATGACAATGGCGAATTGCTGATGGATGAATATAAGAAGCTGTTCTCCGAGAAAACGAAACTGGTCTCTGTTACTCATGTTTCCAATGTGTTGGGTACAGTGAATCCTGTCAAAGAGATCACTGCCATTGCTCATGAACATAATGTCCCGGTATTGATTGACGGAGCTCAATCTGTTCCGCACATGACTGTAGATATGCAAGACCTCGATGCCGAGTTTTTTGCTTTCTCAGGGCATAAAGTGTATGGACCCACTGGTGTGGGCGTGCTTTATGGAAAGGAAGAATGGCTCAACAAACTACCTCCTTATCAAGGTGGTGGTGAAATGATACAAAGTGTAAGCTTTGAGAAGACCGTATTCGAACAGGCACCTTTGAAGTTTGAAGCCGGTACGCCCGATTACATCGGCACGACAGGTTTAGCAAAGGCAATTGATTATGTAACGGCTATCGGCATGGATAACATTGCAGCCTATGAACATGAACTTACGGAATATGCAACCCGTCGCTTGAAAGACGTGGATGGTCTGCGTATCTTCGGCGAAGCAGAGCATAAGGGTAGTGTCATTTCATTCCTGGTCGGAAATATACATCATCTGGATATGGGAACATTGCTTGATCGTTTGGGCATTGCAGTTCGTACCGGTCATCATTGTGCACAACCATTGATGATTCGTTTAGGAATAGAAGGTACGGTGCGTGCATCTTTCTCATTCTATAATACGAAAGAGGAAATAGATGCCCTTGTTGACGGTATCAAAAAGGTAAGCAAGATGTTTTGAACCATCATATATAATTATATAAAAGAAAGCTTTCATCCTATTCGATGGAAGCTTTCTTTTTGCCTAAATGTCCTTGAGACTTTTCCAAATCTTACCATTGATTTTTCTGAAACAATTATAGCAAAAGAACTTTTAACCTTCGTAAAACTTAAGTTTAACCATTGATAAACTTAAGTTTTACGAAGGTTAAATTTAAGTTTAACAAAGGTAAAACATAAAAGCCAAATAATTGAGTTCATGTAAACCATTGAATGTGTTGATGTTTTGCCTGTTATTTGCAGAAACATAGTTCTTGTTCGCCGAAGAGGATCATCAAAACCTTTTCGGCGAATAATATTTATCAGATGTGTTGGTTGATATATTCCTTATTCCTAATTTTGTCATAAAAAAGATGTTGTTACCTTATCTGAATAAAGATTTAGTTGAGGCCGGATGTGATGAGGCCGGCAGAGGATGTCTGGCCGGTTCGGTATACGCTGCAGCAGTTATATTGCCTAAAGACTTTAAGAATGAATTATTGAATGATTCCAAACAACTTACCGAGAAGCAGAGATATGGATTGCGGGAAGTTATTTTAAAAGAAGCTTTGGCATGGGCAGTGGGAGTGGTTTCTTCTGAAGAAATAGACGATATAAATATACTGAACGCAAGTATTCTGGCAATGCATCGTGCGGTAGATCAATTAAAGATGCGTCCCGAATTCCTTTTGATAGATGGCAACCGCTTCAAGCCTTATAAAGAGGTTCCTCATCAAACGATTGTTAAAGGTGATGGCAAATACATGTCAATTGCGGCCGCAAGTATCTTGGCGAAAACTTATCGAGATGATTACATGAAGGAGCTGGATAAGTTGCATCCCCAATACGATTGGAAAAACAATAAAGGGTATCCTACAAAGAAGCATCGCGAAGCCATTCGTCAATACGGAACAACGGAGGTGCATCGTATGACATTCAATTTATTGGGAGATAAGCAGCTGAAACTGCCCTTTGATCATTAACTTAAAACCATCGAATCTTCTTGAGAATGATAAAGGCTAGAGCCGATAATCCTAAAGCGAAAAAGCAGACAATGGTAAATCCGTTTGTCACTTGTTCAAAATGATTCCTTACATTCATCCCATATAAACTGGCAATTAACGTAGGGATCATCAATATAAGTGATACACTGGTCATACGTTTCATGATGGTGTTTACGTTGTTTGAAATGATAGAACCCAACGCATTCATCGTACTATTTAAAATGTCGGTGTATATGTTTACGGTATTATGAGCTTGTCGAGTCTCTGTTTCAACATCTTCAAGTAAATCCATATCTATATATTTCGGCTCGCGAAAGATTGTTCGCAATTTACTCATCACCACTTCATTTCCACGTATACTGGTGTTGAAGAAGACTAAGCTTTGATCCAGTTTCATCAAACTAAGCAAATCTTCATTACGGATACTGCTGTTGAATTCCTTTTGAGCTTTAATAATCTGATTGTTGATTTGCTTTAGATACTTAAGGAACCATACGGCAGACGAAAGGAAGAATCGAAGTATGAGGTCACTTTCATTACGTATCTCAATGTTTTTGCGTTGAGAGAAAAGAATGAAGTCCGGTATCATTTCTGTTTCATAATAGCATACCGAGATGATAATGTCTTTGCGTGATATCACGCCTAAAGGCACTGTCACAAAAGGAGTATCACGGATCTTACTAATAATAGGTATACGGATGATAGTCAACAACCATCCATCTTCAAGGTCGGTACGAGGTCGCTCATCCACATCGGATATATCATTGAGAAAGGACTCCGGTACGCCAATCACATCAGTTAAATATTTAAAATCTTCTGCGTCGGGACATACTACATTGATCCAACAGTCTTTATTACTCTCTTCTGCCTCAATGAAACCTTTGCTGCATATTAAGAACTTCCTCATACAATCTCTCCTTTCATTCTGCAAAAGTACTTAAATCATCTATAAAATGATTCTATTTCATGTAAAGTTTTTTGTAACTTTGCGACGAAAATAAGAACGGAAATAAATTTAATTATAAAATATTATGGCAAAGAAAGCGCTTTTAATGATTCTTGATGGTTGGGGACTTGGCGACCACAAGAAAGATGATGTCATTTTTAATACTCCCACTCCTTATATTGATTATCTGAATAAAACCTATCCTCACTCTCATTTGTATGCATGTGGCGAAGATGTTGGATTGCCTGAAGGACAGATGGGCAACTCAGAAGTAGGACATTTGAATATAGGTGCAGGAAGAATTGTTTTTCAGGATTTGGTGAAGATTAATCGCGCATGTGCTGATAACAGCATTCTAAAGAATAAAGAGATTGTATCGGCATACTCTTATGCAAAAGAAAATAATAAATCAATTCATCTAATGGGATTGACTTCTGATGGTGGTGTTCACAGCTCAATGGACCATTTATATAAATTAATTGAAATATCAAAGGAATACGGCGTAAGCAATACCTTTGTTCATTGCTTTATGGATGGTCGTGATACAGACCCTAAGAGTGGTGCAGGCTTCATTAAAGATTTGGATGCACATTGTGCAAAGAATAATGCAAAGGTTGCTTCAATCATTGGACGCTACTATGCAATGGATCGCGATAAACGTTGGAATCGTGTGAAAGAGGCTTATGATTTATTGGTGAACGGCACAGGTAATAAAGTAACTGATATGGCTAAAGCTGTTGAAGATTCTTATGCTGATGGTGTGACTGATGAATTTATCAAGCCTATTGTCAATGCTTCTGCAGACGGAGTTATTAAAGAAGGTGATGTAGTTATCTTCTTCAATTATCGTAATGACCGTGCCAAAGAATTGACAACCGTGTTGACTCAACAGGATATGCCTGAAGAGGGAATGCATACTGTTTCGGGATTACAATTCTATTGCATGACTCCTTATGATGCATCTTTTAAGGGTGTGCACATTCTTTTTGATAAAGATAATGTATCAAACACTTTGGGTGAGTTTGTTTCTTCAAAAGGATTGAAACAGTTGCACATTGCCGAGACAGAGAAATATGCTCATGTAACATTCTTCTTCAATGGTGGACGCGAGAAACCTTATGAAGGTGAAGATCGTATTTTGGTGCCTTCTCCAAGAGTTGCTACCTATGATTTGAAACCCGAAATGAGTGCATATGAAGTGAAGGATAAGTTGGTTGAGGCTATCAAAGAAGACAAATATAATTTCATTGTTGTCAACTTCGCTAATGGCGATATGGTTGGACATACCGGTATCTATGAGGCTATTGAGAAAGCAATTGTTGCAGTTGATTCATGTGTGAAAGATGTGATTACTGCTGCAAAAGAAACAGGCTACGAGGCTATTATTATTGCTGATCATGGAAATGCAGACCATGCAGTAAATGCAGACGGTTCTCCAAATACAGCTCACTCATTGAATCCGGTTCCTTGCATCTATGTGACAGAAAACAAAGAGGCAAAGATGGAAAATGGTCGTTTGGCAGATGTTGCTCCATCCTTATTACATATCATGGGATTGCAACAACCTGAAGAAATGACAGGAAATGTGTTGATGAAATAATACTGACAAATTAAATAATAGATAAAGAGCTGCGGATGCATATCTGTAGCTCTTTTTAGGTAAATAAAGTAATGATACAAATAGGTAATGTCTTAGTAGGCTTAGACATCTTCAAAGAGAAGTTTTGTTGCGATTTATCAGACTGTAAAGGTGCGTGCTGTATAGAAGGCGATGCCGGTGCTCCATTGACCGGAGACGAAAAGAAGGAAATAGAAACCGTATTGCCTGAAGTGGTTGATGATTTGTCGCCCGAAGCACAGTCGGTGATAAAGAAGTGTGGTGTGAGCTATTATGATATTGATGGTGAACTGGTCACGTCTATCGTTAATGGGAAGGACTGTGTTTTTACTTGTTATGATCATTCGGGCTGTTGTTTTTGCGCATTGGAAACAGCTCATCGCAAAGGTAAAATATCTTTCTTCAAACCTATATCGTGTTATCTTTATCCGATAAGAGTGACGGAACATCCTCATTTTATAGCATTGAATTATCATCGCTGGTCGGTATGCAAAGCTGCTATAATAAAAGGAGAGAAAAAGAACGTCCCGTTATATATATTTTTAAAAGAACCATTAATCCGTAAATTTGGGAAAGAATGGTATGATGAATTACTAGAGGTGGCAACCGAACTGAAAGAACAAAAATATATATGATGATTATAGGAGGTACTGTGGGTGAAATAACTGACTAAAAACCTGCTAATGAATGATAATTTGTTATGTATTTTTTGATTATTGAAAGAATAACACTAATTTTGCCAACTCTTTGCTGAGAAAGAAATAATAATAATAAATAAATAAAAACTGTCAGAATGAACGTTTCGTTGCAAAACATTGACAAGGTGAACGCATTGCTCACCGTAAAGCTTGAGAAAGCTGATTATCAAACTCAAGTTGAGAAATCTTTGAAGAAGTTTCGCCAACAGGCTAAAGTTCCTGGATTTCGTCCTGGTATGGTACCAATGGGACTTGTACAAAAGATGTATGGAAAGTCTGTAAAGGCTGAAGAGGTGAACAAAGTATTATCTGATAAAATATATAGCTACATCAAAGAGCAGGATTTGAAAGTTTTGGGTGAACCATTGCCTAATGAAGAAAAACAGGCTAAGTTGGATTTTGATACTCAGGATGATTTTGAGTTTGTATTTAATTTAGCTCTTGCTCCTGAGTTTAAAGCTGAGGTATCAAAAAAAGATAAGATTGATTACTATAATATAGAGGTTACTGACGACATGATTACACGTCAAATTGACACATATCGTCAACGTGCCGGAAAATATGACAAAGTAGACGTATATCAAGATAAAGATATGCTGAAAGGTCAGCTTACAGAGCAAGGCGTTGAAGGCGGTATCTCTATTGAAGGTTGTGTTATTATGCCTGCTTATTTCAAAGCAGAAGACCAAAAAGCTTTATTCAATGAGGCTAAAGTTGGTGATGTTATAACATTTAATCCATACAAAGCATATGAAGGAGCTGAACCTCAATTGTCAAATATGTTGAAGATTGAGAAAGAGGCTGTAAAAGATCACCAAGGTGACTTTACTCTTCAACTTGAAGAGATTACTCGTTTTAATATGGCTGATTTGAGTCAAGAAATTTATGATCAAGTTTATGACGCAGGCACTGTTAAGACAGAAGAAGAATTCCGTGCTAAGGTAAAGGAAAGTCTGGCAGAGCAATTCGTTAACGACAGTAATTACAAATTCAGTGTTGATGCTCGTGACTATATTCTTCAAAAAGTAGGTAAGATAGAATTCCCAGATGCTTTGTTGAAGAAAATGATGAAGATCAATAATCCTGATAAAGATGATAAATTCATTGAGGATAACTATGAGGAAAGTATTAAAGGCTTGACATGGACCATGGCAAAAGAGCAATTTATGACAACTTATGGTATAGAAATTAAGAATGAAGATATTGAAGCTGTGGCTAGAGAAGTAACACGTGCTCAGTTTGCACAATATGGAATGTTGAATGTTCCTGATGAACTATTGAACAATTATGTCCAAGAAATGTTGAAGAAACAAGATCAGGCACAGAATTTGTTCTATCGTGCTCAGGAAGAGAAGCTATCTGTTGCGCTCAAAGATAAAGTGACACTTAATGAAAAGCCAATCACTATTGATGAGTTCAATAAGCTTTTTGATCAACAATAATATTAATTAAAGAGCTTTTAAGAAAAGAAGGCCGAATAAGCCTTCTTTTTTTAACTCAACAAAGGTGTTAATTATGAATGATTTTAGAAATTTTGCGACCAAGCATCTCGGTATGAATGGCTTGGCTTTTGATGAAGTAACTAAGGATCAAGCAGGATACTTGAACCCTTATATCTTGGAAGAAAGACAGTTAAATGTTACTCAACTTGATGTGTTCTCTCGTTTGATGATGGATCGCATAATCTTTTTGGGTACACAAGTTGACGACTATACGGCTAATGTGCTTCAGGCACAATTACTTTATCTTGATTCAGTGGATCCGGGAAAAGATATTTCTATTTACATCAATTCTCCTGGAGGATCCGTTACTGCAGGATTAGGCATCTACGACACTATGCAATTTATATCTAGCGATGTAGCTACGATTTGTACAGGAATGGCTGCTTCAATGGCTGCGGTATTATTGGTAGCAGGTGCGGAAGGAAAACGTTCTGCTTTGCCTCATTCACGCGTAATGATTCATCAGCCGATGGGAGGTATTCAAGGTCAAGCTTCGGATATTGAAATTACAGCTCGTGAGATTCAAAAGACCAAGGAAGAACTTTACCACATCATATCTGATCACTCTCATCAACCTTATGAAAAGGTTTATGCTGATTCAGATCGTGATTATTGGATGACAGCACAAGTAGCAAAAGATTATGGCATGATTGATAAAGTGCTTGAACGTAAGCCCATAAGTGAATAATTTAAAAGGATTTAGTTTTGGATAATAAATCAAAAGATAAGCGTCGTTGCAGTTTTTGCGGACGAGATGAAAGTGATGTTAATTTCCTGATTACAGGAGTTAATGGGTTCATTTGTGACACATGCGCTGCCCAAGCTTATGAGATATCTCAGGAAGCGATGGGAGGAGCAAAATCAAAGGGTGGTGTCAAAGCTCTGGACAGATCGCAACTACCTAAGCCGACAGACATTAAAACCTTTTTGGATGAATATGTCATCGGTCAGGATGACGCCAAACGTTATTTGGCTGTATCGGTCTATAATCATTACAAAAGGCTTTTGCAGGAAGATCACGGTGATGACGTAGAGATTGAAAAATCCAATATAATTATGGTTGGTAGTACAGGTACGGGTAAAACTCTTTTGGCAAGGACTATTGCAAAACTGTTGAATGTTCCTTTTACTATTGTTGATGCAACAGTACTTACTGAAGCCGGATATGTTGGTGAAGATATTGAAAGTATTTTAACTCGTTTACTACAGGTTGCAGACTATAACGTGGCTGAAGCTGAAAGAGGAATTGTGTTTATTGATGAAATAGATAAAATTGCCCGTAAAGGTGATAATCCTTCCATAACTCGTGATGTAAGTGGCGAGGGAGTTCAGCAAGGTCTATTGAAACTACTTGAAGGTTCTATTGTGAATGTTCCCCCCCAAGGAGGACGTAAGCATCCCGACCAGAAAATGATTCCTGTTAATACCAAGAATGTGTTATTCATTTGTGGCGGTGCTTTTGATGGGATAGAGCGGAAGATCGCTCAGAGACTTAATACACATGTTGTAGGGTATACGGCTTCACAAGAGTCGGCTCACGTTGATCGAAATAATCTGATGCAATACATTGCACCTCAGGACTTGAAATCGTTTGGCTTAATACCTGAAATCATTGGACGTTTGCCTGTTTTGACATATTTAAATCCATTAGATCCTAAGGCATTACGTGCAATTTTGACAGAACCGAAGAACTCAATCATAAAGCAGTATATTAAACTATTTGAAATGGATAACATCAAGTTGTCTTTTGAAGATGATGTCTTTGATTATATTGTTGGCAAAGCTGTTGAGTTCAAGTTAGGAGCTCGAGGATTGCGCTCAATCGTTGAGACTATAATGATGGATGTGATGTTTGAGTTGCCTTCTCAAAGTAAAAAGACATACAAAGTGACATTGGCTTACGCCAAAGAACAATTGAGTAAGGCAAATATCGCCAAGCTTGAATCTGCGTAAAATTCAAAGAGAACTTAGGATAAATATTATGTTTTTTTCTATTTTGGCTTGAAAAATATGGGTAAAAAGTTGTTTTATATAGTAAGTTGTTTATAACTTTGTTTGCTGAGGAAAAGTAATTCGTTTTAGGTGTGTATTTATTTTTTCGAAGCCTAACAAATAGAGAACAATGACAGAAATTAATTTATCAAAAGAATTAAAGAAGTTCTTTGGGTTTGACCGATTCAAAGGAAATCAGGAGGCGATTATTCGTAACCTACTTGATGGCAATGATACTTTCGTATTGATGCCGACTGGTGGGGGAAAATCTTTATGCTATCAGCTGCCTTCACTTATAATGGATGGTACTGCTATTGTTATCTCTCCGTTAATAGCTTTGATGAAGAATCAAGTGGATGCGATGAGGAACTATAGTGAAGATGATGGCGTGGCACATTTTATTAATTCATCTTTAAGCAAGGCTTCAATTGATCAGGTGAAGTGCGATATACATTCGGGGAAAACAAAACTTTTGTATGTGGCTCCCGAATCTCTAACCAAACCAGAGTATGTAGATTTTTTGAAAGATGAAAATATATCTTTTTACGCGATAGATGAGGCTCATTGTATTTCCGAATGGGGGCACGATTTCCGTCCCGAATATCGTCGCATTCGTCCTATTATCAATGAAATAGGTACGGCTCCGGTTATAGCATTGACAGCAACTGCTACTCCTAAAGTGCAACATGATATTCAGAAAAATTTAGGAATGATAAATTCAAAGATCTATAAATCTTCGTTTAACAGACCCAATCTTTATTATGAGATACGTCCAAAGACGAAAGATGTAGATCGAGATATTCTTAAATTTATTAAAGCAAATGAAGGAAAGTCCGGTATTATATATTGTTTAAGTCGTAGGAAGGTTGAGGAATTAACTCAATTCTTGAAGGTAAATGGTGTAAATGCTGCGTATTATCATGCAGGTTTACCATCAGAAGCTCGGTCTTCAACGCAAGACGATTTCTTGATGGAAAAGATTGAAGTGATAATAGCTACCATCGCTTTCGGAATGGGTATAGATAAACCCGATGTCCGCTATGTTATTCATTATGATATCCCTAAAAGTTTAGAAGGATATTATCAAGAAACAGGACGTGCAGGACGTGATGGTGGCGAAGGTGTATGCCTTACATTTTATTCAAGAAAAGACCTTGAAAAGCTTGAAAAGTTTATGCAAGGAAAACCTGTGGCAGAACAGGAAATAGGCAAGCAGCTACTGCAAGAAACGGCTGCTTATGCTGAATCTTCTATATGTAGGAGGAAATCTCTACTTCACTATTTTGGTGAAGATTACAAAGAAGAAAATTGTGGTAATTGTGACAATTGTTTAAATCCAAAAAAGCAGGTGGAAGCTCAAGATTTATTGTGTACCGTTATAGAAACGATATTAGATGTAAAAGAAAATTTTAAATCAGATTATATTATAGATATTTTGCAAGGTAGAGAAACTTCTGAAATATTGGCCCATCATCATGAAGAATTAGATGTTTTTGGGACAGGAAAAGAAGAAGAAAAGTTATGGAATGCCGTAATAAATCAAGCTTTAATTGCAGGATATCTAACAAAAGATGTAGAAAATTATGGCTTACTAAAAGTTACAGAAGAAGGGCGAAAGTTCTATAAACTCCCTAAGTCGTTTAAAATTGTAGAAGATAAAGATTTTGAGGATGAGGAAGATGAAGCTCCAATTCATGGAGGGGCATCGTGCGCTGTAGACCCGGCTTTATACTCGATGTTAAAGGACTTACGTAAAAAAATGTCTAAAAGTTTGGGGGTTCCGCCTTATGTGATTTTTCAGGATCCTTCACTTGAAGCAATGGCTACAATCTATCCAATAACGATGGATGAACTCCAGAATATTCCTGGTGTTGGTGCTGGAAAGGCGAAACGTTATGGGAAAGAGTTCTGTGAATTAATAAGGCAGCATTGTAGCGAGAACGAAATAGAACGTCCTGAAGATATGCGGGTCAGAACTGTTGCCAATAAGTCTAAGCAGAAAGTCTCAATCATTCAGAGCATAGATAGGCAGGTCGCATTAGATGATATAGCTGTCTCAAAAGGAATGGAATTTAATGAATTACTCGATGAAATAGAGTCTATAGTTTATTCAGGAACTAAGTTAAACATAGATTATTTTCTTAGTGATATTATGGATGAAGATCATATGCTTGATATATATGATTATTTCAAAGAGTCGGAAACTGATAGATTAGATGAGGCTATAGAAGAACTTGGCGAAGATTATACCGAAGACGAGATTCGTTTGGTGCGTATTAAGTTCATATCAGATATGGCTAATTAAAGGAATAATTCTTTTGTAAAAGGATGTGTTAATAATGACACATCCTTATTCTTTTTATTAATAAAGCATTAATAACCTATAAAAGTGGTAATTCTTCTTCCAAGGAGTGGATATTATGGATTTTATTGGTAAATTTGCGTGCAATAAAATTTATTCATATATGTCATTTATTGCAGATAAAGTAGTTATGGACGGCTTAACATACGATGATGTATTGTTAATCCCTGCATATTCTGAGGTTCTACCCAGAGAAGTTGATCTCTCCACGAAGTTTTCCAGAAACATTGAGCTTAAAATTCCGTTTGCTACAGCCGCAATGGATACTGTTACAGAAGCGAAAATGGCAATTGCCATAGCGCGAGAAGGTGGTATAGGTGTGATTCACAAGAACATGTCTATAAAGAATCAAGCCAAACAAGTCGCTATAGTTAAGAGGGCAGAGAATGGCATGATTTACGATCCGGTAACAATTAAAGCAGGCTGTACAGTTCAGGATGCATTAAACTTAATGGCAGAGTATAAAATTGGAGGTATACCTGTTATTGATGAGGAACGCAATCTTGTGGGTATTGTCACTAATCGTGATCTCCGTTTCGAGAAAGATCATGCTCGTCTTATTGATCAAGTAATGACGAAAGAAAATATTATTACTACCAGTCAAGGGACTACATTGGAAGATGCATCTCAGATCCTCCAAAAATATAAAATTGAGAAATTGCCTGTCGTTGATAAGGATGCCAAATTGATTGGATTGATTACTTACAAGGATATAACTAAGGCAAAAGATAAACCCATGGCTTGCAAAGACAGCAAAGGGCGTTTGCGTGTAGCTGCTGGAGTTGGTGTCACGACAGATGTTTTTAATCGTATGTCTGCTTTAATAGAAGCTGGAGTTGATGCTATAATCATTGATACGGCTCATGGGCATTCAAAAGGCGTAATATCTGTTTTGAAGGAAGCAAAAAAGCGGTTTCAAGGTATTGATATTATCGTAGGAAATATTGCTACTGGCGAAGCTGCTAAAGCATTGGTTGAAGCTGGTGCTGATGGTGTTAAAGTTGGTATTGGTCCTGGATCAATATGCACTACACGTATTGTTGCCGGTGTCGGTGTTCCTCAATTGTCTGCTGTGTATGATGTAGCTAAAGCTATTGCAGGAACAGGTGTTCCATTGATTGCTGACGGAGGTTTGCGATATTCAGGTGATGTGGTTAAGGCTTTAGCTGCTGGGGGATGTTGCGTGATGGTTGGTTCATTAGTTGCCGGTACAGAAGAAAGTCCGGGTGAAACCATTATTTTTAATGGACGTAAGTTTAAGTCTTATCGTGGAATGGGATCATTGGAAGCCATGGAGAATGGTTCTAAAGATCGGTATTTCCAATCAGGAGTTACTAGTGTTAAGAAGTTAGTACCTGAAGGTATTGCTGCTAGAGTTCCGTACAAAGGTACGCTTTATGAAGTAATCTATCAATTATGTGGTGGATTGCGTTCAGGCATGGGATATTGTGGCGCTCGTAACATTCTTGAACTGCACAATGCAAAATTTACTCGTATAACTAATGCAGGTGTATTGGAAAGCCACCCTCATGATGTAACCATTACGAGTGAAGCTCCTAATTATAGTCGTCCGGAATAAAAACGAAAATATAAATTACTGAAAAACAGGGACAGAATAATGTTCCTGTTTTTTTTGTATAAAAGTTTGAAAGAGCAGAATCTATGAAAACTATAGGTATAGATTTTGTTAAGGATATAATTTTTTATATATTTGTTGCGCTTTCAATATACAAACCTCATTAGAATAATTCAGAATGAAAAGTACTTCCTGTTTTCTGCTGTTATTTTTTGCTTTTAATGTAGTTATGGCACAAAATGATCCTGCATTGTTGACAATAAATGGAAAGTCTTTTCTGCGTTCAGAATTTGAATATATTTATAATAAAAGTCATTTGGTGGATAAAGATAAACAAGTCTCATTAAAAGAGGGTCTTTTACTTTTTGAAAACTATAAATTGAAAGTTGCGGAAGCTGAATCAATGGGGCTTGATACAGCATCATCATTTAGAAATCTTCTTTTAGAGTATCGGCAGCAGGTGGCACAAACTTATTTAACGGATAGTTTGATTGACGATCGTGTTGCAAGGGCTTTGTATGATTCATTAAAACTTAAAGGAGCTATACCTGATGAGAATAGGACCTTTGGGAATATGAAAAAGAGCTTGCTCCGGTTTTATGCGGTACGTCATGAAGGATTTACTCCAGGGACTCAAAGTGTTATAGCTAGAGTAAGAAAGAATGATCGGCTGGCATCGGAAATGTCTAATAAAGAAGTTCTGGCTTATGAATACTTGCAGCTAGAAAGAAAATACCCAGAGTTTACTCATCAGATTCAAGAGTACCATGATGGCATTTTACTTGCAGAAATTAGTGCAAAGTACTTTGAACATAATCATGAGGCAGACTCTATCGCTCTAGCTAAGTTCTTTAAGAAACATAGAAAAGATTATAAGTGGAATGCACCTCACTATAAAGGAGCTTTGATCATGTGTAAAGATAACGATACATATAAAAGAGTGAAGAGGGTGATTAAGAAAATACCATTTCAGAAATGGAATGATGTGGTAAAATTAAACTTTTCTTCTCATGATTCAATCTCATTTGAAAGCGGTATTTATGTTGAAGGGACTAATCGCTTTATAGATCAATTGATTTTCAAGAAAAGGAATGGAGCTGTAGGGCATTATCCTGTTGCAAGAACTTATGGTAAGTTATTAAAGAAATACCCTCAAGAGTATAAAGATGTATTGAATTTGGTCACAGTTGATTATAAAGAATACCTTGAAAAGTTATGGATTGACAGTTTGATGGGTAAATATAAGGTTGAAATTAACGAACAGGTTTTAAAAACAGTTAATGACCATGCGAAAAACTGATTTATTCATTATCTTCGCAGAGAATAAACTAAGTAGATGATAAATAATAAAAATAAAAATAAATGAGTCGTTATTTTAAATGGAAATACAGTTTGTTTCTGCTATTGTTGATTTGCAGTGCATCAACATTTGCACAGAACGATAATAATATTGCTGATGAGGTGGTATGGGTTGTTGGAGATGAGGCAATTCTTAAATCGGATGTGGAAGCAGAACGCTTGAATGCCCAATATAATGGAACCAAATTTAATGGCGATCCATATTGTATTATTCCTGAACAGCTGGCTGTACAAAAATTGTATTTGCATCAAGCTGAACTAGACAGTATTCAAGTGACTGACGGTGAGGTTATGAAACGTGTTGATATGCAAGTTGATAACATTATCCGTCAAGTGGGTACCAAGGAAAAGATGGAGGAGTACTTCAATAAATCATATACTCAGATTCGTGAGAATATGCGTGAAAACGTAAAGGAAGGATTGATTGTACAGAAAATGCAACAGCATTTAGTTGAAGGCATTAAAGTGACCCCTTCTGAAGTTCGGGAGTATTGTCAGTCAATGCCAAAAGACAGTTTGCCATATATTCCAACTCAAGTACAAGTGGAAATATTGACACGCGAGCCTAAAATCCCTCAATCCGAGATAGATGATGTAAAAAGCAAATTACGTGAATTTACTGATGAGGTAAATTCGGGGAAACAATCTTTTGCCACATTAGCTATTTTATATTCGGAAGATACGAATAGTGCACGTCGTGGAGGTGAATTAGGATTTATGGGAAAAGGTATGCTTGATCCTGATTTCGCAAATGTCGCTTTTAATTTAAACGATCCTAAAAAGGTATCTAAAATAGTAAGATCAGAGTATGGATATCATATCATTCAACTGATAGAGAAACGTGGCGATAGAGTTAATTGTCGGCATATTCTTTTAAAACCTCATGTAGATGATAAAGAAATGGTGGCAGCAACGCATCACCTTGATTCTATTGCAAATGATATTCGTAAAGCAAAATTCTCTTTTGAAGAAGCTACTACTGTACTTTCATACGATAAGGATACTCGTGGAAACGGAGGGCTAATGCCTAATGAGAACACCGGCGATTCTAAGTTTGAAATGGATCAGTTGCCTTCAGAAGTGGCGAAAGTTATTGATAAAATGAATGTTGGTGAAGTTTCAAGAGCTTTCACAATGATAAACGCAAAAGGACAGGAAATTTGCGCTATTGTCAAATTGAAGTCAAAGACGGAGGGTCATAAAGCAGATTTAGCTGATGATTATCAACGCTTGAGAGATATAGTGCTAAACAAACTGAGAGAGAAAAAATTGGATCAATGGATCCTTGAGAAACAGCAGAAAACTTACGTTCGCATCAATGGGAAATGGAATAAATGCAATTTTAAATATCCTGGTTGGATTAAGAAATAAGTTTATTAAACAACGCATGCTTATTGCATGCGTGTTTTCATTAATAGCTTTATGCTTATGGGCCGGTAATCAATCGGTTTTACGGATTAGAAAAAACGTAAAACGAGAGATGGTTTATATTATCAATTCAGATGCAACTCTTGGCGATGAAGTTCAACATCCGGGTATAACTATTTTAAGAGGACATGTACGACTACGCCATAAGGGCATGTACATGTCGTGTGATAGTGCTTTCCTTAATGAGAAGACAAACAACTTTGATGCTTTTGGCGATGTTAACATTCGTCAGGGGGATACATTGCATATTACATCCGACTTCTTGTATTACGACGGTATGACTGAGGTAGCAAAGTTGCGCCGGAATGTGAAGATGAAGAACCGTAATACAACTCTGGTTACTGATAGTTTAGATTATAATAGAATTCAGGATAAAGCTTATTATTTTGAAGGAGGTACCTTGTTTGATAAAGACAATGTTCTTGTCTCGGACTGGGGTGAGTATAGTCCGGCAACCAAGATGGCTGTCTTTAATTATAATGTACGTTTAATAAATAAGAGAATGACTTTGGCGACTGATACGCTGAAGTATAGTACCCTTACCGGAATTGCAACAATATTGGGTGATTCGCGGATCGATACGAAACAGGACCATATCAGAACTCGCCGAGGGTGGTATAACACTCGTAACGATCGGTCGAAATTAACCAGTCGTTCAGAGATTACTACCGAAACAGGTAGAAAGCTGATTGGTGATACCGTTTATTATGACAAAAAGAAAGCATTTAGTGAAGCATATGGTAATGTCATATTGACTGACACTATAAATAAAATGATCTTTACCGGTGGTTATTGCAATTATAATGATGCATTGTTGAATGCTATGGCAACCCGTAAGGCGTTGGTTGTAGATTATTCACAAGGCGATACCGTTTATTTGCATGCAGACACACTGAAGATGAAAACGTTTAATGTTCGTACAGATTCCGCTTTCAGGCAGCTGTTTGCATACCATAAAGTGAGAGTCTTTAGGAATGATGTGCAGGGTGTTTGTGATTCATTGTTCTTTTCATCAAAAGATACTTGTATGCACATGTATAAAGATCCTGTGTTGTGGCATGACGGGCAGCAAATGTTGGGTGAAGAGATACAAGTATTCTTCAATGATAGTACCATCAAGCGCGCCCATATTATCGAACAGGCCTTGTCGGTGGAAAAGAAAGATTCACTCCATTATAATCAAGTCACAGGAAAAGACATGTTTATGTATTTCACTAAAGGTGATTTAAGGCGAACAGATGTGATAGGTAATGTGCGCATAGGCTTTTATCCTCAAGAAAAAGATAGTGTGCTGACAGGATTTAACCGATCAGAGGCGGGGATAATGAATATATACATCGAATTGAAGAAAATGAAACGCATTGTGCTCATTACTCAACCGGTCGGCGTACTGTATCCGATGGCTATGATACCACAAGACAAGTACTATTTAGATAACTTTGCCTGGTTTGATTATATGCGCCCCAGAGATAAAAATGATGTATTTGAGTGGCGAGGCAAGAAAAAAGGAACTGAGTTGAAGGATCAGGGAAGGAAGGATGTACCTTTACCTAATAGAGGATTACTTTTAAAGGGAAAAGCGAAAGAACCAGAGATTAAGCAAAAAGATTGATAAGATTATGAGTGATATAATTCGTTTGTTACCCGATTCTGTTGCCAATCAAATAGCAGCCGGTGAAGTTATTCAACGTCCGGCTTCAGTGGTAAAAGAATTGGTGGAAAATTCAATTGATGCAGGTGCCACAGAGGTTCATTTATTAATAACTGATGCAGGGAGAACCTGTATTCAAGTTGTTGATAATGGAAAGGGCATGTCTGAGACCGATGCACGTCTTTCTTTTGAACGGCATGCAACTTCTAAGATTAAGTCGGCAACTGATTTATTTGACTTGCATACGATGGGCTTCAGAGGCGAGGCTTTGGCTTCAATAGCTGCTGTTGCGCAAGTAGAGTTGAAAACTCGTACTTCTGATGAAGAGCTTGGGACGCGCATTTTAATCTCCGGATCGAATATAGAGCTGCAAGAACCTGTTTCTTGTTCGGTTGGTACCAACTTCTCTATCAAGAACCTATTTTTTAATGTACCAGCAAGACGTAAATTCCTGAAACCAAATCAAACGGAACTGAATAACATTCTGAGTGAATTTGAACGGATAGTGCTGGTTCATCCTGATGTGGCTTTCACATTGCACAATAATGATGTGGAACTTTTTAATTTGCCTGCGGGTGGTATTCGGCAACGTATCGTACAGATATTCGGTAAAAAGATCAATCAGCAAATCATTCCAATAGAGGTTGAAACGTCATTAGTGAAGATATCGGGCTTTGTCGCAAAGCCTGAAGGAGCAAGGAAAAAGGGAGCACATCAATATTTCTTCGTGAATAATCGTTTCATGAAGCATGCTTATTTCCATCATGCTGTGGTAGATGCTTATGAGAGATTGCTTCCTCCGGGTGAACAAGTTTCTTATTTCATCTATATGACGGTGGATCCTTCAACGATTGATGTGAACATTCATCCAACGAAGACTGAAATAAAATTTGAAAATGAAACTCCTATTTGGCAGATATTGCTGTCAGCAATAAAAGAGTCATTGGGCAAGTTTAATGAAGTCCCCTCCATCGATTTTGACACAATAGGTATGCCTTTGGACTTGCAGGAAGGAACAGCTTTCAGTTCGAATGATGATTCACCATCACCTCCTTTTGTTGAAATAAATCATAGCTATAACCCGTTTGATAAAGCAGCCTCCTATGGCAACGGCAATAGCAGTTATAATCCCAAACCGAAAGTGGAATGGGAAGCTTTGTATGGAGGATTGGAGAGAGCCGGCTCCAAAACGGAATCAGCAGCTATTGGCGATGATCCCTTTTCACCTACACCGGAGCAAGAGCAGGAAGAACAAAAGATTGACTATAATGACAATCTGTTTAATGATAAGAGTTTCAAGCAATATCAATACAAAGGAAAGTATCTTTTGACCTCTGTGAAATCAGGTCTTATGCTTATTGACCAGCGTCGCGCCCATGTGCGCATTCTTTATGATAGATATATGAAGCAAATAAGTCAGTCAAAGTCAGTCACTCAGAAAGTACTGTTCCCCGAGGTGATTGAATTCTCTTCTTCAGAATCTGTTTTCGTAGAAAGCGTCATGGAGAACCTCGTATCGTTAGGTTTTGATTTGACCAATTTAGGAGGACGAAGCTATTCTATCAACGGTATTCCTGAAGGTTGTGAAGGATTGTCATCTGTTAAGTTAGTTCATGAGATTATTGATACTGCTATGCAGAGAGGGAGTGTGCCGGATGAAGTGAAGAAGTCTATTGTATTGACAATGGCTAAGGCTTCTGCAATTGTATACGGTCAGGCATTGTCTGAGGAGGAGATGGTTGCATTAGTCGATGAGTTATTTACCCTGGAGTCTCCTAATTACACCCCTGACGGCAAATTGATATTATCAGTGATAAAAGATAATGATATAGAGAAGATGTTTCATTAGTGGGCAATGACTATTAATGATCTTTTAGATAAAGAGTAAAGAGAAATGTGTCGTGTATGCATTTCTCTTTACTTTTTTATATAGAGTTTCTTTTGTTGATATTACAGCGATTATAGGTCGTTTCTACTTTGTGTTTTGTGCATTGTAAGTTCGAAAATAGGACATTGATCCTTTGATTTTTCTATTTCGTATAGAACGTTTTTAAGTTTTACCTTTGTTAAACTTAAATTTATCATAGGTAAAACTTAAGTTTAACGAAGGTAAAACATAAGTTTAATCATTGTAAAACATAAAAAATAATTATATGAATTGGAATAAAGTCTATAATGAATTAGAAATATTGCAGTAATCTATTCGTGTATACATTAAGTGGAGATTCGTGTCACTCCCTAAAAGAAAGAGGACATACCCCCTTTTGGCGGCATGTCCTCTCTATAAGTTATATGTATTGAGAATCAATATAATTCTCTGAAACCCATGATTTGGCGAACCTCTTTCAATGTTTTGGCAGCACTCTCATGTGCTTTCTCTGCTCCTTCTTTTGCTATTTTATCCATTAAGTCAATATTGGCCGAATACTCCACGATACGTTCGCGGATAGGGTCGGTATATTTAATAATGTCTTGTGCAATTTGTTTCTTCAAATCACCGTAGCGAATGGAGCAATCGTTCCATTTCTCATCAAAGTAATCATACGTTTCCTTTTCAGAAACCATGCTTAAGAATGTGAATAAGTTCTGAATCACTTCAGGTTTTTCACTGTTCTGCGCTGTTGGACCTCCATCCGTTACAGCTTTCATTACTTTCTTCGTTATTGTTTTTGCATCATCTCTCAAATAGATGCAATTACCTTCTGATTTACCCATCTTTCCTGATCCATCAAGACCCGGAACTTTCAAAGCCTTGTCTGAAAAATAATAAGATTGAGGTTCTGGGAAGAATTCCACTCCATACATATTATTGAAGCGTCTTGCACAGTGGCGGGCCATTTCCATATTTTGTTCTTGATCTTTACCGACCGGAACTTTTACGGCTCTGTGTTGCAAAATATCCGCAGCCATTAATGTAGGGTAAGTAAGCAAACCTGCATTCACATTATCAGGTTGTTTGCGTGCTTTCTCTTTGAAAGTGGTGACACGTTCCAATTCTCCAAGATACGTGTTCATATTAAAATAGAGATACAATTCCAAAGTTTCCTTTACGTCACTTTGCATGTATATGGTCGCCTTCTCGTGATCTATGCCGCAGGCCAAGTATTCTGCAAGTATTATGCGAGTGCTTTCTACGATATCTTCAGGTTTGGGGCGAGTAGTAAGTGAGTGCCAGTCAGCGATGAAGAATAGACAATTATACTCATCTTGCATCTTGACAAAGCTCTTTACTGCACCGAAGTAATTTCCCAAATGCAGATTTCCCGTTGGACGGATTCCACTAACAACTGTTTCCATTATTATTTAATTTAAAATCTCGAATTTGGGCACAAAGGTAATAATTTAAAACGGTAAACACTTTGTAGTGATAGTAAGAATAGTTTATTTTGTAATAAAATATTTATAGATGAAGTCTGAAATAGAGAAAATGAGAAGCGGAGAGTTGGCTAATATGCTCGATCCGCAAATACAAGCGAGCTTTAGACATGCTAAATCGTTGTTGGCTCAGTTTAACCAGCTTTCCGTTTATAGCGATAATTATAGAGACTTGCTAAAGGATCTTATTCCGGATATACCATCTACATCCACTATTATGCCTCCTTTTCATTGTGATCATGGTCATGGTATACATTTAGGTGAACATGTATTTGTGAATGCTTTTTGCACTTTCCTTGATGGAGGGAATATCTCAATTGGAGATCATACATTAGTGGGGCCGAGTGTACAGATATACACACCTCAGCATCCGATGGATTATCACGAACGTCGCATCCCTCAAGAGTATTCGTTGCCGGTATCTATCGGTGAGGATTGCTGGTTAGGAGGAAGTGTTGTGATTCTTCCCGGTATTAAGATAGGTGATCGTTGCGTTATAGGGGCAGGTAGCGTAGTCACTCACGATGTGCCTGATGATAGCGTTGTTGCGGGTAATCCGGCTCGTGTGATCAGGACGAATAAGGCATAAGACGAAAAATATTTCTAAAAAAGTGTCCCATTATTTGGGAATCTCAAATAATAGTTATATCTTTGCATCGCTTTTGAAAAGAAACACTTGGGCGTTTAGCTCAGCTGGTTTAGAGCATCTGCCCTACAAGCAGAGGGTCGGCGGTTCGAATCCGTCAACGCCCACCAAGTAAGTTTCTTTGTTGATTAAGCATTCGGGCGTTTAGCTCAGCTGGTTTAGAGCATCTGCCTTACAAGCAGAGGGTCGGCGGTTCGAATCCGTCAACGCCCACCAGATCGAAGTCTTATAAGAGACTGAAATTAGAAATATTAACGACTAAAAGCTGATACAATCAATTGTGTCAGCTTTATTTTTTTATACGAGAATATGCTACTTGTCCCCCTCTTTGGGTAAATAAAAGGCATGTTTCTTATAACTATCTTATAACACAATACTACTATGCTATGCCTTTAAAGCTATAATGCATCGATCATGCTGAAAGCTTTATCTTTCGTGCCTTTATCTGAAAAGAAAAAAGTCCGAAGATTATTCTCCGGACTAAGTTTTAGGAAATGATTTAATTAGCTTAAATTGTATTTCTACGATTATTTACTTAGCTGGTTTCGCTGCAGCTTTCTTTTCTCCTTTTTGGCAACAAGCTTTTTTGCAATCCTTTTTGCAATCTTTCTTTGCTTTAGCGTTCTTGGTTGTCGTTACTTCTGTTTTAGCGGCTTTTTTAACAGGAGCAGCTGCGTAAGCAACATTCCCCATACACATCATTGCTACTACAAGAGCGGCACTTAAAATAATCTTTTTCATATTGGTAGTCTTTAATAATTAAACTTTTTGTTTTATGTCCTTTTATTTGAATATTACAAAGATATGTAGTATTTGTTTCTGTTGTAATTAAATATTTGTTATAAAAGTGTTAGGAAACCGTTAAAGTTAGTACTTGCTATTCTTCAATTTCACCCTTTTTCCCTAAGTTGCGATATTCTCCAGGAGACATTCCCGTGCGCTTTTTGAATAAAGTATAAAAGTGTTCTGATGCATTATATCTTAGTTTGAAGGCTATTTCTTTGATTGAAAGTGTCGTTTCCATCAGCATTTGTTTAGCGGCATTAATACGCAGTTCTTGTAGATACTTTGCAGGTGCATATCCCGTGTACTCCTTAAAAGTTTTTCTGAACCACGAATAACTTATGTTTAGTTTGATCGCAATTTCTTCAGGATTGCAGTCTTGATAGATAGATTCGCGCATGATGATCTTTGCTTGCTCAATCTTTTCTCCACTGTCATCCATACTAAAATATCTATTTTTGGATATTGCCAATGATTTTCCTAATATATGCATAACGATACCTCCTAACTGCTGTTGAGCTCCGACTTTGCTTTCACGAGCTATTTGCAGTGCATCAGTGTATAAAGAAACTAAATCTTCGTTAAGTCCTATTTCTAATACAGGGTTGGTTGGTGATATGAATCCGCACTTGGCGATGTTGTCAATAATGCTACCATTGAAGCCTATGTAATATTCGTCCCATCCATTTTCTAAAAGCGGATGGTATGAATGCCATGTTTCAGGAAATACAAGCATTAATTTCCCCTTACAAACCTGATGTGCCTGTTTAAGGTAATCAACATAGATACCTTTTCCTTTGGTAATATAAATAAGTTGATATTCATGCAAAATGCGTCCTTCCGTCACATTAAAGAAATATTCTTTCGGATGTTCATGTATCGGGTATATATCGCCAGGCTTCACCGATTGATACCCAACGGCATTAACATAAAGTCCATATTGTTCATCCTGCTCACTTACGATCAGGTATTTACAATTGTTACTGTTTGAGCGAGTAGCATTATTTGTCATGGCATCAGTTATTTGGTACAATAATACTTCTTTTTTCTTGAATATGCAACTTAATTTATTGTCTAATGTTTTCAAAAATAAAGTGTTGTATTCATTTATTCGTATTGTTCAGTACTATTTTACATATTATAATAGATTTTCCATGTTAATGTATGATTTTACATATTTTTATTATAAAAGGTATTTTATTTTTACCGGCATTATTAACTAATTCTAAGAAGTATGAAAAACTTGCGTCTCTCTGTAGGCAGTGCTTTTTTGATTTTTCGACATAGATTGGCAGCAAAGATTCCGTTTGCCTCTCTTAGTGGGAAGTCGTTTCTTTTTAATAGACTTCGATATTCTTTATTTGTACTCACATCACTTTTTTTGATCACGTCTTGCTCAAATGATTTTGATGAATATTTTAAGCGCCCTTCTTGGCTTGAGGAGCCGGCTTATGATGCTTTGCAGAGCAAAGGCAATTTCACTGACTATCTAAAGTTAGTGAATCGCACACTTTATAGCTCTGTATTGAAAGGATCCGGAAGCTATACCTTTTTTGCCCCTAATGATGATGCATTTAAAATTTATTTAGCTGGTAAGAGTTTGACCAGTGTAGATCAAATAAGTGATGCGGATGCAGCAAAAATTGTGGCATATTCACTAGTCTATAATAGTTATTCAAGTGCGCATCTTGGTGATATTGCCGGCACGACATGGACAGAAGGAGGATCTGTTCGAAAACTTACACCTTATTATAAGGGCATTTATAATGAGGATGTCAGTGGGGTGACTTCGTGGGTGATTGATCCTTATGATCAAGCCGGTGATGCCAGTACAACGATAATGCCTTATCGTTATTTGTCTATTTTTACTCCTAAGTATTTCTCGGCAAATGGATTGTCAAGCAGTGATTATGAAACATTCTATAACGGTATGTATAATACTCTTGACAATAAAATAAATGTGATGGGTGCTAGTGTATTGAATCAGGAAAATGGTAGCCCGGAGATTGATGTAGAGAATGGAGCCGTTTATGAAGTTAATCGTGTAAATGCAGATGTTACGAATATTGATGAGAAACTGACGGCAGATTCAAAAGGTAATGAATTTCGTAATATTCTTAATCGTAAATTATCTGACGGAACTTATCAGTTTGTTTCTTATGAAGAAAACACTGATAATACAGCGTATTATAAGAAAATATATCCTAGCAGTAATATTTCGCACCTATATTATAAGTCATACTCTTTGCCATTTAGTTTTAATGTTGAGCGCTCTGCAAATACATCCAATGTTAATGAAAGTGATGCTCAAACATTATTTGTTCCCACCAACACAGCAGTTGATACATGGAAAGAAAAAATAACGTCTCTTTATGATATCACCGAAAGTGAAATACCTGATATTGCTTGGCAATATTTCCTTCAAGCTCATATGGTAGATCATTTGGTATGGCCATCGAAATATAAAAGTGAAATCAATGTTAATAGTGAATTCTTAAATGGTGCAGGTTCCAATGGTAATGATCTTTCCAGTGCAGGAATAGATACCTGCAAGATGGCAAGTAATGGGTTTTATTATAGAATCAATTCTGTTATACCCTGTGGCTATTTTGAAAGCATTTATGGGAAAATGCTAATGGACAAGAGTTATTCATACCTTAACTCTATTATTACCAATATTTATTCAACGGATTTAATGACAGATTTCCTCAAGAGTCCGTTAAAAGGTTATACCGAGGAAAATATGACACTGTTGTTGCCTAGCAATGCTTTAATTGCATCTGATGGTTATACATATGATTCATCAGTGAGTGATGTAGCAAGCCGTTTTACCAATTCGTCATTGAAAGGATCTACTAGTGCAATTGAACGTCTGAAAAGAATCATACGTATGGGTATATTTGAACGTGTGAATAACAGTTCAACAAATACATCTATTACAGATTTTAGTGCAACTGAAGATGGTTTGGCAGATTATAATGGGTATGCGTATGCAATCGATTATTATGGTGATATGGTTCGCTATAAGAATAATCAACTACAATGGGCTGGAAATATTACAGATGGAAGTAAAGTGACGGCAACTAAAGTTGTTGATAAAAGTGGCAATAATCCATACAATAACGGGCAAGTATTTAAAATTGACGGATTGCCTCAATACTCTTCTCGTAATAATGTCGATAGTGCCGCCGTTGATTTAGGATGGAATGATCAGAACACAAAAGTGTTCATAAGTAAATATTTGAAGAATAATAGTGAGGTCTCTGTATTTTATAAATATTGGACAGCTTTGAATTCATTAATAGATATTCCTACATCAAAGTATTATACTATTTTAATCCCAGACAATAACTCTATGAATGCGGCTATTGCAGCTGGTGATATGCCTGCATATAGTAGTTTAGTTCCTTATGCCGGAACACTTAATAGTGTATTGAGCCCTGCTGCCGTTGCATTTATATATAACCATGTCTTGCAGGGTGGTATTTATCCGGATGATGGTAAAGCTTATATTATTGATAATTTTAAATATTATTCTACCTATACGGTTAGCTCTATGCAGCCCTATACAGTGAGTAGTGTGACCAATAAATCAAAAGCAACTGTGTATAAAGGCTCTGGAAACGTTTTGACTTTTAAAGCGAACAATATTACCAACGGTGCCACAGTCCTTGTGAAAGGCGGTGATAGTCCGGTTATAGTAGAAAGAGGTATAGCCAGAAGTAACATCATTGGTCCGCGTGCTGTTATCCATGAAGTTAACGGCTACTTAAAATACACAGTACAGTAACAAATATAAAATCAATACAGAATGAAAAAGACATTTAATATATGGCTTATATTGTGTCTGGTTATGATACCCCAATTGCTTTTGGCTCAATCGAAAGTGATGGTAAGAGGTGTGATAACCAGTTCAACGGATGGCTCGACTTTGCCTGGAGCGAATGTTCAGTTAGTGAATAATGATAATCGTATAATTGCTTTTGCTGTAACGGATCTGGATGGTAATTATTCATTAATGGGTGAAGTAAAGCCGGGATATCAGTTGGTTCTTAGCTATTCGGGTTATAAAAAGCAATCTGTAAAGATCAAAGATCTTACACAGTTACAAATTGATGTTGTTCTGCAAGAAGATGTGGTGCAATTGAATGGTGCCATGGTTGTAGCTAAACGTCAAATAAATAATGGCATGATGGATATAGCAGAGCGTGATATGACATCAAGTGCCCAACGCATTTCAATGACTGATTTGGAAGATGTAGCCGGTGCTAGTGTTGATGATGCCTTACAGGGACGTATTGCCGGAGCTGATATTGTGGCAAACAGTGGAACTCCCGGTGCCGGTATGAGCATTCGTATTCGTGGTACCTCTACTATTAATGGTAATGCTCAACCGATGATTGTTGTAGATGGATTCCCTTATGAGACAACAATTTCTTCAGATTTTGATTTTGCCAATGCTGATGAACAGCAGTATAGCCAAATGCTTAATATAGCTCCGGGTGATATTAAAGAAATTACCGTATTGAAGGATGCTGCGGCTACAGCTATTTGGGGATCAAAAGCAGCAAATGGAGTGTTGATGATTACTACAAAACGTGGTTCAGCCAGTAAGCCTCGCGTGACCTATTCGTTTAAAGGAAGTGTTGATAAACAAGGTCGTGGTATTCCTACATTAAGTGGTGATGAATATAAAACATTGGTTCAGGAAGAACTACTAAATTCGGGTATCCCTTTTGACCCTAATTCTTATCCGGCTTTGGCAAGTGACCCTAATAACTTGTATAACTACTATAATTACGGTGCTAATACAGATTGGTTCAAAGCCGTAACCAAAACGGGTAATGTACAGGATCACAATATTTCAATAAGTGGAGGTGGCGATAAGGCACAATATCGGGCATCAATCGGCTATTATGATCAATCAGGTACTGTTATAGGAACCGACTTTAGTAGAATATCTACACGTCTGAATGTAGATTATAGAGTATCTACAAAGTTAAAATTTCAGGCATCAATGAGTTATACTCACTCTGTTAATGATCGTTGTTATATTACATATCTAAATGGCAAAAAGGATGTAACGGAAATGGCTTATACTAGAGCACCGAATATGAGTATTTATGAGTATAATGAGCAAGGTCAATTGACTGATAATTATTTCACTCCCCTTAATTCTTTGCAAGGATATTGGAGCTCTACATCATTAAGCGGAGTCTACAATCCGGTTGCAATGGCTCGTGAAGGAAAATATAAGCTGACTAGCGAGCGTGTAATTCCCGAGTTATCATTAATATGGACACCGTTGAGTTGGATACGTTATTCATTTGATGTCGGCTTTGATGTGATGAATGATAAAACAAAAGCATTCCTACCACAAACTGCAACAGGACGCCCTTGGACAGAGTTAAGTGTGAATAAAGCAGATGATACGGATTCTGAGGCTTTTATCATGCAAACATTTAATAAATTGATACTGACTCCTAATATAGGTCGCAATCAATCTTTGCAATTATTATTGGGAACTCAAACTTATGACAAGAAATCTGCATATTATAAAAGTTCAACATCAAATACTGCTAGTCCTTATTTAACAGACCCATCAGTTGATTCACGTATCATTGAGCAAAGTTAGGAATATATAGTGGTGATAGTGAAAATAGAATGGTATCGGCTTATACACAATGCCAATATAGTTTGTTGGATAGATATTTGTTCAACTTTACAGGACGCTATGATGGAAACTCTCGTTTTGGTAAAGACAACCGTTGGGGATTTTTCCCGTCAGTATCAACTCGTTGGCGTATAAGCGGTGAACCTTTTCTGAAAAAATTAACTAGCAAATGGTTAAATGAATTGAGCTTTCGTGCAAGTTGGGGTGTGAATGGTAGTGAACCTTCTACAGATTATGCCTCAGTTAGTACTTATCAATTGTATAGTTACAGTTATTTGGGATCAACCGGTATATATCCGAGCAGCTTGGAATTATCAAAATTAAAATGGGAGCGCGGTACACAATTCAATTTGGGATTGAACTTCTCCGCTTTTGACAATCGCTTCTCTATTGATGCGGAGCTTTATCGTAAACGTACAAACGACTTATTCTTTAAGAATCTTTCGATACCAAGCACTACCGGTTTTTCTTCAGTTGCTTATATGAATGTTGGCCGTATGGACAATAATGGATGGGAACTTAGTATAAATATGACTCCTGTAAGACGTAAGGATTTAGTTGTAAGTTTCAGTATGAATTTGGCTAGAAATGAAAATAAGATTCAGAAGATCTCCAATATGGTTTCTAATGAGAGTGGAAGCTGGAACAGCCGGGGAATGATTCGTAAATGGGTTGAAGGTCAGCCATTAGGATCTTACTATGGATATAAATCTGAAGGAGTATACTTGAATGATGACCAAACGATAGCTCGAGATGCGAGTGGAAATAAAATTTATACTTATGATGATTCAGGAACAGCACAAGCTGTTAAAATGAAATTTGGTTATCCAAGTATTGCTTATGAATTCCAACCCGGTGATGCGAAGTATAAAGATCAAAATCATGATGGCAACATCGATTATCAAGATATTGTATACTTAGGCAATGCCAATCCGTTGTTAACCGGAGGCTTTGGACCTAACATTCGTTATAAGCAGTGGAGTACGAATGCTTATTTCAATTTCCGTTATGGAAATAAAATTTATAATTATGCTAAATGGAATATGGAACGTATGTACGGTTTTGATAATCAGAGTAAAGCCACTTTGCGCCGTTGGCACCATTCCTATGGTGATCCGTCAACAGCTCCTAAAAATCTTTTGCCACGTGCATTGTATAGCAAAGGTTATAATGATATGGGTAGTGATAGATATATAGAGGATGGTTCATTCTTAAGGTGGAAGTCGTTAACTATAAAATATACATTTACTCGTGAACAATTGAAGCACACATTTATTCAAGATGCCAATATTTATTTGACATTACAGAATTTATATTGTTGGACAAAATACACAGGGCAAGATCCTGAAGTTTCAATAAACACATCGCCTAGCAGTGATACGAGTGGATATGATTATGCAACATCTCCTCGTAGCAAGGAGTATACATTAGGTATATCATTAACCTTCTAATAATAGAGATACTATATGAAAAATTTTAAGATATTAATAAGTTTACTATTGTTGGCAATCGTCTCTACTTCATGTGATGGTTGGCTCAATTTAACTCCTACCAGTGGAGTCGCTCGTAATGAGTATTGGCAAAGTAAAGAAGATGTTGCATCTTTTACGACTGGAATTTATTCGGCATTAGTTGGAGATGATGTTTCATTGAGATTGATATTATGGGGTGAAATGAGAGCAGATATGCTTACTTCAGGTACGAAGAATAATTCAAACTTTTCATTGATAAAACAAGGTGAAATTACAAGTTATAATTCATACTGTGACTGGGGATCGTTTTATACCGTGATAAATAATTGTAATACGTTGATTAAGTATGCACCTGGTGTACTTGATATTGATAAATCATTCACTCAATCAGCACTTCAGCTGAATGAGGCTCAAGCAGTTGGTGTTCGTAGTTTGATGTATTTCTATCTTATCCGGAATTTTGGAGATATACCTTATACAACAACAGCATATGTAGATGATTCTCAAGACTTTTCAATTGCGAAAAGTGATAAGGATTCTGTCCTGAATTATACGATTCGCGATATGGAAAGCGTAGTTGAAGAGTTACCAACATATTACAGTACTAGCAGTGCAGCCAACAATAAAGGTAAATTTACGCGTTATGCAGGTTATGCACTACTTGCAGATATGTATTTGTGGAAAGAGAATTATCAAAAGACTGTAGATTATTGTGATAAGATTATCAGTAGTGGTCAATATGCATTAATCCCTGTGGAGAAGGATTCTGTGGATGTTACGGATGATACGAATGGAACTACCAAAAGGGCGTCATATGCTACAGATGGCGGAAAAGAAAATTTGTTTAATAAACTCTATGTCACAGGGAATAGCGCAGAAAGCATTTTCGAACTACAATTTGGAACAGATAACACGAATCCATTTTATACATGGTTTACGACGGCTCCAAGCAGTTATGCAATCCCCAATACTGATTTTATAAGTGAAAGTCTATTCTTACCTTCAACATTAAGTAGCACTTGTAAAGATATCAGACAACAAGTTTGCAGTAGTTATAATACAGTATGGAAATATGCAGGTTTGTCTTTGTCAAGTAAAACGACCAGAACTGAAGCTCAGATGATCGGGAATTTAATAGTTTATCGTTTGGCTGAAGTTTATTTGATGCGTGCTGAAGCAAAAACACAATTGGCCGCATCTATGTCAGGTGATCAACAACAAAATGAATTAAAAGAAGCTTTGAAGGATGTTGACCTTATTCGTGATCGTGCCAATGCGGTGGATGCTACAGATATTGATCGTTCAGCTCTATCTGTTTCTACAGTGGAAGAGTTTATTCTTCTGGAAGAAGCCAGAGAATTTGCATTTGAAGGGAAACGTTGGTATGATGTATTGCGTAATGCTAAACGTAATAATTATGCAAACTTGAAATATTTGGTGAATATGTGTGTGTATAGCACATCCGCTGATAAGGTATATTCGTTGCAATCAAAATATAGTAACAATTACAATAGTCACTATCTTCCAATATATTATGATGATCTGCAAAGTAACTCTTTATTGAAACAAAACAGTTTCTATGGAGATGGAACGACTTCTACAAATAAAAAATAAGATACTATGAATAAGAATATATTTAAAAGATGGTCAATCGGTCTTGTTGTTTCGTTAGGACTGTTCACATTGATCTTAACATCATGTGATTCGTATATGGATGCGGGAGTATATCGTACGAGCACTACTAAAATGATGGATGAGTATATGGCGTCTGATAGCTCTGATCTTGATTTATTTCTGGAGATTGTAGACAAAGCCGGATTGCGTGGCATGGTTCATGCTTATGGTACATATACCTGTTTCGCCCCTACAGATGCGGCTGTACAGAGTTATTTATCTACGAACAATTTATCGATAAGTACCTTAACGCAGGATCAAGCAGCAAAAATTGTGAAGTTTCATTTCGTTAATGACACAATCCCTACGAGCAATTTTATTGAAGGGCGTCTGTCGAAAGCCAATATGGAAAATACGTATTTGATCACTCAAACCCAAAATGATAAAAATTCAAGCATATTGGTAAATCGTCAGGGTACTATTGTAAGTAAGAATATCTCATGTGGTAATGGAATAATACATACAGTAAATACTGTGTTAACACCAGAGTCTCGCAAGGTGTCTCAGGTATTTGCAAGTTTGGGTAATGATTATAGCATAATGAAGCATATTGCTTCGGAAGTTGAAGCAGCTGGATATTCATTGGATTCTATTTTTGATGGTAATTCCGGTTATCGCACTCTGCTGATACAAAATAATGATGCATTTAAAGCTGCAGGCTTCAGTATTGACGACCAAAGTGCTTTTGACAATGCTTTTCTGGCAGAGTTGAAAGATAATGCAACCACTACTACCATTCCTAATGAGATGCTTCATGATTGGTTATCTTATCATGTGTTGCCTACTCGCTCATATATCACGGATATGATATCAACAAGTAGCTTAAGCACAACTGTGAATAATCAACCTTTGACGTTTGTTTACAGAAATGACTCTTTGTTAATCAATGAGTTCAAGATAGGTAAACTTAATGAGAATGGCATTTTAGTGAATCGCAAGGGTGATTACACTGATTATACTTGCGCGAATGGTGTTATCCAACCCATTGAATCAAATTTGGAAATAAAGCTTCGTAAACCTTACAGGGTATATTGGGATATAGCTACTCAGCCGGAAATAGTGGCCAACAGCTTGTATCGTAAATCCGGTACAACACTTACTTATCAATCCGGAGAACTCTCAGAATTTACATGGGGAGGAAAGCTTAATCCTGCTGTTACCTATTATTGTGGTGGACTTCCTACAAAGCAGAGCTTTGATTCAAAGGCCCAATATGTATATGGCGATTATCTAAATTTCCGAATCAGCACAAGCGTTATGCAATGGGCTGAATTAAAGTTGCCGTTATTGATTGCAGGATCCTATAAGGTTTGGGTTTGCTGGCGCCGTGCAAATGCGATTACTTTTAAAACTATTTATAAAGAAGATGGATATGATAATCAAACTTTGCCAACAGTAGTCGATTTTTCATCCTATTGGCCATCTTCACTTGACGATGACCAGGCTTTGGCCCAAGGATGGAAACAATATAATGCTAAGACTCGTATCAATGTGATGAATTGTAGGTTGATGGGTACGATAACAGTAAATACGACGGGGCGGCATACATTGCGTTTTGAAGCTCTTGATGCAGGTAAAGGTGCTAATTCTTGGGATATGATTCAGTTCATCCCTGTTGAAGAAGATCAGGTTTGGCCACGAGTAGATATGAAAGGCAATTACATTTACAGCACTGCGCTGGATTGTCAGATATACCCTGATGACGGTTCTACTTGTGTGAGCGAATAATGAAAGTGCTGTTGAATAATAAATAAAATAAGATATTATGAAATTGATTAATATAAGAAAATCGTTATTGAGTCTTTCAATAATACTTTCATTCATAGCCATGACCGGTTGCAATGATCAATGGGATGATCATGTTGAGGTCAAGACATCCACTCTATCCGGCACAATTATGGATGCGATTGCGAAAGATTCCAATTTGAGCACATTTGCAAGTATGCTGAAAACTACGGGATATGATTATGTGTTGCGCTCAGGTAGTGAATTCACTGTTTTTGCTCCTAACAACGATGCATTGTCAAGTTATGTTACAGCAGGTGATAGCATTAAAAAGTTGATTGTGAAGAATCATATCACTTTCCTTAAACACAATGCATCTCAATTGGCCGATTTAAAAACATTACGTTCTGTTAATGGAAAGAATTTGACAATAAGTAGTTTGACTTTTCCTGAGACTGATGTGGAATCGCTGTGTTCTAATGGAATTCTTCGCACTGTTACGGATGTTGTAATGCCCAAACAAAACATATTGGAATATTTAACCAATACCGTTGGTAAAGGCAAATATGAGCAAGTTGACTGGTTGTTGAATGCAACCGATTCCGTAGCAGACTTGGCAAATAGTATCCAAACGGGAGTAAATAGCAGCGGACAACCGGTCTATGACACATTGAAGGTTGCTTATAACCGTTTCTTGAATAAGGTGAGTTACAGTAATGAAGATTCTACCTATACATTTGCTTTATTGCCCAATGTGGTTTTTGATGTACTGAAAGTGAAATATGCAAAATACATGAAGCCGGCTCCGGATAATGTAAGTTTGAAGTGGCAACAAACCTTGACGGATGCAGCTATAGCTCGTCAGAGTGTTATGGCTGACTCTATTGCAACGGATGAACTTATTACTGATCTTACATTTCACACCGGTTCTCTTCTTTCAGGGAAGCAGACTAATGTCAATGGGGTAAACGTTGATTTGAATGCTTTGGGAACCACAACGATCCTTTCAAATGGTAGCGTGCAAATTGTAACGGACGCAGGCATCATCTTAAAAAACAACAAGATAAAACCAATAGTTATTCAGGGAGAAGAATTTGATTCTGCTTTGGATCCTTCTTGTGTGATAACTCGTATTCGTAGCTATGCAAGTGGTGGAAAGGACGTTTATCTAGCCAGTGAATTATACCAAACTCGCGATTCATTAGATGCTAACGGAGTGAAGACCGGTACCACAATCTCATATCTTTTCAATAAAAGTGCTACTAATACTGAAACAACGAGAGTGAATACGTGGATTCAGTATTTGACAAAGCTCTATACCTGTGATTATAAAATGTATTGGAAATCTTATGATGACTTTTCAGACCATGTTCATAAAACAGCTACGAATGGTGCAACCTATGATCCTAGTTATGATCCCACGAACCCTACGAAAATTTGTCCATCTACAATGAATGTGGGGATGAAGTTGTATGCATCGTTTAGCGGATATCCTAATTTGGTCCGTAGTTCTTCTACGCCTGAAGGTTTAATATTAAATAATTGGGCTGATACAGGGCTGAAAACAGGCTCGGATAGTTATTATGCATTTGCATCTACCAATAATGCAGGATGTAATCGTGAGCAACAATTATACTTATATCGATTGAATGTGACTTGGAGTACAAAGACATTAGCATGGGGAACAGATCCTGGCTCAGTCAATACTTCGGGTGCTGTAAGTAGAGATAATCAACTATTGTCTGTGGCTACTTATGGGCAAACTCATTTTTGGGTTACTAACTCCTACTTTACAACTTCAACGTCTAGTACGAGGAATGGATGGATCTTCCTTGATTATATTCGGTTAGAACCTCAAATAAATGAATAAAGAAGTTCAAATATTAATTATAAAAATCGATCAATAATGAAAAGATTAAAATATATAATGTTGCTCTTTCTATTGGCATGTGTAGGCTCTGTAAATGCACAAAGCAAATCACAAGCGCATGAACTGGAAAAAGTAGAACTGAAGGGGACGGTGGTAGATGCTAGCACCGGAAAGCCTTTGCCTGGTATCAGTGTATCCTTGCCTAAAGTGACGGCCGCAATGACGAATGCTAAGGGAGAGTTCAAAATAAAGTTACCTTCATATAATGAAGAGTTGAATGTAAGCGGACCTATGCGTGAAACGCAAAAAGTGTTGGTCAAAGGAAAGTCTGAAATAAAAATAAGAATGTATGAAGATGGTTATGCCAATTCTTCATACAAAGATGTGCTCACTCCATTAGGAGATATGAATAATACACGAATTACTTCGTCAATGACTTATTTGGATACAGATAACAGTACCAATACAGCTTATACGCCCGAGCAGTTCTTGCAAGGTACCGTAGCCGGATTAGAAACTCATATGCGTTCAGGGCAAGATGGAACGGGTGCAAATCTTTATTTGCATGGCGTGAATTCTATTTATGCAGGCAATCAACCCTTACTTGTTGTTGATGGAATGGTCATTGAAAATCAGGCATTTGGTACGTCCCTTATAGAAGGATATATTTCTACACCGATGGGTGCAATAGATGTACATGATATTCAACGTCTTACCGTATTAAAGGATGCGACTGCTCTTTATGGAACTAAAGGTGCAAATGGAGCTATTATCATTGAAACCATAAGAGCCAAGGAAATGTCTACTCAAATATCAGCCCATATTCAATATGGAATGAATCTGACTCCTAATAAGATCCCCTTGCTTAATCCTGATGAAGCAAAAAGTTATTTAATTGATTTATATCAGAGTCAGGGACTGTCAGCTTCAACTATTCAAAATATGGCCTTGTTTAATACAACTCTTCCTACAGAAGACAAGTGGGGCAGATGGAGTGGAAATACAGATTTTTATCGTTATAACAAATCAACTGACTGGCAAAATAAGCTTTTCCAGAATAGTATGAAGAGCCAATATGGATTGAATGTACGAGGTGGTGATGAAGTCGCTCTATATGCTCTGTCTTTGGGATTTATCAATAACGATGGATTGATAGATGGTACTTCTTTCAATCGCTTCAATGCGAGAATTAATACGGATGTTACTTTTTCTCAACGTATGAGATTGCATGCCAACATGAGCTTCTTGTATGGACAGAAAAAAATGAGAGATGAAGCAAATACTTCAGTAACTAATCCATTATATTCATCTTTGATTAAGGCACCGTTTATGACTTCCAATATTTATGATGAGGCAAACCTTCCTTCTCCTAATCTTGAGAGTGCGGATATATTCGGTTTCTCAAATCCGGCAACAATAAGCCAAAATGTGAATGAGAAGAACTCTAATTATAGATTTTTTGGGAATGCAGAAGTAGAATACGATCTTTCCAAATATTTGAAGTTGTCAACAAACATTGGTTTGGATTACAACAAAGAACGGGAATTAATATTCTATCCAAGTACAGGCATTAAATATGAAAATCTTTCAAATTCAGCAGTAACCAATTCGGCACGTAGTCGTGTAGAACGCCTTTTTTCATTATTTAGTGAAACACGCCTGAAATACAATCATGACTTTGATCGTAACCATCAGTTAAATGCTTTATTGGGTTTCCGTTATATGACAACACATTCTGAAGAAGATTGGGGAAAATCATATAATAGCGCCAGTGATAAATTGACCACACTTAGCAATGGCGATAATATGCTTCGTCAGACAGGTGGAAATCTCGGCGATTGGAAGTGGATGGCTATATTGGGAAATGTCAATTATTCACTATATAATAGATATTTCTTTACAGCAACAGCTTCATTTGATGCTTCTTCACGTTATGGCACATCAGCAAATAAATTTCAGCCTTTTCCATCCTTGCAAGCAGCATGGTTAATTTCTTCAGAGAAATTTATGCAAAAGATTGATTGGATAAATCTTTTAAAATTACGAGTTGGATATACCTATAGCGGAAATGATGACTTAGGCAATTATGCCGGTCGCCGCTATTACACATCTATAAATTATTATGGTAATTATGGATTGGTTCGTGGAAATTTGGTTGACGAGGACTTGAAGCCCGAGTTGAGTAAGAAGTTCAATGTCGGATTGGATTTGTCTATGTTTAATGATCGTCTAGCTTTGACCTTAGACTATTATCGGAACAACATTGATCATATGATTACTTATGGTACACCACCAACAATATCGGGCTTTTCTACTTATGTAACCAATGGCGGATCAATGCGAAATACCGGATTAGATGTAGCTTTGAAAGCTCGTTTGATAAACAAAGCTTTAAAATGGGATTTAGGAATTAATGCTACGTTTAATAAAAATAAGGTTACAAAGCTGAACGATGGCAATTACACAACAACAGCTTACGGAGGCACTATCCGTACGGCAGTAGGAGCCCCGATGGGACAGTTCTATGGATATAAAACCAAAGGAATTTATGCCACAACGGCTGATGCAACATCTGCTGGACTAAATACCTTGATCGGTACGGTCGTAACTCCATTTCAAGCAGGGGATGTCCGTTTTGTAAACAAAAGCGGAGATTCGGCAGGAATGATTGACGAGAATGATATGACCGTGATTGGTGACCCTAATCCGGATGTGTTTGGAGGAATCACTTCGTCAATTACATGGAAGCGTTTTACATTCAATGCTCTTTTTACCTATTCATTGGGTAATGATATATACAATTATACTCGTTGTGTATTGGAGAGTGAGTCAGGATACCAGAATCAGACCAAAGCTGTAAGAAATAGATGGAGTGTTGAAGGACAGAACACATCTATGCCAAAAGCTGAATATGGTGACCCGCGTGGCAATTCACGTTTTAGTGATCGTTGGATTGAAGACGGCTCTTATTTGAAGTTGAAAAACATTAGTTTGTCTTATGACGTGCCTATCAAGGAAGGATTAATTACCGGACTGACTATTTACGGTGCTGCTGAAAATCTTTTCACAATTACCAAATATAAAGGCTATGATCCGGAAATAGCAACCTCTCTTAATCCATTGACTCGTGGGATAGACTCATTTATTACACCCACTGTTGCTACATTCTATGTTGGCGTAAAGATTGGATTATAATAATAAATAATTGATTAAGATATGAAAAGTTTAAAATATATAATTGCTCTTTGCCTCGTACCATTGGCTTTTACGGCTTGCGTTGATGCCAATATGGAGCAAGAGCTTGACCCTAAGAATAATTATCAAACGGTAAATGATGCTGACAATGTGGTTTTAGGCGCTTATGCCAGTTTCTTAAAATTAGGCAAGCAAATGGTCGTATTGAATGAGCTGCGTGGTGATTTGGTTGATGTCACTACCAATGCTTCAACTGATTTGCAACAAATAAATTCAAAATCTCCGGATGCAAACAATCAGTATGCTGATCCCACACCCTTTTATACTGTAATTATGAACTGCAATGATGCGTTGAGTAATTTTGATAAGATGAAAGCCAAGGGAACGTTAACAGACGATGAATATAAAGAATTATATTCCGATATGACGGGTTTACGTTGCTACACATATTTACAATTGGGAGTTCAATTTGGTAATGTTCCTTATATCACCAAACCATTGAATACGATAGCCGATGTGAAAGCAGTGGCAGAGAAGCAGGCAACAGTGCCTCTTGATACATTGATATCCTATTTGATAAAAGATATGGAATCATTGTATACGAATATCGGTTCAGGTGCTCTTGACAGCTATCAAAATTCAGATTTAGTACAATACACGCTTGATGGATATAGTTTGAAAACGTCTTTTGTGAATAAACACCTTTTATTAGGTGATCTGTATTTATGGAATGAAGATTATACCAAAGCGGGTATAGAGTATTACAAAGTATTGGGTAGAGATGATGGAGAATCTGCAACCGGTAATTATCTGTATTACCGTTGCAATTCACAAACAACCAATTCCTCCTTAGTCTTTGGTACAGGTTCATACTTCCAGATTCTATATTTAAGATATCATGAAGATGACATTAATTCAATGGGTAATTTTTGGGTAAATATGTTCCAGGATCTTCCACAAAATAAACCTTATATATATGAATGGGTTTGGAGCATACCCTATGATGTTGATTTTAAACCGACATTCCCTTTTACATCCTTATTTAATCCTGTATCTGATGGCGGAAATTACCAGTTGATGGCATCATCTTATGCTGTCGATAGCTTGTGGAATAATCAAAAGCAGACAAATGGTTTTAATTATGATGCTCGTGGTGAAGGTTCAAGCTTCCTAAAACAGTCAGATGGCACATACGCTATACGTAAATACAAGTATCGTGCGGATGAAGATGCTAAGAATGAAGGTAATTTATTCTTGTATCGTGCCGGGCAGATTCATCTTCGTTATGCTGAGGCTGCAAACCGTGCAGGATATCCTAAGGTAGCATGGGCATTGTTGAACAATGGCGTTCAGTCAACGTTCAATTATAGTACGGCGAAAGACGGTAGCGAAAAATTTATTAGTGGCTGGGGACCTAATAACTATTATCCCGCGCCATGGTATTTGGATGCTCGTTTTGATACGGATTTAAATATTCGTTCACCGTGGCGTTACAATCAGGGCATTAGAGGAAGAGCCTGTCTTGAATCTCGTTCTTTATCTAATATAAAGTCCATTGATATTATAGATAATAAAACGGATAGTACTCATGTCATTGAGCAGTATTTGCTTGATGAAAGTGCTTTGGAATGTGGCTTTGAAGGTTCTCGTTGGTTTGATTTGGTTCGAATAGCTCATCGATTGAATAAAGAAGGTTTGGATGGAGGAGCTTTCTTGACAAAAAGATTAGCAGGCAAATATAGCAGATCATCTACAGCAGCTCCCACATATACTAAGGATGAGAGTACATGGTTCTTAAAATTTAAGTGGTGATTTGCTACTACTATATTATAATGTTGTATTTGGTTAGATTTTTTAGGATAACGGCAAAAGGTTATATGTAGCAGATTTTCCTTTTTAGAGTTTTGATAATTCATGAAGAATGGAATATTCAAAACGATGAAATAGCTTTCAGTCTTTCAGTGCATTATTTGCACAGAATGGCTGAAGGCTATTGTTTTTATCTACCCATTAGCTTTTCCGTGTTCATTCATTTAATATCCCAGATAGACCTACGCTTTATTGAGTAAAAATATATAGTTAAATGGTAAATGCTGGACATTTTTTATTTGAATTGATTCTAGTTACAAAGATAAATAAAAAATATTTATCTTTGTAACTAGAATCGATTAGATGTAAATATGTTGAAAAACGCATTCTTGAACAAAAGCTCTTTATATATAAGTAATGTGAATATCTTAGTGCATGCGGATTTAAAAGGCTTAGCTTTATCTTCATTTTTAGGTGGGGGACACTTTCTCCATCTGATTATTTGCTGTGTAATAATTATTTAATCTTAAAAAAAATGACATCTATTAAAGTACGTTTGTACACTTATCGTGCAAATAAAAAAGGGACCTTCCCGCTTGTTTTTCAAATCCTTCATCAGAGGGAGAAGCGTGTTATTTATTCGTCGTATCATATACACGAGGAATGTTTTGATAAAGCACATGGCCGTGTGGTAAGTCGAAGAAGAGAAAAAGTTTTCAATGCGAGTGAGATAAATGATTATATTCATAACATGGTTAGTAAACTTGAAACAACGATCAACATGTTGGAAGACGAAAGAGAGAACTATTCGGTTGCTGACATTACAGAATTATTTCGGATTCACCAGAACAACAGCCTTGTGTTGATTTATATGCGAAAGCTGATTGCCCAATTGAAAGAAGAGAAGAGAATGAGCACGTTGGACTCTTATCAAAGTACGTATAATCGTCTTATTCGTTTTATAGGTAAAAAAGAGGATTTATATTTTTGTGACATCACTCCTCGTTGGCTAAATCGGTTTATCAGTTCCCTTCAAAAATCCGGGTTAAAAGAGAATACTATTAATTTCTATTGTCGTATACTTCGTGCCGTATACAATAGAGCCTATAATGAAGGTGTAACGGGTGCAAGTGCTGATTCGCCATTTAAGAAAGTTTCTTTTGGAACTACGAAGACCGTGAAGCGTGCCATAGATAGCGAAGCAATCAAGAAAATAATTCATGCAAAGATTGAAAATAATAAGCAATTGGAGCTTGCACGTGATTTTTTTCTTTTCAGCTTATACTGTCGTGGAATGTCTTTCGTTGATATGGCCTGTTTGAAACATACAAATATCATTGATGGGGTTATTTATTACAATCGACGAAAAACCAAGCAACCGATGCGGGTGAAAATAGTGCCCCAGCTTCAGAATCTCATTGAGAAATACCGTCGGGATGAGGAATTTGTTCTTCCGATTCTCAGCAAGGGCGACAAATCACTTTATAATAAATATCGTAGCGAACTTCGGAAAACCAATAAAGATCTTGATAAACTTTCTTCATTTTTGGGACTTGAAATTCATCTCACCTCCTATGTGGCCCGTCACTCTTGGGCGACTCAGGCTCATAAAGACGGAGTACCCGTCTCGGTGATCAGTGAAAGTTTAGGCCATACTTCAGAGAAAATGACATATATTTATTTAGCTGCTTTAGATTCCGCAGTCGTGGATTCTGTGAATGAAAACATGCCATTTATGCATTTTTAAATAAATTTTATTGTTTTTTTTATTCCAAATAATAAAAATGCTTTATATTAGCAGCATAATAGCAATCTCTCCTGGACAGAGAGGGACGTGTTTAATTTACTATTCTTTATTTCTTTTTTTTACCACCAATAACTTCTCTTCTTTATTCCTCATCTTCATGTAAATCAGTCACTTACCAATCATTACATTCCCACCATTCAACTTTTTATAATTCCTTGTTCGCCGCTCTACAAAAGCTAAAATGTTTCTGCAAAAGGCCTTGTTACTTTTTTGCTATTTTCTCTTTTTTGCCTTTTTGTAACATATATAGTATTCATTATCAATTATTTAGCATTTATCTACTTCCCCAATAAATATTTATTTTCTCACATTGTTTCTGCAAATGTTTCTGTAAATATGATCTTTTAAATGATTGATCATGAATCTTTTATCATCTATATTCATCACTGCTTTTTGATTGTATTTCATTTTGCAGAAACATTTCTTCTTTTTCACAATTCATAATCTACTGTATTTCAATTGTTTATATTCTTTTTATCAATAAAAGACTCTCTCTGTCCAGGAGAGAGACAAAAAGGATTAAACAAGATGAAAGCAAGTAATTGTGGTAAATACCGAGCATGCCCGGTCGTAAGGACGTATGTACAGATTTTTCATATACCTCTTTGCCTGATCGTCCTGTTGTTTTTGGGTTCTCTGTCTGCAGAGTCTCAGAGCAACGTGGGCTCAAACAAACAGATCGGTATAGGTTTATCATTTCGTATGGGCAAGAGTGATTTGGATGTCAACTACCTGAATAATAAGGTTGTTCTTGACACTTTTGTGACACATCTCAAGCAAATCCTGAGTGATTCCTGCTATACTGTCAAGCAGTTTAAGCTTGTCGGTTCGGCATCGCCGGATGGTAAATCAGAGAGTGTCAATATTCAACTGGCAGGGCGACGTGCCGAATCTATTCAGAAGTATTTGGCTGCTCTTGTCAATGTTCCTCCCTCTACTATAACGATAGAGAATAAAGGAGAAAATTGGGATGTCCTTCGTGTGCTGGTTGAAAATTCAAAATTATCTTCCCGTAGAGATCTTCTGCGGATACTCAACAATGTTCACGATCGTAATAAGCGAAAGAATGCATTGATTCGTTTCCACCGGTCTGCACCATATATATATATGCGTAAGCATTATTTTCCTATTCTTAGCGGAGGCATCTATCCTGTAGAGAAGCAACCTTTGGGATGTGGTGTCATTGTTGATTTCGATAAACGGGTGATTCCCCCACCTGTAAAGAAGCCCGATCCGAAGCCTATTCCCAAACCAGTGAAGGTGGATACGATACCGGCATCATCAAAACCGAAGAAAGATCTTATCCACATGGTTCATGATGTGAAGTCTGAAATAGTCCCATTGGGATGGACCGTAGGCACCAATTTAGCTTACATAGGTGTTTTAATGCCTAATATCGAGCTTCAAGGTGCGTTGTCCAATCATTTTTCTTTAAACATTAATGGCATGTGCGCATGGTGGTCACAATCTTCCAAGCAGCGATATTATCAAATGGCAGGTGGAAGTGCTGAGTTTCGTTATTGGACAGCCGGCAAAGTACTGAAAGGTCAATACGTAGGTATCATGTTGATAGGCGGACTTTATGATTTGGAAAACCGAGGCAACGGATATCAGGGCGAATATGGTGGAGCCGGTATTACGTACGGTTATGTGCTTCCTTTGTCTCATTGCTTGTCGCTTGACTTAGGTCTTGGTGGCGGATTTCTTTCTACACAGTATCGCAAATACGATTATGAGAATAGCAGATATACTTATTTATTGACAAAGAAGTGTCAATACCTGGCACCGTTAAAACTTGAAATAGGTTTGGTATGGCGTATAGCCGGAGATAAAATAAAAAAATAAAGGAGATGTTGGTTATGGCAAATAGATTAAGAAAGACAATAGTACTCGGCATTGTGATCGCTGCAATATGTGTATTGGGGAGTTGTCGAAAAGATTTATATTATTCGAATTCGGATATTGATGGTCCTCAAGTATATATTAACGCAATGTGGCCGTCTGATCTCACAACAATACCGTCTGGCATTAGGGCCATTTTTTATCCTACAGCTGGAGGCACGCCTATAGTCCGCAACATATTACCTGCAGGAGGATATGTTGCTATACCGAAGGGCACTTACAATGTGGTCTTGTTCAACAATGATACGGAATATGTCAAGTTGTACAACACCGATACCGATTCCACATTGGAAGCGCGTACCACAACTATTCTGGCATCAGCTAAAGTTAAATCATTTCCTTCTCAGGATATAGTGAATATGCCGGATAGTTTTTATTCCTATAAGATTAAGAACTTCAATGTGACCGGTAATTCTTTACCTGATATATTGAGTGCACCTTTGCAAAATAAAGTGAAGTTTTTCAATGTACGAGTCAATATTGGAGGTACGGGAGGAGTCAGCTATGTATCTTCAGCGACAGGTTATATAAGCGGTTTGTATGGAAGCTTCTTTCCAGGGCTTGATACCTATCCGTCCACTAATTCGGCAATAACATTCAATTTTTCCAATAAAGGAGCTGATTACCTTCAAGGTACAGTTAGCACATTTGGAGTTAATTGTTTGAGCGGTAACACACAAATGTTCAAGATTTCGCTCACGCTCACCGATGGGCGTACGCTGGAATATGATTGCGACATTACCAGTTTGTTGAATATTGATTTATCTAAGCCCAATCAAGTAGTAACTATACCTGGTACTATAGATGTGTCAGCCGGTAGTTCTTCTGGTTTTAATGTGAATGTCAATGATTGGGGCAATTCTACGAGCGTTGATATATAATATTGGTCTTGCATTTATATATTTTATTAATTTAATTTTTTTTATATGAAACAATTGATTTTATGCGCATCTATTGCTGCTTTGGCAATGTCTAGTTGCTCTAATGATGGTAGCACGCTCACACCGGGCTCCACCGAATCCAAAGCTGTAGGTTTTAGTACGTTTGTCGAAAAAACGACAAGGGGAGATAATGTCGTTACCGGTACCACATATCCTACCGGTGGCAATTTTCTTGTAATGGGATATAATACCGGTAGTACTTCGGGTACTTTGTCATCAAATTCCGCGTTGAATTTTATGCGTAATGTTGTTAGCTTTGATGGTACTAGCTACACGTATTACCCGACACATTATTGGACGCCTAATAATTATTACAGTTTCTTTGCTGTTCATCCGGCTACCGACGTCAGTAGTGTCACTACGCCTGCTGCCATAGAAGGGAGCAATCTTCCTTCTGTTGATCTCACCGTCAACGCCGATCCTCAAAATCAAGCCGATTTGATGATGGCCTCAGCTTTGGATCAAACATCCACCAGTGCAGCCGGAAAAGTTCAATTTAACTTTGGCCATCAGTTATCACGTATCGGGTTTAATGCTCAGTTGGCTAGTGATTACACATCAGTGGGTGCGTATGTTCGTGTCAATTCCATCGTTGTTAGCAATGTAGCCAGTGAAGCGAAGTTTGCTTTCAATAAAACCGGTGTTATCTCGGTTACTCCGGTCACCACAGGACAAAGCTTCACATTGAGTAGTAGCAATATGCTTAATCAAGGAGTGGTTTCTTCCGTTGGAACTTCAGTAAGATTGAATTTAAGCAATGCTTATTTGTTGATGATCCCTGCTGATTATAGTGCAGCCGGATCTACGGCAACTATTACGGTCAATTGCACCGTCACTTATGCTGATGCTACATCATCTACATTTACGATAACCAAGAAGTTATCTGATTTGAATACGGCAAATAAATGGACTGCGGGACAGGCTTATGATTACAATATGACAATTTCATTAACTTCTGTAACATTCTCAGCAGCTATTTCTGCTGATTGGTCAGCTACTCCTACATCCGCTTCTGTCAATTAAAACAATTTTTTTTAGAGATTAAGTAATTGGGAAGGTGAATATTCCCTTCCCGATTATCTATAATGTTATCTTATTCATATTAATTATGCAAGTTATAAGGATTTTCCCCATATTGGTGATGTTCGTTTTCCCGTTTTTGAGCGGTTGTACACATGATGATGACTCTTCGGACGGTTATTCCGATATATCCGTGCAGTTCACGGCCCAGAGTCCCAGCTCATCTTCTCTGCCTGCTTGGCAGCAGGTGAATGTGCCCTTGGATGGTAGTGCATCCACTTCATCATCTTCCGCTTCCACTCGTGGCTTTGTCGTGAGTGACACCGAAGTTCCTGCAGGAAATGTAGGTATGTTGGGCTATGTCCTTTCCGGCGGTACGTGGAGTTCATCGCTTACCCCATCTTTCATGTATAACATACCGATTACTCGTCAAGGCACCGGTAGCAACTACACTTATCAATATGCTCCTACTAAATATTGGCCATCCAACGCCTCAGATCTGGTTAAATTCTTCGCTTACTATCCCTATCAAGGTAATGGCATCACGCTGAGCAAATCCACCGATACGGGGTATCCGAGCATTACTTATATACCATCTACTGCGGTGAGCGATCAAGTAGATTTGATGTCTGCCTCTCCTTCGGCTTGCAACAACAAGTCCGGTATCAATGCTGTGGGATTGACCTTTAGTCATGCTTTGACACGCATCTCTTTCTCTGTGCAGTGTAGCTCATACAGTACGATCACCGTGCAGTCCATCTCTCTTTCCGGCATCAAGAGCAAGGGCACCTTCTCTTATAATCCTTCAGTGATATCTTCTCCGTGGACTCTCTCATCCTTGGCCACCGATACCACCACTTACAAAGTGTCCACTTCCGATGGCACACTTATTCCTGGAGCATCACAGGCATTAAATGCCTCAGCTTATCAAAATATAACCTCTTATATGGGCAACCTTCTGCTACTTCCCCAGTCTGTGACTTCTGCCAACACTCTGGTGGTGAAGTACACTGTCGATGGCGTGTCCAATACCTCCACACTTAGTATCCCGTCTGCCACATGGGCGATGGGGCAGAGCATTAACTATCAGCTCAAGCTAGGCTTAATCAATTCCAATTGCTATATAGTCAATCCCTCTAGCACCTCCGCCGTTGCTTTGAATATTCCACTCAATCGTGTAAACGAATTTTGGGGCAATGCCTCTTATGGTAATGACCCCACTTATGTGATAGGCTCCGGTGATGCATGGACTGCCAATATTATCTGGGAAGATGTTCCCGGATTGGTCACTCTCACACAAAACAGCGGCATGGGGCCTTCGGGAAAGATCACAGTGAGCGTCCCCGCCGGTTCTATTTCGGGTAATGCGGTGATTGGCGTCAAGAAGACGGGCACGACAGGTTATGCATGGTCTTGGCATGTGTGGGTCACAGGTTATGACCCTAACACCACTAACAGTACAATAGGCAGTTACACCTTTATGAATTACAATTTAGGCACCACTAGTACCACTCCGGGGGAAGCCTACAAAGGGCTGTATTATCAGTGGGGACGCAAGGATCCATTTCCTCAGACATGTTCAATAACATCCAATGTTCAGGAATCAATCTACGGCTCGGTTACGAGTATTACGAATACACCGGTAGCTGCTGTCAACAACTTGCCCAACTCCGTCCAGAATCCGGCCACATTCTATTATGGTGTAAATGATTGGTACACAAGTTCCTCATCATTATCAGATCAAAATAATGGATTGTGGGGTCTCGCCAAAACGATTTACGATCCATGCCCTCAAGGTTGGAAGGTAATGTCTATGGCTGCTTACTCATTATTCTCTAAAAGCACAATGACTTATACTTCCGAGAATTATGGTTGGACAGATAAATCTTCCGATACTTTTTGGTCGTTGTCCGGTGGTTTGCGCTACTATGATGGTGCATGTTACGATGTCTCAGCTAACGGTTATGATTGGTCAGTAGATGCTATTTCTAATAGGGCACGCGCTTTCAATATCAGCTATACTTATGTGGATTCATCCATATTCTCGATCATTCGGGCAAGCGGCTTTCCTGTTAGATGTGTGCGAGATAATTAAGAGTATCAGGTACAATAATATAAATATTAGTAGATTATGAGATTGAAAGAGAATATAGTAATGTTGATGTGCATCAGTCTTTTACTGACAGATTGTGCACATGACGATGAATGCTACGGTAACTTCTCCGATATATCGGTGCAGTTCACCACCAGCAATCTAGGCACTCGTGCGTCTTCATTGGGGTGGCATGAGATGAATGTGCCCTTAAATGGTGATACCTCTACTTCCTCGCCCGTTGCTTCTACTCGCGGTTCGGTTGTGGGGGACACTGGTGCTCCAGTGGGTAGTTTTGGTGTGTTAGGCTATGTTCTTCCTAATGGCACGTGGAGTTCATCTCTTACCCCGTCATTTCTGTATGATACTCAGGTTACTAGACAAGGCACTAACAGCAATTACACCTATCGGTATTCTCCTTACAAGTATTGGCCGAACAATACTTCGAATTTGGTCAAGTTTTTTGCCTATTATCCTTATGGTGGTAATGGTATCTCATTGAGTAGCTCTACCGCCACCGGCTATCCGTCTCTTACTTATGCACCATCCACTACTGTGAGTGATCAAGTGGATTTGATGTATGCCTCTTCATCTGCTTGTAACAATAAGTCCACCGACAATGCGGTGAGCTTGAGCTTTAATCATGCCTTGACACGCATCTCTTTCTCTGTGGAGAGTAATTCCTCTTATGTATTTACCGTGCAGTCCATCTCATTAACCGGTATCAAGAGCAAGGGTACGCTCTCTTATGATCCTTCCGTGGCATCTTCCCCATGGACTCTTTCATCCTTATCCACTGACACTACCACTTATACGGCATCTACTTCTGATGACACCCTTCTTCCCGAAACATCACAATCATTGAGTAGCTCTGCTTACCAGAACGTCACTTCATATACAGGTAATCTTTTATTGCTTCCTCAATCGGTGACTTCAGCCAATAAACTAGTAGTGAGATACATGGTTAATGGTGCGTCCACAGTGTCTACTATTGCCCTTCCTTCTGCTACATGGACAATGGGGCAGAGTCTTAATTATCAGGTGAAGTTGGGCTTGCCTAGTTCTAATAGTTATATTGTGACTCCTTTTTCTAACTCGACCTTTACCTTGAACATTCCGATTACTAGGGTAAATGATTTTTGGGGCAATACCTCTTACGGCAATGATCCCACTTATATGATCGGTTCTAATGACGTATGGACAGCTAATATAATCTGGCAAGATGGTTCCAGTTCGGTGAGCCTCACGAAGGGCATCGGTGTCGGGGCTAGTGGTAATATAACGGTGAAAGTAGCCGCAGGTTCGGCATCGGGTAATACAATTATAGGTATCAAGAAGGCAGGTACTACGGGATATGCTTGGTCTTGGCATGTGTGGGTCACTGGTTATGATCCGAATTTAAAGAATAGTAAGATAGGTAACTATACGTTTATGGATTATAATTTGGGTACTACCAGCATCACGCCGGGAGAGGCTTACAAAGGGCTATACTATCAGTGGGGTCGCAAGGATCCTTTCCCTCAAGCGTCATCTATCAGTTCCAATTATCAGGAATCAATCAGTGGTTCAAGTATCACGAACACAGCCGTTACCGTTGCTAATAATTTAGCAAATTCAGTTCTGAATCCGGCAACGTTTTATTTTAATTCTTCAGGGGTGTCTGATTGGTACACAAATTCCGGTTCCACTTCGGCTCAGAACAATTATCTGTGGGGTATTACCAAGACAATCAATGATCCTTGCCCACCGGGATGGAAAGTTGCTCCTGATGCAGCTTATTATCCTACTTATTTTAGTAATAGTACGATGACTTATAGTGATGATAATTATGGCTGGACAGATAACGGATCAGGAAGTTTTTGGCCGCTAACAGGTTTTATGTACAGCGGTACTGGTGCGATGGGCTCTGTTGGTTCTCATAGTAGTTATTGGACGTCTATATATTATTCCGCCGGCGCATATATAGGTTCATATCTTTTTAATATGTATACAACCTATGTGGTTTGTACTTTTGGTTATTCTCGTGCGATGGGTTTTCCGGTAAGGTGCGTACAAGATAAATAGCTTAAAATAATTATGTGGCATAAAAATATAAACATATATATTATGAAAATTATAAAGGATTTCCCAATATTGATGCTAGTCTGTCTGTTTCAAACAGGTTGCGTGCATGACGATGAATACTCCGGTGGCTACTCTGATAAATCCGTGCAGTTCACCGCCCACAATATAGACACTCGTACATCCTCTTCAGGTTGGCATGAAGCAAATGTATCTTTGGGTGGCGATACTGCCACCACATCTTCTCCTGTCACCACTCGTGGTTCAGTTGTAAGTGGTACGGATGCTCCTGTGGGCAGTTTCGGTGTATTGGGATATATTCTTCCCAATGGCACGTGGAGTTCCTCTCTTCTTCCTACATTTATGTATAAAACTCAAGTGATCCGTCGTGGTAATAAAGGAAGCTACACTTTTCAATATTATCCGAGTAAGTATTGGCCGACGACGGGTACCGATTTAGTTAAGTTCTTTGCTTATTATCCTTATGATGGCAACGGTATTACATTGAGCCCCTCCTCTGCTACGGGTTATCCGTCTATAGCCTATGCATCATCTACCACTGTGAGCGATCAGGTCGATCTGATGGTTGCCTCACCTTCTGCCTGTAACAATCAATCAGATGGTAGTGCTGTGGGTCTGAACTTCAACCACGCCCTGACGCGCATCTCTTTTTCAGTGAAATGTAGCTCTTATAATATGGTTACAGTGCAGTCTGTTGCTCTAACAGGGATCAATAGCAAGGGAACCTTCTCTTATGATCCTTCCGTGGCATCTACTCCTTGGACACCTTCTTCGCTCTCCACTGACACCACCACATACAAGGCAACTACTTCAGACGGAACACTCATCCCCGAATCTTACCAAGCTTTGAGCGTCTATAATTATCGGAACATAACTTCTGGTACGGGCACATTTTTGTTGTTACCACAGTCGGTGACTTCTTCCAATAAGTTGGTGGTGAAATACACAGTTGACGGTGTGGCTAAAGTTGCTACAATTAATCTTCATGCTGCTACATGGGCAATGGGGCAGAGTATTAATTATCAACTCATTCTGGGTTTGGACAATTCCAATTGTTATGTGGTTAATCCTTCCACTGTCTCTGATGTCACTTTGAATATTCCACTTACCCGAGTGAATGAATTCTGGGGTAATGCCTCTTATGGCAATAATCCTCTTTACGTGATTAGAGCGAATGATACATGGACTGCTGATATCGTTTGGCAGGATGTTCCCAATTTGGTGACTCTCAGTACATCTAGTGGCACTGGCCCTACGGGAAATATTGTTGTGCGTGTCCCTACTAAATCGACATCCGGCAATGCGATAATAGGCATCAAAAAGACAGGCACATCGGGTTATGCATGGTCGTGGCATGTATGGGTTACAGGGTATAATCCCAATACTACGAATAGTGTAATAAATGGCTACACGTTTATGAATTATGATTTGGGTACCACCAACCTCATTCCGGGACAAGGTTATAAGGGCTTGTATTATCAGTGGGGACGTAAGGATCCCTTCCCTCAGGTATCGGCAGTTGCTTCCAATACTGTGGAATCTATTTATGGTACTTATACTAGCATCACGAATACAGCAGTTGCTGTTGCTGATAATTTGGCAAATGCGGTTGAAAATCCTGCAACGTTTTATCATGGTTCCGATTGGGGTTGGAGTAATTGGTACACGAATAACAGTTCTCTTGCGAATAATAATGCTCTGTGGGGTATTGTCAAAACTATTTATGATCCGTGCCCACAAGGTTGGAAGATAATGCCTATTGTCGCTTGTTCGGCCTCTTTCACAAGTACTACATCAAGTGGTCCCATGACTTATAGTGGTAGCAATTATGGTTGGACTCATACTGAATCTGGTACTTTTTGGCCGATATCTGGCTATTTTCTGGGTTCCTGTACCCCTAGGTTCGTAGGGACTATGGGGTACATTTGGTCTTCGACTTGTGATACTACAATTTCTGTTTTAACAAATCCTGTTTTCTACTTAAGCATAGCGAACGGATATATTGAAACGAGTACACTCACCCTTCGTGACATAGGGGGGCACGTTCGCTGCGTGCGAGATAACTGAAGTACCATTGTGATATACATCCGATTGTTTGTTTCGGGCATTAAAGCCCAAACCGGAATTAAAGGCAAAACTGTTAAAAAATACAGAATAGATGCAATTGAAAACCATTTGCATTAGTAGCATCAATAATAATAAAGAGTCCATGATGAAATGTAATAAAAAAAGATAATGAAAATGAAAGAGAAAATAATAGCTATATTAGCGTGTACGGGTCTTCTCCTGACAAGTTGCGTTAATGACGACTACTCGGGTCGTTACTCCGAAAAATTGGTTCAGTTTACGGCTCGGAATATAGATACCCGTGCTTCCTCTTCGGGGTGGGATAGAGTAAATATACCATTAGATGGTAGTGCAGCCACTTCATCGCCTTCTTCTCAAAGTGCCACACGCGGTGCTGTGGTGAGTGGCACAGATGCTCCGGTTGGCAGTTTCGGTGTGCTGGGCTATGTGGTTCCGAGCGGCACATGGAATTCTTCCCTTACTCCGTCTTTCATGTATAACACACAGGTAACCCGACAAGGCACTAGTGGCAACTATACGTTCCAATATTATCCGGGTAAGTATTGGCCCACTGTGGGCACGGATCTAGTAAAATTTTTCGCCTACTATCCTTATAATGGCAACGGCATCACGTTGAGTCCCTCTACAGCTACGGGCTATCCAAACATTACTTATGTACCTTCCACTACTGTGAGCGATCAGGTGGATTTGATGTATGCCTCTCCATCAGCCGCCAACAATCAATCCAGCGGCAGTGCGGTGGGGTTGAGTTTTAGTCACGCCTTGACACGCATATCTTTTTCTGCGGAATGCAATTTGTCCAATGTGATCAAAGTACAATCTATTGCTTTGACGGGCATCAAGAGCAAAGGCACGCTCTCTTATGATCCTTCTGTGGCATCTTCTCCATGGACTCTCTCATCCTCGTCCACTGATACCACCACTTACAAAGTGTCTACCTCTGATGGCACACTCATCCCGGAGTCTTCACAGGTATTAAACACCTCTGATTATCAGAATTTAGAATCTTATTCAGGTAGCCTTCTGTTGCTTCCCCAGTCGGTAACTTCCGCTAATAGCTTGGTTGTGAAGTATACAGTTGACGGTGTTGCTAAGGTATCTACGCTCTATTTGCCTACTGCTACATGGATGATGGGACAGAATATCAATTATCAATTGATGCTGGGTGCTTATCCTCCTAATAGCTACGTACTGAATCCTTCTACCACTTCCGCTACCACATTGAATATCCCGATCACTCTAGTTAATCAGTTTTGGGGGAAGGCTTCTTATGGTAATGATCCCACTTACGTGATAGGCTCTAGTGACACATGGACAGCCAATATCATTTGGCAGGATGTCTCGGGGTTGGTTAGCTTGACTGCTTCTAGCGGTACCGGACCCAATGGCAATATTATTGTGAGTGTCCCTGCTAATGCTGCATCAGGTAATGCGGTGATTGGTATAAAGAAGACCGGTACCAATGGTTATGCATGGTCATGGCATGTTTGGGTTACGGATTATGACCCCAATACTGCGAATAGTGTAATAAATGGCTACACGTTTATGAATTATGATTTGGGTACCACCAACACAACTCCGGGGCTGGCTTATAAAGGGCTGTATTATCAGTGGGGCCGTAAGGATCCTTTTCCTCAAACATCAGCAGCCGCACCCAATACTGATACTCAGGAAGCAATTTACGGTTCAGTTACAAGTATCACGAATACTCCAGTCGCTGTTACTGATAATTTGGCTAATGCCGTTGAGAATCCAACCACGTTCTATTATAATAATCACTCCCCTTGCGATTGGTACACTACGTCCACTTCTTCTCAGAACAATACGTTATGGAGTACCACCAAGACTATTTATGATCCTTGTCCGTCAGGTTGGAAGGTAATGCCTAGTGCTGCTTATTCATCCTCTTTCGCCTGTGACATGCCATCTGGAGGTCCAATGACTTATAGTAGTACCAATTATGGTTGGACTCATATAGCATCCGGTACTTTTTGGTCGTTATGTGGTTCTATGCAAAATAATAGTGGTGCTTATCTCCGCTTTGTGGGGACTAACGGCTACGTTTGGTCGTCTACGTATTGTTCTACTTGCGCTTACCATTTGCACATGTATAATAACCATGTAAACCCGACGGATTACGATAATCGTGCCTACGGGTATCATGTGAGATGCGTTCGAGATATTTAAGGATCTTGTGGCGCGTGTTTGATTATTAGTTTCGGGCATTAAGAGCCCGAATACCGTCGTAAGGCAGTCGTAAAAATGAAAATGAATGAAGATATGAAAGGACCGACCCTCCCGCAGAAACACGCTGTAACAATCGGTTCCCAGAGTTAACATCAAAGTAACGAGTAGTCTATTATAGTAAAAATGTATCTATTTTTTAACAGTAACAAGTGTTCGCCAATCCAACGCAGTGATGCGGAGAATTGATTCTCGACATTTATAATTGCTTATAGTTTATAATAGTAATTGTTTACACAGATAATTACTTGATTCATTTCAGTCCTTCGCAGTGATGCGGGGAACTGATTCTTTAAAAGAACAGATGTGTCCTAAATAGTAACAACTAAAAGACTTAAATAATGAAGCAGAATTTGAAGAACAGACATCATAGTGAAGGTGACGTGATTGTCCTACAAAGGGAATCCGTAAATAATGTATTTTATTTAGTGAAGAAAGGTTGCTTTTTTTACGCCTACAATGAGGGTGCTCATGCACTATCCCAAATAATGCATTACCCTATAAAACGGGAAATAAGGACAAATGGATTAGAAATGCTTGTTGCCGAATTTCCTGCCGATCAAATAACTGTGGTGTTGGAGCATATCGAAGAACAGGGCGGGCAAGTAATGTGGGTCTCGGATGATTGGGTGCAGATACAACAATAAACATTATAATATGTTGCATGAAGGACAAAATAACCGGCCTTTATGCTTCTTGAGTTTTTTTATATTTACAATCGCTTAAGTCCTATAGAGCTTAGGACGAGTCAATCCCTCGCAGTGATGCGGGGAATTGATTTTTTATTATTGCTGTCCGGTAAAAATT
>DCFW01000033.1 GCA_002315435.1 Bacteroidales bacterium UBA1794
GTTTTTAACTTATTTTTATTGTTTTGGTGGCTGATTATTGGCGCTGTATATAATAAGGTGTAGTTTTTGTTAGTTTTGTTGTTGCTTGTGGATTGTATATTGCTTTATAAAGTGATTTGTTTTAGTATGGGGATGAGTTGTTTTTTTGTGGATTCATAAAATTGATGAGGATTGTTGTGAGGAATATTGTGGGTTATATTGGATTTTATCATTGATTATCTTTGTTATTTGCTTTGCCAGGCTGCTGGCTTGTTCTTTTTTCTTTTGTACCCACAAAAGAAAAAAAGAACCAAAAAAGAAAAAGTGCCGTCTGTCATTCCAAAGCTACTCCGAGCCATCTTTGGGCTAAAACGAACAAACGCCCTCGCTTCGCTCACTTAAACGTGTTCGTTTCTTAACGCCCAAAGCTGGCTCTACGCTTAACGCTTTTCCATGAAGGCCGGGAGAGAGAGAAAGAGAGAGAAAGAGAGAGAATACTTTTTTCCTCTTTCTTCTTTTTCTTGATTGTTGTTACCTATATATAATAGGTGTACCTATTCCTGTTTGGATGGGGTGTTCCTCTTGTCATTTTAGGCATCAAGAGAATAATAAGTCTTGTTTTTTACGTAAAAAACAAGACTTTTAGTATGATGAAAACTTTTGGATAATCTTACCTGTTATTGGAGCCGTAGTATTAACTCTTGCATTAGGCTTAGGACTTGTGGGAGATAAAAAAAGAGGATTTATCTTATATCGTTAAGCTCTTTGAATAGCTCTCCTAATTCTGAATAGGTATAATCACATCCCATGCCGATACTTTTTCTTTCATTCAATGATTTCGATGCATTTTGGATAGCTAAAGAAAGAGAACCTTTTTTACTTTCCAAGTACTGATGCAGTGAATGCGACCGAAAAAATTGTTCCTTCTTTTCATAGCCGCACTTCTTATTTAATAAATCCACCACTTCATCTGAATTTCCAAAGAACTTGGATGTATACTGAAAATAGTAGTAAAAAAACAATTCGGTGCATCTTTCTGTTTCAAAAAAACGAACGGAACTAATAGCACCTTGTTTCTTCTTTCCAATGGCTTTATTGTGATACCTTGTCTTCAGCTTCATATAATTACTTTTCTCTTTCTCACTCTTTTTATTGTCCATATCTATCAGACAAAATATTTTGCTATATCCTTTTTCTATGCAATTTTTTATAGAAATCTCCAATGCATTCATACTTGAAGAATGCTTGGGTAACTTAGGCATTAGATCAATTTTAGGATAAAGATCTTTCAATGAAAGCAAATAATATTTCTCGGTGATTCCTTCACCGATGACGGCTATCGTAGTTTTTTGCTGCGCCATTCTATCAATCCTCCAAATTTAAATAAGGTGAACCTAGTTCGGGTTTTCCTCCCAAACGTCCTATTCGATAGGATTTATATAATGACAAGTTTTTGTGCAACCCGAATGACGATGCTCTCTGATATTCAGAAGAGGCTGTCGTCTTTGACTTCTCTGAAATCCAAACCATGTCACGTGCAATAAAATCTTCATCAAGAATACTTGAATCCTGAGTGGTGAAAATCAATTGCGAACTCTTTGAGTTAAACAAAAAGGTAGAGATATAATATGACAACAAATCTTCATGTAGAAATTCGCTCAATTCATCTAAAAAATAAATATGACCTCCCGATATCAAATCATATAGAAAATCCAATAACTCTAAATAATGAAGTGTGCCTGCCGATTGTAAGGACTGAGGTATAGAAAAATCTCCATCGTCACTGTGGTTGACGAAAGTAGGAGTTTCCTTTACAGGCTTCAAAAGCTCTTTTTTCATGCTGTCTGAAATGCTCGAATTATCCTCAATCACGGCACGTACTTCTGCGGGTATTACATTAGGAACTTCTATTATCGAAAAGTCTGTAATGTTGAAATCGGCTTTACAAAGCATCTGAATGAAGAACTTCTTCATCCGTGGATCTTTATTTGCTCCCTCCACAATTTCTTTTATAGACTTCTTTTCATCCCCGTTTATATCATGTACATACTGTTTAATCCATGTATGCAAATCTGACAAATCACGGGCATCTTCCTTTAAGGAAATTTTCCCGCAAGTTGACAGTACTGTATTATTGTTCCATGTATTCTCTGCCAACGCCTTCTTTGAATCAAGATGCAGTCCTAGATTATTTCCGAATTGAATGTCAGCTTGCAAATCTTTATCCACAAACTTGCGCTCGTAAAACAAGGACTTCACGCCGCTTGGATAAAATTCAAGTTTTTCATAAATGATATGACTCCGGCAATATTCCACTTGATAATTGTATTGTATATTCTTCTTAAAAAACGACACAGACATTTTTGTAGGCTTGCCTTCCCACAAAGCAAATGGCCGATAAGTTGATAACGACTCTTCTTTAGTGCGAGAAGATCTGAACAACATCATAAAGATAGTTTCCAGGGCCCAAAGCATATTAGACTTGCCTGAAGCATTTGCTCCATAAAATACGGCAAGCTTATTTAAGTGTAAATTAGGCTTCACTTCCACGGTCAACATATCGTCTGCATCGCTTTTTGACACAGACTCGAACGTGATTGACTGCTTCTCTCTAATAGAGAGGAAATTTTCAACCGAAAAGTCTTTTATCATTCGTTTTGTTCTTTAAATTCGTATATTTATTACAAAATAAACACTAAAATCACTCATAATGTTCTTTTGTTGATAATATTTAACAATAAAGGCTGTAATACACATTGTTCTATTAGGAGGGAGTTATATTGCCGACACATTTATATGATTTTGCGTTCGCATTGCAGAAAAATAGAAATAACTTCTTTTCTTGATTGTTGCTACCTATATATAATAGATGTACATATAATATAGGTGCCAGCGACACAAAGATATTCGCAATTATATTCCTTTGTTTGAATAAGTGAAGTCTATCGTTCTTTCAGACTGATTTGTCCGGTAATGATTTTTGCCCTACCTTTTTATCATCAGGAAGAGTCTTTGCTGCTTTCTCGAAAGCACGGTCTATGATTTGTAACTTTCCCTGTTCCGGCTCTTCAAAGGCTGCACATTGTTCAAGATAAGCATTTAGTTCATTAAAATCTTCTCCGAATAAGTTGTTACTGAAAGCCTGAAGTTTTTCTAATACTCGTATAAAAATAGACGGCTCCTTAGAACGGCTTAGTTTACGCAAGGCAAGGATATAATCTTCACGGAACACTGTAGGTATAATGATGCGCGTTTGTTCTTCTTTCACAAGTTCTGCATTCATCATTATACGGGAAACTCGTCCGTTACCATCCAGAAAAGGATGCACTTCACTACACATAAACATCATAAAAATAGCCTTTGCCATTGGTTCTTTTAATGCTGTATAAAGACGAAAACCAAAACGTAAGGTTCCTTCAACTAACTTAGGATCTACAAATTCTGTATTACCGGCTCTATTCCATACGGTTTTAAATACTCCGGGAGTACAGTCGTCACGCCCATTCATTAATATAGCGTGCCTTCTTTTTAGAATAGCAATGAATTCGTCTTCTGTTGTTGGTACCGTATTCATCTCCATTTTATTAGAAAGGATGTAAAAAGTACCTAGAATATCATGCGAATCATTCACACGTTTAGGAATAACCATTCCTGTGTCAATAATTTTTTTTGCTTCCTCTACTGTAAATATTGTACCTTCTATATAATTGGAAAAGTAGCTTTCAAAGAAAGAAAAAAGTCGGAATGAATCTTCTGAATTACTTTTGTTAGGGCGATTTATGAAAAAACGATCTTTCAAAGCATCATATAACAAAGTAAAAAGTTGAGCGCGTTGTGCATCGTATGGTATGCCGGCAGCTAATGCCTTTCCTGAGTCTGTTGAAAGTACATCCGAACTATGAGTAGAAAGTAAAGCTGAAATAACTTCATTTAATTTTTCAAACTCATCATTCATATCTAATATCTTAGCTATTTTTCTGACTTCGTCTCTGAAAACATTGATACGTTTTTCACCTCCGGCATGAATCATGTTTTCCAATCTTCCTTCCACAAATTCGATTGGAAAAGATTTAGACTCTCCTTCTTTTTTACGGCTTACCTGCATTACTTCAAGCATCCAACGATACTCTGATGAGCTGTATATATTTAATGAACCGTATTTAATATCATTTTCTAATGCAGGTTTTCCTTTTACGATATTCAACCGTATTCCCGGAATGTCCGTTATTTTACGATTGTAAGTATAAGTCATAAAAAAATCTCCCGTATCAGTAGGATGAAGTTCATTTGCACTTCGATGGCTGATTACTATACCAGGGAAACGCCATGCTAATATGTACAAAAGATTCCGTTTTACAATATTCTTTGGAGAGTCAAATAGATTAGTCGTATACATACGTGGAGCTATCTTCTTTAATGTTCCTCCTTTTTCCAATTGGGAAATACGTCTGGATATTACAGCATCAGAGGATGCAAATATAACCTCTTTGGTTAGATCTATTTCTGTCGGCATAATTATTCTCTCTAAATTGATTATTTATTTAGGTTGCAAATTTTTGCGAATAAGATGGCTTCTTTATAGGCTTAGTGCAAAATTTCTGCGAATATAATTGCAAAAATGCAAAATTTCTGCGAATAAGACAACTTCATGGCTAATAATTTATTCTTGATGGGGTGAGACACCACGGTCTCAAATGTGAATTTATTACTATTGGTCAATAGTTGTTCACGAATAGATGTACTTGTCCTGCTACTTGTCCTGCATAATAAAAAGTAGTTGTAGTAGCATTCCGCTTCTGGTAAGTGTGTCTTTTCGCATTCTCCCATTTGAGAGACTTGCATCAAATATATTTGCAATAAATATTTTTTAGATCAAGAAGAAATCATATATTTGCACAATAATAATTGTCTAACACTAAAAAGTTGCCGTTATATGTCTGAAACGAAAAAGCCCAAAGCAAACATTCTTCAACAAATGTTGGAGGACAAGAAAGCTATACGCCAGTGCATACAAGAACACGGGGATGTAAAAAAACTAGCTAAAAAACGTGGAATTAAACTCGCCACTCCCGTATGAAGTCTGTAAAGAAGACAACGGGAGCTATTCATTTGTAACCTCGCTCGGAATAAAATACCTAATTTATTTTTTTGATTATTCTGATATATATCCTTCATTCAAGGATATATTTATGTTCAATATAGAACCGGAAGATTCAACTCCTCATCCCATAGATAATCGGATATCAGCAACAGTCATACATATTCTGGATGATTTTTTTACTAAAAAGCAATATGCACTGATTATTATTTGTGATAACTTGGATGGTAAAGAAGTAAAGCGCAATAAATTATTTCAACGCTGGTTTAAAAAATATCGTAGAAATAACATTCTTAAAATAGATCTTTCTAGTAAAACTGAAGATTATGATACGTATGCTTCGCTGTTCATCCTCTCTGATAACCCTAATAAGGAAAAAATTATTGAGGATTTTAAAGGGCTGATTCAACACGGTGGTATTCCTGATTTGTGAAAACATCGGCAGCACAAAGAGATTGACAATACTATTCCATCATTGTGGTCAAGAGGCGCGGCCGATCTGTTACTTGCCTTACTTGACGATTAGGATACATGGAATGATTGTTTCTCTTTGCGCTACCGACACTTATTACTGATCTAACAGCTAACTTTATCTCACTGCTAATTTGCAGCTTTGTGCTTCCTTGCAACTATTCGTCACTGCTGTTACCAATTCCTCTTTGAGTGTGCATACTTCCTCATGCATCTCTCTGATTTTCTTGGATAGTTCGAAGTAGTCATTGATTGCCTGCTCCAATTGGTCGATCAAGTTTTTGTACTGACCCATGATCAGGTCGGCAAACTCTTGTATGGCTTTCACATTTTCCTTGTCTTTCAGGAGAGGCGAGGCGATGGCGGACAATATCCGCCATGCTTTGCCAAGGATCACTCCCATTACTTTCACTGCACTCATTGGTTGTTACTACTTTTTTTGATTGTTACACCTCAAATTTTACCTCCGTCGGAATCGCCTCCGGTGTTGCCACCGGTGCCATCTCCTTTGGTCTTGTCTGAATCCGTGCCATTACCCTTCCCGTCTGATTTTGTGTCAGTCGCGGCGGTGCCGGCATCCTCTGACAATTTTAGGTAACTTAATGAATTCATCAATGCCTTCAAATCCGCTCCTGCACGGAAATTGATGTGGGCACTCTTGATCGCAGCTGAGGTTAATTCCTTTTCGGTGGCAGCACCCTTACTGCACACACTTACATACAGACTTCCTAAATCGCCGATCTCCACGATACGACCGTTACGCAATTCACCGAGAATAACCTCGATCAGGTTGCTTAGCACGCTTTGTACGTCACCTTTACTAAGTGCCGACATTTGAGTGATGCGAGCCTGCAAGGTCGTTAAGGAGGCACGACCTGAATGATGCACTTGAGCATAATACAACTTCGGTTTTGATCTGTCATGCAAATTCTGACGTTGCACGGCTGCGTAGAACACTTGGTTTTCTGTCACGGGAAGCACATAGGCTTTCTTCTTGGTTTTGTTGGTTGTTGTCATTTCTTTTATTTTTTAGAGTGATACATTTTGTTGCACAATCGCTTTGTTTTTTGATTGTGATACAAAGATACGACAACCCCAAAGCACTATTTTTCAGTTTGCAACCCTTTGAATACATGTGTGTTATTTTAGTGCGTTTTTCTCTTTTTTATAGTAAAGATGCACTCTTTTTACTTGGAAAATTGGTCGTTTTTTCGTAAATTTGAAGTATAATAATCATATAAAAACAACGAATATGAAACCAAAAAAAGACAATTTAGGCGAAACGTATATTCGCCCTTACAAGAAATCTGAACTGGCTTTGCTCTATAATCCTTATACCACACCTCGCTCTGCTGTACAGACAATGATGCGATGGATCAAGACGAATAAGGTACTATGGGAAAAACTGATCGCTATCGGCTTCAACAGCCATCGACAAACACTTTTCGGCTGTGAAGTGGAATTGATTTATCGCTATATTGGGAAGCCTTAAACTCGCTATAACATTCCGTCTAACTCGCCATAGCGTTCCGTTCCCCCCGTAACTGAGAGTTGCTCAACTTGTAGTTACGGGCGAACAAACCCGTAGTTACGGGGGAAACAACTCGTAACTATGGGGAGAACAACTCGTAACTACGAGGAGAATGGATGGTAACTATGAAGAGAACGGACGGTACTATTTGTATTATTAATTACACAATAATAGATAATAATACAAATAGATACAATTAAAGAAGTTCAGAAGGTCAAATGGGCTTTATACCCTAAATTTGGGAAATGCAACTCTCTTATTCTAAGTATATTGTAAAATAGGTATTTCTATAAATAGACTCTATAATCTATATTATAGAATATATTATGTAGTATAATATACTATGTAATATATTGATTATTAGTAATATATACTATATAATAGCACCTCTATTAACATATTTATAAGAAGTTCAAGAAGCTCAATTTTGAACTCTTGTGAACTTCTTTATAAATATGCGTATATTGAATTCTAATTTACTTATTATCAGAGTATTTGAAAGTAATTGATGTACTTCTTGCATATTTATGATGTCATGTGCCTGATTTGTGGTGTAAGAAGTTCAATTATGAACTCTCTCTGACCTTCTTGAACTTCTTCACTGCCTAGAAACACCTAAAAGCCGGATAAAACAGCTCTTTTTGTCAAATACATAAGTTTTGGTATGATTTGATGATCTAGGAGGTTTCCACGTTGTGGGTTAAGTTAGTAAATATAACGAATTGATAATTACTTCATTAATGCGAGCTTCTGCATAAATATAATAGATTTTAGGCGAAAATGCTTAAAAAAAGAGTGGGAGGGGGGTGAACTTCTGAACTTCTTTTGTTTTATGCATTATTTATGCGGTCAATAAAATATCACTAATTGTATAAATGGAACATATTTTAAATGATAAGTCTTCATACACTGATATTATGCAAACAATCTTTTAGCAACAAATAAAAGAGGGCGGCCACTTTTTGGCACGCCCTCTTTGTATATTGAACTGTAAATCTTTAGAGTTTAATATCCCATATTCCTGCGCTCTTTTCCAATCCGACCATAGCTGATGCATAATCAAAGAGTGTTTCGTAATAGAGTGCCTGAACATCATCGTAGGTACGCTGAGCGTTCAGAACTTCCAAAAGCGATACTTCACCACGGTTGTAGCTGTATATTTTGCCTTTCAGCACCTGACCGGCTTGTTCCATCATACCGTTTTCATAATGTTCCACCTGTTTGGTTACGGACTCGTACTGATAGTATGCTTTTAATATTTCATTCTGCACTTGCAACACAGCCTGATCATATTGAATAGCAGCTTGCTCCGTACGGTGCTTTGCGGCAAGAAGAGCTCCTTTATTCATTCGGGAGAATTGCAACGGAATGGCTATTCCTGCCGTCACACCGGAATAGGCCGGTGCCGGCGCTTCTTCATTCTTTACCTGGGCATTGTGACTGACCTCAAGTGATACGTCTACGTCCATATTTCTTGCACGGCGTGCCACTTTCAGCGCACGGTTAGCCACATCCATATTCTGCATGGCTGCGGTGATATCCGAGCGGGAAATAGTTCCTTGCTTGACCAAGGCAGACAGGTCGAAACTGCGACGGGCAATATGTAGCGATGCATCCGGGCGGAAAAGGAGAGACGCGTCTTTTGTTCCGGTGTAAATCAAAAGAGATGTGAGGGCATTCTTCTTATCCGATTCCGATTGCAGCAATTCATTATACATGATTCCTGCTTCAAGTTTGCTTTGAATAGCGTCGATCTCCATGATCTTTCCCTTTGAGAGGCGAATGCTATCGGATTTAGCCAACTCATCGATATTCTGATAGGCATTCTGTTTCACCTTATATAATTGGTCTTGCTTCAGTGCCTCCAAATAAGCAACTGTGGCATCAGCTCTCAGGTTACGCAGATAGTCGGCAAGCAATGCTTGGGAAAGAGCACTCTCACTACGTGCCAGCTCTATACCAGCCGTTCGTTTGCCGAAGGTCACTGTCTGCGAAAGAGTTACAGAACCTCCATATCCCATTTTTTTCTTTGCTTGCTCGTTATTGAAGTAATTGAATCCCAATTGCGGGTCGTTCCTTACTTTTGCTGCAATCGCTTCCGCGTCGGATATGCTGACGTTCAATTTCTCTGCTGCATATTCCAAGTTGTCCGCATTTACCTTATCCATATACTGGGTGTAGGTAAGCGGTTGTATGGATGTCTGCGCATAACTTGGCAGACATCCCATATAGATTAATGCACAGGCAATCATGTGCTTTTTTACTCTTATTCTCATATCTTATCTTGATTGGATTTAAGCTGATGATTTTCGATCATGAAATAGAGGGCGGGAAGTACATAAAGAGTGATGACTGTGGAGAACAGCAATCCGTATACGATCACTGTGGCGAGGGGACGTTGCACATCTGAACCGATACCGGTGGAGAAGGAAGCTGGCAGCAAGCCAAGTACGGCAACTGTGGCTGTCATCAATATCGGACGGAAACGGTGGCGGGTACCTGAAATCACGGCATCATAAAGATCTTTACCCTCTTTGCGCAGGTTGTTGATATGCGACACCATAATCACTCCATTTTGTATGGCTACACCGACCAGTGCAATAAAGCCTACGGCCGAAGAGACATTCAGCGTCATGCCTCTGAGGTTGAGGGCCAGCATGCCTCCGAATACGGCTAATGGAATCACACTCATCTGCAACACGGCCTGACGGAATTTACCGAAGGCTCCGAACAGCAAAAGAAGCATAATGCCCAATGCCAACGGGATGACTATTGCCAGACGGGTATAGGCGCGTTTTTGGTTTTCAAACTGTCCGCCCCATTGTATATGAACATTTTGCTTGTTATACTCCACATGCTTATCAATTTGTCTATTTGCTTCTTTCAAGAAGGAGGTTAAATCCACTCCACGAAGATTGACACGCACGGTGAGGTGACGCTTGTTCATTTCACGAGTAATGGTGCTTGCTCCGGTCGTCATCTTGATCTGTGCCACTTGCGAAAGAGGTATTTTTACTCCCGCGTCGGTTGTCAGCATCAGGTTACCTATTTCTTCCGGTGTGCGTCTGCTCTCTTCATTGAAACGGCAGGTCACATCATACGATTTGCTTCCCACAAATATTTGTGAGATGGACGTTCCTCCGATGGCCATTTCGATAAGATCCGTCACGTCGGATACATTCAGTCCGTATTGGGCTATCCGGTCTCTATTGGCTATAATCTGCAACTGTGGAAGAGGAGGTTCTTCGTCAATGGTCACGTCCTCAGCTCCTTTGATGCCTTTCAGCGTTTTTTCAACCTGTTCGCTGACATGACGAGTTTCAGTCAGATTTTCACCATAGATTTTGACGGCAAGGTCACTGTGTGCTCCTGCCACCTGATCCATTACCATGTCGATAATCGGTTGTGAGAATCCCACTGTATATCCCGGCATTTTCTTTAATTCAGCAGACATCTCCTCTATCAGATCTGCTTTTTTCTTTCCATTTTTCCAGGTAGAATAAGGCTTTAATCCTATGCTGCATTCTACATGCGAAAGAGAAAAAGCATCTGTTCCGGCATCGTCACGTCCCACCTGAGTCATCACATAAGAGACTTCGTCGAATTTCATAATTGTCTTTCTGAAATCTTCAGCCATCTGTTTGGATTTGTCAATGGAGATTCCCGGAGGAAGCTGCATTTGCACCCAAATGGATCCTTCATCAAGGGGAGGAAGAAAGTCTTTCCCCACCGTATAACTGAAAATTCCCGCCATCACAAGGATGATGGATAGTGGTATCAGTACTCTTTTGGGCTTCTTCAAGATGTTGACCGTCTGCTTATGATAGATAGTCGATATCTTTTCGAGCCAATTGTTTTTATATAGTTTTCTGGGCTTACGGTAAGCCATGAAGGCAAGTCCGGGTATCAGGAAGAAGGAAACAGCCAGTGCCCCAAGCAATGCATATCCAACGGTATATGCCATAGGAGTAAACAGTTTCTTTTCAATATGCTGAAAAGTAAATAACGGAAGATAAGCGGTGATGATGATCAAGGTGGAGAAGAGAATAGGTCTCGCCACTTCAAAAGCTCTCTTCATAATAGATTCTTCCTGTAAGGGTTCGAGCGGGTTGTTTTCCCTTTTTTTCAGAATCGTTTCCATCATTACAATGGATCCGTCTACCAATATACCAAAGTCAATGGCTCCTAAAGAGAGCAAGTTGGCAGGAATGCCGGTGACATGCATCAGTATAAAGGCGATCAGCAATGACAGCGGAATGGTCAAAGCCACCAGCAATGCGCCTCTCCAGTTGCCGAGGAATAAGATAAGTACCAGTATGACCAGTATCATACCTTCAAGCAAGGTGTGTGAAACGGTATGTAATGTGGTACTCACAAGGTCTGTACGATCTACAAACGGATGGATGGTTACCCCTTTAGGCAGTATGGAACTATTGAGTTCATCTACAGCCTGATGAACATTTTTCAGCACGGAAGAGGGGTTCTGAAAACGAAGCATCTGCACAATGCCTTCCACACCGTCAGTGAGGTTGGTCTTATTGTCGCAATATCCAAGTACGCCTTTGCGTTCCAGGTTACCGTATTTCAGTTTGCCTACATCGCTGAGGTATACCGGAACGCCATTATCTGATTTCAGAACAACCTGTCCCAAATCTTTTAAATCTTTTACCAGTCCGATTCCACGAATCACATAACTCAGGTCGCCCCGGTTAAGTACACTACCTCCGGCATTGACATTGTTTTTATCTATCTTATCCTTAATATCAGACAACGAGATGTTGTATTGCTCCATTTTATGCGGGTCAACTTCTATCTGGTATTGAGTGGTGATGCCCCCGAAGTTGCTGACATCGGCTACACCGGCGATTTGTTTCAATCGTGGGATGACCACCCATTTGTTCAGGTCGGTAAGCTCACGCAGATCATGGTTCTTGCTGTCAAGTACATAGCGGTATATTTCGCCGGTAGCGGAAGTAAGCGGCTCCAGTTCAGGAGCGGCGCCATAAGGCAGTTCCACATCGCTTAATCGCTCTTGCACCCGTTGCCTTGCCCAGTAATCGTCTATCCCGTCTTCAAAAACAAGTGTGATGGAGGATATGCCAAAGGTATTTCGGCTTCGCATCACCGTCATGCCGGGAAGTCCGTTAAGTGCCCGTTCTATCGGAATACTGATTTGTTGTTCAATTTCTTCAGCAGCCAGTCCGGGAACTTGTGTAGATACTTCTACCGTGACATCGGCAATATCAGGATAAGCGTCAATAGCCAGCTCTGTCCATGAATAATAACCGATGACGGCAATAAAACAGAATAAGACAAGCATCAGACCTCGCCGATGGATTGCCATATTGATTAACTTTTTCATATTCCTTAGCGTGCATCATTTAAATAGAACGTTCCTTCTGTGACGATATGTTCTCCGGAATTAAGTCCTGACAACACCACTAGTCTGTCACCCGTAGCCGAAGCCGTTGTGACTTTGCGTTTAACATATTTGTTGTTGCCGATAGATACGAGCACATAATTGTCATCTTCCTCCTGCAACACAGCCGAGGAGGGGATAAGGATTTTGGATGTCGGGGTATCAGTCAGTTTCACGGTGCCATACATTCCCGGTTTCATCAGGCGGTTTGCATTGTTACACTCAATAAGAACTTCTACAGAGCGAGTATCTTCATCCATCATTTCGCTGATGTGGTAAATTTTACCGTGAATGTTTCTTCCCGGCAAAGCAACCAATGAAATTCCAACGTTGGAGAGGTTACGTATTAAGTTTACGTCTTTCTCCTTTACATGAGCCACGACCCACACTTCATTCAGATTGGCAATAATAGCAACCGGTTCCGCATCCTCCTTGAGGTATTGACCAAGTACGATACTACTTTTTACAACCTCTCCCGAGATGGGCGAGCGCACCACCAACGGATGACCGAATACCAGATGATTGGGATTGATGCGGTAAACTTGCAGTGCCGCTTTTGCATTCTCAAAATCTTTCTTTTTCAGTTCGTAATCCAGTTCAGCCTCTTCTTTTTCTTTCTTGACACCCACCTTGTTTTGAAGCAGGTCTTTCTCTCTTCTCAGATTTTTGGAAGCAAGTATCATTTCCTGTTTTGTCTGATAATATTCTTTTGTAGTGGCGAAGAATTCCGGTGAACTGATTTCAAAAATAGGGCTTCCCGCTGCCACTCTTTGTCCCAAGCGTATAAGTGACTTTGTGATTCGTCCGGCAAACGGTGAAGCTATTTCAGCATACTTGGTAGGAATCGCCTTCACAACTCCTGACGTGCTGAAACTAGGATAGTAAGTTTCCTGAAAGGTTACGCTTGTTTTTAGTTTTCCTGCTAATGATGATTCCTTAGATACGGATATAGTATCTCCCTGAACCGTGAAGTCACGGCTCTCTTTGGCGTCTTCTTTTTGTTTGCATGAAGACACAGCTGTTACTATAAGCAAAAAGCAAATATATTTTCTCATAATAATTTATTGTTTATGAATGTATGGAAGAAGTGCCCCTAATGAAGTCAAAGAGCACTTTGTTCAAAGTTAAACAATAAGAGGTGGACCACGTAGAGGATTAGCAGTTAGATACCTCAAATGAACATGAGAAAGACTTTTCCGAGAGTGGAAAATATGATATAGTAATTTTATGAAACTTAATAGGAAAGCCGGCTGAACCGTAAACAGAATAATGGATAAAAGATAGATTGTTTCAAATTGAGCCTGTGAATGGTTGTGCGCACCCTTGAAAGGATGTGAATGGCAAATGAATCCGTAAGGTGTTTTGTGAACGTGAAAAAACAATGTTGTGCTCCCATAATAGCTAACAAAAAGAGCTATTAGCAGTATCTTTGATATATTTAGAAGCCTCTGTTTCACGGAATATCTCTGTTTGGGGACAAAGATAAATATTTATTTAATTCAAATGAATTATTTATTGTTATTTGAGAATAAAGATTCGCCTTTTGTAAGAAAGAGGTGTCATTACTATTACAAAATGATAATAAAGACCGGAAGATTATACTTTATCTAAAAGAGCGTACATAGAAAATCGATAACAAATTGCTAACAGTTCGATTCATGTATGCGATATAAAAGTGCGGGTATTTGCATCCATGTAATTGATCCGGCTAATTCTACATTATTTATGTGAAATGCTTTTCGCTTGATGAAATAAATGTTATATTTGTTACCCGTATCACTCTAAACATAGATACATGAAAAATCTTTTATTTTGTGTGTTCTGCCTATCCTTATTTTCATGCACCGGTCATTATGACAAGGTGTTGCCTGATCCCGCCCCGTCCGTTTATTTCTGGCGTACGGTGTTTCGTTTGGATCCGGCGGAAATGAAATTTCTGCGGATACATGGTGTAAAGAAAATGTATGTGCGTTTTTTTGATGTGGAACCCGATGGAAGGCAGCAACCGATGCCTGTCGGAACGATTCGTTTTGTTACGCCCGTACCCAAGGATATAAAAGTGATACCGGTGGTGTATGTGGAACATACCTGCTTGCAGCATGTGGCTGATTTGGCCGAAAAAATAGTGAAGAGAGTGTCGACGATGGCTGAAACAAACAATTTGTCAATCAATGAATTGCAAATTGATTGCGACTGGACTATCAGTACACAAAAAGAATACTTCGATTTGCTGCGAAAGATAAGAACAATGTTGGCAGAAAAGGGCACCTATCTGCTGTCTACCACTATACGCCTGCACCAATTGTCGGCAGAGAAGCCTCCTGTAGATTATGGAGTGCTGATGTGTTACAATACGGGGAATTTGCGCGATTATCAAGCGGGAAACTCTATTCTTTCCGAAAAAGATGTGCGTCCGTATTTGTCACAATTAAGAAAATATTCATTACCTTTATGTGTGGCTTATCCCGTGTTTGACTGGAAGTTGCTGTTTGAACGCGGACAATTCAGAGCTATTTTGCGTGAGGCCGATCTTTCTGATCCCACGCTGTATCGCCGTAAAGCTTCGCATCTCTATCAAGTGGTGCGTACACACTCATTGGCATCGCCTGATCCTGAGAGTTTCGGGTTGATGTTGCGTGTGGGAGATGAGGTGAAAGTGGATGAAGTGACTGCGAGCGACATTCTGCACATACAGTCGTTGATTGAAGAAGAACGGCCAGAGATTCATCGCCAGGTAGTGATCTATAGTTTGAATTCACCGGACATAAATAAAATAAAGCCTTATGAAATGGATCAAATTTATCATCGTTAGTCTTTTTTGCTTTTATGGTTACAAGGCTTCGGCTTGTGTGGATTTGTACACACCCGCCACTTGCTACATGTTTAGTGTATACAACCGTAATAGCCTGATCGGAGACAGTGTGAAGTTGAAGCATATTGCTTTTTGGAAAGCATACACTCAGAATCAATTGAGTGACAAGGATCTTTCTAATGCGTTGTATGGAAAGGATAAAAAGGAGCGGCAGCTGCTCACCGACTATCTATCACGGCACAATGACCGGGATGCCTTCTATTATGTATCCCTGTTGGCATCAATGAATAGGATTAGCTCGGATAACGATCAATGGAATTATCCTACAAAGGCAGACTTGATAAATCGAAAGAAAACATGGTTGCTCCTTTTGAAAGAAGCCTCCCGAAAGATTGATAGATCGAAAAATTTAAGCAGTCGCTATTGGTTGATGGCCGTGCGTGCTGCATTTTATAGCGGCAATCGTAAAATGTGTCAGCAACTATGGAACAAGTATTCACGGAAATTCCCGAAAGGTTACATTAAAGATTTGGCTGAAGGGTATCAGGCAAACTATTGGTATGGCGATGGAGAGCGTGAAAAAGCACGTGAGTTTTATGCTCGAGTAGGAGATCTGCGGAGTTTGCGCTGGTGTTTCCGAAATGATATCGGATTGAGCGGCATTCAAAGACTCTATGCCGAAGCTCCTCATTCGATGGCTTTCCCTTATTTGATACAGGATTATGTGAACTCGATGGACAATGACCGAATGAGTTTGGACTTTGAAGAACCCGGTAAGGTGGATTCGATAAAATTAGCTTTGGAAAAGGAAATGAATGATTTTCGTACATTTGCCTCTACCGTGATCAGTGAGGACAAAGTGGAATATCCTGCATTGTGGAAATCGGCAGCTGCGTATTTTGCTTACCTGGAAGGAAAGAACAAAAAGGCAATCGACGAACTGGCTGAAGCCGACGCGATGAAAGGGAATGAGCGGATGAAAGACAATATCCGGGCTATCCGCTTTTTGGTGTCAAGCGCTACGGCTGATTACCACCAGGGATATGACGATTATGTGTTGAAAGAATTGCACTGGCTGGTGGATAAAGTGAAAGCCGAACCGATGTACGCGGATTGGTATTCCTCTCGCAGTCATTACACCGATGTGATGGAGCGTATCGTATTCTTTAATCTGACTCCCGGTTATTTGAAAGCAGGGCGTTTCACAACGGCTGCCGCTCTAACAGGGATGGTGCATGAATACATAGATGTGGAACTCTCTAATCAGAAGCATGGTCAGATACCGCCGGGCTCCAATAAATGGAACATGGCGCAAGATTATAATAACGAACTGTTTGATTTGCTTGATACGGCGGATGTGAAGGATGTCGTGGCTTATGCGGCATTGATAAGGAATACGGATAAAGGGACGGATCTGGAAAAGTATGCCGCTTCCTATTGTTATAATAGTAGTGATTATTTCAATGAATTGATCGGCACGAAATATTTGCGGTTGGAACAATTCGGCGAGGCTCGTACTTATTTAGAGAAAGTACCGCTTGCGTTCATGTCGAAATTGAACACAGCTCCTTATTTGCATAGGGAGGTAACCTCTCCTTACTGGTTTGCCTGGCAAATGCGTGGCAAGTTGAAAGGGAAAAGATATGTAACTGCTGTGTTGACTGAGAATCCGAAGCTTGCCTTTTGCGATGAGATGCTCAATTTGCAGCATGATTTTGCTACGGCTACAGACGATGTGAAGAAGGCAGATTGCAGCTACCGGATTGCCGAACTTTATGCACAAGCTTCACTTACCGGTGATTGCTGGGCCTATTTGCACTATTCGTGGAGCGCGTATAAAGAGAGTGTGCGAAGTCATTCGCAAGAGAACTATTGCCGGAAAGCACAAGAATGGCTTGAAAAATCAAATGAATTGGATTTCTCGGATGCTAATCGGGTAAAATGCCTGTTCGCATTGGCATCATTATCCGACAAACCGTGGAGCGAGATAGGATATGATGAAAACTACAAGGAGAAGCTTATTTATCATTTTGACGGCTCGCAGGCAAAAGCGTTTAACGACCTTTATCCATTGCGTTCCTCTCCGGCTTTTGTCGAATGCGGACTAAAGAAATGTGATAACTTGTCCAACTATTTTGATCATTTTCGTGACTTTACGAAAAAGATGATCTTCTAGGCATTCGGCATCAGTATGTCTAGTGTAATATGGCGTTCTATTTTATCTATAGTATCGTTAATTTTATCTGAATTGCAGCTATATCTGCACCGTCATTCAATTTTATTTTTTACCTTTGTGCTATCAAAATAAGGTTAAATTACTTAATAAATAAAAGATTATGGCAACACCTCCGTTTAAATATCAGGCTCCGTTCCCTATGAAGCCGGATACTACCACTGAGTATTATTTGCTTACGAAAGATCATGTATCGGTGAGCACGTTTGAAGGGAAAGATATTTTGAAAATTGAACCCGAAGCTTTAACAGCTCTTGCCAATGCTTGCTTTCATGACATCGCTTTTATGATGCGTACGGCTCATCAGGAACAAGTCGCAAAAATATTATCGGATCCGGAAGCCAGCGACAATGATAAGTTTGTTGCTTTGACATTCCTTCACAACGCTGAGATTGCAACTAAAGGCATTCTGCCTTTGTGCCAGGATACCGGTACTGCAATCATATTGGGAAAAAAAGGTCAACGTGCATGGACTGATGTCAATGATGAAGAAGCTTTGTCGAAAGGTGTTTATAAGGCTTATACCGAAAATAATTTGCGTTACTCTCAAAACGCTCCGTTGGATATGTACCGCGAAAAGAATACGGGTTGTAACTTGCCGGCTCAAATTGATTTGTTGTCAGTGGCCGGTGGCGAGTACAACTTCCTTTGCATTGCCAAAGGTGGAGGTTCAGCCAATAAAACTTATTTGTATCAAGAGACAAAAGCACTGTTGACCACAGAAAAGTTGGTTCCTTTCCTGATTGAAAAGATCAAGACGTTGGGTACTGCTGCTTGTCCTCCTTATCACTTGTCTATTGTGATTGGCGGAACATCTGCCGAGATGAATTTGAAAACCGTGAAATTGGCTTCTGCCAAATATTATGATAATCTGCCTACCGAAGGTAACGAAGGCGGACAAGCTTTTCGTGATGTGAAACTGGAAGAAGAAGTGTTGCAGAAAGCTCGTGAAATAGGTTTGGGCGCACAATTCGGCGGTAAATATTATGCACATGACGTACGTATCATCCGTTTGCCACGCCACGGAGCCTCTTGCCCTGTGGGCTTGGGTGTGAGCTGCTCGGCAGATCGTAACATCAAAGCTAAAATCAACAAGGATGGTGTGTGGATTGAGAAATTGGAAGAGAATCCGGGTCGCCTGATTCCTGAAGAATATCGCAATGCCGGTGAAGGTGAAGCTGTGAAAATAAATTTGGATCGCCCGATGGATGAAGTGTTGAAAGAACTTTCAAAATATCCTGTAGCAACACGTTTGTCATTGAATGGTACGATCATTGTGGCACGCGATATTGCTCATGCCAAACTGAAAGAGCGTATGGACAAGGGTGAAGGACTTCCCCAATACATTAAGGATCATCCTGTATACTATGCCGGTCCTGCAAAGAAACCCGAAGATATGCCTTCCGGTTCATTCGGTCCTACAACTGCAGGACGTATGGATTCGTATGTTGACTTGTTCCAAGCCGAGGGTGGTAGCAAGATTATGATTGCCAAAGGTAACCGTAGTCAGGATGTGACTGATGCCTGCAAGAAACATGGTGGTTTCTTCTTGGGAAGCATCGGTGGCGCTGCTGCAATTCTGGCACAAAATAATATAAATAGAATTGACTGTCTGGAATACCCCGAATTGGGAATGGAAGCTATATGGAAGATTGAAGTGAAGGATTTCCCTGCATTCATCTTGGTGGATGATAAAGGAAATGATTTTTTCAAACAATTGAAACCATGGTGTTCTACTTGTCCGATGGCAAAATAACAGAGACATATTACTCATTTATATAAATCAGATCCGAATCCTTTTAAAGAGGACTCGGATCTTTTTTGTATAAAATAGATGAATGTATTCAACAAGTTGTGCCTTTGTTTTGTTATACCTATAATAAAGAAACATAAACAAGATGAAAAGAATGCCTGTCGTTTTTGTGGGGCATGGTTCTCCCATGAATGCTGTAGAAGAGAATACATTCACTCGTTGTTGGAAAGACATTGCTGATAGTATTCCGCGGCCTAAAGCCATTTTGATGGTTTCGGCTCATTGGGTTACGAACGGTTTGAAAATAAATGGTGATGCGCAACCTAAAATGCTGTATGATATGTATGGTTTTCCGGATCCATTGTATGAAGTAGTCTACAACGCTCTCGGTGCTCCTGAATTGGCTCACAGAGTGAGCCAGTTGCTGAATTGCGAAGTGACCGTGGACAAAACTAGAGGATTTGATCACGGCAATTGGTCTGTGCTGAGCAAGATGTATCCGGATCATGATATACCATTGACTCAATTGAGCGTGGATTTATCTCGTTCGCCCGAAGAGATATATCAAATAGGACATGAACTGCAAGCTCTGAGAGATGAAGGGGTTTTGATTATAGGTAGCGGAAATGTGGTGCATAATTTGCGTTGGGTTGATTGGGATGCTACAGAAGGATATGCATGGGCTGATTCTTTTGATAAGATGGTACGCGATCACATCCTAAAGAAACAACATTTGTCGCTCATTAATTATGCTGAAAAAGGAGAGATTGCCCGTTTGTCGGTGCCGACGATGGAACATTACTTGCCTCTGCTTTATATTTTAGGAGCCACTACAATGGATGATGAAGTGAGAGTATATAATGATGCCCGGACAATGGGAAGTTTGTCTATGACCAGTTATGTGTGGGAATAATATAATTGAATAAAGTAAAAGGCAACTTGCATGAAGCAAATTGCCTTTTTATCTTTTTATCGTAAAAGAAAATTATTTATTTTTCTTACGATCACCGTAACGGTTAAGGAATTTATCTACACGACCTGCTGTATCTACAAGAGTAGACTTACCTGTGTAGAAGGGGTGAGATGAACTAGAAATTTCGACCTTAACAACAGGATAAGTTTCACCTTCAAATTCAACAGTGTCTTTTACATCACAAGTTGATTTTGATAAGAACATATCACCGTTTGACATATCTCTGAATACTACCGGACGATAATTGTCGGGATGAATACCTTTTTTCATTTTCAGTATCTTTTTTAATTTATTATTTCTTTATTAATATAGCTGGTAACTATATAATCTGTATTGTATGTGTAATGGTACAATTTCGAGGTGCAAAGATAAGGGATTTTTTTCAAACCAAAGAATAATGTACTATTTTTTTGTCACAATTCCTATAATTGTGTCTGATCACGTTTTATGCAGATGGTAATTATGACACATCTTTGACACACTTTATTCAGTGTATGGATTATTTTATTCGTAAATGTACATTTCTGTCATGCATGCATTGCAAAATTCAATGAGTAGAAAGATCACATATTAAAAACACTTTAAAAGGATAATATTGGGTGATAAAATGTGAGAAATTCGCTCCTTTTTTACCGCATTTTTTTTATATTTGCATTGGATTTAATTATTCACTAACAAATAAATATTAAAAAAGATGGTTAACTACAAAGATTTAGGCTTGGTAAACACCAAAGAGATGTTTAAGAGAGCCGTAAAAGGTGGATATGCTGTACCGGCTTTTAACTTCAATAACCTGGAGCAATTGCAGGCAATTATACTCGCTTCTTCAGAATTGAAATCACCGGTAATTTTGCAGGTCTCTAAGGGAGCTCGTAACTATGCCAATCAGACTTTGTTGCGTTACATGGCCGAAGGTGCTGTTGCTTATGCAAAAGAGTTAGGTTGCAATCATCCTGAAATTGTACTTCACCTTGATCACGGAGATAGTTTTGAACTCTGCAAGAGTTGTGTAGATATGGGCTTTTCATCAGTTATGATTGATGGTTCACACCTTCCTTATGATGAGAATGTTGCTCTTACCAAACAAGTTGTTGATTATGCTCATAAATATGGTGTTTCAGTTGAAGGTGAACTTGGTGTATTAGCTGGTGTTGAAGATGAGGTTTCATCTGACCATCACACATATACAGATCCTGAAGAGGTGATTGATTTCTCTCAAAAATCAGGTTGTGATTCTTTGGCTATATCTATCGGTACAAGCCACGGAGCATACAAGTTTACTCCTGAACAATGCACCCGTAACGCTGAGGGACGTTTGGTTCCTCCTCCATTGGCATTTGATGTGCTTGATGGTGTAATGGATAAATTGCCGGGATTCCCTATCGTATTGCACGGATCTTCTTCTGTTCCTCAAGAATATGTAGAGATGATCAACAAATTCGGAGGTAAATTACCTGATGCAATCGGTATCCCTGAAGATGAATTGCGTAAAGCTGCCAAAAGCGCTGTATGCAAGATCAACATCGATTCTGATTCTCGTTTGGCTTTCACAGCTGCTATTCGTAAGACTTTAGCTGAGAACCCGGGAGAATTTGATCCTCGTAAGTTCTGTGGTCCTGCTCGTGAAGAAATGACCAAAATGTACAGATATAAAATCCTTCATGTATTGGGATCTGACAATAAATTGGCTCAATTGGATTAATTGAGACTCTGATAATATAGGAAAGGGTGATCTAATAAAAGATCACCCTTTCTTTTTAAAAAAAATCAAGTGTGTGCTATGATATATTCACGATTTGTGTATCACTACATGTATTCTTGCGTGAATTTCTTAACTCTGAATGTATATTCTTTACGATTGACTAAATAAGATCTAGCATGAACTGCTCCATGACAAATCCATAGTTCTTTTGTTCCGGGTTTTGCATTATATAAAGGAAACACCATACTTACTGGGACAAATGTATCTTTGTCTCCATGTATGAAAAGCATGGGTTTCGTACATTTTTTTATTTGCTTCAATGGCGATGCCTCGCAGAAACTCCATTTATAATAAAGGTCGCACAACATATTTGCTGAATAGAGGATGGGGAATTCAGGCAGTCCGAATTGATTCTTTATTTCTCCGGAGAATTCATCCCAAACGCTAGTGTATCCGCAATCTTCAACGAAACATTTTACATTAGACGGTAATTTGTCTCCGCTCACGCACATTGTTGTGGCAGCGCCCATGGATATACCGTGTACTACGATGGTAGTGCTATCTGCTTTGCCGCCGAAAATTGCGCGGGCAACATTGATCCACCGCTCTACATCCAAACGATCCTTCCAGCCCATTTGTATGGCTTTGCCGCCGCTGCGACCATGGTATTGCAAATCGGGAAGTAAAATATTATAACCCATGTCATGCTGATAGAGATAGCCGATATGCATCATCCGAATGGCATTGTCTGTGTATCCGTGCACAATTACAGCCGTTTTACGGGTAGGGCGGGGTGCTTGTACAAAATAAGCATGCAGTTTGATGCCTTGATCATTATATATAAATGTATCCTTAAGAGCAGATGTCTTTTTAAGGTTTGCCATCCATCCTGTGATGAACGGGTAGCGTTTGTACATGTCTAGCAATGAAGACGGTTCATTTTTCCCTCGATTTGTAGGAGTCAATGCAAAATTGAGCATGTATATCCCTCCTCCAATACTCCCGATGACAAATATCAAAACGAGTAGGACTACAGCTTTTTTTATTCTTGCCATATTTCCCATGCAGCAAAGGCTTGTAGCAATAACATCTCTAACCCGTTTTTCGTGACGCAACCTTTTGCTTTTCCTTTTTCCAAAAACAAAGTTTGGTCGGGATTATAAAGCAGGTCATACAATAAATGATCCGTAGTGAGGCAATCATAAGGTATGTCAGGGCATGCATCTAAGTTCGGGTACATCCCCAGTGGAGTGGTATTCACAATTACAGTATGTTTTGCCATTAATTCGGGTGTCAACTCTTCATACGTAATTGTTTCTTTGTTGTGTTTGGCGCGTGATACGAATGTGGAAGTAATTCCGAGTTTCTTCAGTCCATGAAACACAGCTTTAGAAGCACCTCCCGTTCCTAGGATCAATGCTCTTTTGTGGGTAGGCTCTAATAAAGGTTGAATGGATTGAGTAAATCCGATGACATCAGAGTTGTAGCCTCTTAAAAAGACTTTTCCTTTCTTGCTATGTGTGATCTTTATCACATTCACAGCTCCGATAGTGGCCGCGTCTTTATCCAGTTCATTCAAATATTTGATTACTTTTTCCTTGTATGGAATCGTAACATTCAATCCCTTTAATTCCGGATTCTCCTCAATAACTTCCTTAAAGTACTCAATGCTAGGTATCTCGAAATTAATATATTGGGCGTCAATCCTTTCTGCATCAAACTTTTCATTGAAATAGCTCATTGAAAATGAGTGTTTCAAAGGAAATCCGATTAATCCGTATTTGTCCATAATAGGTTATTGTTTTATTTTCTTGCCATGTATAAAGTGCATATTCCAAACGTCAATCTTTGGAATTTAGCTTGTGCAAACCCAATTTTTTCGAGTATATTTTGCATAACTTCTCCTTGTGGAAAAGCTTGAATCGTGCTGGGCAGATAGGTGTATGCAGCGTTATCCTTACTCAGAAATTTTCCAATGGTTGGAATGACTACATGCGAATAGATTCCAAATAATTGCTTCATAGGAAATTTGGTAGGAGTGGTGAGTTCGAGTATGACCAGATGTCCCCCGGGAATAAGTACTCTATGCATCTCTCTCAGCCCTTTGTCAAGATCTTCAAAGTTGCGGATTCCGAATGCAACGGTGATTGCATCGAAGGTGTCATCTTCGAAACTTAAAGATTCACAATCTTCGTATTGGAAAGTGATCTCTTTTTCTATACCGGCGGCTTTTGCTTTTCCACGCCCTACATTCATCATTCCTTCAGAAATGTCAGTGCCGACCAATCTATTGGGTCTTAACATTTTGTAGGCAAGCAGTGCAAAATCGCCTGTTCCGGTGGCGATATCCAATACCTGTTTCGGAGAAAATTGTTTGAGCCAATTTATTGCCTTTTTTCTCCATATTTTATCAATACCGAAGGAAAGGATATGGTTGAGTTGGTCATATGCATCGGCAATGTTGTCGAACATTTTCTTGACCTGCTCACCTTTCTTTCCTTCGGCACCGTAAGGTTTTATTTTCTCTTGCGGATAATTCATTTGCTTAAAAAGGCTGTAATGTTTTTCTCAATACGGCTTTCAAGGTCGTCATGCTCTTCTTTTACAAATTTCTCACCGATGATCTGTTCGTAAAGTTCGATATAACGGTCTGAAACACTATCAACGTATTCATCAGTCATTTCAGGCACTTTTTGGCCGGTTTGTCCCATAAATCCGTTTTCGATCAACCATTGACGAACGAATTCCTTGGAAAGTTGTTTTTGAGGTTTGCCTGCATTGAATAATTCTTTATACGTGTTTGCGTAGAAATAACGAGAAGAATCGGGAGTATGAATCTCGTCGATCAAATAGATCTTTCCGTCGCGCTTTCCGAATTCATATTTAGTATCTACTAATATTAATCCATGAGAAGTTGCAATTTCAGTTCCACGTGCAAACAATTCTTTGGTATATTTCTCCATTAGTTCATAATCCTCTTTGCCGACAAGTCCTTGCTTGATGATTTCTTCTTTTGAGATATTCTCATCATGACCTGTATCAGCTTTTGTGCTAGGAGTGACGATAGGTGAAGGGAATTTCTGATCTTCTTTCATTCCGTCAGGCAATTGAACGCCACACAAAACACGGTTACCGGCTTTGTATTCGCGCCATGCGCTACCTGTTAAATATCCACGAATAATCATTTCCACACGGAATCCTTCACATTTCAAACCTACAGTAACCATAGGATCGGGAGTCGCCATTTTCCAGTTAGGAACAATGTCGGCTGTTGCATCCAAAAAGCGAGCAGCAATTTGGTTCAGCACTTGCCCTTTGAACGGAATGCCTTTGGGAAGGATTACATCGAATGCAGAGATACGGTCTGTTGCAATCATAACCATCTTGTCATCATCGATGTTGTACACGTCACGTACTTTTCCGTGGTAAACACTTTTTTGTCCCGGAAAATTAAAGTCTGTTTTTACTAAAGTTTTACCCATTGTATTATATTAAATAATTCTGTTGATCTTGATCTCTTTTTCTTCTAGTGTTTTGATTGACCTTTTTCGTTCGTCATCATGTTCATAGGCTTCAACAATACGTTGTACCAATTTGTGCCGAACGATGTCTTTTTTGCCTAGTTCGATGAAACTTATGCCCCTGACACCTTTCAGTACATGCAACGCTTGAATGAGACCTGATTGTTGAGTGTGCGGCAAGTCAATCTGTGTGATGTCACCGGTTACAATCATTTTGGTGCTTGTTCCCATACGTGTGAGAAACATTTTGATCTGAGCCGAAGTCGTATTTTGAGCTTCATCCAATATGACGACTGCATCATTTAATGTACGTCCGCGCATAAAAGCAAGCGGTGCAATCTGAATGACATTTGCCTCCATGTATTCAGCCAGTTTGTTAGCCGGAAGCATATCTTGCAAGGCATCGTACAATGGCTGTAAATAAGGATCGATCTTATCTTTCATGTCTCCCGGAAGGAATCCGAGTTTTTCACCGGCTTCCACTGCCGGACGACTCAGTATGATTTTCCGAACTTCTTTATTCTTCAACGCCTTTACAGCTAAAGCAATGCTAGTATAAGTTTTGCCCGAACCCGCAGGGCCGATAGCAAATATCATGTCATTCTTTTCAAACGCTTCGCAAATTTTCAGTTGGTTTTCGCTTCTGGGGATAATCGGCTTTCCTGAAACGCTGTACACGATTACATTATCAAGGTTTTCTCCTTGCGGTTTTTTCCCTTTCATCGTGTCAACAATAACCTCTTCCGTGAGCGAATTGTATTTAGCACAATATTTTTCTAATGAAATGACACCTTCTTCAAAAGCACACATCTCTTCTTCATCTCCCAATATTTTCATAACATTTCCTCTGGCTACTATACGTAACTTTGGGAAGAGGGCTTTAAGAAGTTGCAGATTCGTGTTATTTACTCCAAAGAAGATAACAGGTTCAACGTCTTCTAGAACGATTATTTTTTCTATCATGCTTTTTTACCTAAAAATTGCTCGGCAAATTTAATCATTTTACATAATATCTGCCACAAGATTTTCAAAAATATGTACCTTTGTGCATTCTTATTAATGAATTGCTCAAAATATGATACGCAAAATGGTGCCCTGGCTGTGTGTGCTTGTCCTCTTTGGATCACTCTTTACAATGTGTAAAGGATGTAAAGATAAGAAAAAGACAAGAGAGATTGTTAATCATTCCATTAAACGTAACCATCCTCACAATATAAAAGGTGTGTGGAGTTTTAGGGACGTTTTTGATGATGAAAACACGGTGCAACTGCAGATGGCTAAATATAAAGGTATAAAATTGATAGCAAATAGGGCTGAAGCCGAACGAATGAAAGGGAAACTTTGTCTGCTGCTTGAAAATAAATATTGGGGCATTGATCGCCTGAAGAATTCAATTCCTTACCTGGTACCTTCGGCGAAGCAATCTCTTGATTCAGTCGGTATAACGTTTATGGATTCATTGCATGCAAAGGGATTGAATACCTATCGTGTGGTGGTGACGAGTGTACTGCGTACGGAGGAAGATATACATAATTTGCGTAAACGCAACAGAAATGCGATTAGTAATTCGGCTCACAGTTATGGCACAACTTATGATGTGAGTTGGAAACATTTCCGTTTGGTGGGAGATCCTGATCACAGGCCCATAGAAATGGTCAGTCAGGATACTTTGAAATTGGTATTGTCCGAAGCTCTACGAGATTTGCGTAAACGACGGGTTGTGTATGTAAAATATGAACGGATGCAGGGATGCTTCCATGTAACCAGCAGATTATAATAAGTGATGCATAGATTTTTTATATACTTATCTTACGACGGAGAAAACTATCATGGTTGGCAGTTACAGCCGAATGCGGTGACTGTGCAGCAACGATTACAGGAGTGTTTGTCTATATTGCTTCGTTGTCCCACAAGTGTAGTGGGAGCAGGGCGTACGGATGCCGGAGTTCATGCGAAGTTGATGGTGGCTCATTTTAATAGCGAATCCGAAATTGATTCGGGTTTACTTGCACACAAACTAAATCAGATACTTCCTCCGGATATTGCAATATTCAAAATTAGAGAAGCAACACTTGATGCGCATGCTCGTTTTTCAGCGCGTAGTCGTACATATAAGTATTACATATCAACGGCCAAGCAACCTTTCTATCGCCAATATGCGTGGCGTAATTATTTTCCTTTGAATTATGAGTTGATGAATGAGGCTGCGAAGATTCTGTTCGAGTATGATGATTTCACAAGTTTTGCACGTTTGCATACGGATGTCAAGACAAATATCTGCCATATGATGCAAGCTCACTGGGAGCGTTCGACGGAGGATGGAACTTTGTGGATTTTCACGATACAGGCTGATCGATTTCTACGAAACATGGTACGTGCCATTGTGGGGACACTTGTTGAAGTGGGGCGTGAAAAATTGTCGCTTGATGGATTCAGGCGTATCATAGAACAAAAAGATCGTTGCAAAGCCGGTGGATCCGCACCGGGATATGCATTGTTTTTAGAGGATATAGAGTACAATGATGATTTATTTATAAAATAAAATTATGTGGTTGATTTTGTCTTTTGCCTCAGCAGCGTTGCTGGGCTTTTACGATGTATTTAAAAAGAAATCTTTAGATGATAATGCGGTCATCCCTGTGTTGTTTATCAATACCTTAGTATGCAGCTTAATATTTGCTCCATTAATTATTGGTTCGGCAATGGGAGTCAGTTGGCTTCCTAAAGGATCACTCTTCTATGTTCCTGTTGAAGGCTGGGAAGTACATAAGTATATATTGCTAAAAAGCTTTATTGTGTTATCCTCCTGGATACTCGGTTATTTTGGGATGAAGCATCTGCCTCTGACTATTGTGGGACCTATCAATGCTACCCGTCCGGTGATGGTGCTTGTAGGAGCATTGCTGATCTTCGGTGAGCGACTCAATTTATATCAATGGATTGGTGTGTTGCTGGCTGTGGCTTCATTCTTTATGTTGAGTCATAGCGGTAAAAAGGAAGGAATTGATTTCAAACATGACAAATGGATCTTGTTTATCGTGCTGGCTGCATTGTTAGGTGCAATTAGTGGCTTGTATGACAAGTATTTGATGAACATGTTTCCCCCTATGATCGTACAGTCTTGGTATAACGTTTATCAATTGGGTATGATGGGAATCATTTTGTTGTTTATGTGGTATCCTATTCGTAAGAAGACTACTCCTTTTCATTGGGATTGGACAATTATTCTTATTTCTTTTTTCTTGTCAGCTGCTGATTTCGTCTATTTTTATGCGCTGAGTTATCAGGATTCCATGATCTCCATTGTGAGTATGATTCGTAGAGGCAGTGTAGTGGTTTCTTTCTTGTTTGGTGCGGCGTTATTCCATGAAAAGAATTTGAAGAGCAAAGCGATTGATTTGGTTCTTGTTCTGATTGGTATGGTATTCTTGTATTTTGGCAGTCATTAAGTTGGCTGTCTTTTTCTATATACAATAAAAAAGTAGATTTAGAGGAACTCCAAATCTACTTTCTTTTTTATTTTAGCTTAAACTCTTACTTCGTAGCGTATAGCTTCTCACGTAATTGTTTGATATGATCGGATGTAAGGTATTCATCATAATTCATTATTTTGTCAATGGTACCGTTGGGTGTCAATTCAATCACGCGGTTAGCGACTGTTTGAATGAACTCGTGGTCATGACTTGAGAAAAGAATATTACCTTTAAACATTTTCAGGTTATTATTGAAAGCCTGAATTGATTCCAAATCAAGGTGGTTGGTTGGTGTGTCCAAGATAAGGCAGTTTGCATTTTTCATCTGCATCCGTGCTATCATGCATCGCATCTTTTCACCTCCTGATAGTATACTTGCTTTTTTCAGCACCTCTTCGCCTGAGAACAACATACGTCCAAGGTAAGATTTCATATCCACTTCATTTCCCGGTCCGTACTGATTTAACCAATCCACTAAGTTTAAATCTGTATCGAAAAAGCTTGTATTGTCTACCGGTAAATAAGCTGTGGTGATAGTTACACCCCATTCAAAACTACCGCTTTGAGCTTTTCTGTTATTGTTTATAATTTCAAATAGAGCGGTCATGGCACGTGGATCGTGGCTTAAGAATATAATCTTATCACCTTTCTCGATATTGAAATTTATATTTTTGAAAAGAATTTCTCCATCTTCAGTGACTGCAGACAAATCATTAACTTCCAATATATTGTTTCCCGGTTCACGATCCGGAGTAAAGATGATACCTGGGTATTTTCTACTTGAAGGTTGAATGTCATCCACATTCAGTTTTTCCAGCATCTTTTTGCGGCTGGTTGTTTGTTTACTTTTGGATGCGTTGGCACTGAATCGGCGAATAAATTCTTCCAATTCCTTTTTCTTTTCTTCGGCTTTGCTCTTTTGGTTTTGAGCTTGGCGTGATGCTAATTGACTGGATTCATACCAGAAGCTATAGTTACCAGAGAAGAGTGTGATTTTATTGTAATCGATATCTACCGTGTGAGTACTTACTGAATCCAAAAAGTGACGGTCGTGACTGATGACAAGTACTGTATGTTCAAATTCAGCCAAGTAGCCTTCAAGCCATGCAATGGTATCCATATCCAAATCATTGGTAGGCTCATCAAGTAATAAATTGTCAGGATTTCCGAACAATGCCTGAGCCAACATGACACGCACTTTTTCTTTTCCGCTGAGTTCTGCCATCTTCTTTTGATGGAGAGCTTCCTTAATGCCTAAGCCACTAAGCAATGACGCTGCGTCGCTCTCAGCATTATATCCATTCATTTCTGCAAATTGCTCTTCAAGTTCAGCGACTTTCAGTCCGTCTTTCTCTGTGAAATCGGCTTTAGAGTATAAAGCCTCTCGCTCCTGCATTATATTCCATAGTTTTTCGTGTCCAACCAGTACAGTACTAAGAACAGTATATTCATCCCATTTAAAGTGATCTTGGCTAAGAACAGAGAGACGTTCACCGGAACCGATTTCAACTTTACCTTTATTCGGTTCCAATTCTCCTGAAATAGCTTTTAAAAAAGTAGATTTACCTGCACCGTTTGCACCGATGATACCATAACAGTTACCGTTGGTGAATTTCAGATTCACATCTTTAAATAGCACACGCTTACCGAACTGTACGGCTATATTTGAAACTGTAATCATTCTGAGTCTTAATTTGTTAAATAAATAATTGAGTTGCAAAGATACGCTTTTTTTTTTGATACCTGTCATAATTGCCCTAAAAACCATATCTTTGCAAATTATTAAGATTAAGTGGGTAAATGGCAAAGATTTTGTAGCTTACTTTTCGGTAATTTGTCAATAAATAAGAAGTAAAAGATATGAATCAAAAGAAAAAGGAAAATCTGAAAGATAAACAAACGGCTCAGACTGCTCAAACTTGTGATGAAGAAAAGAAAATTGAAGAGCAAAATGTGGCAAATGAAGATTTAAAGACCCCTGTTGAAAATGTAGATGATGAAGAATCAAAAGCTGACAAAGAGGCAGAACCTTCATCAGAAGATCCTATAAAAAAAGAACTTGATGCCGCACAGGCTGAAGCTGCTGATTGGAAAGATAAGTATATTCGTCTCTCCGCAGAATTTGATAATTACAGAAAACGCACAATGAAGGAAAAAGCAGAGCTTATCCTTAATGGAAGTGAAAAGACTATTTTGAGCGTACTTCCTATTGTTGATAATTTGGAACGTGCTCTTAAAACAATGGATAGTGCCAAGGATGTGAGTGCCGTAAAAGATGGAGTGGATTTAATTTATAAGGAATTCATTAATGTGTTGGATCATAGTGGCGTGAAAGCTATTGAAACCAAAGATAAGGATTTGAATACTGATTTTCATGAGGCTATTGCGATGATTCCGGCTCCAAATGAAGATCAAAAAGGTAAGATTTTAGATTGTGTGCAGACTGGGTATATGCTTAATGAGAAAGTTATTCGTCATGCAAAAGTAGTTGTTGGTCAGTAATATTAAAGGATAACAAATCATGGCACAGAAAAGAGATTTTTACGAGGTACTGGGCGTCAGTAAGACGGCTAGTGCTGATGAAATAAAAAAAAGCTACAGAAAGTTAGCGATAAAGTATCACCCTGATCGTAATCCGGGTGACAAAGAAGCTGAAGAGAAGTTCAAGGAAGCTGCCGAGGCTTATGACGTATTGCATGATCCTGATAAACGTGCTCGTTATGATCAATTCGGTCATGCCGGAGTGGGTGGCGCATCAGGAAACGGTAGCCCATTCGGCGGTGGTGGATTCGGCGACGAAAATATGTCTATGGATGATATCTTTAGCATGTTCGGCGATATTTTTGGAGGACACTCCGGCGGAGGAGGCTTTGGCGGTTTTGGCTTTGGTGGAAATACTCGTTCGCAGACACGCCGTTTCAAAGGTTCGGATCTTCGGGTACGAGTTAAACTGACTTTAAATGAAATCGCAACAGGGGTTGAGAAAAAGTTTAAATTAAAGAAGTATGTACCTTGTAGCTACTGTCATGGAACCGGTGCTGAAGGTGGAAGCGGCATGGAAACATGTCCTACTTGTCATGGTTCGGGGTCTGTTATACAAAATCAACGTACTATTTTAGGTACAATGCAGACTCGTACTGCCTGTCCTACTTGCGGCGGCGAAGGTAAAGTAATAAAGAATAAGTGTTCTCATTGTCAAGGAGAAGGCATCGTTTACGGAGAAGAAGTTGTAAGCGTGAATATACCAGCCGGTGTAGCTGAAGGTATGCAGCTCTCAATGGGAGGCAAAGGAAACGCTGGAAAACATAATGGCGTGCCGGGTGATCTATTGATTTCTGTCAGTGAAGAACCGGATCCTAATTTGATTCGTGATGGAGATGACTTGATTTATAATTTATTGCTTGCTTTCCCTATTGCGGCTTTAGGTGGAGCTGTTGAGATCCCCACAATTGATAGTAAGGTTAAGGTTAAAATAGATTCAGGAACCCAACCGGGAAAGATTTTACGACTAAGAGGTAAGGGACTGCCACGACTAAACAGTTACGGTACAGGCGATTTATTAGTAAATGTAAGTATTTATGTGCCTGAGACATTGACGAAAGATGAGAAAACGGCTGTTGAGAAAATGCAAACGTCAGACAGTTTTCGTCCGAATGATAGTATCAAAGAAAAAGTCTTTAGCAAATTCAAAAAGATGTTTGACTAAGATTGATCACAAATAAATAAAGGAAATGGAGAGTTTTACATAATAAAGCTCTCCATTTTTATATAATAAATAGCTCTCTACTTTATCATTATCGGAAAATGTGCTAATTTTGCAGCAAATTAATAAACTGAGTATATATGGATGGGAAATTACAACTCTTTTTTATGCTATTGATTCTTATTTTAGTTGCAATGCAATTATTGATTGCTCTAAAAGTAATAAACATGGCCAAAGATGTGAAGCTTTTGAAGAATGCTGTTTTTGAACCTGCAAGTGATGGTGGCGTTGACTTGGATAGTAATACCGTGAAAAAATCCGGTGGTACATTATCTATTTCCTGGAAACATCTCTTTGGAATAATTATTATTTGCGTAGCCATAATTCTTATCGCATTGGCATTTCAAGGAGACGGACCACTTGCTTTTTAAGAAATTTATTTCTTCTTTACTATTCGTTTTCGTTTCCAAATGATGAATCCGGTTATTGGAAGAGTGGCTATGATGAAGCAAGCAAAAAACATGAGAATTCTTCCGGGTAATCCAGCTATTGCCCCGGAATGAATATCATAGTTCATCCGATAAATCTTATCACCTATAGGAGCTGATCGGTAAGGGGTTCCATAAATTCCTCCTCCTTTTAGCTCTTTCAGAGAATATTGGTCAAAGAATCGGTATTCTCTTTTTCTATAACTATTCTCTTCAGGATTATAGGCAATGCCGAATGACCCTGATTTATCTATAGGGAACATAAAAGTGAATGAGCCTTTGCCATTCAAAGGATATTCTTTTATTACCTTGTTCCATAATACATCTGCTAGGTCTTTTGTTTTATTGGTTTGTGTGGAATCAGAAGTGGCTACTTCCCATTTCTCTATTTTCCCTCCTCCGGATAATAATCCATAATAAGCTTTTGAAAACCAGTCAAAGCTCCATGTCAGACCTGTGATGCATACGCATAAGGCAAACAGTAACGTATAAAATCCTAATACTTTATGTAGATCATATATCTTTTTGTTGACCCCGGAATGTTGCTTTATGGTTAGTATGGACTTTAATGTTTTTTTATTCCATTTCTTGGGGATCCATAGGAATAAACCGGTAAGTGAAACAATGAAAAATAGAAAGATGCTCCAACCGACAACATAGTGTCCAATAGGTTTTGGCAACCATAACGACCGGTGTCCACGAAGAATAAAGGAGAAAAAGTCATCGCGTCTATTTTGTTTGTGCAATACTTTTCCATCATATGGATTTATCATTAATTCAATCTCTTTCTTATGAGCATTGCCATAGGTGACAATGGCAGCACGCTCTTTCCCGTTGTAGGTGACATCATAAATGACATTGGACGAGTCGGCTTTGGCTGTGAAAGTTGTAGAAACGACTTTGTTTCTTAATTCAAGCGGTGATAAGAACGGTTTGTTTATCGGAGCAACAAAACGATAGGGTTCCAACCAATCGGTAATCTCCGGTTTGAAAGCGTAAATGCATCCTGTTATCGATACGATGCAAACGACGATACCTGAAACTAACCCAAGCCAGAGATGCAACCAATGAAAGCTACGTTTAATGATATTATTTTTCATCTGATGTTATTAAATGAGCCGCAAAGGTAATGGATTAATTCTGTGATGGCAATCCCCATTTTTAGGTATATTATTGGGTTTGGATTTTTTGATGAAGTTTTCACAAAAAAGGCTTTTAAATATTTGCATTATATAGGAAAGTTTGTACCTTTGCGCTCCGTAAAGAGATATAAAGCCGATATAGCTCAGTTGGTAGAGCGACGCATTCGTAATGCGTAGGTCCTCGGTTCAAGTCCGGGTATCGGCTCAAATAAATTATATATTATGTCGATTAAGAAAATTGACTTTGAGAGTAAAACAGCTAAAGTAGTACGTTCTATAGCTGCTTTTTTTGTTGTAGTGTTAGCCATATTCTGGTATGTGTTTTTTTCTGCAACATTCCATCCCAATAAAAAATCGTACGTTCTTGTTGACGCAGATGATACTCCAGATTCTGTGATTGCAAAAGTAAAGAAAGTTGGTAAACCTTCCAGTATGGCTTCATTCAAATGGTTGATGAAGCATATGGGCTATAAGGTACACACCGGAAGATACAAAATATCAAAAGGTGATGGTACTTACTTGTTATACCATCATTTGGCAACAGGTCATCAAAGTCCGGCTGAATTCTCGCTTAACAACATTCGTACAAAAAAAGATTTGGCAAAATCTATTTCTGATCAACTAATGATGAAAGAGAGTAAGATTGAGTCAATGCTTAATGATCCGGATTTTTGTGCGCGTTATGGATATACGCCTGAAACGATCATTGCGATGTTTATTCCTAATACCTATGAGTTCTATTGGGACATCAAGCCTAATGCTTTTTTCAAAAGGATGAAGAGCGAATGCGATAAGTTTTGGCTGGATGATAATCGTACAGGAAAAGCAAAAGAGATAGGATATACTCCGGTGCAAGTTATGACCATCGCTTCTATCGTTGAAGAAGAGACAAACAATAATGATGAAAAGCCTATGGTTGCGGGCTTATATATCAACCGTTTGCATAGTGGCATGAAATTGCAAGCAGATCCTACTATACGTTTTGCTTTACAAGATTTTACTATTCGTAGGGTAGGAGGAAGTCAGTTGATGGTGCAGTCTCCTTATAACACTTACAAGCATGAAGGATTGCCTCCTGGACCGATTCGTATTCCGAGCATTGAAGGTATTGATGCTGTTCTCAATTATGCTCATCATGATTACTTATATATGTGTGCAAAGGAGGATTTTAGTGGTACTCATAATTTTGCAAAGACTTGGGATGAGCACGAAGCAAATGCTAAAAGGTATCAAAAGGCTTTGACTGAACGTAAGATTTCATTGTAAAAAGAAAAGATTAATAATTCTATATAGAGATGTCCCGTAATGAGTTTATCGTTGCGGGACTTTTTCATTTTGTCTAATGTGAGAAGTTCTATTCGTTGCTTCTATATGTTGTTTGCTAAGTTATCAGGGAAATGCATCAGAGCAAGTAATATTAGTTTTCAGGAGAATAATCTTTTAGGGAATGATGTTGTATGGTAATAAACAACGATAGTTGTTGAATATAGAAATTGGGGCTATTCATGGAAAGATGATATTTGGTTTATTCTTTGGCTTTACTTTGAGATAGTTCGGGGTCCATTTGCTATTCTTGCAGGCCTTTCATTCAATAAAAGAGATAAAAAGGGAATAAGTATTTGATTTCATCTCACAAAGAGAAGTATTTTAATCAAAAGTTAAATCCTCAAGAATATAAAGTGATCCTATTTTTATATGAATGTTTCTATAAAAAAGAAGGCTGGCTCAAAAGAGTCAGCCTTTATTTAGAAGCCGCATTGATGATGTGATGAAAACTCCGTGTGACAAGGTTTGAGTGTCCTTCCCTCTTTGTAATCCACTGGCATAAAGCTTGCCTCCTAAAAGGAGATTATGTGGCCCGCCATTGAAAGAAGAAACTGTCTCGGGAATTTCTTTTAGATTGATGAGCTTCCCAGTCGAACCAATGCGGCAAATCTTTGTCCATCATTTATATTGCAAATATAAGTTTTCCATTTCAATAAACAAAGAAATAATCAATAATTTATCATGCGAAGCCTTCTTTTTTTATAGTTGTTATATTAGCAGGATAAATCGATGGAAAATATCAATATATTGTATTTCGTGCGTCTATTAATTAACTCTTAGCACACGTATTCCTTGGCAGTTCGGTTTATTGATCTGCACAGACAATGGGCGAGAATCTACAATAACCTTTTTTGCAGCAGAGGATGCATGTAATAGATGCAATTCACCGTTAACATACACAGCAATACCTACATGTGAGACATCTAGCCCCTTGATTGTAGTAAGTATTGCTATGATGTCTCCATCCTTGATCCAAGGTAGTCCTGCTGGTATAAGTTCTTCCTTTGGAAGATATTTTATAGTTATGTTTGAGTATTTCTTTTCAACTTGCCTGATGTGGGGAATACTATCTTTATTCTCCATTAGATATTCATATTTATAGGAATGTGCGCTCATAAATTGGAGATTTGTTTTTAGAGAAGCTGTTCCATCCTTCTGAGTCAAATCTGTTATTAATCCGTTGCTGACATTGTCATTAATCCACGAGGTCATGTAATGTTTACGGGAGCTATATCCGTTGATTACCCCATTAAAGTAACGTAGTGATTGCAATTCATGAAGATAGTAATTAAAATCTTTGCCCTTTGATTTGTAGAGTGCAATGCAGTTCTCTACAAATGTGGTGCAGTCTAACTCGCGTAAATTTATGATTAGTTTTTCTTGTTTGTTTCCTTCCAGCGTATGTGCTACATAAGGAAGACCTTTCAAAGTCTTGCCGGCATCGGCAGGACTTTGAAGGTCACTTTGTATTATTTTACATGCTAAAATGCTGTCATTAGATGTGTATGCTGCCGACGCATGCTGGCTATAAGCGGTTGTTGTCAATCCCAACAACAGTGCGGCTACATATAGGTTCCTTTTTATCTTCATTATTTATAAAGTTTTATCAATTCCTTATAATCGGTATTGCCGTCAAAAGGTGTGATTGTAAAGCTATAATCGATTTGTTGTCCTGTATGGATTAAATAATTGTCGTGTGGAAGTGCTCCCCAACTATTATCTCCTCCTATGCCCATCATTCTGTAATCAATGAAAAAGTCAACTAAATCTTTTGCTTCAGGGTCACTGTTATGACGATGATGAGTATTTGCGGTGACAGGAGCACCATTATCTATGGTGTCACCACTGTCGAATTCTTCTAATGGAATATTGCTTGCATTGATTTCAATGCTATTCTCCGGAATCACTAATATTCCGTAGCCCTCATTATTGGTCAATGCACACCAGCGAATATCAGTACGGTGATTATTTTCTTGTGGACGGATATATGGTTCGTAAAGGTCTTTGATGAGTGCAGAGTATTCACCATAGAACTGTGATGTTCGGCGATCTCTGTAGTTTTCAAGCGGGCCTCTGCCATAGTAAGTAAGTTTTGTAAACGATGCAGGTAATTGCATTCTCAAACCTACTCTAGGTATCATTGGTGTTTTATCCTTGTCGGAATTGATGGTGTTATTTATACGAATAGTTCCGTTGCTGAATATTGTGTATATGGCTGTCCATGTCGTACCTGTATTTTCAAACGAGTAGGATACTGTTACTTTGTTTTTGTTTACGGATATTCCATAAGGTTTCAGAGTCTGGTAACTAGCCTCTCTCCAAGCTTTTAGTTTTACAGGCAAGTCTGCTCCATAATCATTGTCTGTAGGAGCACGCCAGAAGAATGGGCGAGGACCGTAGTTCTCACGAATATAGTTTACACCTTTATATATATACGAGGTTAACTGTCCCGTTTGCTTGTCGAATTTGATTTCCCAGTCTTTGCCTTTATAAACAAATTCCGTTGCAGTCTTTTGAGGGGCTTTTGCATTGGGCAGTACTGCCGCTTGTTTATTGAACCTGTGAATATATTTTTGATCGCGAGCGACAACATAACCAACAGGTAGGAATGGTTCAGCATTACGTATCCGTGCTTCAAATTCAACCATATCTGTTCCGGTTAAAGGCTCGTCATTAGGAATACCTTGTAATATCGTTTTTACAGATTTTCCCGGATCACAGTTCACTGCAAATCTACCATCATATATATCTTTTCCATTACGTACAACGCGGTAGTAAAAGTCATATTTTGATAAGTTGGTAAAGAAAAATTCATTCTTTATGGTCAGTACATCGGTATCTTTGTTGAAGTTTGTGAAATGGATATTTTGATAGATATGGCGCAGCTCTTCCGTTTGAGGTTTTGTTGTACGATCAGGATATACTAATCCGTTGATACAAAAGTTTCCGTCACTAGGCGTCCCCTCATCTCCGTAATCTCCACCATAAGCCCAAAATTTCTTTCCTTTAGCATCGGTCTTCACAAAGCCTTGGTCCACCCAATCCCACACGCATCCACCTTGTAAATGTTTGTATGTGCGGATCGTATCCCAATATTCTTCGAAGTTGCCTAAGCTATTGCCCATGGAATGTGCATATTCACACATAATAAGCGGGCGAGTGATATCTTTTCGTTTTGCATATTGAGCGATTCTGCTTGGTGAGGGATACATCGGACAATAAACATCCGTATTCCAATTCAAACCTGCGCGCTCATATTGAACAGGACGATTGTCCTGACTCTTGAGCCAACGATAGTCATTGAAGAAGTTCTCTCCATTGCCGGCTTCGTTTCCTAAAGACCATTCAATGATACAGGGATGATTTTTGTCACGTTCATACATATTGACTGTACGTGCCAGATGAGCAGCTTTGAATAGGGGATTGATAGCTAACGTTCCGCCCGGTTTTTCTTCGTAGCCCATTTCATGGGTCTCAATATTTGCTTCATCAATGATGTATATTCCGTATTCATCAGCTAATTCATAGAAACGTTCTTGTTGAGGGTAATGGCTTGTGCGAATAGTGTTTACATTGTACTTTTTCCAAAGCTCAAAATCCTTTTTCATTAGCTCTTCAGTCACATAATGTGCTGTATACTGATCATGTTCATGAACATTTACACCTTTGATATATATCGGTTTGCCATTGACCAATAGATTACCATCCTTGATTTCTGTACTACAAAATCCAATTTTTATAGAGGTCTGATCACTTTCCTCTTTTTTGTTTTTGCTTTGTACTTTCAGGTTCAAAGTATACAGATAAGGAGTTTCTGCTGTCCAAGGATGCACATTCGGTATGATTAGTGAATCATTTTTCTGGTTAGCTTTATCTGCATGCATAATGAGACCTGACGTAACAATCTTGCCATTCGCATCATATAGTTCGTACTCCACTTTAGGAGCAGTTGCAGATACATCCACTTTAAATACACCGTCGGTATAATTGTTGGTCAACCACGATTTTACTTTGAAGTCAACAATGTGCTGCTTCGGTTGAGCATATAAGTATACATCGCGTTCGAAACCACTTAATCGCCAAAAGTCCTGTCCCTCAAGGTAGTTGGCATCCGAGAAACGATGTACCTGTACTGATATGACGTTGGCCCCTTTGGTCACTAAGTTTGTGATGTCAAAGCGGTTCGGAGTTTTAGCATCCTTGCTGATTCCTAAGAACTTACCATTTAAGTAATAGAAAGCTGCCCCTTTTACTCCATCAAAACTAATGAAAATATCTTTTTCCTTCCAATCTTCAGGAATAGCAAACTCGCACCGATAAGTGCCCGTTGGGTTCCATTCTTTCGGCACATAGGGAGGATCTTCTTTTTGTAAATATTTAGGGTATCCTTTTGATACAAAGACATTACCGACATTGACATAGACAGGAGTACCGAAACCTTGAAGTTCCCAATTACCGGGAACCTTTATATTGCTCCAGCTGGAAACATCTGTTGCCGGAAACATAAAATCAGTTGGACGTTCGTTTAAGTTCTCCACATATTTAAATTTCCACATGCCATTTAATGAGATGCGATCTTTCACGTAAAACGATGCCCGTGGAGTCTGTCTCCCCAAACTTGTTATGTTCGGATCAGTGATTGTAGCATAGCGGTCAGCCGGCTCTTGCACCTGAGCATTCAGACCAAGACATGCCATGAACAATCCCAATGTCAGCAATATATCTTTCATGGTAAAATTATTTATGATATTTCTCTTTAGAATGTACCTAGCCATTTCTCCAATTCACCGGTCCATTGACGTTTGAACTTAAAGTTGTCACGAAATCCGAATCCATGTCCTCCTGCAGGATATGCATGCAGAGTTGCAGAAACATGATGATCCAAAAGTGCCATATAATAGCTGATACTGTTGATCGGAGGAACAGCATTGTCATCACTACAGAATGTAATGAAAGCGTGTGGAGTTTTGTCAGTCACTTGTGATTCCATGCTATACTGCTTTACCATATCTTCCGTGGGAGTTTTCCCTAGAAGGTTTATCCTTGATCCCATATGAGTTGCATTCTCTTTCATTGTAATGACAGGATATAGAAGGATTTGGAAATCAGGTCTTGTCTCTTCTGTAAAGAAATTGGCGGCACATGCAGCTAGATGTCCTCCTGCTGAGGCTCCCATGATACCTACCTTGTGTGGGTCAAGATTCCACTCTTTGGCATGTTCCCTGGTTATACATATTGCCTGATGAACATCTGTCAAGGGTACGTCCGAATGTCCGTTGGGGAGCCTGTATTCCAATACAATGTAAGTGATGTTCATCGAATTCATCCACGCTGCCATGTCATGTCCTTCATGATCAATAGCTTCACGAATATATCCACCACCGGGACACATTATGATTGCTTTACTTCCCGGTTTTGACGAAGGGTATATTGTGATAATCGGTTTGGTGATGTTCGATGGACGGTTAGGTTCAGTCATTAACTCATCGCCCGTGAGTCCGTTGCTGTTAGGAGCTCCGTTTGGCCAAAGTTCCACTACTATTTTATGATTTTGAGCTGTCATGAATACTGAGATCATTAACATGAAACTAAATAAAAGAAATTTGCGTGTTTTCATTTTTTTGTAGCTTTAACGAAGTATGTAATTAAGATTATATAGGCAATTAAGGACACAATCTGTGACCATTCATTGTTGATCCAATTCTGTGCAAAGACATCGATGCCGCCAAATTTAATAATGGCACTAACCACTCCCATCAAGGCTCCTCCGGCAATGAATCCCGAAGCGATTAAGGTTCCTTTTTCAGCACGTGCATTATTTTCGTCTTTGTTTTTAGTACGAGTAGATACATACCAACTAAGAGCACCACCAACAAGTAACGGAGCATTTAGTTCCATTGGTATGAACATTCCTAAAGCGAATGCTAGAGCCGAAACTCCACATAGGGTTAGGACAATGGCAAGTACGGCACCTATTCCATATAATAACCATGGCGCACCCACACCATTCATAAGTGGCTCGATTACTGCAGCCATAGCATTTGCTTGAGGGGCAGCCAAGGCTCCACTTGTAAAACCATATGTTTTGTCAAGAATCATAATGACTCCTCCAACAGTTGCGGCAGAGACTACAAGTCCCAGAAACTTCCAACGCTCCTGTTTGCGCGGTGTCGTTCCAATCCAATAACCTATTTTTAAATCCGTAATAAATCCTCCGGCCGTAGATAATGCCGTACAAACAACTCCACCCATTATCAGTGCGGCTACCATCCCCGCCGTTCCTTTAAGACCTACGGAAACCATTACGATAGAGGTTATAATCAGAGTCATCAGTGTCATTCCGCTTACAGGGTTAGTGCCCACAATAGCGATTGCATTTGCTGCAACCGTTGTAAATAAGAATGCGATTACAGCCACCAGTATGATAGCAACGATGCTCTGTAGCAAGTCACCTTGCATCACCCCTGTCAAGAAAAAGATGAATGTGGCAACAATTGCCAGGAGTGATCCGATGACAATCGTTTTCATTGATAAATCTCTTTGAGTACGAGGTTCCTCTTTGTCTATATCCTTTTTACCACCAATTTCTTTAGCAGCCAGACCTATTGCACTTTTAATTACATCCCATGATCGAATGATACCTATAATGCCTGACATAGCAATGCCGCCGATACCTATGCTCTTGGCGTAAAATTTGAATATTTGATCGGCTGTCATGTGTGAAATGGTCGGGTTGCCTAAAGCAGCCAAATCAGCCGGATTCCATTGATTGAGTACCATGTCGCCACAGAACAAATTCATTCCCGGTATAATGAAAAACCATACGAGTGCTGAACCGGCACAAATGATGGCTGCATATTTAAGTCCCACGATATATCCTAATCCCAGTATGGCAGAGCCTGTGTTTATGCGAAATACAAGTTTGGCTTTGTCCACAACCATGTTTCCCCAATGTCCTATTTGAGTAGTGAAGTTTTCGTTCCACCAACCAAACGTTGCCACAATGAAATCATACAGACCTCCGATGATACCTGCTATTAAAAGAGTTTTAGCTTGATCTCCGCTTTTTTCACCACTGACTAATACCTGAGTGGTAGCGGTTGCTTCAGGAAAAGGATATTTTCCATGCATTTCTTTGACGAAATATTTGCGGAAAGGAATAAGGAATAATACTCCTAATATTCCACCTAAAAGCGAACTAATAAAGACTTGTAAAAAAGAAACTTCCATTGCATTTCCATACTTCGCTTTCAGAATATATAGAGCAGGTAATGTGAATATGGCTCCGGCAACAATTACTCCTGATGAAGCACCGATGGATTGTATGATCACATTCTCACCTAATGAGTTCTTCCGTTTAAATCCGTTACTTAATCCAACAGCAATAATGGCAATGGGTATTGCAGCCTCGAAAACCTGACCGACCTTTAATCCAAGGAAGGCCGCTGCAGCAGAAAATATAACAGCCATTAATACACCCCATAATACAGACCAAACCGTTACTTCTTTATATTCTTTTCCGGCCTCCAATAAAGGATTGTAAACTTCATCCGGTTTTAACTCTCGGAATGCGTTTTCCGGTAAGCTTGAGAAAGTTTCTTCCATCTTTTTTCTTTATTATTTAAATTATTTCGTCTGCCAAAGGTAGTAAAAATCATGAAAAACTTTATGCTGAGATTATAAAAATAGCATAAATGTGGTGTTAATCTAGTGTTTTGGTGAGCGATATTGCATGATATGCAATTAGATCTAAATGGAGTATTCTATTGATTCCCGCAGGCATATCATCGGCTTGCTGTCTGCATTTTATGATCAATCCAGCGACAGAACTTATTTTTACGGCTGTAGAAATGCTTTTCTACAGCCGTAAAACTGTCGTGCCACAACTGTAAAAATGCTTTTCTACGGTTGTAAAAAATGAAAATGCTGCTTACCAATTTGCGAAAAGCCTTATAGTAACCGGTAGAATGCTCACATGGTGTCTTTTACTGATTTAGGTATAC
>DCFW01000034.1 GCA_002315435.1 Bacteroidales bacterium UBA1794
GGTAGTCGCCATATTATAAGAACGAGGAGAGTAAATCACCATTGATTACTCCCCTCGTTTCTTTTGTTTGTAAGTTGCCATTCTATCCAAAAAGAGATGTGGATTGATAATGTAGGTGATATTGCAGACTTTAATTTCACCTCTTTGATAATGTATATGAGATTGAGTGCATTAAAAATTCTATATTGGGAAGAAGCCTTGAACTTTTTATTTTTCAAAATATTTCATTTTCATAATCAATCTTTCGCAGTTTATTGTAATATCTGTTTCGTTGTTTAAACATCTTATCGAAGTACTCTATTTCGGAATCTCTATAGTCAAAAATAACAGGTGGTTGTTGTGAACGTTGTATTCTTCCTATATATTGTACTAGTTTTCCCTCAAAAGCAAATGGATATACAATGAAGAGGCATTCTAAAGAATTTATATCAGTGCCTTCTCCAAAGAATTGTCCGGTTGAAATGATAATTTGATAATGCCCTTGCTTAATTTGTTCTAGCTTACTTTTACGACTACTTTCTGAATCGTCACCAGATAAGGTGATTGTTTCAAATCTATCTTTTAAATATTGATGTAATACTTCTATGTGAACTTTTCGTTCTGTTAGAATAAGAATTGATTTGAACCTATTTATATTTTCGATAAGGTCATTAACGATCAAGTTATTTCTATGTGTGTCAAAAATGATAGTATTTGAAAGCAACTCATAATTGTCTGTTTTATTATCATAAGGAATATGTAAACCCGTCTCTCGGATATTAATTTCAATTTTTTGCTTTTGTAACTTTAGATAAGTCTGTTGTGATAATTCATAAATGATGTTCCCGATGTAAATATAAATAAGATTTTCATCGTTATTCTTGCGGTGAGGTGTTGCAGTCAATCCATAAAGGTAATAACTATTAAATTGAGTAATGACCTTCCGAAATGATTTGGCTGGTACATGGTGGCATTCATCTACGATGATTAAACCAAAACGATTGGATAGATGTTCCAATGACTATTCTCTAACAAGTGACTGAATCATTGCTACAGTTACAATCTTCCCTATTCGCTTTTTTTGATTACCAATCTGTCCGATTTCACGCTTGGGAATGCCCAAACAGTCTTGAATCCTGTCTATCCATTGGTCAAATAATTGTTTGCGGTGCACTAGTATTAAAGCTGGTTGCTTTTTACGAGCAATCAATTCTAATCCTATAAATGTTTTTCCAGAACTTGGTGGTGAATAAATTACTCCAAAATCTTTGTTTTCTGTTTTTTCAAGTGCTTCTTCCTGATAAGGACGCAAAGTAATTTTTGATGTTATTTTTATCTCCTCACATTTTTGTCGTTCATCAATGATTTTTATAGGTATATTTTCTGAACGACAGAATTGAATGAGCGTGGAAGCAAATCCTCTTGGAATAATTACTTCATTTTCTGTTTCTTTTACTAGCTTGAAGTACTTTTCTAATTTATAAGCAGTTCTTCCTATATTTTGTTGAATAAAATAATCGGCATTTAAAAAATTCAAATGCTCTTTTATAAAGTTTGTTAGTTTTTGATTTATTTGTGCCTTTCTCAAATAGACTTCTCCGCGTATGATAATTTCCAATTCAGCTGTTTCTGATTTTTTGACGGAAGATATGGTATTGGAAACTGTTTTACCCGTGAGCTGAAGAAATAATGCTTCTATTTTTTTGTTTGGGAACTTTTTGTATGTGCGTCATGTATTCCCATTGATCGAGAATAGGAGTCATTGTATTAGTATCTAAAAAGCAAGAGTTTCCTTGTTTGGTAGAAAATCCCTGTAAGGGTAATGCTATTAAGTTACCCAACCCTTTACCAGAGTGAGTGTCTTGATTAGGAAATATACGGTCAAAGCTCGGCTCTTTTTCAAAACGTGAAATAATATCAGCTTTCATCAGCAATTTGAACATTAGACCTCGGCTCAAAAAAGCCGAGATATTCTCTTCAAAGAAAATCCAAAGATGTCCACCATTGCCCGAACGGGAGCGTTCTATAGATGCTGGCAATTCATATTGTTCACAAATGTTATATAAGCGTAGAATACTCTCTTGCCAGTTCCCATCATCAAAATCTGCAGCTATGAAGTAGGATGTATTATCTTCCATCAAAGGATATATTCCGATAGTCTCTTTACCTTCTAAATGATTCTCAATTGCAGTATTATCAAAAACTTTATATTCTTTTTTGCTATAGTCAGCAAAAGATCCCCCTTGCGCTTTGTGTCGGTTATAGTCACTCCAATCAACTTTATAAGCTGGCATATATCCTCTTTTGTTTTTTTTCTCCCAGCGAACAGCATACACGTCTGTTCGCCCGCGGAAAAGCATTTTATATAATTCTATTTGATTAGGCTTAATCATGAATGTAGCTTCTATTCTTTAATTAACCAATGACGTCTTTCTTTTCTCCTTTTCTTATAAATTTATTCCTAAATGATTCTGGCATTTCTTTGGCTGATAATATTCATCCGTTTGATCCAGGGGATATTAATCATGCATATTCATTTTAATCATATTGTTCATGGCATTTTGTTTTCTATGATCAAATTTAATTAAAGTGGATGCATTACTGCAAAAATCAAGCGTAAATGTACTTGGTAAATTTAAGAAGAACTAGCTTTATCGGTTAAATATTTGCATTTTATTTTAAGGAAAAGAATAAGCTTGCAATCCCAATGCTTTAATATTTTGTGTTCATTTATCGCCTATAAGGCTTTATGTGATGGAAAATAGTTCAATACTTTTGGAAACGCACCTTGCTGATCGGTAATAATTCTTAGATTTTTGTATCTGTTTGATAGGGGCCACCATTCGGAAGCCGTATCAACAGAAAGTAATGGATGACGTATAATGGAAAGGTTTTTTTTATTCACGAGCAAAAGAGATGACAAGTCTGTGGTGTTAAATAAGTAAATCTACACACCTGTTAAGTTCTTTATAGTTTGTGTTCAAACCTCAGATTATTACTCATGTTGATAGACTGGAATCGAAATAAAGAGGAAAGCCCTTTTATTTTGAACCACAGTTCCTTTTGTTCCCTTTTTGATTGCTGCTATGATAATTATTCTTGCCTTTGAACGATGTGTTGGTTCTTGGGCTGTATAATGGTGCACTACCAAATTTAATCGGAACAGTCAATTTATGAATATCTTTACCTAAAAATTTCTCAATAATAGAGAACGAACTTTGCTCTTTCTCATTAACAAAAGTAATGGCGACTCCATCTTTGTCGGCTCTTGCTGTTCGTCCAATACGATGTACATAGTCTTCCGAGTCATGAGGAACATCATAATTGATAACCACACGTATATCATCAATATCGATGCCGCGGGCTACAATATCTGTAGCAACTAGAATATTTATTTTGTCGTTTTTGAATTTATGCATCACCTCGTCTCGTTGCATCTGATCCAAATCAGAGTGCATCTCACCAACACTTAATTTCATTGATTGCAAAGCTTTCGCAACCTCTTTTACTTTTAGTTTGGAAGATGCAAAAATGATACATTTACTTGAATTATTTTCTTTTAGGAGTTCGCGTATGATGTTTAACTTCTGATTCTCATAGCAGATATATGCATTCTGTAATATTTTCTCAGCAGGCTTGGATACAGCAATTTTTACTTCAGCCGGATTGTGTAAAATATTCTCTGTTAGTTTCTTTATGTTATTTGGCATTGTCGCTGAGAATAAAATTGATTGACAATGCTTTGGTAAAAACTTCACAATTTGCATGATGTCTTCGTAAAATCCCATGTCAAGCATTCTATCTGCTTCATCTAAAATAAAATAAGAAATTTCAGAAAAATCGACGTAACCTAGATTAAGGTGAGATATTAAGCGTCCCGGAGTTGCAATTACTACATCAGCTCCTTGTGTAAGTCCTGTTTTTTCTTGTCCAAAGCGTGATCCGTCATTTCCTCCATAAACTGGAACGCTACTAAAAGGTAAAAAATAAGAGAACCCGTCCATTTGTTGATCGATTTGCTGTGCCAACTCACGTGTAGGAGCCATTATCAAGCAATTTACTTTTTTTTCAGGATGATTATCGTGTAATAATCTACTCAATATAGGTAAGAGGTAAGCTGCCGTCTTACCTGTTCCGGTTTGAGCTACAGCTAATAAATCACGTCCTTCTAAAATATATGGAATGGCTTGTTCTTGTACAGGAGTACACTCGTTGAACTGCATTGCATTAAGAGCATCTATCACCTCTTTGTCTAAATTCAAGTCTGAAAATTTCATATGGTATGTTTGTAAATATTTGGACAAAGGTACATAAAAATTATGTTATATGACTGTATGTGTTTGAAAAATATTCATTTTTCATTTAACGTTGTTTAATGTATAGTTTGTGAATCTATGAAATTAAAGCTTTATTTTTGCAGATGATTATAAAATAAGGACATTTTGTGCGAAGAGAAATTTAATATGTCTATGAATTTTGCTATAATAGCTATTTTTGAGGTATAACAGAATATGTATAATGAACTATTGATGTAAGATAAATTTATGAAAAAAGGAGCATTCCAATTAATTCCTTGTATGCTGCTGGGTGCAGCGATGTTTACAGGATGTAGTAATAATGATATTTATGATCCTAATTATTTGCAACAGTTGGCAAAGGAAACTTTCCCTGTGAAAAATATAGACCCTAATCAAACGTGGCAAATGGTTGGTACTGCAACAGCTAAAGTTACAGTGAATGAGATTTCTGGGGACACTTATACTATAAAGATATATGATAAAGATCCTTTGGGTGGTGGTTCGGCTTCACTTTTAGGAAAGGGGACGGTCCTAAGTGGCAACACATGGACTGGAACTATTGATTATCCACTAGCTGATACAACTCTATATGTTACATGTGTAGATTCAAAGGCTAGGCGTGAAGTGATTCCTACAAAATTTACAGATGGAGGCACTGTTAATATAGCCTTTGGTTCATCGGTTACTAAAACAAGAGCATTAACGCGAGCTGTGGGCGATTTTACAGATCCCGATATAGCAGCAAAGCAATCGGAACCATATAGTGCCACAACCATAAATACAATGTTAAGTCAAGCTACTGATATTAGCACTGTTAGTGGATATGATATAGCAAATAATGGAACTAATAGTAATAATTATTATAAAATTACAGGAGATGCTACTTATAGTGTGACTGCGGGTAGTCCTAAATCTGGCACAAAAATAATCGTTCAAGGGACATGGACACCTAATTGGCAAAGTTTAAATGATGGTATAGAAATTATAGTTGCGAGTGGAGGTAAAATAGTTCTTAATAGTGCATTGACTTTTAATGCAATTTCTAGTAGTGGTCTTACTGTTTTAGCAGGTGGCTCAATTACAGGGAGTGGAAGTTTGATTTCTAATGGAAAGAATACATGCTACAATGGAGGTACTATAAATTTATCAGACGCAACCTTTAATTCAGGAGGAACGATATATAATGCTGGAACTCTGACTTTAAGTGATGCTTTGACATTAAATACCGGAGCAAATTTAATCAATTACGGCACGGTCTCAATGCCTTCTGGTATGATTTCAGTTCCGGCAGGTGGTTATACTTTTAATGCAGATGGCGCTTCATTGAATGTAAATAGTTTACTTTTGAATACTTCTGCGGTTTTCATAAATCATAGTAGTATTTGTATTTTAGGTTCTGCAAATGGAAGCTATGATAATGCGAATTTCTATAATTCATGTAAAATGACTGTAAACGGAACTTTAAATTTGAGTAATTTAATACAAAGTGCAGGAGGTTCTGTTCAGTGTAAAGATTTAATTCTTCATGGTGCGACGGTTAATTTGGGAGCGAACTCAATATTAAAAGCTACAAATACTACATCATTGCAGAGTTGTACGGTTTCTGGTCCTACTGATGGACTGACTCATGCAATCTGTTTTTTAGGTAATGTGAATCAGGATGGTTATGGACCGAAGAATGAATTTTCAAATTCTTTATATGTTGATGTAACGTCTCATCCTACAGATCAATATGGATGGTGGAATCTGACGGTAACATTTGATAATGGTGCTGTAGAGGTTGGACCGAATGAGGCTAATTATCCTATTCCTTTTAGCTCATGTTCTATCGGCTATGATCCAACAGGAACAGGTGGCGGTGGAACAGATAATCCTCAAATTTATACCTATGCATTTGAGGATATGACTAAAACTGTTGGCGATTATGATTTCAATGATGTGGTGTTGAAGGTTTCAGCTCCTATTAATGGGAAAGTAACTGTGAAATTAGTTGCTGCCGGAGCTACAAAAAATTTGAAAGTACACTTCAATAATACTAAGGCCAATCAAGATATAGCGTTGTTTGATGACAAAGAGGTTCATGAAGCTATGGGAGCAACTGCTGGAACAATGATTAATACAGGAAAAGGGACTGGTTCAGTTGTGTCTCAGGATATAAATGTTGGAAGTGATTTTATGATTAAAGATAATGGCGATTTTTATATTGTGGATACAAGCAATAATAACGAGGTACATATTCCTAAATTTACCGATGGGTTTAAAGCCGGTGATGTACCTTATGCAGTTTGCGTCCCTAAAGATTGGCAGTATCCTTTAGAAAATATAGAGGTGATGGATGCGTATAGTAATTTTGCAACATGGGCACAAGATGTAACAAAAGATTTGGATTGGTATAGCAGTCCTGACGCTTCAAAAATATACAAATGATCTTTGGATTTTAGATAAGTATTAAAAGTCCGGACTCTGATGTTCGGACTTTTTTGCTATATTTCTTATGACTCTTTTACATGATTGCTCTTTTTTTGACTATTTTTTTTATATTTGCGAATAACAAATTATGATATGAAGATGATGAAGACTAATTCAGTTGTTACGTTGATATTTTTAGTATGTTTGTTATCTGGCGTTTATAGCTTAAGTTCGTGTCGTGATGCTAATATGTTTGATCCTGAAGCATACGCACAAATGTTGACGGATAGTTTCCCTGTTAAGAATATAGACCCAAATCAAACTTGGCAAACTGTGGGCACTGTAACGGCAAATGTTGCAGTAAACAAGACTTATGGTGAAATGTATACAATAAAGGTGTATGATAAGGATCCGATATTTAATAGTTCAGCAATTCTTCTGGCACGAAAAGATTCGGTAGTTAGTGGAAATACGTGGACTGGAACGATTGATTATCCTTTAGCAGATAGTGTCTTATTTGTTACATGCGTTGATAAAAATGCAAGGAGAGAAGTAATTCCTGTGAAAGTGAAAAATGAAGCTATTTCTGTGTCATTTGGTACTGCAACAGCTTCCACAAAGACTCGTGGGGTTGCTACTCGGGCGAGTGGAGATCAATATCCGATTTCTACGATGTCGGCTCCATATTCAACTTCTGATATTAATGGAATGTTAGCTAAAGCAACTGAAGCGAATGATGTAAGTATTGTGAATGGTGGTCACGATATTGGGAATAAGGGAACTAATGCTTACAACTATTATAAAATAACCGGAACTTTTGGCGATGCATTAGTTGATGATAGTCCTAAATCAGGAACGAAAGTAATAGTTTCTGGTACATGGAATGTTCCTGCTAATTTTACCATACAAGGAGGATTAGAGGTTATTGTAGCTAGTGGCGGAAAGATTGTTCTTCCATCAGGCGTTACAATCTATTCCTCTTCTTCAGCAGGTGTCATAACGGTATTGAATGGTGGTAATATTTCAGGAAATGGTCAAATTAATATACAAACTTACAATAATCTGCTATATAATGGAGGTAACATTAATGTTTCAAAGATCTATTTTTCTTCATATGGGGGAGAATTATATAATGCCGATGGAGCATCATTAAGTTTGAGCGTTCTGACTTTGGACAGTAGCGCTAAATTAATAAATCAGAGCAGTGATTGTACGATTGGCGATATGGATAACTATAACTCTATCGTTTACAATGCATGTAGAATGACAGTAACCGGAACTTTAAATTCAAATCTAATAATTATTGGATCGAGTGCATCGCTTCAGTGTAAAAACTTATATGCTTCAGGTAGTATTGATTTAAATCCAAATGCCATTTTGGATGTTACTAATTATTCAATTTTAAGAGGCGTATCGATTGCAGGTCCAACGGATGGAACCAATTATGCAATATGCATGTTAGGGAATATTTTGTCGCAAGACTCTAATTCGGTTACGAGTTGGGGCTCTTCTGTTTCAAATTATGTGTATGTAGATGTTGTGTCCTATCCAAACACATCGTGGTGGGGAGGATATTTCTATTCAAACGTGAGTAATCATGCCGTATGGGTAGATCCAGGTTGTGTGCCGTTGACTATCTCTACATCTGATTGTACAATAGGATATACTCCGAAAGGAACAGGAGGAGACACAGGTAACGATACTAATTTTTCGATGATTTATACTTTTGAAGACAATTATCCTCAAGCGGGTGATTATGATTTTAATGATGTCACATTGTCTGTAAGTAAAACCAAAATAAGTGATACATCCGTGCAGTTGCAATTTACATTATTGGCTGTAGGAGCTAATCAACAAAATGGAGCAGCTCTTCGTATAAAGGGTATAAAAGCCGGTGATGTAAAAAGTTCTAAATGGAGCAGTTATGGATTCTCAAGTAGTGGTAAACTTGCTGATGGAAATTGGGGATTAGGCACAGGACGAGTTTCTTTGTTTATCACTCCAAGTTATAAAGGTGTTTTGGATAATACATGTGCAACTTCATCCGATCAAGAGGTGGTGGTCCCATTGTTCAATGATGCTCATTATGCATTACTTGGAACGCAGGCAGCATACAAAACTCGTTATACATATAATACGGTTGTGGGCGGATTTTACAGTGCACCCAAAAGTGCAACATTAGTAATTACTACAAGTTCAAAATCTGCAGCAGATTCTATTACAGCAAAGAATTTGGATGTTTTTATCACCTATAATAAAAATAATATAAATACACATTTAGAGGTACATACCTATTTGTGGAAGACTGATGCTACGGCGAATGGCTATGTATTCCCGGAAGAAGAGGCTGCATTAAGTGGAAAAGCTATTTGGGCAATATGTGTTCCGAGTACATTTAAATATCCGGCAGAATTTGTCGGCATAGAAAAGGCTTATCCTTATTTTCAGAACTGGGCTTCAAACATGTCAGTATACAAGAATTGGTATGAAAATTATTATAGTAATAAAGTTTACTCGCATTAATTAGTAAGTGATTAAAAGGTAGATACAGCTTGTTATCCTTATTATTAGGTATTGGTTTACTAATAATTACCTAATAATGACGATTGCAGGTAAATAATATAAGGCTTAATTTTGTAATTAAATAATGATGAATATGGATAAGCAACAAAAATATGAGGCAAATGATAAAATGAGTGACCTCATATGTGACAATTATTCTTTGTTACAGGTAATGTGTCGTTTTGGGATTGTGCTGGGATTTGGAGATAAGACGGTGAAAGAGGTCTGTGAAGAAAATGAGGTTGATTGTCATACATTTTTGGCTGTAATCAATTTTATGGTAGAAGGTTTTACACGAATGGAAGATGATGTTGAAAGTCTTTCTATTCCAACTTTGATGAAATATTTAAAAAGTAGTCATGATTATTTCTTGAACTTCTCATTGCCGGCTATACATTCAAAATTAGAGGTGGCTTTGGATCCTACAGATCATGTGGCTGCGTTGATATTGAATTTTTTTGATCAATATCAACAAGAAGTCAAAAGACATATGTTGTATGAAGAGAAAACCGTATTTAAGTATGTAGATTCTTTGCTTAACGGATCGCCGGTGCGAAACTATAAAATCACGACATATTCAAAACATCACGAACAAGTTGAAGAAAAACTTACTGAATTAAAAAACATCATGATAAAATATTATCCCGGTAAACAGAATAATAACTTAATGGTAACGGCACTTTTTGATATCTATTTAAATGAAGAGTGGCTTGATGCGCATTGTAAGGTAGAGGATTACATGTTCGTTCCGGCTATTATTCGATTGGAAAGGGGACTGGTAAGTAATGAAAAATAAAGAACTGATTCGTGTTGCAGTCGCAGAAAGCTCGGTAATATTGCGGAGTGGCATTACAGCTGTAATGAAGCGTCTACCGGATGTGAGAATCCAACCGGTAGAAATCCTTTCAGCAGCTTCATTACATGATTGCATGCAAGCGCAGTCACTTGATATTTTGATAATTAATCCTAATTTCGATGGATTTTTTGATATTGAACGTTTCAAGCAGGAATATCATATTTGTGTAATAGCACTGGTGTCGTCATTCATGGATAACGCGAGTTTAAAGAAATATGATGCCACCATTTCTATTTTTGATGACATAAACAGTGTCGCTGAAACAATAAAAAACCTCCAGAATATTCATGCAGAGGAGTCTGATGATGAGCATGAAAGTTTAAGTACTCGTGAGAGAGAGATCGTTGTCTGTGTGGTGCAAGGCTTGACTAATAAGGAAATAGCCGATCAGCTATGCTTATCCATTCATACGGTGATTACACATCGACGAAACATTAGTAGAAAGTTGCAAATTCACAGTTCTGCCGGTTTGACTATCTATGCCATTGTGAATAAGCTTGTAGATATAAATGATGTTAGAATGTAAAAAAAATAATTTGATGAAGAGTTATCAAGTAAAACAAGTGATTGTCATGCGCAAAGATTTGAATATGCGCAAAGGTAAAATGATCGCACAAGGAAGCCATGCCTCGGTAGATGCTTTGTTGAGTATGTTTAACTGCACTCAATCGGGAGATGAAGTAACCTATGAACTAAAGTATAAACCGGATGCTATGATTGCCCAATGGATGGATGGGTCATTTGCAAAAATATGTTTGTATGTAAATTCCGAACAAGAATTATTAGATATATATAATAGAGTACGTACAGAGAAGCCGGAGATTCCTGTAAGTCTGATTACTGACGCAGGTTTCACAGAATTTCATGGTGTGGCAACAAATACTTGTATTGCCATCGGACCGTATTGGGATAATGAAATAGATGAGTTTACAGGTTCATTGAAATTATTGTAATTGAATGGATGAGCAAGATGATTTTCAAAAAATGACAAAAATAGGATGATCTTTAAATCATTTATATTATTTTTGTTCAAAAAATATTTGGGATGAAATATATTCTTGCTTTATTAAGTCTAATAACTATCCTGAGCACATCATGTGTTTCTCAAAAGGAGATTGTTTATTTTCAAGGGATGGGACTTCCAAACCAAGATTCTGCACAATATAACATCAAGATTCAAGATGATGATGTCTTAAATATATTTTTAAGTACAAAAAACAAAGAATTGCTTGAACCGTTTTATAATAACATGGTTCTTGGAATGAGTAAAGACCTTAGATCAGCATATACGATAGATACAGAAGATGCCGCTGACTATAGGGTGGAGCGAGACAGCACGATCATGCTTCCTGTATTAGGTGCTGTGAAATTGGGCGGATTGACCACAGACGAAGCTTCAAGGAAAATTGCACAGATTGTGAAAGATAAAGGATATATTCATGATCCGATTGTCAGAGTGAAGTTAAAAGGTTTTACTGTTTCGGTTATGGGAGCAGTAAAACATCCTGGTGTTTACAACGTGAATGGAGAACGTACCACTGTGCTTGATGCGTTATCTCAAGCGGGTGATTTAAAAGTGTCAGGAAAAAGAACGAATGTAGCGATTCTTCGTGAATATGATAAAAAACGTAGTGTGAAGAAAATAGACCTTACAAAAAGAGAGGTGATAAATTCTCCTTACTACTATTTGCACCAACACGATGTTGTGTACGTAGAAGACAATGGTGTTTCATCAGCGAGTGGTAGCCCATTTTACAATTTTATAAAATCGAATCAAGCTATTTTTGGTGTAGGAGTTTCCTTAGTTTCACTGATGACGTCTCTTTTGGTTCATTGAAAGTCTTATAATCTTTCCATTTAATATGCGTAAAAAGGTCTATATAGTATTCCTATTCCTTATTCTTGTCCTACATCCTTTTTTATATGGGCAGAATGTCGAATATCAAATGTTTGACAATATATCTATGGAGAATAAATTCTCTTCAGTATGTTGTTTCACACAAGACTCAAAAGGATTGGTATGGATTGGTTCGGAGAAAGGATTGTTCAGTTATGATGGTTACGCTCTGCAGCAACATTTTACTTTGAGTACACCCACTAATACTCGAATTTATTCCGGCATATTGGTGAATGACAAATATCTTTATTTAGGTTCGGATAATGGCATTCTTATATATAATTGTGTCACAGACAAGTATGAAAAGACTCCCTCAAATTTACCGACTGACGTAAGAGCTTTATCGTTGAGTGGACAAAAATTATGGATTGGTACTCTTAATGGTTTGTATATTTATGATTTGTCTGATCACAAAGTGCAACGTCTTGACTCAAAGCGTTACAAGCAATTGCCTAATTCTACCGTTTATTCTATTTTGAAAACACACGAAGGAGATATGTACATCGGCACCTATAATGGTTTGTGTTATTATAGTGCATCTCATAAATCCTTTTTTCGAATACCTTTGACTCAGCCGCATTGCAATAATATTTTCGTTAATTCGTTGTTGGAAGACAATAAACGTAGATGCATCTGGGTTGGCACGGAAGGGGCTTTATACCGATATGATAAGTTATCGCATAGAATAGAAGAGATCACTCAACTTTCAGGAAATTCCATGAAATCGCTGGCTCTTGATGGAAATGGAAATTTGCTGATAGGTACGGACAACGGACTGTATGTATATAAAGAACATGCTCCTCTACAACATATTTTGCATGATGCACGTAACATACACTCGCTTGCAAATAATATTATATGGAGTATCTTCGCTGATAGGAATCAGAATATATGGATCGGTACGGATTATGGAATTTCACTCTTCAGGTATAACAAAGCATTTCAATATATTCCTTTGCCTCATATAACCGGAGTGGGAGATGGCAATCATTTTTATAGTGTGTTTCGTGATACACATGGATATTTGTGGTTAGGTGGTACAGACGGATTGCTTAGAGTAAATGATCCCTTGTCACCAAAAGTTTCTGTGCGTTGGTATAGGGTGGGAGATCCTCAGAGTTCTTTGCCGCACAATCGCATTCGTCATATATATGAAGATAGTAGTCATAACTTATGGGTCGCCAGTGATGGAGGATTAAACCGCTATGACTACGCAAGTGAACAATTCATGCGTTATAATATAATTGATTCCACAAACACGTTGAATAGCAATTGGGTGTATTATGTGATGGAAGATGATAGCGGAAAATTATGGATAGCAACCTGTTTGGGTGGAATATTCATTGTAGATAAGACAAAGTTACTAGAATCAAAAGGGCATAACTATGTTGCGGACGCTAACTTCAGTACTCGAAATGGATTGAGTGGAATGTTCGTAAATCAGATTGTTTCAGATGCTCGAAAAAATAAGTGGGTATTGCTTTATAATGTAGGCGTGGACAAAATAGATACTCTTACCCATAAAGTACATCATATCCAATTAGAGGGCATTAGACCTAATTATATTATAAGGGATCACTACGGATTTATCTGGATAGGGTATTCGGGAGGTGTATTGCGCGTATCACCTTATAACAATCAGATACATAGAGTCTCTTTTAGCGGAGATAATTACAATGAGGTATTGTCAATGCTTGATGTGAATGGTAAAATGTGGATATCTACCTCTGACGGTTTGTGGGTTGTTGATGAACGTACATTTGATACACATAAAGTGAATATCAGCAATCAACGTTTCACTTCACTGTATTATGATTCAGCTATGCAGCGAATTTATATGGGTGGAGTTGATGGCATCGGAGTCTTGGCACTCAATTTCTTGTCAAAAAACATGTCCGAGAATCCTATTATGCTTACTGCTCTTTATGTAAATGGCAGCTTGTATAATCCTTCTGATAAATTATCTGCAGGTGTACGCTATACAGATAAAGTAGAGTTGTCATACAAACAGAATAATTTGTCATTCGAATTTTCCGATTTACCTTATTCCTTTGAGGAGAAAAATCGTTTCATATATCAATTACAGGGAGTTGACAATGAATGGGTCACTTTGAAAACCAATACCAATAAGATTTCTTATAACAATTTGGAACCAGGTAGTTACAAGCTTGTAATCTGTAGATTGGGAGACAATGGAAAGCCTACTCGCGCATGCTATAGCTTAGATGTCAAGATTGATTCTTCATGGTACAATAATGCTTTTGCAAAGACTATTTACATTCTGATGTTTCTGACATTAATCGTATGGATTATTAATTTCATGAGAATGAAAACCAGATTGAAAATGGAGCGTACGGAGAAAGAGCATATAATGGAGCAGGTGAAACTGAAGATTGATTTCTGGAACAAATTAGACAAGGCAAGAGATAATGTAGTAGAACTTAACCGACTTATCAATCAAGTGGCAGGTGAGGAAACGAAGAAAGAAAAGACACGAAAGCAAGAACTGAAGTCTTCTGATGAGAAGCTTTTGGCAGATATCACCGAAATCATTGAGAGTAAAATGTCTGACTCGGAGTTGAACGTTAATGCATTGTGTGAATTGCAAGGAATTAGTAACAAACAGCTTTATCGTAAAATAAAACAACTTACGGGAGTAACACCTGTGGAATATATTAAATCTATTCGTATGAAAAGAGCAGCTCGGTTACTTGAACAGAGGAAATTTACCGTGGCTGAAGTGATGTATATGGTAGGTTTCTCAAATCATTCTTACTTCTCAAAATGCTTCCTAACCGAGTATGGCAAGACTCCAAAGCAGTTCATGGAAGATGCCTGACAGATTTCTAATCTAAAAAACGGACATTGTCTTTTTTTTGTCGTAATATGTCCGAAATATGCTTTCTATAAATGGAGTGTCAAAGTATTTTTACGCCATTGATTTAAATGGTTTAAAATTAATAAGATGAAAAGACACATATTACTCTTCTTCATTACATTTATTCCTTTATTTGTTTCGGCACAGGAAAATGTATGGTTCGGATGCAACTATACGTTACCTTTTGCTCATGCTTATCGTGCTGAAGGATATTTGGAAATGAATCGCAAAGCGGCAGTAGATAAAGATACCTATCATTTTTCCCGATTAGGTTTTAATGCGTTCCGTGTTCACATTTGGGATGTCGAGATTACTGATTCAAAAGGAAATTTACTTGAGAATGAACATTTGGACCTTCTTGACTACTTAATAAGTAGACTAAAGGAACGTGGAATAAAGATAGTTCTTACCGCACAAACAAATTTTGGGGATGGTTATCCAGAGCGGAATATTCAGACAAGTGGTTACTCCTATTTATATGATAAATGTGCTATTCACTCAGATCCTCAAGCCATAGAAGCTCAAGTGCATTATCTTAGTGCATTGGTACAACATGTAAACAAGTATACAGGTAAGGCTTATAAAGATGATCCTTCTATTTTGGGATTTGAGATAAACAATGAACCCTGCCATCCTGGGACGAAAGATGAAGTGAAAGCCTATATTGAAAAGATGATTGATGCCATGAAGCTAGGTGGAAATCGCAAGCCGGTTTTTTATAATGTCAGCCACAACCGTCAAGTTGTAGATGCATATTATGATACTCCCATTGAAGGCACCACCTATCAATGGTATCCTATCGGCTTGGTGGCAGGTCGCACTCGTACTGGTAACTTCCTACCATATGTTGATGAATATCCTATTCCTTTTTCGAATGTGAAACATTTCAACAAGAAAATGAAGATGGTTTATGAGTTTGATGCGGCTGATATCATGTATTCGTATATGTATCCTGCAATAACCAGAACATTCAGGACTGCCGGATTCCAATGGATCACTCAGTTCACTTATGATCCGATAGACATTGCTTGGGCTAACACCGAGTATCAGACACATTATATGAATTTAGCTTATACACCTCATAAAGCCATCAGCTTGAAAATTGCAGGCGAAGTTGCACGTAATTTGCCGTCTTATAAATCATGGGGAACCTATCCCAATGATACGATATTCGGAGATTTTCATGTGAGTTATGCCAATGATTTGAGTGAGATGAATTCCACTACGAAGTTTTTCTATTCAAATGATACGAAAACGCAACCGAAGAGTCCAAAGCAATTGTTGGAGATAGCAGGATGTGGCAGTTCTCCCGTAGTACAATATGAAGGTACAGGAGCTTACTTTCTTGACCGTTTGGACAAAGGCGTGTGGAGATTGGAGGTAATGCCGGATGAAGTGATTGTAAACGATCCCTTTGCCAAACCCTCATTACGAAAAGAAGTATCTTCTATTATCTGGAATAAATGGGATATGAAAGTTTGTTTATCCGATCTTGGAGAAAACTTTTCGGTAACTCCAATAAATGAAGGGAACAAGGATCAATACAGTGTCAGCGATGGTGACATCCACTCGCTAGCTCCCGGAGTATACTTGCTTAAAAATAAAGAAGACAACAAATGGCAGGCAACATCAAAGTGGAAGAATATAACTCTTGGTGAGTATGTAGCTCCTCAATCACACGTGACTCAATTTAAGGTGATCCACACACCGTTGGTTACTGCCGATGAGAATAAAGATATGAAGATCAAAGCCACAATCATAGGTCCTACTATGCCTGATTCGGTTTTGATTTATACAGATAAAGTTTCTTTCTGGAGTGCCAATAACCCTTATACAAAGATGGTTCGCACAAAAGGATATGAATATCAAGGTACGGCATTAGGTAGTGAAGTGAAGGTTGGAGATTTCAGGTACACAATTTCGGTGTATAGTGGGGGTAAGTGCATTACTTACCCTTCACAAACGCCGACAACTCCGCTTGATTGGGACTATGACGGATCAGAATATTACACAACAGCCATTGTTTCAGACTCTGCTCCTGTTATTCTTTCAAAGGTTACTGATGCATACAGCAAGATGGAGTCGTATGTAATGCCTGATGAAACACGAGGTGCTGTTTCACGTGATTTTGCCAGTGTAGCTCCCGCAGATGAACCAATGCTGCAATTTAATTGCACCGGCGATTCGGCAAGTTATTACTTGATAAAAGATATCGATAAGAGTCGCATAGAACGAATAAAGAATAGTCATGCAATAGCTCTTCATATAGGTAAATCTTCAGTAGATACGATTCAAGTTGGATTTGTTACTACGGATGGGTATACTTATGTTGCTCCCTGTGTGGCGAATCAAGGCATCGTAAAAGTATCGTTAGATAAACTTCATCAGATAGCTACGGCGTTGTTGCCTCATGCTTATCCTGTGTTTATGAAGAAATACTTTTATCCAACAAACGCATTGCCGTTTAAAGCAGAAAACATAGATAAAATAGAGATAATAATTCCAAAATCAGGACAATTGACTTTGGGAAGCATTTGGTTAGAATAATAGTATAACAAACACTTAAAATCGAGATATTATGGGTATCAAACTTAAAAAATGTAGCGTCATTTCTATCGTTGTGCTATGCTTCTTATTGGGAAGTATCGTCACAGCTCAGGCGCAGGAGCTATCACGAAAGATTACGGGTGTGGTTACCGACGAGCAGCATGAGCCTTTAATGGGTGTCACGGTGTCAATAGTCGGATCAACCGTAGGCGTAACTACTGATATGGATGGTCATTACATCCTTTCTGTTCCACAGGGAAAGTCTTCTATAAGCTTTTCATATGTGGGCTATGGATCTAAGAAATTGTTATTGCCGGAAGGCAATGCACTTAATGTACAATTGTTTCCGTCACAGCAAACATTGAACGATGTAGTTGTCATTGGTTACGGTACACAAAAGAAAGGAGATCTTACCGGATCTGTAAGCAATGTCAACACCAAAGATTTTAATACCGGATTAATCAGTTCGCCGGAACAGTTGATCAATGGAAAGGTTTCGGGAGTGCAAATCATGAGTAACAGCGGATCACCTACAGCCGGCAGCACCATTCGTGTCAGAGGTGGCGCTTCGCTAAATGCAAGTAACGACCCGCTGATCGTACTTGATGGCGTTCCACTTGAATCCGGAGGTATCAGTGGAAATTCAGGAAACTTCCTCAGTTTGATCAATCCTTCAGATATTGAGAGCATCACTATTCTGAAAGATGCTTCTTCTACTGCCATTTATGGTTCACGTGCATCCAATGGTGTTATCATCATTACCACCAAGAAAGGAGCACAAAATAAAATGAAGATAAGTTTTTCAACTACCAATTCAGCTCAGGTGCGTACCAAATTACCGGATATGCTGTCACGCGACGAGTTCGTTAATGTGATAAACTCTGAAGGTACAGATGCACAAAAAGCTTTGCTGGGATCGGGAAACACGAATTGGAGTAATCAAGTGTATAAAACGGCATTCGGAACAGATAACAATGTAAGTATATCAGGAAAATTGTTGGATAATATGCCTGCGCGTGTATCGTTGGGAGCTTATGATCAAGACGGATTGGTGCGTACGGATAATGCTACACGCTATACCGGTAACCTTTCATTAAGTCCTTCATTCCTTAAAAATGATCTGAAGTTCAACATTAATTTGAAAGGATCATATAATAAAAACCAATTTGCCAATTCCAATGCTATTTGGGCTGCAGCAACCTACAATCCTACGTTACCCGTATATTCAGGTAATGATGATTGGGGTGGATATACCGAAGCCATTGATAATACAAACAATCCTGTAAATGGTGCCGTGCGTAATCCATTAGGCTTGCTCAAACAGTATAAATCGACCAGTGACGTAAAAAGAATCATAGGTAATGTGGATATGGATTATAAAGTCTATTTCTTACCTGATTTGCATTTCCATGCAATTGTCGGTTACGATTATGCTGAAGGTAAGGGACACATTTACGTGCCCTCCACTGCTACACAATATTATACAACCGGTGGACGTGACTATGAATATGGTCCCCAAAAGAAGTCAAATAAATTATTGACTACCTATTTCAATTACACAAAGTACTTAGGCTCACTCAAGAGCAATATCGATGCAACCGTGGGATATGATTATCAATTTTGGAAAAGCACAACTCCAAAGTATGATGAACTTAACGCTTCGGGTGTAACGGAAAGTACAACAGCAGCCACTGATGAGCGCCATGCATTGATTTCCTATTATGGACGTCTTAACTATACGTTTGATTCTCGATATATGCTTACAGCAACTATGCGTTACGATGGTACATCTCGTTTTTCAAAGAACAATCGCTGGGGAGCTTTCCCTTCCGTAGCGTTCGCTTGGCGTGTAAACGATGAATCATGGATGAAGTGGGCGAAGGCTTTGAGTAATCTTAAACTGCGCGCCAGTTATGGAATCACGGGACAACAGGATGGTATAGGCAACTATAACTATATTCCTGTTTACACGATTAGTCAATCAGGTGCTGAATATCAATTCGGAAACAACTATTTTATGACTTACCGTCCATCTGCTTATGTTTCAAATCTAAAGTGGGAAACAACCTCTGCATATAACTTTGGACTTGATTTCGGATTCTTAAAGGATAGAATCTCAGGTAGTGTTGATTACTATACACGTAAAACAAAAGACTTGTTGGCTACTGTGAACACTCCGGCCGGAACTAATTTCAACAAGACGGTTCTTACCAATGTGGGAAATGTAAACAGCCACGGTATTGAAGCTTCGTTGAATCTGGTTCCTATTGATAACCGTGACTTTACATGGAATGTCAGTATGAATGCTACTTGGCAAAAGATGAAAGTAACAAACTTGTCATTGACACACAGCTCTGCTACAACGAATTTGGCAGTAGGCCCCACTATAGACAGTTATTCTTTTCAAGTACTGAGTGAAGGATATTCTCCTTATATGTTTTATGTATATCATCAACTCTACAATACTGACGGGAAGCCTATAGAAGGTGCTTATGCCGATCTAAATAATGACGGATCCATCAATTCCAGTGATTTGTATCGCGACCATTCGCCGGCTCCTGATTATATCTTAGGATTCAGCACCTCGTTCAGATACAAAAAACTGACGGTGAGCACCAGTCTTCGTGCCAATATCGGCAATTATGCATACAATGGTACGGCAATGGATACAGGAGCATGGAGTACGGTAAGTTACAATTCCTATCAGCTCAACAATCTAAACCGCAGTTATTTGAAAACAGGATTCAACAGTCGTCAATATCTTTCAGATTATTATGTTGAGAATGCATCATTCTTGAAAATGGACAACCTGTCACTCAATTATAACTTTGGTAAAATCAATCGTTTGGTCTCGGCCAATGTAGGTGTTATGATGCAGAATGTCTTTACCTGGACAAAGTATACGGGTGTTGATCCGGAAGTCCCAAATGGTATGGATTCATCATTCTATCCGCGTCCGCGTATTTATTCATTGAGTATCGGACTTGAGTTTTAATATTAAAGATGAAGAACATGAAAAAGAATATTATATATATTATAGCATTGTGCTTCGGATTGGTAACATTTGCATCCTGCACAGATGATCTCAATCAATCTCCGCATGCTGAGACCACATCAGGAGATGTGTATGATTCCGTATCCAACTATGAATCTGTGCTGGCCAAATTATACGCATCATTTGTTATAACCGGTCAAGAAAAAGGTGGTGGCAATGTGGATTTAACGAGCAATAGTGGTCAAGATTACATGCGTTGTTATTTTAATTTACAAGAATGTGGCACCGATGAATTGGCTTCAACCTGGCTTGAAGGAGATAAAGTAAAAGATCTTACCTATCTGTCATGGGATGCCAACGATCCTTGGGTTTCGGATATGTACTATCGTATCTATTATACCATTGCATTGTGCAACGAGTTTATTCGGAATGCATCTGATACGAAAATCAGTACTTTCTCTGAATCCGATCAAACTACAATAAAGACCTATCGTGCTGAGGCTCGCTTCTTACGTGCATTAGCTTATTATCATGCATTGGATCTTTTTCACCAAGGTCCGTTTGTTACAGAGAATGATCCTGTAGGAGCTTACACTCCACCTTCTTATTCGTCTACTAAATTGTTTAGTTACATCGAGTCAGAACTGAAATCAATAGACACTGTTTTGCCAGGTCGCACAGATGTTGAATATGGTCATGCACCACGTGCTGCTGCATGGTCACTTCTTGCCAAGCTTTATTTGAATGCTGAAGTTTATACAGATACGGCACATTACACGGATTGCATTACCTATTGCAACAAAGTGATTGCTGACGGTTATAGTCTTGACCTAAGTTACAAGAAACTATTCAATGCTGATAATGATAAACGCACGGATGAAATTATTTTCCCGTTATGTGTTGATGCTACTCACACAGTGTCATGGGGCTCAACTACATACATTATCTGTGGTGAAGTAAGTAACACTTCCACTTATCAAAAAGCCGCTGATTACGGTGTGACCACAGGGTGGGGAATGTTCCGTATTCGTGGCGATATACCTGATTTGTTTGATGCAAATGACGGACGTGGACTCTTCTTCACTGAAGGACAAACGAAAAACATCACCACGATGGATGATCAGACTAATGGTTATTTTGTATCCAAGTGGACCAATCTTACTGATGCAGGCGAAGCGGCATCCAGCACAGCTACCGGAGGAGTGAATACCGATTTTCCTCTGTTCCGTTTGGGCGATGTTTATTTAATGTTAGGCGAATCTGTTTGGCGTGGTGGCACAGGTGCTACTAAGGTGCAAGCATTGCAATACATCAATTGGTTGCGCGAGCGTGCTTATGGCAATACCAGCGGCGATTTGAAAGAAAACGATATTAACACCGATTTCTTCCTTGATGAGCGTGCCCGTGAGCTTTATTGGGAAGCTACACGACGTACTGATCTTATCCGTTTCGGGAAGTTCACCACTGCATCTTATTTATGGGAATGGAAAGGTGGAGTATTAGCTGGCAAAGCTGTGGCTAATAAATACAATATTTATCCTATACCGGCTACTGACATAGTGGCTAATCCTAACTTAAGTAACAAAGACTATTAAAAATGTCCGGAAAATGAAAACAATAAAATTATTTATATTCTTTATCACCCTTACATCGTTATTCGCTTCCTGCAATAGCGATAGTGATGTGGTCACTCTATCCGGATTTAATAATTCGGATTTAGTAGCCAGCGATGATAATGTGGTACTTTCAAAGAGCAAAGATGCCCAGGTCGTTCTTTCGTTAGCATGGAAAAATTGTGTACTATCTCTTAATAATGACAAGATGGGTACATCTTCTTCTCAGCTCACAACCACATTGCAAGTATCAGCATCTTCGGATTTTGCCACTTATAAAGAGACATCCGAAACCAACAATAGTCAGGCTTATATGGGTGCAGATCTTAATTCTATAGCTAAGGATTTAGGATTGAAAGCAGATGCATCCGCACCTTTGTATTTCCGTGTAAAGGCTTCTATTGGAAGTAATATAGACGCTAAATACAGTGAGACGGCTACGGTAAACGTGACTCCGTATGAGATAAAGATGAATACTTTGCAAGTACTTGATTCCAAAAAGGCCGACACACTGGCTGTTCTTTATTCACCAAGTATGAACGGTGAATATTCGGGATTCATGAGTGCGACGGCATGGTCGAATTGTTATTTCCAAGAGAACAACGGTACGACATGGGGCAATTACGGTACAGATGGCTATGCGTTCTATTTAAGTAAGGAATCCACTATGTGGAATTGCTGGTTCCCCGGCAACTCAGGATGCTACTACGTCACAATGAATACCTCCACCAAATTATGGACTGCAGCGTTCTTGAAGTCACTGAGTATTAGTGGTGGTGCTACGGCTGCTATGACTTATTCAATGACAAAGAATACATGGACAAGTACATTCACGACCACGGCCGATAATGCGAATATACAGGTATCAGGTACTGAGGCACAATACAATTCAACCACAAGCACAGATGACTCTAAAGCCGTCAGCAGTACTATTGCGTTTGTTCCAGGTAGCAACAATACATTAACGCTTGGTTCTTCTGCCGGAAATATTACTGTAGCTAAAGCAGGTACGTATACAATAACCATTAATTTAAGCACGAATACTACCGGTTGGACATATACGGTAGTTTCCGATACCGGCAATACTCCAACTTACGGTGATAAACTTTATATGGTATCCAAGGATGACTATAATACAGTTTTTACTACCTTACAATCGCCTACCAAAAATGGTGTTTATAACGGATTTTACAATGCCGCTATATGGGATAACTTCCGCTTTAAGGCTGAAGACGGTACCGTTTATGGTTCTGGTGCATCTGTGTCACAACTTGAGGCAAGTTCTTCAAACAATATCTGGTTTGATACGGCAGGTTATTTCCTTGTAAATGTTGATTTGACTAGTAGCACATGGAGTAAGACGGCTGTTAATACGATTACTGCTACAGGCGACTTTAACAGTTGGTCTGCCACCAGTGATGCATTCACTTACAATTCCAGCACCGGTAAATGGACGGCAACTTGCAATGTCAATGCCATCACTTATGGTCTATACTTTTTGATTAATGGTAGTGACAGTTGGAATAATAAGTTGGAATCTACAGGCGATGGAACTCTGGGATACAATACCGGTAGCAACATTGTTCCGTCATCAACGGGAACCTATTTGATTACGCTTGATTTAAGTAACTTTACGTACACATTAACAAAGCAATAAAGAGATGATAAAGAATATTTTCAAGGCAGGAGCATTTCTGCTCGGAATGATTGCATTCACCATGGTGTCTTGTTCCGATAAAAATGATGATCCCAAATCAACGACTGATACAACGACGGTTGATACGACAGCTTATGCTAAAGGAGCCGACGTGAGCTGGCTCACCGAAATGGAGTATAATGGAAAGACGTTCTATAACGCATCAGGCAAACAGATGGATTGTATTGAACTATTGAAATCTTTGGGAATAAACTCCATTCGTTTGCGTGTGTGGGTCAATCCTACCACGGGATGGTGCAACAAGAGCGATGTATTGGTTAAAGCGTGGCGTGCCTATAAGTTGGGCATGCGCATTCTGATCGACTTCCATTATAGTGACACTTGGGCAGATCCTTCACAACAAACAGTGCCTGCAGCTTGGAGCAACTATTCATTGACAGAGCTGGAACAAGCAGTGAGTGATCACACAACAGACGTGCTCACAGCCCTTAAAGCAAAAGGGATTACTCCGGAGTGGGTACAAGTGGGGAATGAAACAAGTAATGGAATGTTGTGGCCAACAGGTAAGGCCTCAACAAGTATGGCAAACTATGCAGCTTTGAATAATGCCGGATATAGTGCAGTAAAGAGTATATTCCCCAATGCAAAGGTGGTTATCCACTTGCCCAATGGCGATAATAATTCACTATATCGTTGGATGTTCGATGGATTGAAATCCAATGGAGGTAAATGGGATGTGATTGGCATGTCGCTATATCCTTCAGCTGATACGACAATGACATGGAGCACAAAAGTGGACAATTGTATTGCTAATATGAAGGATATGATCAGTCGTTACAGTACTCCTGTTATGCTGTGTGAAGTGGGAATGCCATGGGATGATGCCACTACATCTAAAAGTTTCCTTAGCGACCTGATCACTAAGTCAAAAGCTATTTCCAGCAATAATTGTTTGGGAATATTCTATTGGGAGCCGGAAGCTTACGGCAGTTGGAATGGATATTCACTAGGAGCCTTCGATGATTCCGGTAAACCTACCGAAGCATTGGATGCATTTAAATAAAAGGCAAGGACTATTTATGTTGAAAGGAGGCAATTTATCGATTGCTTCCTTTCTTTTGTTCTTAGTGTTCTCTTTCTTTACATACTTTGTGCTTTTAAGGAGTAACGATACTTTTACCTGTTCCATTAACAGCAACCGCCTGTTTTGGGCTTGCATAATAGATTCTCCAAACGTCCAATCTTTCGACTACTAACGTACATTTTATCATCTGTCCAGCAACAAAACTTATTTCTACAACCGTGGAAATGCTTTTCTACAACTGTAAAACTGTCGTGCCACAACTGTAGAAATGCTTTTTTACGGCCGTAGAAAATGAAAATGTCCGCGAGGAACACAAAGAATGCATGATAGGAGTTTGCAAAATCCCCAGTATAAATAGGGAAATTGCGTACTATAGATACTCTATTCAAAGGACCATTAATGGAAGGCATATTGTTAGCGGATAAAGTTCCTCTTCTCCATGAATATTATTGCTGGTTATTTGCCATGTATCTCCTGTTATTCATACTTCTCATTTTGTTGTCTGATAGTTAAAAATAAGTTAATGGCTGACCTAAAATGCCTTTTCATTGCGTCTAAGACATGTAACTATAATTTAACAAAAGTATGACTAGACATTTTTTTATACTGATTCTTGCAATCATTTTTATGGATTCAAGCTATTTGCATGCGCAAAACAAACTAACGGGAAAAATTATTGATACCAGTTACGCTCCTGTATCTTATGCTAACGTAGCACTTCTTAAGAGCGATTCATCATTTGTAAAAGGAGGAGTTAGTGACGATAATGGAAACATCTCCATTCTTGTTCCCGAAGACATCATGCAGGAGAAAATGTTTCTGAAAGTAACTTGTGTGGGCTTCACAGAGAAATACATTCCTCTCAATCATCAGTTGGTTCTTGACAACATTGTGTTGAATGCTGAAGTTCGCTCCTTACATGGGGTTGTGATCAAAGCCTACCGCACTCCGTATCAGGCTAAAGGAAGTGCCATTGTTGCTAACGTGGAGCAACTTGCCGTTAAAAACATTGATCGTGTAGAAGTCAATACTAATCCCGGAGCCGAATATGATGCATCAGTGGGAGCTGTGATCAATATCTATTTGAAACAAAAAACAAACGGATGGTCGGCACAATGGAATCAAAACTATTCGCGGAATCATAGAAACAGCCATGATGAAAGTCTTAATTTGAACTATCAACATGAAGGTCTCAATCTTTTCGGTACTTTCGGATATGGGGATGATCGAGAAAGAGATATTAACTATATCGTTACGGATATCGCAACGGCAGATACTATGTGGAGACAAGATACAAGAATGGTGTCATTGCAGAGTTACGAGAAAAATTATACCTATTCCTTGGGTGTCGATTATAAGCTGAATGACAAATATAGTTTCGGCTTTAAATATGACGGTAACTTCATGAGTGCATTCGATATACCGTACACCACAACAGTCATTACAGCAGGTAATCAATTATATACCAATTTGGTTTCCATATCTAACGTACCTAATCATGCTCATAACCATCACTATAATGGTTATTTTAAAGAAGTGTTTGATAAGCGTTCCGATCTATCTGTCTATGCTGATTATGTACACAAGACATCCGGTAGAATTGAAGGAACCAACGAAACATCTGAAAAATATGGAGATGAATTTACGGAGAGTATCAATCATGCTTTGTATAATTTGTATGCAGTCAGTACAAAGTATAACCATGTCATTAATGACAACAACAGTTATAATTTGGGAATAGAGACGGGATCCGTTGATGGGAAAAGTATGCTTACCTATTCAGGCAACAATATGTCGGGGAGCAGCACCAAAACACGTGAAAACAAAGTAGCAGGCTTCTTTTCCTATTCATTGTCGCTCAAACGTTTCTCTGCCAAAGCCGGCCTCAGATACGAGAAAGTAAATTCACATTATACCGATTTGTTGGATGCCGACAATAATATACGTCGAAATTATAGCAATCTCTTTCCGAGTATGGAAGTGAGTTATAATCTCAATTCGCTTTTTCAGAGTTTGAGTTATCGCTCGGGAGTGGTTCGTCCCGATTTCGGTAAACTGAACAGTTATTCATTTTATGTCAATCGCTTCCTCTATCAAGAAGGCAACCCTAATCTTACTCCTCAAACATTTCATTCAGTGAATTATTCATTGCGGTATAAATTCCTGAATGTGATGTTAGGGTATACATATAATAAGAATTATATCGGCACTTATTTATATTCCAGTTCGAAGGATTCTTTGGCGTATATCTCCTCATGGTCCAATTATAATAAGCAACAGAAGCTGAAAGCAATGATTACTCTGCAACACCGTTTCGGATTCTACGAGCCTTCATTAAGTGCTTCTTGCATAAAGAATATATTGAAGATAGAGGCGGCAAAGCACACAAATGGAATCAATGATCCTGCATTTATTATTGACAGTAACAACGCATTTCATCTGCCGAATGATATTCTTTTCAATGTTGAATACCAATCTCGTGGAGGCTCGGGAGAATTATTTGTGTTCAAGTACACCAATGTGTTTAATCTGATGTTACAGAAATCCTTTTGCAAAGAAGCTTTGCAAGTAAATTTACAAGTCAATGATTTGTTTTATAAAGGTGTGCCTACTTATTGGAGAAGTATGAACAATCTATCCTTTTATCATAGAGAAGACTACGATCCCCGTTCATTCTCGATCAACATAGTTTATCGTTTCAATCACTATAAAAACAAATACAAAGGTGAAAATGCAGCGAATGATGATATACGTCGATTATAAGCATACGATGAGATCTATATATCAAAAGCGGACAATGTGTTCGATAATGGACACAGATAGATATGGCTAATGTTATGGTTATAAATGTATTATCTTCTTGGCATACCAATTGTCCATTAACATTGTCAATTATAAAAACGAATAAAATGGTCAAACATCTGTTCTTAATTATAGCTTTGTTTCTAGCTGGTAGTTTAAATGCTCAGGTTACACTTAAAGGTAAAATATCGTGTCAGGGAAAGGACGTGCCCTTTGTCAACATGACTCTCTATCAGGGTGGTGACACTACCAAACTTGCAGCAGGCACTGTCACCGACACACAAGGTGATTATGTATTCAACGGTCTTGCAACGGGACGATACAAGCTTGTTGTTTCGGGAGTCGGCTATACGACACTTCGTGAGTTTCTGACACTTGATAAAGCTATAGTTGTGGTTAAGGATGTACGGATTAATGAAAATACGGTCGCGCTCAATGAGGTAGTAGTCAAAGCCAACCGCAAGACCAACTATGTTGACAAGTCCGTGTATACTTTCAGTGAGCAGCAAATGAAAGCAGCCAGATATGCCAATGATCTGCTGACGACACTGAGCACACTCTCCATTAATCCCAGTACACATAAAATAACCAAGTTCGGTGGCGGTGAAGTGAAGATTCTTATTAATGGAGTCAATGCTACCGATAATGATCTAAAGAGTATTACCCCTGATAAAGTACTTAAAGTCGAATATTATGATATACCGCCGGCCCGTTATGCTACCGTAGGAGCATTAGTCAATGTGATTACTAAGAAGCTGGATACAGGATATAATGGTGGTTTTGATCTGGGACATGCATTCACGACCGGTTTCGGCAATGACAATGCTTATTTCAAATATGTTTCAGGTCACAACCAATTCAGTTTTGATTATGAGTTGCACTATCGTGATTATGATCACTATATACTAAATGCGCAGTATTCATTCAATTTAGGCAACAAAGACTGGCAATACAAGATTGATACTCAAGGCCATTTCGGATATACTACCAATGATATCAACTTCAAGTTTACGCGACATATTGAAGATAAGTATACCTTTCAGGCTACATTCTCGCCCAATTTCCAGACTTACTTCAATCATTATACCGGCAATATCCTACATGTATCAGGTCCCACAGGCTCTGCGCTCGACAGCAATGCTTCCGGCATCAATCAAGAAACCCGATTGGGAAAGAGCAATGTAAACACAAATACATTCGGCCCTGTTCTTGATCTTTATTATTCAAAGAATTTCGTCAACCATCAAGAACTTTCTGTCAATGTGGTGGGAACGCTCTATCACAATAGCGAGAAGAAGAACAATAAGGAAACGGAAAATAGTACCGGTGAGGTGAAACTCTCAGACGACATGATGCAGAGGAACGACAAACAATCGATCATTGCCGAGTTGGCTTACTCGAAGAGTTTCGGTGCCAAAAGCCTGAGCTTAGGATACAGAGGCACTTATGCCCATTCAGCTGCAACCATCCGTAACTTCTTGTCAAATGGAGAGACCTATGATAACGGTTCACATAATGGAGATCAATACATCTATTCCGAGTTAGCCGGATCAAAAAACAAACTAATGTATCGTATCGGATTAGGTGGAACTATCGTTTATACTAAGAATAGTGATGCTCATCACACCAGTTATCAGTTTACTCCAAAAGGAATTCTCGGATATAAAATAGATAATCATCAGGAAGTGCGCCTGGTGTTGCAATCATCACCTATAGAGCCTACAATTTCGCAACTTAGCAACAATATAGAATTGATTACCGAAAATATTGTGCGCCGTGGGAACCCTTATCTGCAAAGCGGTCACAACTATACCACTTCGTTCTATTATAATCTCAATAATGCCTATCTTGATATGCAAGTGGGAGGACTCATGTCTTATGATTTTCATCCCATCAACACTTATTATTTGCAAGACTCCATTGAAGGTCAGCCTTATATAGTCTCAACCAATGAGAATGCCCGCCAATTTTTGCAAACAGGTGCATATACTAATGTTTCGTTACGTCCGTTCAAGACGAACTTGATTGTACTGAAATGGAATGCCTACATATTACGTCAGAAATTGACCAGCGATCTCATCGGTACTTATTCTCATTGGTATCATCCTATGGATTTCGAGATTGATTTACAAAAAGGAGAGTGGGGCGGTGTGTGTCAGTGGAACATTGTTTCAAACAAAATTAATGGAGCATATTTGAGTGCCGATGAGAATGAAGCCTATGCGCAAGTCTACTGGCAGCATAAGAGTCTACGTCTGTTTAGTGAATGCTATTGGCCCTTCACCAAATCCAAGTATCATGTGCAGACTCTTCCAAACAAGGTGATGACGTATGATAATCGCCACCACATTGACGATAATAAGTCTATGTTCTCGGTTGGTCTCAGTTGGAGCTTTAGCAAAGGAAAGAAGCTCAATGCCAGCCGTAATCTTCAGAACAGAGATACAGATAGAGGCATGTTTTGATATGCCATTGAGAGTCGTTCTCTTTACGGAACAGCATCAAGAATTCTTGTAACGCACTAGTCGGTAAATGAAACGTGCAGCTACACGCTTCAATATAGTTGGGCGGGGTGGTTCAAAGAGTGAACCGTACTTGAATTCTGTTAAAATAAGCCACGGTGCTTGTCTCACCCAATGTTTAAAAACGAGGTTAGGTTTATATCCTTTAGATAGAACTAGCAGCTTGTCAAGGTCAAAGCATGAGCTGGACTGTCCCGCACCGGCCCCCTCAGCATCAAATGCATTGCAAGCTTGTTCTATATGAGTTGGTATCATCAGTACCGGTTTGCCTAAGTACAAGGCTTCGCATACAGATTCAAATCCGGCAGTAGTGGCATAGGCTTTTGATCCGGCCATGTACTTGATAAAAGTAGAGTCATTCAATTGATGAAACGATAGAGTATCGTCAACAGGCAACACTTCAGGAGCATTCTTTTTATCCCAAAAGAAATGCAATGGAACGGTGGTGTGTGATTGATGCCAGTTTGTGACCTCTTCGCTGAATCCGCTGTTCAGCAAATAGCCAAGTAAATAGTTCCCTTTCTTCGGGGTCAAGGCAAGAACCTCTTTTCTTAAAAGTGGGGGAACCACAACCAACCCTTTAGATGGAATATCTCTCATCTTCCGAAACGAAAGAGCTAGTTTCTTTCGGGCACCAATGGCCGTTACTTTCGTAAAGAACTTAAGAGACAACAAAGATACACGATTTAGTTTAGGAAAGGAAAAGTCAGGATGCAGGAACAGATATTGGTGTGCAATGCAAACCATGATAGCTTTCGGACTGAAAAGCAAGTAAGTCAATCCTGTGAGAAGTTCATAGAAATTGACCACAACATCAGCTTCAGTCTCTTTGATCATCCGGTTTATATAGAGGATGCTCCGCAAATATTTGTGTGTGCGGTATAGATTATATAAAATACTTTTAATAATCTTCGGCTGTTTGTTTTTGGCAGAAGGAAGGAAGTTGGGGCTTTCGAAAGGATAAATCTTTTCACCCATCTTTTCATAGAAAAAAGAGGGAAGGCTTCGTGAAGGGCTTTTCCCAACAAGCACACCTACCACTTCATGTCCTTCATTCTCCAGCATTTGCTTTAATGAAAGAGATTGAGTAAGATGTCCTCTTCCTTCTCCTTGTATTACAAATAGTATTCTCATACAGCTTCCGGATATAATACTTTTCTTTTTAATGAATATTTTTCAAGCTCTTTCAGCCAGGCTTCGTATGTAATGATTTTCCATTCACCATTCTTGTCTTCAACTAAGGCAGTAAGACTTTCCACCCAGTCACCCGAATTCAGATATCGGATATCTCCATACCATTTGTCGGCAGCTTGGTGGATGTGTCCACAGATGATAGCATCTGCTTTCTTGGATTCAGCCAAAGCAACTAACTCTTTTTCAAAGTCCGACATATAAGATACGGCGCTTTTCACTTTACTTTTCACTTTCTGGGATAACGAGTAATATGGTTTCCCTAATTTAGCCCGTCGTTTGTTATATATTCTATTCAACCATAGCAAAAGGGTATAGCCCACATCTCCTAATTTGGCCAACCAACGCATATTGGTTGTTATTGTGTCAAAGATATCGCCATGGGTTACATAGTACTTTTTTCCATGACTTTGAAACTGATAATTCGTTACAATAGATACGTTGTATATGCATAAAGGAGCCACTCTATCTAAGAAATCATCATGATTTCCTCTCACATAAATGATTTCTGTGCCTCTGTTCTCCATCATTTTCATCAATACTTTGAAGAAGTCGGTGTGTTTTGTTTCCCATTTCTTTCCAAGCTTCTGAAGTTGCCAGCCATCAATGATATCACCATTTAAAATCAATCGATCACAATCAACATGCTTAAGAAAGAATGTCACTTCTTCAGTATGTGAATGCCCTGATCCCATGTGGATATCAGATAAAACAATTGTTGGGTAATACGTCCTAGTTTCCATCTTTTTATTTTGTTTTGTTCTACAAATAAACTCATTTCATATTACAAACAGATAACAGCGAAGTGAATATCCGGTGAATCTATACCTCCCAAACTACGGGTACTAGAATACCATAAAAAGGCTATATTATAGATATTCAATCATTTATAAATTTGCAGAACCATTTAAAAGAATAAAATCAGTAAACAATATATGATCTTATTTGAATCCCTAACGAGAATTCATTTGACCTTAATATTTAGAGAAATCTTATTTTTAAAATACATAATACGAATATGAGTAAACAAATTAAGAAGATTGCCATTTATGGAAAAGGTGGCATTGGAAAATCTACAACAACTTCAAACATTAGTGCCGCTTTGGTGGAAGCCGGTTATAAAGTGTTGCAATTCGGTTGTGATCCGAAGAGTGATTCAACCAATACTTTGCGAAATGGGAAATACATTCCCACTGTATTGGATTTGTTGCGTAAAAAGTCAAAAGTAGATGCGCATGAAGCTATATTTGAAGGCTTTAAAGGTGTCTATTGTGTGGAAGCCGGCGGGCCTGCTCCCGGTGTTGGATGTGCAGGACGCGGTATTATCACAGCAGTGGAGTTGCTGAAACAACAAAATATCTTTGAAGAGCTTGATTTGGATTTTGTTATTTTCGACGTATTGGGCGATGTAGTTTGTGGAGGCTTTGCCGTTCCTATTCGTGAAGGTATTGCCGAGCATGTATTTACCGTTTCCTCTTCCGATTTTATGTCGATCTATGCTTCCAACAACCTAATGAAAGGTATAGAAAAATACTCCAATTCAGGCGGAGCATTGTTTGGTGGTATTATTGCAAACTCTATCAACACCTCCTATCAGAAAGCCATTATAGATGACTTTGTAAAGAAAACAAGTACACAAGTAGTGGAGTATGTGCCTCGTTCAATCACTGTTACCCAAGCCGAGCTTTCAGGACACACTACCATTGAAGCAGCACCTAAATCACAACAAGCTGAGGTCTATCGTAACTTGGCACGTAAAATAGCCAAACATACCGAATCACGTGTGCCTACACCCTTGGAAACAGATCAATTAAGAGAATGGTCTGCTCAATGGGCTGATCAACTATTGGCCATTGAAGCTGGTGAAGTACGTGGCGAAAAGGAAAGCATTTAACGAACAAGAATAATCATGGTAAAGACATTAAACTTAAAAACGCCCGTGGTAGAAAGCCGTGAGCAAAGGCTTGGTACCATTGTATCATGGGAGGGTAAGGCATCGGAATTGGTTGAGCTATCAGCCTATTCAGGAGGATGCGGTGGATGTACGCTTTGCGAATTGAGCAGCCCTTTCACCCAAGGTTCGGTATGTAGTGAGCAAATGGTAGAATGTCAGGCCGGACATGTGCGTGAGGCAGTGCTTATACAGCATTCGCCTATTGGTTGTGCCGCAGGGCAGGTAGCCTACAATTCACTTTATCGTAATGGACTAAAAATGAGAAATAAGCCGGTAGAGAATATTCGAGTAATTAGTACTAATCTTCAGGAGAGGGACATGGTTTTCGGGGGAGTAGATAAGTTACGGCAGTCTATCCATGATGCTTGGGAACGTTATCATCCCAAAGCTATCTTTATAGGGAGTTCATGTGCTACAGCGATCATTGGCGATGACATTGATAGTGTGGCATCAGAATTTACGGAAGAGTTAGGTATACCTGTAGTGCCTATGCATTGCGAGGGATTTCGTTCCAAGCACTGGAGTACGGGATTTGACAGCACTCAGCATGGCATCTTGCGTCAAATAGTGAACCGTCATCCTAAAAAACAAGAAGATTTGGTAAATGTGATCAATTTGTGGGGATCTGATGTGTTTACGCCCATGCTTGCTGAACTTAACTTGCGTGTAAATTATGTGATTGATCTAGCTACGGTGGATGATTTGGCACAAATGTCGGAGGCTGCATGTACCATCGGGTTCTGTAATACACTTTCTTCTTATCTGGCTACGGGATTGGAGCAAGAATTCGGAGTACCTCAGGTAAAGGCTCCTATGCCTTATGGATTTCAGGGTACGGATGCTTGGTTGCGTGAGATAGGAAAAGTGACTCACCGCGAGGAATTAGTGGAGAAATATATCACGAAGAAGCGGGCTGAGGTTAAGCCTAAATTAGTGGAGCTCAGGAAGAAATTAAAAGGATTGAGGGGACTTTCAGCTACCGGATCAGCTTATTCGCATGGATTGATCTCGGTGCTGCGTGAATTGGGCATTGAAAGTGATGGTTCGTTGGTCTTTCATCATGACCCCGTTTACGATAGTGGAGATCCTCGTCAGGATTCATTGGCTCAATTGGTTCATCAATATGGTGATGTACAATCGTTCAATGTCAGCAACCGTCAACAATTTCAATTCTATATTTTGTTGAAAAACATTAAACCCGATTTTATCATTATTCGCCACAATGGATTAGCTCCTTTGGCTTCTCGTATGGGAATACCGGCTGTGCCTCTGGGTGATGAACATTTAGCAGTGGGGTACGATGGAATGCTCCATGTAGGTGAAATCATTTTGGATGTGATAGCACACACTAAATTCCACAAGAACTTGGCGGCTCACGTGAAATTGCCCTACAGCAAATGGTGGTTGGAGCAGAATGATCCATACATATTATCTAAGAACCCGGAACTAATTTACCAAGATTAAAAAAAAACGATTATGTCAGAAACTATAGAAAAAACAAATTCAATCAATCAACCCCGTTATGGCTGTTCATTGGGATCATTATATACGGCAGCAGCTATTCCCAGAGTGATTCCCATTACCCATTGTGGTCCGGGATGTGCCGACAAGCAATTTACAGCAACAGCATTTTATAATGGCTTTCAAGGAAGTGGCTATGGTGGCGGCTCGGTGTCACCCAGTGTTAATGCCAGTGAAAAGGAAGTGGTTTTTGGAGGTGCAGAGCGATTAAGTGAATTGATCAGTGCTACACTTAAAGTGATGGATGCGGATTTGTATGTAGTGCTGACCGGTTGTATTGCCGATTTGGTTGGTGATGATGTAGGATCGGTTGTATCTAAATTCCAGCAAAAAGGTGTACCTATCGTATATGCTGAGACCGGAGGTTTTAAAGGTAATAATTATACCGGACATGAATTGGTAACTAAAGCTATTATTGATCAATTTGTGGGAGACTATGACGGTCCGAAAGAAGAGAAGTCGGTGAATGTGTGGTCATTGGTACCTTTTATTGATACTTTTTGGCGAGGCGATCTGGAAGAGATCAAACGCATCTTGGAGGGTATCGGATTGAAAGTAAATATTTTGTTCGGTCATGAGTCGAATGGAGTGGAAGAGTGGAAAGATATTCCAAAAGCTGAGTTTAACTTGGTGCTTTCTCCTTGGGTAGGGCTTGAACTGGCAAAACATCTGGAGAAAAAGTACAATCAACCTTACTTGCATATTCCTGTTATCCCCATTGGAGCTCAGGAAACTTCTGATTTTCTGAGGAAGGTAGGTGAATATGCCAAGGTTGATTCGGAAGTAGTTGAAAGCTTTATTAAGAAGGAGGAAGATTATTATTATTACTATCTCGAAAACTTTTCCGATTTCTATTCCGAGTATTGGTGGGGACTTCCTGCAAAATTCGGTGTGGTCAGTGACAGTGCCTACAATTTGGCATTAACTAAGTTTTTGGTCAATCAGTTGGGATTAATTCCAGGCAGGCAGATTATTACGGAAAATACACCGGAAGAGTATCAGGACTTCATTAGGGAGCAGTATACTCATATCGCTGATGATGTTTCTACTACGGTTGATTTCATAGAAGATGGATATACCATTGGTCAGGAATTGCTGAAAACCGACTTTGGATACAAGCCTCCATTGCTATTTGCCACTACATGGGACAGAGATATTGCTAAGGAAATCAATGCCGGTATTTTGGAGATCGGTTTTCCTGCTTCGTATGAAGTAGTTGTCAATCGTTCGAATATAGGCTATAGAGGAGCTTTGTCACTACTCGAAAAGATTTATACCACGGCTATTAGTACAAGTGCGTAGTAAAAGAACTTTCTTCCAAGAAAAAAAGAAAATATGAATATAAATAATCATCCTTGTTTCAATCCGGATGTGAGGCATAAAACCGGGCGAATTCATTTGCCGGTAGCTGCCAGATGTAATGTGCAATGTAACTTTTGCAACCGGAAGTATGATTGTGCCAACGAGAACCGTCCTGGCGTATCCACCACTGTGCTTTCGCCGCAGCAAGCCGAAAAGTATTTGGATCATATATTAGGGCAAGTACCTAATATTGCAGTGGTGGGTATCGCCGGACCAGGCGATCCTTTTGCCAATGTAAAAGAAACGATGGAAACGCTCGAACGTATTCATTCGCACTATCCCGATAAGTTATTATGTCTTTCATCCAATGGTTTATATCTTGCTGATTATATCCCTCGTCTAGCGGAACTTAACGTTTCTCATGTGACGATCACAGTCAATGCAGTTGATCCCCAAATAGGAGCAGAAATATATGAATGGTTTTATTATAATCAAAAGACTTACTTTGGAATAGAGGGTGCAAACATTCTTTTGGAAAGGCAGACTGAAGCTATAAAACTTCTGAAGCAATATGGGATTATAGTAAAAATAAATACGGTGGTCATTCCTCGTGTTAATGAGCATCATGTAGAGGATATCGCTCGCTATGTATCTGCTTTGGGTGCTGATATTCAGAATTGTATCCCTTTGATTCCCGTCGAAGGAACTCCTTTTGCCACGTTGGAAGAGCCGAGCGCTTCTGTTATGCGTACCGTACGTGCAAAAGCTTCGGTTTATATCAAGCAAATGTCGCACTGTGCCCGATGTCGTGCCGATGCAGTTGGGCTGCTGGGAGAACAAAATAGTGAGCAGGCTTTCAATGCTTTGAAATATGCTAAGATACGACCTACATTTATTGACAAACCTTATATTGCTGTTGCCAGTTCTGACGGAAAGGTTGTTGATTTACATTTAGGAGAAGCAAGCAAATTGCTGATCTACGGTAAGCGAAACGGGAAAGTAGAGTTGCTTGAAGAAAGGCCTATTGATAAGGACAGCAGCAATCGATGGGAAGAGTTGGCAAATGCGATTCCCGATTGCGATGCTTTACTAAGCAAAGGTATGGGACATGCTCCATATGAATATCTTAGCAGTAAAGGCATTTATGTGGAGGCTATAGATAGTTCGGTTCGCAATGCAGTCGATATCTTATTTGCCGGGCAACCCTTACCTTCTGAAATATTAAGGCTGGCAGGACAATGCAATTCATCGTGCTCCGGAGCTTACTCCAGTGATCAGTCCTGCCACTAGTTCAATACATTAAATTAGTAAATCATGTCCTATAGAATTGCCATAGCAAGTAGTAATGGAGAATCTGTAAACCAACATTTCGGTAATGCAGAGAACTTTCTTATTTACGAGGTAAGTAAAGAAAAAGTAAGTTTTGTGGAAGATCGACCGATGCAGTCGTCTTCAATTGGTGCAGGACATTCCGATGAGAAAGTTGTGTATCTGGCTGATCAGTTGCAAGATTGCAGTGTCGTTTTTGTAACAAAGATCGGGATGAAAGCCTCTCGCTATCTCTATCAACATAAGCTCAAGAGCTTTCAGGTAAATTTCTCTTTGAACTACATATTCACTACTTTGCTTAGAAATGAGCAAAGTGGCAGGATAAAAATCATTTAAATTATACCGTTGATTTGTTATAAAAATACCATGAAAATGGTATAGGATCTGTTTTAATTCAATACTATATTTGTAAATATTTAAAAATAAATTATTATGATGTCAACTTTTAATAAACCGTTCATGGTACACTCGGAAACATTCGTCTTTCGAATGCGGAGATTGTATGTACCAAAGAAGGAGTCCGGTCATCTACATGAGGTCATTGGAACTCCTGATTTCAAAACTATTTCTACTCCTGAAAGTCTATACAATTCTTCTGTAAAACACGCCTGTCACTGCTGTTGAAAAAACAGATCTTGATGACAGTATCTTTCTATATTCTTCCTGGATGTACTTCTTAAACATCCACAAGTACAGATACTACATCTGTTTTTCCCTCTACAAGAAAAATCCCTTACAATTTCAATATACTAATCTTTAAAACCTTAAACAATGGTTGCAAAAAGTATTCTTGAAACTATAGGTAATACACCTATGGTTGAATTGACACACATCGATACGGGAGTATGTCGCTTGTTCATAAAATTGGAAAATCAAAATCCAGGTGGCTCTATCAAAGACCGTGTAGGACTTTCGATGATTAATGAAGCCGAAAGGTTAGGTAAGATAAAACCAGGAGACACTATTATCGAAGCTACAGCCGGGAATACCGGTATTGGTTTAGCCTTGACTGCAAGGCTCAAAGGATATAATCTTATTCTGGTCATTCCAGATAAGATGAGCCAGGAGAAAATAAATCATTTGCGTGCGTTGGGAGTTGAAATTCTACTTACCCGATCAGATGTGGGAAAAGGACATCCCGAATATTATCAGGATTATGCCATCCGTGTTGCTAAGGAACGTGGAGCATTTTACATCAATCAATTTGAAAATCCCGCTAATCCGTTGGCACATGAAACATCTACCGGCCCTGAAATATGGGAACAACTCAATCATGAAGTGGATGCGGTAGTTGTGGGTGTAGGTTCATCGGGAACCCTTACAGGTCTGACTCATTTCTTTAAAAAGGTATCTCCTCAGACTAATTTTGTGTTGGCAGATCCTAAAGGATCTATTTTGGCTGATTACATTAATAAAGGAGTTTTGAGAACAGATGCCGGATCTTGGCTCGTTGAAGGAATCGGAGAGGACTTTGTGCCGATTATTGCCGATTTTTCGCTTACACACAAAGCCTATACGGTGAGCGATAAGGAGAGCTTTGATGCCGTGCGTGCTTTGTTGAAGAACGAAGGTATTTTGGCAGGTTCGTCCACAGGTACTCTGTTGAGTGCTGCCATACGTTATTGCCGTGAACAAACTGAGCCCAAAAGGGTAGTGACCCTTGCTTGCGATAGCGGCAACAAATATCTTTCTAAAATGTATAATGATTATTGGTTGTTGGATCAGGGGCTCACCGGCTACGAGTTAAAAGGTGATTTGCGTGATATAATCACACGCCGTTTTAAGGATCATGCCATTATTTTTGCTGCTCCCACCGATAAACTCAAAGCTGTATATGCTCAGATGAAACTTTATGACATATCACAACTTCCGGTATTGGAGGGAAACAAAGTGGTAGGTATTATCGATGAGTCTGATCTGTTTTTTGCTCTGCATGGCAAGGGATATAGTATGGATACTCCCGTAAAAGAGTTTATGACTACCAACATAAAAACAATCCCTTATACAGCTGATAGAAGTGAACTGATTAAGATTCTTGATGCCGGATTGACCGCCATTGTGGAGGATCCGAGTGGCAATTTTGAAGGCTTGATTACTCGGTTTGATGTGATTAATTTCTTATACAAGAGCAAATAAGAGCTTATGATAGAAAGTGATAAGATTTACAGAACCGGACTGGAAAATGTTTCGGAGACGCTTCTCGTTCCGTTATTCTTTAAAGCCAAAGAAACTCTTGAAAAGGGAGTGGTAAGAGATTATGCCGCTGTAGAAATAATCAGTCATATCGAATATGATTTTGAGAAAATGTCTACTGATACCTATACACAAAACCTGATTGCTATAAGAACAAAAATTTTGGATAGTATTGTGGATGAATACATACGCAATACGGAGAATCCGGTTATTATTAATCTTGGAGCCGGACTTGATACCCGTCATCTTCGTTTTAAACACGCTAAATGGTACCAGCTTGATTTAGAGAGGCCGATGGAGTTGCGGAAAATCTTTTTCAATGATGATGTTCGTATTACTAAAAGCTTTTTAGATTTTTCGTGGATAGATGAAATCCGCGAGAGAAAGGATATACTGATTATTGTTGAAGGGGTATTGATGTACTTGGATAAGAAGCAGGTTCAATCGATTTTTAGTGCGATTGGGGCTGTGTTCAAGAACAGTTGGATTGTATTTGATACAATACCTCAATCGTTTGTCAAGTTGAAAAAGCATAAGAGTATTAATCTGCAATTGGCACCCTTTAAATGGGGGAACAGTTATTTGTCTGAAATAGAAAAATGGAATTACGGCTTTAAGAAAGTGACGAATTATCATTATCTGTCGAAATGGACAAATTGGCGAAATATATACAATGGATTCAAGGTAAGTTTAATGCAAATAAATTAATAAAAAATAGAGTTATGAGTACAAATAAGAATTATGGCTTTGCAACAAAAGCCATTCATGCAGGTGAAGAGCCTGATTATAGAGAAGGTGCGAGCGGTGATGTAGTGGTTCCGATACATTTATCCACAACCTTTGCACGGAAAGATGTCACAGATCCGACGGGAGGATATGAATATACACGTTCGTTGAATCCTACTCGCAAAGCATTGGAAACCAAACTTGCATCCTTGGAAAATGCGGCTTATGGATTAGCTTTTACTTCGGGATTGGCTGCTGAGTCGACCGTGCTGTTGTCATTACTAAAATCTGGAGACCATATTGTGGCCTTTGAAGATTTGTATGGTGGAACAAAGCGTTTATTCAATAATGTATTTAAAAAATTAGAATACGGAGTAAGCTATGTAGATGCTACTGATCCTACAGAAGTAGAAAAAGCGATCACGCCTGCTACCAAATTGGTATGGATCGAAACACCTTCTAATCCGTTGCTGAAAATATCTGATATCAAAGCTATCGCAGAAATAAGCCACAAGCATCACTTGATTCTGGTAGTTGATAATACTTTTCTTTCTCCCTATTTCCAAAAGCCGTTGAATTTGGGAGCCGATATTGTGGTACACAGCTCTACCAAATATATCGGTGGTCATAGTGATGTGCTTGGCGGAGCTGTATTAGTGAATGATCCTGTGTATTATGAGAAGATTCAATACAATCAAAATGCTGTGGGTGCGGTGCTTCCTCCATTTGATTCGTATTTAACCTTGAGAGGAATAAAGACGCTTGCTGTCAGATTGGAGCAACATCAGAAAAATGCGTTGGAGGTGGCTCACTATTTAGAGAACCATCCCAAAGTAAAAAAAGTTATTTATCCCGGTTTGGAGAGTCATCCCCAACATGCACTAGCTAAAGTACAAGCTACAGGATTTGGTGGGGTATTGTCTTTTGAATTGAAGGGAACGCTAGAAGATGCAAAAGCATTTTTAAAGAAATTGAATGTGTTTGCTTTGGCTGAAAGTTTAGGTGGCGTGGAGTCACTTATTGAATTGCCATCACTGATGACACACTCTTCTGTTGCTAAAGAAGTGCGAGATAAAATTGGTATCACAGATACCTTGATTCGCGTATCTGTAGGAATCGAAGATATTCATGATTTAATAGCTGATCTGAAGCAAGCTCTGGAATGAGCAGATTTGATAGGAAAGAATAACGCAAATAAAAAAGCCGAAGTTAAAAATATAACTTCGGCCTTTTTGTCATGATAGTTGAACTGTGTATGTATGGTTAGACTGCTTCAAAAGCTTGCTCCAAATCATCAATAATGTCATCGATATGTTCTGTACCAATAGATAAGCGGATCGTGTTTGGTTTGATACCTTGATCAAGTAACTCTTCCGGACTTAATTGTGAGTGTGTGGTGCTGGCTGGGTGAATCACCAATGACTTCACATCAGCCACGTTGGCTAGTAATGAGAATATCTTCAGATGATCAATCCATGCCTGAGCCTCTTTTGCTCCACCCTTAATTTCAAAGGTGAAAATAGAAGCCGCTCCGTTAGGGAAATACTTTTCGTATAGTTTATGATCGGGATGTGAATGCAATGAAGGATGATTCACACGCTCAACTTTCGAATTCTTTGACAAATACTTTACGACTTTCAATGTGTTCTCTACATGGCGCTCCACACGCAATGACAATGTTTCTACACCTTGCAGTAATAAGAATGCGTTGAACGGACTTAATGTAGCACCTGTATCACGTAATAGAATGGCACGGATACGTGTCACGTATGCAGCAGGACCTACAGCATCGGCAAAGCGAATGCCATGGTAACTGGCATCCGGTTCGGTGAGTTGAGGGAACTTGCCACTGCCTTTCCAGTCAAACTTGCCCGAATCAACAATTACACCACCCAGTGTTGTGCCGTGACCGCCCAAGAACTTTGTAGCTGAATGAACCACAACATCAGCTCCATGTTCGATGGGACGGATAAGATAAGGTGTACCGAAAGTGTTGTCAATGATTAATGGAATTTTATGTTTGTGCGCTATTGCAGCCACGGCATCTATGTCAATAATGTTAGAATTCGGATTACCCAACGATTCAATAAAGATCAATTTAGTATTATCCTGAATGGCTTTCTCGAAGTTATCCAATTTCTCCGGGTCAACAAATGTGGTTGTCACACCATATGCTTTCAGAGTGTGTGCAAGCAAATTGTATGTACCGCCATAAATTGTTTTGGCTGATACCACATGATCTCCTTGTTTTGTAATATTTTCAATAGCATATGTCACAGCAGCTGCACCACTGGCAACAGCTAGTCCGGCAACACCACCTTCAAGAGCAGCAACACGGTCTTCAAACACGCCTTGTGTTGAATTGGTGAGGCGACCATAAATATTACCTGCATCTGCCAAGCCGAAGCGGGCTGCAGCATGCGCTGAATTGTGGAATACGTACGAAGTTGTCTGGTAAATAGGCACTGCGCGTGAATCTGTTACAGGATCAGCTGTTTCCTGTCCTACATGTAATTGAAGTGTTTCGAAATGAAGTTTTTTTTCTGCCATAATAAAAGTCTCCTATATTATTTACATTTGAATATTGTAGTATTTTTATCTCTTTGATTACATTTACAAAATTAGTTCTCTTTCATTCTAATAGATATAGCATATTCGGGTTATTTTCGTACCATGTTTATGTTATTATTACTTCTTTAGCATTTATTTTGTGTCTTTTGATATGCAAATGTAAACAAATTTATTCATTTTCGTGTTAGGAATGTACAGAGGTCATCTCTGTATAAACAAGGAAAAAGATAGAATTACGAACTTAATTTTCAGCTATATGGCGAAAGTAAAAAATATGACCGGCCCTGATCGCTTTCATAATCCTCCATCCGAATACGATTCTTGGTTAGATTATTGGGAGAAGAAGACAGGCAAGAAAGCATCTACTTGCGGTGCAACAGATTGTTCAACCACAAAAGGCATTGTCGGAGGGCATGTTGTGATGGTTGGCAGTTCAGACACTACTCATTATATTACACCCTTGTGTCGTCCGTGCAACAATCGTGCCGATACCTTTTATGTATCTACAGAGTTGATACCCGTGCCTGAGTTATAAAAAAAGTTCCGACAGGAGAATGCTTTATTAGCTATTCATACCTGTCGGAACTCTTTTTTTATATCTATTCTTATCTTGTATCCTAATCGTTTACCAGATCTTTACTCTTTCATTTTCAGGACGCCACATTTCATCACCTTGCTTTACTCCAAAGGTTGAATAGAATTCAGGCATATTTGAAAGAGGACCAAGCACTCTCCATTTTGCAGGAGCATGTTCGTTGCTTTTTACCTGAGTAGCCATTGCTTCAGGACGCATATTCTGCATCCATTCCAAAGCATAGGCAAGGAAGTAACGTTTGCTTGGATTCAGTCCGGCAATTATTTGATTATCCTTGTATTGCTTCGTTCTCTTGAATGCTTCATATGCCATGATTGTTCCTCCCAAGTCTGCAATATTCTCTCCTTGAGTCAATTCACCATTGATGTGCAAGCTGTCTACTGCTACATAATCGTTGAACTGTTTCACAATCATCTTCGTCTTTACGTCAAACTTAGCTTTATCTTCTTTTGTCCACCAGTTTGTCAGATTTCCGTTTGAATCGTAGTTACAACCCTGATCATCAAAGCCGTGAGTAATTTCATGTCCGATAGTTGCACCGATAATAGCATACAATAGAGCATCGTCAGCCATCTTTCTTTCATAGCCCGGTACAATGATGTTGCAACCAGGTATCACAATCTCATTGTTCGACGGATTGTAATATGCATTATAAGTTTGCGGTTCCATATCCCATTCCGTACGATCAACCGGTTTGTCATATTTATGGATAACATAAGCCATTTCCCACGTATTGGCACTCATTACATTTTTTACATAAGACGAACGGTCTATCTGCATGCTGCTTAAGTCCTTCCACTTGTCAGGATAACCCATTTTCATGACCACAGCATTTAGTTTATATAGAGCTTTTTCTTTCGTAGCATCGCTCATCCAGTCGAGTGCTTTGATGCGTTGAGCAAATTCGGCTTTAATGGCATTACCTATTTCTTGAAGCTTTTCTTTGGTTCCTTTTGGTAAATATTCATCCACATACACTTGCCCGATAAGTTCCCCAAGTGCTCCGTTAGTCATAGATACAGCACGTTTCCATCTTGGCTTCGGTTCCTGTATACCACGTAACGTAGTAGAATAAAAATTGAAGTATTCCATATAAGTTTTATCGTCCATGAATGGAGCCAATCCGTTCAAGTATTGAAACTTCAAGTAATTCTTCCAATCATCAATAGAATACTTCTTCAAATAGCTATTCAGTCCGACAATAAATTCCGGTTGTCCTACAACTACAGTATCCACTTTGGCAAGTCCCAGACCATTTGTGAAAGTTTTCCAATCGATGTTGGGAGTTAAAGTCTTTAAGCTGTCAAATGACATTTTATTATAGTTGGCGAACGGATCACGAGTATCTTCACGCTTGCGGGAAGTCTCTGCTAATGCCGTTTCCATCTCCAACAACTTGGTCGCAGCTTGTTTTGCCTTGGCATCATCATAGCCCATAATGGCAAACATATTCCCTACGTAGTTGACGAATTTGTTACGGATAGTTTGAGATTTCGTATCTGTATCAACGTAGTAATTACGATCCGGCATGCTCAATCCCCCTTGGGTGATATATACCTGATATTTACTGCTATTCTTGTCATCCTGAGCCACATAAAAGTCAAACAAAGGTGATGCAGATACTGTGTGAATATAAGAAGCTTCGGTAACAACGCCGCTCAGATCATTTATATTGTCTATTTTAGCTAGATCATTCTTCAAGTCGCTTATGCCTTTTTTGTTAAGCGAAGTACTATCCATTCCTGAAAAGAAGAAGTCACCTATTTTTTGTTTATTGCTTCCTTTCGGCTCATCCTTAATAGAGGCCGATTTGCAAACATTCATTACTTGTGCATTCACCGTGTCTTCAATCAGTTGAAAAACACCATTGCTCTGTTCGCTCGCAGGAATAGGATTTTGTTTAAACCACTTGCCGTTGGCAAATTGAAAGAAATCATTCTGAGGTCTTGTCGTGGAGTCGATGTGTGAAACAAGAGGATCCACCTCATTAGTTAGATTTTTCGTTTGTTTACATGACGTCATTGTCGTTGCCGTCAAAATAGCGCTACCGCCAAGGATTTTAAATAAATACTTTTTTTTCATATATAATTCTTTATAAACTTGTACTTAGAGGTTATTACTTTGTAATAATTTATGTATATAGACTCCAAAAGTACAACAAACGTTGCAACAATTCAACGCTTTTCTCAATAAATAGATGATATTGTTACATTATGCGATTATTTGCATCACATCGGATACAGTTTTTTCAGCTGTGCATTGTATTCAGTGATCATGTTTTTGATAATACTCTCTACTGTTGGAATATCGTTTATCAACGAAGTGATTTGACCGATTTCAAGCTCACCGTTGGATAAGTCACCTTCGAACATACCTTTTCTCGCACGTCCTTTTCCCATTATCTCTTGTAACTCTTCAGCAGTGGCGCCTCGGTTCTCAGCCTTTTCAATCTCTTTATATAATTCATTCTTCACAAGTCGGGCCGGGGTTATTTTCTTTAATGCCAACATCGTATCGCCTTCGTGTAATTGTGTACAAAGAGTCTTAAATTCGTTGCTAGCCGAACTTTCTTGCGACAAAGCAAATCGTGTACCCATTTGCACTCCTTCTGCTCCCAAAGCAAATGCAGCCAACATGCCAGCTCCTGTAGCAATACCTCCCGCCGCAATTAGCGGTATCGAAATCTCTTTACGAATTTGTGGAATCAATACCATCGTACCCGTTTCTTCTTTCCCATTATGTCCTCCCGCCTCAAAACCTTCGGCAACTATCGCGTCTACTCCGGCTTCTTCACATTTAATGGCATACTTTGTATTTGCAATCACATGGGCCACTTTAATTCCGGCGTCATGCAATTTTGCTGTCCACAGTATAGGATGTCCCGCAGAGGTAAACACAATAGGAACCTTTTCTTCCAGAATTACGTCCATCGTTTCCTGAGTATGACGAAAGAATATCGGTACATTCACCCCAAAGGGTTTATCGGTAGCATCTTTACATTTACGAATATGTTCGCGAAGAATGTCAGGTGTCATAGAGCCACTTCCAATAAGTCCTAATCCTCCGGCATTGCTCACGGCTGCAGCCAAACGCCATCCACTACACCAAACCATACCACCGGATATGATTGGGTATTTAATATTAAATATAGATGTAATTCTATTTTCCATGTTGTTTCATTAAAATATGATAGTCTTTTTCTTGTTTTAAGCCATTTATTATTCATCCCTGTTCATGCAATGGATGCACCGAATGACACCGGAACTCTTATCAAAGATAGTGAATAATATGTTTATTATGATCAAAGAATTTTATCTTTGGTATAAATCTTATCGTGATTAATTCACAGTATATCGTAGAATAACGAAAATATATTCCACTTTGTTCTTGAAAATGCAACTTTGATATTATATTTGCAGGAAATCACACAGTCACAGAAACCCTTCTTTTCAACAGTTGCAATGGATACAGGCTTTGCATACAAAGGTTTTTAGCCATAAGGCTATTTGTCTTTGAATGAATTGCTTGCATCGGAATTGCTTCATTTCAATTTATTAATAAACAAATTACAAATGAAAAAGAACAGTATGTTATTGACGTTATTGTTTATGGTAGCCATTTCAGTTAGTGCTGAAGGCAAATATAAAACAATAACCAAAGAGGAGTTAAGGGACAAAGTTGCAGGCGGTTGGGCCGGGAAAATGATTGGCGTGGCACGTGGACATGAAATGGAATACAAAGCCGTGGGTAAAATGTTTGTGGGTGATATTCCTTGGAAATCAGAGATGGTGAAAGAGTCTTTGCAAGAAGATGACATCTATGGGCAAGTGAGCTTTATGATGATGATGGAAAAATACGGCTTGCACGTTTCTGATACAAAGCTTGCCGAAGGTTTAGCCAATGCAGAGTTTTCTTTGTGCCATGCAAATTTGCAAAGTCGTAAAAATTATCTCAATGGCATTATGCCTCCTTTATCCGGCAGCCCCAAATATAACATGCATGCCGATGACATCGATTTTCAAATTGATGCTGATTTCATCGGATTTATTAATCCGGGAATGCCGGCTTCATCAGCCAAGATGTGTAATCGAATCGGGCGTATCATGTCGTATGGAGACGGTTTGTATGGGGGATTTTTCATTTCTTCCATGCATGCACTAGCCTTTTTTAATGATGATCCTGAGCAAGTGGTTGCTGAGGCTTTAAAGACAATTCCTGCGAAAAGCACTTATGCCCTGTGCATTAAAGATGTCGTTGACCAATACAAGCTTCATCCTGATGATTGGCAAAAAACATGGCAATTCATACAAGACAAATGGGGGAGAACTGATATTTGTGTCCCTTTTCACGACCTCGACATTGATGCAAAAATCAACGGAGCTTTCATCGTAATCGGATTACTTTACGGTCATGGCGATTTTGACAAGACAATGCTGATAACCATTGGTTGCGGGCAAGATACTGATTGCAACTCATCGAATGTAACAGCTATTTTAGGTGTCATGAAGGGATATTCTCAAATCCCTGATACATTTAAGTCTTGCATTCCTTCAATGGCTAATGACACGTTTTCTCATACCACTTATTCATACAATAAAACCGTGGAGCAAACTATGACCTTTTTGGATGAGAATGTCAAGGCAAACGGTGGAAAAATTGATGGAAACAGTTATTTGATTAAAACACAAAAGCCCTTGTTTAAAGGCAAGCTGGAACAGTCATTTCCCAATATGTATATGAGCTATCAAGTGCAGGTAAAAGATTCAATGCAATGGAAATTTGAAGGCAAATGGTCTAATTTTGTTTATGGCGACGGTGATCCCGATTTATTTAAAATGGCTACCGAACCGGGAGCATCAATGAACATTTCGTTTATCGGTACTGCCGCTACACTATTGGGCAGTTGGAATGTAGACGGTGGGCGTGCCAATGTGTATGTTGACGGAAAGTTTGTTGAAAAGATAGACACCTACTATCGTGAAGAAGCCGGGAAATACAATGATAATCGTTCGCACATCTTCCACATCTTGGGATTGAAACCAGGAAAACACACCTTGCGTTTGGTGGTTACTGATGATAAAAGTCCAAAATCCACAGGACACAAGATCTGGATAGAACGAATGGTGGTTTATGATACAAAGAAATAAACAATACGATATAAAATAAATAGTGCCGGCAATCCAAAGAGGATTGCCGGCATTTTTAATGATTTTATCTTTTAAATCAAAGCTTTGTTTATTTAGAGTCTTCTATATAGCAAATAAGCTATGTTCATGAATAAAAATATTTAATCTTGCTCAATCATCTTGATGTGTGAGTCAAAATACTTTTCCATGAAAGATACTTTTTCAAGTATTTGCTCTTTTCTGAAAGGTTCATTTGCGACTACCCATTTTGTTTCCACATCATCATTCCGAAATATTATTGCTATAACTTTACCATCATATTCTTTAATAGGAGCGTCAACGTCCAAAATATATGCATCCTGTTCTTCATTGTCTCCACCAATGATTCCAGGTATATAACCATAATTTATGGGATATACATTACCATATTTGTCCGTATATCCTTTGGGACGATCTACGATTACATGAACTTCTTTCATTTTATCTTTATTTTCTAAAATAACTTATTTCTCCATTCAGATGAATTGAAAGGTGCTTCATTGGCAATTGCTTCACTCGAGTTGATATCAACCGTTCCATTGAGAAACACTATCAGCTCAGTCTTTCAAACCTATTGTTGATTAAGGTTTTGTATTGCTCTTTCATTGTAGAGGGGAGGAATGATATATCAATAAAGCTCAGCCATTTATCCTTTGATTTTGTGAATTTGGAAAACAGATTCTCTATGATTTTATCATCTAATTCGGAGCTTTTTAATGCCAATACAAAGTCCTTTTTGTTAATCTCACGCTTCTTGCCGTTCAATGTTAAAGCCAATTCTTCTGTATCTTCAGGCATCACTAATAATGTAGACAACAGATCATAAGCAGGAGTTAAATTATAGCCCTCATTCTTTTTATTGTAAAGTGAGAAGTTTTTTAGGTGCATATCGCTGTTTCCGGTGAGCCATGAGAAAACGACTTGTTCCCAAAAATTGATAATGTCCAACTTGGGGGTTGAAGAATAGTTGTTAATTACTTTGACAATCTGCTCATAGGAACCTTTATATTTATATTCTGTAAGCCTTTCTGACAGTTGGCACATATCCTCCATCGGATACTTATTTCCTTTGGCATTGCGATCTATTCTGCGTGTAATATAGCAAAGTTCACTGTCGTTGAATCTTATAAGAGAGTGGGGCACCACTTTTATTTTAGCCAACTCAGCCATGTGCATCGTCAGGTCTTCCAATTCAGGTAACGATTGATAGGCGTCTGTCTGAGGTTTCAATATATATTGTCCCCATAGACCTACTATTGTAAATCGCTGAGGCTCATTGTGATCTCCTTTATTAATGTCAAGTGACAATTTAGCTTGTACGCCGGTAAGCGTGGTCTGACTACGAATGACTTGTTCGGCCAACTCTGTAATATGCTCACGGGTGTATGGCAAAATAGGAGGAACGGATGTTCCAAAGATCTTTCTTGAACATGCTGGGTGAAAATCTATTTGGTCAACTTCCAACTCTTTATAACAATATAAACATTTTGCCATATTTACTCCTCCGTTTTAATCTCAACAATGCTAACTGCACCTATACAATCTCTGCAACAAGCCAATAGTAGCGACATACGGTCTAGCTGGTTGATTTTCCAGCTCTTCTCTGCAATATTCAATAGCCAGCCTTCGGGTACAAGACCGTCAAAAAAAGGAAATAAAACTTTGTCTTTATAGGCCTTCGTGGATAGCGGCAGTGTAAGGCTGATTGCCTCAGCATTGTCAGAATGAATATAATGGTCGTCATATTGAAAGGTATAACCGTCATCGTCTTCTGTCAGTATTCCTGCCAGCTTATCATATAGATATACTTCTGCTTTTTTCATTGTTTGCGCTTTTATTCTATTGATTTCACGATAGGTACAGCTCCCACTTCGGTACCAAATAGATTCAGAACTTGGTTCACTTTGTCCAAACGAAGAGTTTGCTTGCCTTGTTCCAACTCACGAACAAAGCGAAGACCCACTCCCGATTTCTCAGAGAGTTCTACTTGTGTAAGAGCGTATTGCTTTCGCATCTGCTTCACGTATTCTGACAGTGTTGTATGTTCCATAAATTATACCCTTTAGGGGGCAAATATATAAAATAATCATCACTTTACACCTAATCGGGTATAAAATGATGATTTATACGTTGATTTATACCTCATCAGGTATACTTAAGCTTATTAATTTCTCTTCTTGGGCTGAATATTCAAACGATAAACAATGTGCAGCATCACATATCTGGGAATCACATTGTAGTAAGTCTCTGTTTGTCCTTGTGCATTCACCGTGCGCTGAACATTCGAAAGGTTGCCTAGGATATCAACCCCGTCAAGCATGATTGATAGATTGCCTTTTAATCTTTTCACCAGCTTTGCATTCCACACTAGTTCATTGGTAT
>DCFW01000002.1 GCA_002315435.1 Bacteroidales bacterium UBA1794
GGGACAACCTCGAAATCCGTGTTTACGAAGGTGCTAACGGCGAATTCACTTTGTATGAAGACGAAAATGATAATTATAATTATGAAAAGGGAGCCTATTCAACAATTACATTTGTTTGGAATGATGCAAAGAAAGCATTGACCATTGATGATCGTAAAGGATCATTTCCAGGAATGCTTGCATCTCGTAAATTCAATGTTGTAATTTTTGCTACTGGTAATAAGCACAATAAAGTCATAACTTATATTGGTAAGAAAATAACAGTTAAATTGTGATGCAATTAGGACTTAGTATTTAAATGGATATTACACATAAAACAATGAAAAAAAAATTAGAAGTTATCTTTGTTCTTTTGATCATATTTTCTGGTTTAAATGCCCAAAATAAGAAAGAGACAACGAAATCGACCGATGGAGGATCTTATTTGCTTCCACCATTTCCGAAAATTCCGGCCAAAAAGCCAATAGATAGCGTGCCAATGGGTGATTGGAAAACGTTCCCTGAAGTGAAGCTTGTTGATTTACCTACAGTACCTGGTCCGTTTGGACCGACGTGGGAATCTATTGAAAAGAATTATCCCGGCGAACCGGCATGGCTTCGCGAAGCAAAATTTGGTATTTGGGTCCATTTTGGTCCGCAATCCGCTGGCGAAAGTGGTGATTGGTATGCTCGTAACCTATATAAGCCCGGAACAATTGCCTATAAAAATCACCTGAAGAAATATGGTCATCCTTCGGACGTGGGTTACAAGGAAGTTCTGCGTGACTGGAACCCTACCAAACTTGACCCTGCAAAACTTATTAAAATATATAAAGATGCAGGTGCCCGTTTCCTGATCATTCAAGGCGTGCATCACGATAACTACGATTTGTGGAATTCACGTTATCAGCCTTGGAATTCTGTTAATATCGGCCCAAAGCGCGATTTAATAAGCGAGTGGACTAAGGCTTGCCGTGCCAACAATATGCATTTTGGCATAACGTTCCATCACGAATATACCTGGTGGTGGTGGCAAACAGCGTTTGGCTGCGATACAGTGGGCGACAAGAAAGGCGTTCCTTACGATGGCAATCTTACACTTGCGGATGGTAAAGGCAAATGGTGGGAAGGATATGATCCTCGTCTATTGTATGGCATTGATCTGCGGGAGTATAAGGGTGTGGATAAGAATGCTCATACGGATTGGTCGGCTGCACCGGCTGGCATATTCACTAACCATTTAGATTATGCCAAGTGGTATGCCACACAGTGGGCATTAAGGATCATGGATGCTGTGGATCGATACGATCCAGACTTTATATTTACAGATGGTACAGTGCAGGGCCCATTCACTGGTAACGGAACAGGGACTGGTATTAAGGCCGATGCAGCACAACGTGTTATTTCTTATTATTACAATCGCACGCTCCAAAGGCGCGGTCAGGTGAATACTTTTAGTATTGTAAAATTCCGAAGCAAGACTAATGGTACAGTAACCACCGAGGAATTCGCTATTCCTGATGCCATAAAAACTGACCAGCCATGGATTGGGGAAGCACCGGTGGGTGATTGGTTTTATGCACCTAATTTCATTTACCAATCGGCAATGATGATTCGGTATATTATAGAAGCCATAGCACGTGATGGGAATGCGGCTATTTGCATTGCAATTCTTCCTGATGGCTCGTTGGATAAAGGCAGCTTGAAGATGTTGAAGGAAGTAGGCGTTTGGATGCGCCGGAACGGAGAAGCTGTTTACGGAAGCCGCGCATGGACTATTCCTGGCGAGGGAGAAATAGTCAACGGCAAATTAAAGATGCTTCCCGGCGGAGGATTGGGTCGTAAACAAGCTGAATTCAAATTCGATGCTCAAGATTTTCGTTTCACCATAGGCAAAAACGGTGCTCTTTATACGTTTTGCATGATTGTACCAGCATCAGGAACAACTTTAAAAATCAAGTCGCTCGGTACAGGTGCCAAATATTTAAGCAAACCTGTCAAGTCCGTGAAATTGCTTGGGTACGATGGTAAACTGCAATGGAGACAGGACTTTGATGGCCTTACAATCACGTGTCCATCAAAAATGCCGTTTGAAACATCTGTTGTTTTCAAGATTGAATAGTAATTAAAATGTTCGTTATTAAACGAGTATTCTAATTATTTCTTTCTTTAATAGAGTACCTGACAACTTATAAATATTCTATATCTGAAAAAGTTTTTAAGACAATATCTTTCAGAAAATATTTGTAAAACCTATTGCGCGCTACGGCACTTTATCTAGCCGGTCCTTAAAAAGTCATGAGAAAAAGTAAAGAGAATAGAACGTCGTGTTTTGATTCTCTTTACTTTTATTCATTGCAATTATTGCTTTTATTAAATCAAGGTACAAAAGAAGGACTTTTCTGATCCATCTTCTTATATTGAAGGCCATTGCGGCCAATAATGCGTTCTTTATATCCCCAACAAAGCCTTTGAGATAGTTTCTTCCCATTCGGTAATCATTTTTAGCATGACCAAAGATTGGTTCTATAGCCTCTCTGCGTCGGAAACGCATCCTCATTTTCTTCTTTTCATAGTTTGTGACAGACCCCGACAACACTTTAGGACTAATAATCTGTACCCCTTCTATTTCTTTTCTGCCCCGATAGCCTCGGTCCACGGATGCTTCCTTTGCTTGTATTCCTGTTATGCGTTTATGAATTTTCAGCGTTTCTTCCAATGTGTTTCCGTCATAAGGATTCCCCTTAAATGTTGCAACCGAAACAATTACATTTGTTGTACGGGTAATGCCAAAAGAAACTTTGGATCCAAACTCATAAGGTTTGTGTTCTTTGCCTTTGGCTATGCAACTAACTTCCGGCTCATGCAGGGAATAAATTTTGTTTTTATCTTTCTTCTTCTGTGATAATACCTCCTTAAACAGGGTCAGTTGATCTTGAGCAACTCCCGGAGGAAGTAATCTTTCCAATTCACGAATCAGACGCCAAGCGATTGTTTTTATCTTTCTAGCTGCTGCCATCGCCTTCTTCCTGTTACGTGGATGATTGCGAAAGCGCTGAAGCAACAGGCATCTCTTCACTGTTCGTGTATAGCTCTGGCGTAGCTGAAGATTATAAACGTTAGCCAGTTTGCGACATTTCTCTATGATTCTCATCTGTAGTTTGGCCTCTGTGGGATAAGTGATGTTTTTTTCCTGAACAGTGGTATCTATACACAGTTTGTCTTGCTTCCCGTCTTTACCCTGAAGGTCAACACTCATTTTGAATATCCTCTCTATTCCGTCTTGGCCTATTCTATTCCTGAAGTGAACCAAATCACTCGGATTACAGGGAAACTCCCATACAAAGTGCTCCATTCCACCAAAGTATTGGTAGTAAGGATTCTCTGTCCAGCGAGCCACTACTGATTCATCTGATAAGTTATACAGCTGTTTGAGAATAAGCAAAGAGACCATCAAACGAATCGGTTTGGCCGGACGACCAAAATTAATGTAATATTTTGAAAGGTCAGATTCCAGAGAGGACCAATCAATTCTTTCCGATAACAAGTAAAGGGCTTGTTGGGGATTTAACTGTTCTTTTAAGGTAGGTTGAAAGAAATTCATCTGACCTTTTAATCGATTTTTATCTAACATATCTGCAACTTTTATACCATAAAGATAATAAATCTTGCAAATATAACAGGTTCTTTTGCAATTTAGTTGAAAACGATTTATCCATCCAAACACCATTTCTCTTTTAGTACTTATAGACAGTATATAACAGTACTCCTAAGGTGAAATGTTCTTCAAAAACATTGGCTATAGCTATACATTTCAGCGTTGACTTACGAATTTCAACTAAATTGCAAAAGAACCATATAACAAAGGATTATGAGCCTTATTACTCTGTTTATAAGACGTTTAACTACTTTTTAAGGATTGACTACATAAAAGACCCCGTTGTCTGTAAATTCTTGAAAGACCTTATAGTCGATATA
>DCFW01000008.1 GCA_002315435.1 Bacteroidales bacterium UBA1794
TTCATTGTAAGAATTTCTTCTTTATTTTTGCAAGGATGTTACTCCTCGCGATTCTAATTCTGTTCAGGACCAAGATTTATCAATAATTTAATTTATTGACGGTTTGTTTTTTTACCCATATACTTCGTTTTCACTCCATTGCTGAAGATCATTTTCCGTACATGCTTCTTGTACTACTAATTGTTTATGTAATCTTTTCAAAGAACAAATGCCTTCGTTGTCGAAAGCGGGTGCAAAAGTAATTACTTTTTTTATTCGCTCCAAATTTTTATCAAATTATTTTCAAAAAATTTTTCGCTTACAAATCCGTACTGCTTACGGCACTCGCATGATTTTTTCAATCGAAAGCGAGGACAAAATTAGGATATTTTTCCTCTACTCACAAATATTTTCACAACTTTTTTATAAGAAATCGTGCAATTAATCCTTTTTAAGTAAAATCACTCATTCTATCTTCATTTTACTCCTCTATAAGCCTCTACAGCTTTTTTTACAGATCCATGCAGAAGAAGCAATTCACGGGCATTATTATACTCCAGTCCCAGTTCATCCACGATCATTCGCGTGCCTCGGTCAATCAGCTTTTTGTTGCTAAGTTGCATATTCACCATCTTATTTCCCTTCACGCGTCCCAGTTGAATCATCGTGGCAGTTGTGATCATATTCAGAATCATTTTCTGTCCCGTACCGCTTTTCATGCGCGAACTACCCGTCACATATTCCGGCCCCACAATCATCTCTATCGGGATATCAGCCTCAGCCGCCATCGGGCTATCGGGATTGCTGGTGATGCATCCCGTCAATATTCCATGTGCACGAGCCTCATGCAAAGCACCTATTACATAAGGTGTGCCTCCTGAAGCAGCAATGCCTATCACCACATCATTCACATTCACATCATGTTCTTCCAGCTCTTGCCATCCACGGGAGAGATCATCCTCAGCATTTTCAACCGGATTGCGCAATGCCCGGTCACCACCGGCAATCAATCCTATCACATACGTGGGCGGCATACCGAATGTCGGAGGCACTTCCGAAGCGTCAAGCACTCCCAACCTACCGCTTGTGCCGGCTCCCATATAAAAGATACGTCCACCTTTTTTCATTCTCGGCACTATTTGCGACACCAATTTCTCAACCTGCGGAATAGCTTTCTTCACAGCCAATGCCACTTTCTGATCCTCGGTATTTATCTCTTCCAATATCTGTTGAACCGATTTTTTCTCCAACTCATTATATAGAGAAGCCTTTTCAGTTATTTTCTCGAACATACATTATTTATTTACATGAAATTTTACCAATCCCTCTATCGGGCTTTTTTCTATCTTTCCCAAACACAACCCCATCTCTTCAGTCACCTTCTTTAAAACATCTCTGAAATAAAACGCCACCGATCCGGTGAAATGTATAGGCAAAGACTTGTACCCTTCATATTGAGCCACATTGCGAACAAAAAAATCAGAAAAACTTGAAGATACCAGATCATACACCGAAGGATCCTCTATATGCCTTGACAAGAATGGAGCCAAGCTCGCCAAAAAACGATTAGGGAAAGGCTGCCGATACACCTTATCAACAATCGTAGGACTATCCAAATTCGTCTCTTCCATGAAACGTTCCTTCAATCCCTCAGTCATCCGATTTTTCAATAAACTTCCCACAAACAGTTTGCCTAGCACAGCACCACTGCCTTCATCACCCAGCACATACCCTAACGGAGACACATTGGCTATGATCTTATCACCGTTATAAAGGCAAGAATTTGAACCCGTACCCAAAATGCAAGCAATACCTGCATTCCGTCCACACAAAGCACGTGCAGCACCCAGCATATCAGAGTTAGCCTCAATTCGGTGCACATCAGGCATCGCATTTGCTATCGCCCTCTCCACCAACGGAGCCTTTTCAAACGTGCATCCTGCTCCATAAAAATAGACAGCCTCAACCGTTGCACCTTCTGGGATATGTGACAACAACGACAATTTGATTTCCTCCTCAATTTGCTTTTCCGTCTGAAAAAAAGGATTCATTCCTTTCGTTTGCACATTATATATACACTTATCATTATCTATCAGTGCCCAGTCCGTTTTTGTAGAACCACTATCCGCCACAAGTATCATATGCATTTCAATTTTTCTGTTCACACAAAAGTAGCAATATATTATCACATAGACAAAATTTTGCAATAAGTGCCACGCCCCGTTTTTTCAATCAAGCGCCCGGTACCATCCTTTCCCTCAGCAAACTGACGAATATATCTGTATACACTGGTACGACTCATATTCATTTGTCCACCCAATTCCACCGCTTCGTTAAATGCAAATTCACTCGGCAACACATAGTAGAGACGATATTGCGGAGTCAAACTTTTCACCGATACAGGCTTCACCTTTTCGGGCGACAAGCTACGATAAGCAAAATCCGTATGCAGATTAAGCACCCTTATCATCTCCAAAGCAAGTTTTACATCCTCATCCGAACACACAAGCGGTTCATCAAAACGATCCACACTTTCTCCTCTCAAAGCTGTAAGCACCATGCAGATGCGACCGTGCATCACTCCCAAACGATGCATGATTCCGTCATACTCTCCATCATAAAGCACATTATATTGAAGTAATATATTGCGGAAAAAGCTCCGCACATTCGTTCGTTGTGCCTTCGTCATTTTAAATTTCACACCCTTTTCGCCCAAACATACCAACTTTGTGTAGATCACATATAAATCATCGGCATATCGGTCAAAAAATTCCTCATACGATTCACCCTCATCATCCTCATACTGATCCTCCCATTCGGGATTCGTCGTCACATACAAAAAGCCAAAGCGACTGAACAATCCATTCTCCGCATCCATCATCAAATTATTCAACTGCTTAGGAGTACCGCTCAGCACTACAGACAAACAGGGATAATCAATGTAAATATGAATGCCTTCACCCTTGTCATCCGACCCTACACGCATGAAGGTGATCGGCTCATGATGCGCAGCCTTTCTCAACAAGTCAGAGTACCCGCCGAAATCCAATCGCAAGATCTTAGCCAGCGTATCTCCTTCCGTCTCAAACATAATTCCTCGTTTTGTTTCAGCAAATGTGCGTATGAAAGCCGAAGCACTCGAATCCGCAGGGATGTTGAATACCTTCAACGGCGGCATTTGCTCCATCACCGCCTCAGCGTCCCCTTTTGCTGATTTGCCTTTCTGCTTCTGACGTTCCACTCGTTTTCGATATTCATTTCGTGCCTCTTCCGATTCATTCATCAGTTTGTCATGTACCGGTTTCACCAATCGGGCACAGAACCTCATCATCCCTTTTCCACTACCCGATTTTGCCAGCACAAAGAAAGATAAATTAGCCTCCATGCGATGCTTGCCATAACGCATGTAATAGTTTGGAAGTAAAGAGCTTATCGTCGTTATCGAAGTCATCAATATCATACTCTTTTCTGCCACCGTGCCAACATGTGATACGATTTGAGTCAACAACGGAGGCAACTTATCGAATACCCATTCAGGAAACATCGGCAGCCTCTTCATCTCATTCACCATATCCACCTCTTCCGACGCATCAGCGCAGGGGTTACTTATATCCACCCCGGCTTCCCGGCAAAGCTGAAAGAAAGTAGCAATCGTCACGTCATCCCGCTTCTGATGTATGCAGCTCATGAAAAATTTGTTCAGATCACGAGTTTGTTCACCTTTATAATACGAGCAGCAATGTTCAAAGATCGGTCGACCCGCTTCGCCCAAGGTCGCTAAAGAAAAACCTAAGCGCAAGAAATCTTCATAGTTAGGGGCTATATCCCTGTCAATGCGACCTGCCACCACTTGCACATGGGCGAGCTGCGACTGTTCATCCGTACATTTATCCTCTGAGGAATCAGCTGGAAGAGCAGCCTCATTTTTCAATGAATCCGCTTTCGATGAATGAGCTGATGACGGGTCACCGGGTAAGATTTCACCTGAGGATGAAACATTCGATGGCAAATACTTAAAAGAGGCATTTGCCGGAATCTTCTCCGGCGCTCCTTGAAACTGCTTGTAACGAGCCAACCAGATATTTACATCCACTCCGCACATCAGTCCGGCAGTCGAATAATAAGCCTGCGGATCATAGGACACAAAACAAGCACGTGTAGGATCGCAGCAAGCTCTGTCCGCTTTCAAATGGCACACATCAGCTAGGTATTGCATGATCGCATGGGAATAATCCTCCACTGTGGCAGCCTTCGGATCATAGCGGAACATCACTTTCAAGCCTTTGCCTAAAGAACTCACAATCGCCATAAACGAATGCAACAAAGGATCATTCAGCACCGTTACACGCATCTGTTGAGGAGTCTTGCCCGGATTATCCTTGCCATCCAAATCCGCACAGATCACTCCACTAAAATCGGTGATGCAACTACTTTTACGTTCCGTGCAAATCACCGAGGGCGTGAAATAATCGAGCTTCGACTTCATCGCCGACTGCTTCTTGGGATCCGGCTCTGCACGCATCGCCTCTATTTGCTTCCTGTATTTATTACTTTTAGTTCGCTCATACAGTTCATAAAAAGCCTCCGTGCCATAGGATTTCACATTACTGATCGGCCCGTGAAAGGAGGAACATTGCAGCTCGGTTATTTCTCTATTGACAACCTCTTTACTATTTTCAGTTTCCATTTTATTATACTTAGATGATTCATAAAACAGCTGCCGCTTTTGCTCCCGGGATTTACAAAAGAAAACAGCACCTTCGGGGCTTTCCCAAAAGCGCTGCAATATTAGGCCAAATATTTTGGAAACCCACTTTGGCAAAGTCTACATTAAGTGGGTTTTATAATATACATTAACTTCAATATATTTCTATTTAGATGTAGCAATACTATCTTGAATCCATTTATTTACGTTCACAAGCCAGTCTAAGTACTTGGTTTCCTGATGGAGTTGTGAAAAATTCTTCAGATCTACACCTAGATAATTTCCAACGTGTGATACTAAAGATCCAAGCGTCACCTTCCTTCCAAACCTGTCAATTGGCTTTATATAGTAATTTTTGAACAACCTAATCACCTGACAGACAAAGCTTTTAAAGCTTTCGAGTGGAGCGCCATTTTTCTGTTTTTTGAGTATAAGTCGACAGATTTCAGGTTTCTCTGTCACCGGTTCACTCTTCATTTTCCCCAGATATCGGCTCCTCAAGTGCTCTTTTACCTCTTCATCTCCTATCACAAAAAGAAAAGTTTCATCCAAAATATATTTATTTAGAGACACCTCACTTAATACCATCTCTCTTAATTCCAACCAAGCTTTTAACTGGGCCACTCCTACATTTTGAGGAATACGCACAACATGCTTTGTGATCATTAGCATAAAAGCCGGATGTATCTCCTTATTTTTCAAGTAATTTTTTATATGATTGTAGCAATTCATCAGCCGCCTCATTTCTATATTTTGTGTAGCATGAATCAATATATAGTGTAGTATCACACATTGTTCCCCCTCTGAGTAATGTTTCTCAATCTTTTCTTTCCAGAACGAGTCAAATTCATACAAATTATAATCGCTTAAATAAGTATGCAGCATCTTATCGGCTATCACCACCATCTTTATGGCATTCAGATCATCCTGAACAAAGTGTTTTTTGGTAATCTTTATAAATTTACTGTTAATATCACTATCTATTTCTGCGCAATGAGTATTAGTTTTGAACTCCATTTGTTTTTCAGTTTATTATTTATGTTTTTCGGAATATCTTTTATTTCATCCATACAGTTTAGCAAGTATAGAAAATACATTTTTTCAATCGAGCACAAAAATGCCTGTAAAGAACACTACATTTGATATAGTGCAATTCACAGGCGACATTAAATTTGCTTTTGTGCTATATCTATTTCTTCTTCAGCATACGTTTTTTTTCATTGGCTCACCAACGCCTGCAACCTGCCTATAAAAGTAATGGCATCCAGTGGGGTTGAATGTAGCAGATCATACGAACGGATGATCTTTGCCAATTCCGTCTCTTGAGGAGATCCCGCAGGCACCTTCGGCTTCTTTTCCGGTTCCACCACTATGATTCCTTCCGATGTGCAATCTATTCCGGTAAATTCTATCCTATCATCCGTTTGCGACAATATACGTCCACCGGCGGCTTTTATGCACTCCAATACCGAGGGCAAATTATCTGACGGGAAACCTGCGGTCATCATTTCCAAACCGCTTCTCCGCACTTTCCGCGCCACCCGATATTTCATTACTCGTGCCAAAGCGTAAGCACCCGCATTGTATGCATGAAAGAAGAACCCTATTTTCATTAGGCATAACACTTCATTTCCGCTTTCCTCCTGTCTGTTGATCAATTCTTGTTCTTTGATCGTCTGATCATTTAATTTCGCCATAATGTCTACTATTTATAATTGTTTATTACTTTATTATTTATATACTTTTTACTTCGCTCTTTTTTATTGTTGCTTTCAATTTGTTCCTTAAACCATTTTATTCGTCTTACGACTTCTTATTCCTCTTGCGAAGGACAGCTTTGTCAGGCGAGCGTCGCACAAGCTGATTACTCAAAATGCACGTCTCTGTGGTTGAGCTTGTCGAAGCCCTATAGGCTTAATTGATGGAATAATCGGTTTAATCAAATATCATAACTATCTGTTAAATGATATTTATACGACTTCTCATTGCACTCAGAAAGCTAACGCAGGCCTAACCCTACTAATGGTACTTGTGCTGGACTTGTCGGAAGCTGTTAGGCGGAGAACGCCGTCACTACCGAAGCTCATGACGCACGCAGTAGACGTAGTCCACTCCGAACTAGACCAATACCATCGTCCTCCGCTGGGGGAACTAACATCGATTGTTTCACCACTTACAGCGTTCAGATACGTATTGATTGCTGTCGCTGAAGTAAAAGCAGCATTACTTGTCCAATATCCAGAAGTTATATTATTTACATCTATTACCCTTGTAATTCCTCCCAAATTTTTTATTATTGAATACCATTGTCCCTCACTGGGCAAATACCATCCACTTGTGCCAGATGGAGCTGCATATTTAGTTCCTCCTATACTTGCCGTTCCATAATTTAAGGCATAATAGAACGGAGAATAGTAGCTACTACTTAATGAACTACCTGCTTTACTTTTTATTGTTTGGCTATGGCTATAGCCATCCATATCACTCTCCATCAATGCTACTGTATTTACATAATTACTAGCACCAAATTCTGAAGTACTTTGATAGGCAGTTGGTGCCCAGGTAATTCCCCCAGTAGATTGTGCATTAGTCAATGCCATCGCATATCCATGTGTCCAACCGTTCACACTATCTGCCGCACTTATTGCATTCGAGAACACCACACCAATAGCAGTCTTTCCTGTAGGACTAGCCGATGCACCAAATGTCCCATCACTATAGTAATAATCCCCAATATTGGGCAAACATCTTACTCTCACATCCGCTTCATCAGCTCCATCTATATTAATATTATAAGTATAGCTATAATTACGCGGTACATTATAATTGGTGTAATCCGACATACCTGTTCCACCCAAATAAACACGATAAACAGCATGCCATCCACTATCCGCGCGGGCAGCATAAACCATCAAATAGCTTGCATCCGCTGGGGCATTCGCTTTACTTCGAGAGAAAAACGAGGTTGCTCCTGATTTTCTGCCTACCAAGTTCTCATACATATAATAGTAAGGGCTTACTTTGGTGGTACTAGTCAATCCCGACACAGAAGTAAAATCCCCATAAGTTGCACTCGGATTAAAATGAGTACTATCTGTTGCATTGGTTATGTAACTTGACATCGGCACGTGGCACAACTGATACCCTGTAATGGTAATTCCCGTTGCAGGAGTTATATTGAATGTTACTTTAGACCCTAATCGTGTTAAAGTAATACTTGGAGTGTTTGATGCTGCTGTGGCAGAAATGGTCACACCGCTCGTCTGACCGAACATTACCATATTGCTACCGCTTCCCAATGTGGAAGCAGAAGACATCAATATATATTTTTGTTTAAAGTCATTAATGGTGGCGACATCTGTCAAATTGCTTGAAGCCCAATTTGCCACCGCATAGATTGTGCAGCTGCTAGCCACGCGAGTGGGTACAGTCACTGTAAATGAGGAAGTTTGAGACGTGCCGTATGTTTGATAAGTGCTTCCGATCAACTTGCTGTTATTATTGTTACCATCAAATATAAGCACATTAATATTGTCCACCTGGCTTTCACTTGTGCCTGTAGACGAGAGGGAGCGTGTCAATGAAGTTTGCTGTTGCAGGTTGAAGGTGAGGCGTACCTGTGTGCTGTCGCTACCTGTGGTGGAGCCACTCGTCACGGAATCGTCCACACAAGAGGAGAACAGCAGCAAAGGAAGAAGCAATAACCCCATCCATTTCCCTATACTTGCATATCCACGTTTTATATATCTATTTATTATCTTCTTGTTCATAAAAAAAATCTACATTTCACTTGTTTTATTTTTTGAAAAATCAATTCCCCGCATCACTGCGGAGGATTGACGAACAATTTCTATTGTTAAATACATTTTTACAATAGTTCTATAAGCAATTATAAATATAAATCAAGTTTCTTTCTCTATTATCTATTGAGGAATCCTTACGAATCACTTGTTTTTTGCTACGGGCATTTATCCAACCACCCGGTATATTGTTCTTTGTTGTCATCTTTTCAGTCTTCTCTTTGTTCGTTCTTATTTATTCTTTTTAGTAATTGTTATTGCCGGTTTCCGCGGGGACTGGCATCCCCACGGAAACCAAGCAAATAACAATACAAGAATCAAATGTATGAGATCAACTCTCATTCCTTTCAATATTTTTAATTACGGTTCATTACTCAGCTCAATGCTATGTTTTGCTCCACATATTCACTCCATGGCATGACCTGCAGAAATACATTAATACTTTCTACGTCTATCACGAAGCATTTATCATCCTCGGCTGCCAGCGTCACTTTGTTTCCATCGGAATCCGTTGACGTTTGCCAAAATAATTCACCGTCTTTGTAGATGGATACCGTCACATATTCATCCGATTTTGTAGGCAATGTATTGATGCTTTCCGACGTGTATTTATCATCCGTATCAAATGCAGCACTTGGCGAATAAGTCACGGAATCTCCTGTGATGGTTCCATCGAATGTGATTGCATCACGGAAACCTTGCAATACAATTTGATAATTGCCGCTGCCGAATTGCGTCTGCAAATGCTTCACCACGACATGCACCCGTGCATGCTGGTTGTACATCGGCAACAATGCCGTGGTCGTACTGCCTGATTTCACCGAGGTATAGTCAAACCTACCGTAAAACAGGTACGTCGGTGAGGAGAAATAGCTTGTGCTACTGCGAGTTGATAACAGCCCCACGGAAATAGTGCTGATATCATCCCCCTCATTAGGCGTATGGATGCTCACACTGTCGCTGTTCATATTACCGAAAGCCACCAAAGTCGCTTTGGCATTACCATCAAAGCTGATCAGATATTTGCCACCGCTTTCAGCTGTGACGATCCGTTCAAACTTATTGTTTAGAAAGAGATACGCCTTCACATTCCCTACCGTAGAGTCAGACAACACTGTTCCCTTCTTATCCACCAACTGAGTGGTAATAGCATACTGCACGCAGTTGCTATTGTCCTCATTGACACACGATGTGGCAAGCAGCAACACCAGCACAATAGGCAGTAACGGAAGTTTCAATGTCGAAGAATATCTCATTCTATAGGTAAATCTATTGATTATTTAACGGTTGTATCTTGAGAGGTGGTTGCCCATGCTGCAACCGTTAAAGTGACAGAAACAGTTGCCGGAATCAGGTCTTTGTCGGGGCTATCCACTCCTCTTCCCTGTATAGTCAATTTTACGTTATAGCAAGTATTTGCAGCAAGTTGCGAATCTTTTGAATAAGCCGCACCATCCTTATATGTACCATCCGCATCCGTGATCGTTGTACCTGTTTGTGTGTGATTTACGATAATCGGGTAATACATTACTTCTCCATCTGTTTCCGCTGATTTTCCTGCTGGGATAAATACCCCTTTCACTACCAATTTTGTAGGAGTAGCTGCCGTATGCGGAAATACATAGAAGAAGTAAGGATTTTCAGTCGTCAATTGATTTGCCGTTGCATTGGCGGACCAATCCAAAATGCCGCTACTCAAATAGGCATAATTCCCTAATGTACCATTCCCGATTGATCCTAAATTACTTGTAGTGGATTCTCCTGTTACCGCTGATACAGAAGAGGCTAATACGGAACCTGACGCTGTTCCATTCCATGAATAGATATCATTCACTTTGTGCATGAAGATTTCTTTCGGAATAAATTTAGCACCCACATAAGAAGTACTAGAAAAATCTGTAACAAGTTGAGTTAATGCTACACGTGCCACTACACGGTGCAAAGCCACACTTGGACTAACGGATGACGTAGTGCCTAAAGAAGCCAATTGAGTATCATCTTCTGCAAACATAGGAAGTCCCGTAGGTTGTTGAGAACCAACCTTGTTCCTATCAGAAGAAGATATGCCATTAGTACTTGTTGTGTATTCTAATAATGCCGGTGCTGCACTCAAGAATCCGGCTCTTGTTGTGATTGAAGCAAACTGACTTAGTAACGGAACATTAGCTACCACTACAATTTTTTTTGCTCTTGTCGTCGTCGTTATAGATCGGGGATTACCATTTGTCGAATAATCATAATCATCCAATGTCAATTTATAGTCTTTATCATCAAATAGCCCCACACTTATATTTTTCACAGTTCCTTCATATGAGCCTATTGTTCCTCCAGTGTCTCCACCTCCGGGAAATGCCGTATTTGTCTTAGTAGCTCCATTGGTAGCTAACGATAAATTTACTACAGCAGGACTACTTGTGCCACCGCTTGATTCTTCATCACTTGCGCAGGATGTCAATAAACCGACTGACACGATACCTGCAATTAATAATCTATTGATTCTCATACGTTTTTAATTTTAAATATTGATTCCGTTTTATCTCTTTATTCTTCTATTTCTCTATCCTCGAAGAATTGCATGTACACTCTTCGAGTTTTATTCTCATCAGATAATCTATGTTTTCCCCTAATGCACTTTATCATAGGTTCTATTGCTGAAGCACTTTGTTTTATTATGTATTCCATAACTACTATCTGTTAAAACAACTATTTATATTAATTTCGTTGCATTCAAAATGCAATTGCCGAACGAGCCTTACTAGCAGTATAAATAAATGTTTTATCAACATAATCTAATGCGAGGCTATTGCTGCTACCAACATCAATAATACACGCAACTCCACTGCTCCACTCTGAACTACACCAATCCAGATTGCAATCACTCGAGCTAAAAGTCCAATTAATCTGTTCACTACCGCTAACTTTACTTAAATAGTTATTTATATTACTTGCGGTAGTTGAAGATATACTAGACCAATATCCCCGAGATCCATAATTGACAGATAATCCTCCGGTGACTCCTCCTAAATTTTTTATAATTGAATACCACTGACCGATACTAAGTAAATACCATCCACTATTATTAGTCGATATTGGAGCCTGATATTGTGTTCCACCTATGCTTGCTGTTCCATAATTTAGTGCATAGTAAAAAGCGGGATAATCTGTGCTAAATGAACTTAACTTTCCATTCGTAGTTTCCTTTTTCAATATTGTTTGACTATAAGTGTAGCCTTCCATATCTGCCATCATTCTAGCAGTTGTATTTATGTAATTGCTACTGCCAAACTCCACCGTATTCCCATAAGAACTTGATGCCCATGTAATATTGGATGCCGCATTTGTCAAAGCCATCGCATATCCATGTGTCCATCCTTTGGCCTGATCCGCAGTGCTTGTCGTATTAGAAAAAACTATACCAATTGTTGTACGGCCGTCCGTAGGACTAACGACAGATCCCCACGAACCATCATTGTAATAATAATTCCCTATGTAAGCCTTTTTAGAAGTAAAAGAATTGGTGTAAGTAATAGGCGTCCAGCTAGCCACAGTCATCGTCACAGTCGCACTAGATGGCGTGATATCCTGCGTTACATCCGTCACACCACGCCCTTGAATCGTTACGCTCAAATTGTACGTCGTATTAGCTGCCAATTGCGAATCTTTCGAATAGGCTGCTCCATCTTGGTATTGTTTATTATCCGTATCTGTTATCGTTGTTCCCGTTTGCGAATGATTGATAATGATCGGGTAATACATCACTTCACCCGTTGCTTCCGATCCACCTTTGGGATAATAGATGCCTTTGATCACCAACTTTGTAGGTGTAGTGGCATTGTGCGGAAAGACGTAGAAAAAATACGGATTGTCTGTTGTGGACAAATAAGTCTTTGTACCCGCTGCTCCGGTCATGGTCAGCAAGCCACTACTCAGGTAGGCCGTATTTGATGAAGATGAAGCGACCAAAGAGCCGGCAACTCCGCTTGTGATTTCACCTGACAAATTTGTTGCCGACGAAGAGGTTGTACCTGTCCACTGGTAGCGGTCATTCACATTGTACATGAAAATCTCTTTCGGCACAAACGTGGCACCGGAAAAAGGTACAGTGGAACCAAAATCTACCGTAAAGCTCTTCAACACCACTCGTGACACCACTCGCGACAACGTCAAGGATTGATTGGTTGTCGTGGTGCTACTCAATGTAGAAGAAAGTGTCAATTGAGCCGACATTGGAAGAGCTGTCAGTGTCTGACTGTTGGCGTTTGTTTTATTCGCATCCGTCAATCCGTTGGCTGAGGAGGTATACGCCAGGCTTTGCACTTTGGCTAAGAATCCGCTTCGTGTGCTCACATCCTTGAATTGGCCCGTCGGTACATTCGCTGCCACCACAATCTGTTTAGCTCTAGTTGTGGTGAGTATACTTTCATCGCCGCTATAGGTATATTCATGAAGAGTCAGCAAATAGTCGGAACTGTCGAATATACCTACACAAACAGTGTTTATCTTTCCTTCGTTTGTCCCCACTGTTCCTCCATTATCCGCCGGTAGGGCTGCATTCGTTTTCGTTGCACCCGTACCCAACGACAACCTAATAACCGCCGACTCATCCGTAGCAGTATCCTCTTCGCAAGCACACGAAGAGAACAAGCTCATAGACAGCATCAAGGCAATTAGTAAATTGTATACTTTCATATCGCAAATATTATTATTGATGATTAATGGTTAGCTGATTTTATTTGATCGTTTTGATATATTTCAACACGGTACTTGCTTGTTCCACACCGGCTGCCTGAGCCATTTGCAAGTAAACCTCAGCCTTGTCTTTGTTGCCTTCTAACAAGTAAAGAAGCCCCATGTTGTTGTAAGCCCTAGGATCAGTTTGCCAACGAAGCAAGTATTTACGAGCTAGTTTGGTATCTCTACGAGTTAAAGCCACTGCGGCTGCATCTATATTGGCTTCGGGGTTATCAGGGAATAGGCGGGCTGCCAAGTCCATGATATCGTTGAATTCTCTTGAACCAGCTTTATAGCTCATTGCTACAGTATAGAAATCGCTCAATGACATCGTTGATGGGTTGTTCTTTACCATCAAACGACCGGTCTGAGCATCCATACCCTGACGATCAAAGTTTAACGTGTAAGCTACACGACATACTTGTGGGAAAATATTGTGACGCATGTATTCGTAAGGCACACCATGGTTTAGATCTTCTAAGACTTTCTCACGGCCGTTTACTACGTCCACGCTCTTGATAATATCTAAGGCGGCTTCCTTTAAGGACATGTTGCTGTTGCTTACCAAAGCGGCAATACTGTCCCAATCCTCCGTAACCCAAGTGACCTCCAAGGAGTTCTTGTTCGTCAAGTGATTCCCCATCAAGCAACGCTTTAATGACAGCGAGCGTTCCATCGCTTGTGTTTCATTCTTTTGGTAATCACCGATTGGTGCACCGTAGCCTGTTACGTTTACTTTTGTGAGTGTAGTTCCGTAATATTGTAAAGCATTCTTGATATCGGCTGAGATGATGTCGAAGATTGAACGGTTTTGTTTGTTCTCGCTTAAGTTACTTAACCCTTTATCTCTGTACCAAGAGATGACGCCTCTCTTCGCAAAGCTGTTACCCTCTTGTGCTTCAGGTCTCAGGAATTGTACCCAAGCAAGCAAGGTCTCATTCTTAACCAATGGATCCACCGATTCTTTGGGTTCATGAGTAAATGGAATACTCGCCAATACACGATCTTCGTAAATGTGAGCGCGATGCCCGTTGCAATTGCATTCTTCGCTTTCTACATAAACCGAGCCGTTTTCCATCCAATCCTTGTAGGAAATAGTTGTATCATAGATAAATGAACGTTTGCCTGTATGGCTTTCTCTCACTACCACAGCTACATTGCTGCGACGGCGATGTTGCAGCACCGCTGCACGACGTTCGGCTTTCTCTTTGCGGTAACCATTGATTACTACAGAGGAGAGATGGACAATGTTGCTGTCCGTCTTCAACACCGGAGTAAAGGTGAGTGATTCACCTGAACCGATGGCTACGTTATCATAACTGACTTTCATATACACGTGCAGCAAGTCGCCTTGGCGCTGAAAGCTTTCATTGTTGATATAAAGCTGACCTTTGTAGGCTACTTGCCCGTAGACTGTTCCTCCGCCACCACAGCAAAATGCTAATAGCAGCAACAACTGTTTTGTTTTTCTTGTATTGCAAATATTCATAATGCTTATGATTTTATTTGATCATATATACGAGTGAAATGGAGAGCCTAGTCGGCCCCACATAATCTTTATGAAAGTTCATTTCTTTGTATCCGCAGCTTCCACATCGGTAACGGGAGTAGTCAGTATGTACATAGCCAACGCTCAGGGCACTTTCTAAGCCCCAGCGTGGCGATAATATCTTATGGTAACCCAAAGTTATACCTCCGCCATAGAACGTGCCCTGAATGCGCTTATTATCAATTTTAGCAAAAGACACATTTGCCAGGTTAAATGCTCCCGCGAGGGCGTTCACTCCGAC
>DCFW01000006.1 GCA_002315435.1 Bacteroidales bacterium UBA1794
CTTTCTTTGAACTGTGCAGAACAGCCGGAGTGGACATTTCTAATCCTTACCACGCCTTTCAAGAAGAAATGGATGTGGCTAATGAGATGAAAGGGCTGCCGATGTTTCCTGAATGGGTCTTCAATCAGTTGCCTCCATTACTGACTCAAATCGTATCGCATGTTGACACGGTGGCGGAAAAGAGCATGATGCTCATGACGTCGATTACTACGATCAGTTCTTTGTTACCGAACTATTACATGCGTTATGGCAAGCATCGTATGGAAGCTAATTTATCTTTCTTTGTGTTGGCTAAATCGGGCAGCGGAAAGGGTATGATGCGATTCTGTGCCCGACTGGTGAAACCGGTTCATGATAAGTTGATGGCTGAATCGGAAGAGGCCCGAAATGAATATCGAAAACGAATGGAACTGAAGAAACAGGAGAAAAAAGGCAAATCAACAAAAGACGAAGTTGAGAATGTCATGGAGCAGATGCCGCCATTGAAGGTATTCAATATTCCAGCGGATTCAAGTGCCTCGGCTTTCATACGCACATTTGCTGAAACACAACGTGGAATAATGTTTGAGACGGAGGGTGATACGTTGGCTAAGATCTTGCGATTGGACTTTGGCGGGTACTCTGACTTGTTGCGAAAGGCTGCGCATCACGAGCCGATCACATTCATGCGTGTGGGATCGGATGACAAGGGAGAAGGCATTCATATTTACATCGATTATCCTTGTTTGTCTGTAGTACTGAGCGGAACTCCCAAGCAGTTGAAGAACTTGATGACGGATGCGGAAAATGGATTGTTCAGTCGCTTTGGTGTTTTGTATGTGACGACGAATCCCGAATGGGAAGATCAGTATGAGGATGATGAGGGTGAATCGTATGAAGAGTGCTTTGACCGATATGCCGATGATTTGTATGTGATCTACACTAAATTGGTATGCTTGGGCGAAAAGGGTGTGCAATTTAAATTGACGAAAGCGCAACGAAAAGAGGTACGAAGCTTTTTCCGCAATAATTTGTTTCGTTACAACACGCTTTATGATGGAGAGTATGATGGCATCATGCACCGTTTGGGAGTGATGCACGGTCGCATCTGCATGGTGCTTACTGCTTTGAGAGGGGAGAGTGTGGATCGTTTTGATGAGCCGCTGGTGTGCTCGGATGAGGATGTAAAGCTTGCTCTGGAAATGATAAAGGTGCTCAATCAGCATACGGATTTTGCCTATCGCAGCTTGTCACCCGAAAAGGCAATGAAGGTGACTCTAAAGAATATGCCGTTGCAATATCAGCTATATCAGGCTTTGCCCCATGAGTTTACTACCAAAGATGCTCTGGAGGTGGGGCTTAAATTGAAGATAAGCGGATCATTTGTAAAAAAGTGCATGCATAAGTTTATTCAAGGGAAGGACGGCATGGGCTATTTGGCCGAAAAATTGTCGCATGGCAACTACCGGAAGATCTTGAAGGAGGAGAATGTGGCTGAATACACCGAAAGTGAAGAAATTTATTAAGAAAAAAAATCTTGTAATTAATTATTTTTTGTATGTTTGTACCGCAAAAACAATTTTTAATAAACCAAATGTACCCTTTAAAATTTAAACCTATCCTCAAACAACGATTGTGGGGAGGTGAGAAGATTCTTTCTTTTAAGCATCTTGATGATAAGCTTTCAAACGTAGGCGAAAGCTGGGAGATTTCAAGTGTAGACGACAGTGAGTCGGTAGTTGCAAACGGCGAATATCGCGGACGTACATTGCCACAACTTGTCAGAGAGTTTAAAGACGTATTAGTAGGAGAGAGCAATTACCATCATTTTGGTGATACGTTTCCCCTTCTGATCAAGTTTATTGATGCCCAACAGGATTTGTCGATACAGGTTCATCCTTCAGACGAATTGGCTAAAAAGCGTCACAACTCTTTAGGAAAAACGGAGATGTGGTATGTGGTTGGTGCCGAACCCGGTGCTAAACTGCGAAGCGGATTCTCTAAGCAGATTACTCCCAAGGAGTATAAAGAGCATGTAGCGAATGATACCATCACGGATGTATTGCAGGAATATGAAATACATGAAGGTGATGTCTTCTTTTTGCCTGCAGGCAGAATACACAGCATAGGTGCCGGTGCGTTCATTGCCGAAATTCAGGAGACGAGTGACATTACGTATCGTATATACGATTTTAATCGTAAGGATGCAAATGGCAATACACGTGAACTGCATACGGAGATGGCGAAAGATGCCATAGACTATGAGGTGCAGACGGACTATCGTACATCCTATGAGAAAGAGAAGAATGAACCCGTAGAACTGGTGGCTTGTCCTTATTTCACTACTTCGCTTTATGATGTGGATGAGGAGGTATCCTGTGACTACAGTGAGCTGGATTCATTTGTGGTGCTGATGTGTCTTGACGGATCTTGTACGCTGAAAACCGATAATGAGGATCCTGTGGAAATGCATGCGGGTGAAACGGTGCTGATTTCTGCTGAGAATAATGAGGTGACTATTATTCCTCATGATCAGGCGAAATTACTGGAAAGTTATGTATAAGATGATATTTGAATGAATTATATTCAATAAAAAAACGTCGGCAAGTAGATCTTGTCGACGTTTTTTGTTCATTTCTTTTTAAAGTAAGACTTTGCTTTTCGCATTAATTTGATGCCGGTGGTCACTCCTTCAAATATCATCCAGCCTGTTTTGACTGTTTTGAAGAAGCCTGATCCTTCGATAGGCCTACTGAACGGACTGGCGATTTCACTTGCCAATTGAGCAATGTTGACCTGTTCCTTGAGCAACTCACTTCTTACTTCTCCCTTCTTACGTTGGATATCGGTGAGAGTGAGGTCGGTGACTGATACGTTATGAGCAATTTTAATCATAAATTATTTCTCCTTTTCCAAGAACAGTTTTGAAAGAAAGCGAGCGATCGGATCCACAATTAATTTGGTCCTGTTGAGATAAAGAATGAAAGTAAGTAACAGGCTGATGACGCAGATCAAAAGAAAACTAATGCTTAATCCGCCGACAATAGGTTCCAGTGCATAAGCTAGCGCAAAGAGTGCGTAAAACAAAGCTCCTGTCCCCAGAATGATAAGTGTGGTAATCAGCAGGAATGTGCTCAGCAGGATCGTTAGTTTTTCTACTAATTCAAGCCGGGCATAATCTTTGTTCAAGCTGATGTATCGTCTTACACTCTCAACTAAAAGATGAAAGTTATCACTACTGTTATTTGGCATGTGGCTGGATTTTGTTGATTCTTTTATGCTTCTTCAGCAGCAATTTCTTCATCACCGGTGTTGATCTCTTTTGCAATCTCGTCAACCAGTTCACTCATTTCTTTTTTACCTAGTTTGATACCTCTCTTTTTGAGAATTTCAGCGATTTTCTCACGTGTATCAGTTCCCTTTTCAGGTGCGAATAATATTCCCAATGCTGCTCCGGCGATTGCGCCGCCAAGAAATGCAGCCAAAACACTAAGACTCTTCATATCTTTTTGATTTTATGTTATTCAAATATAATGATTCTGCAGGGAATATGTTCGGTTATTTCTTTACATTCTTCCGAGATTTGATATTTTTAACTAAACTACCTTAATGAGCTCTCTATTTATTTATTACTTTTGCCTTAGTTGTTTGTCGATGGCATAGATGAAAGGAATGCCGTAGGTAAGTACGTTTTTAATTTAGAAGTTATATATTTTAAATAAATAGTAGCAAATATGAAAAAGTTAACAATTATGTTGGGGGTTGCCCTTTGCGCAGTCTTTGTGATGTCGTCTTGTCGCTCTTCGAGAGAAAGCGCATATCGCAAGGCTTACGAGAAGGCTAAGCAGCAAGAATTGGCTCAACCGGCTACAACCCAGGCCGAACAACAGGCACAGGAAGCTCCTGTAGCAGATGTTCCGGTAGTTGTAAAACCAAAAAGCGATGATGCTTCGGCAGCTCGTGAAGAACGTGCAACAGTGCAAGGTGATGGCATCTTGAAAGAATTTAGCGTGGTTTGCGGTAGTTTCCAAACCAAAGCAAATGCTGATGCTCTTACCGGAGATGTAAAATCTTTCGGCTATCCTGCCGCATTGGAAGTACAGAACCCTGATACTAAAATGTATCGTGTGATCTTTGCTACCTTTGACGACAAAGCATCTGCTGCTTCTGCTCGTGATGCTTTCAAGGCAAAATTCCCTGATCGTAAAGATTTTCAGGGTGCATGGATCTTGAAAAGAGTATATTAATCATACACTAATCTTAAGGATGTAATGAAGTCTGCCATAGGTGGGCTTCATTTTTTTATGTTGCGAAAACGTTTGCAAATCCCTCGCGGCATTTTAAATGTTTCGGATAACCGGCTCTTTCAATAAAAAAGTATCTTTGTGATTATGTTAAACTTAAAATAAGATTAGGTATGTTGAGAAACATTTACATTACATTTGTTTTATCGGTGGTAACTATATTAAATATGGATGCATCTTCATTAAAAGTTACGCGCATTGATCCCTCATTCTGGTATGTGGGGATGAAACAAACTTCTTTGCAGTTGATGGTTTACGGACCGGATATACGCGATGCGCAGGTAAAAGTGGATTACCCTCAGGTGATAGTTGATTCTATTGTGAAGCTTGAGAGTCCTAATTATTTGTTGCTTTATTTGAATATACCTGTGGATGCTGCTCCGGGAAATATGAAAATCACATTCTCGCAGAAAGGCAAGCAACTTACAAAACTTTACGAATTGAAACAACGGACACGCAAGGGTGATGACAGGCAAGGATTCACTTCTGCCGATGTATTGTATCTGTTGATGCCTGACCGTTTTGCCAATGGCAATCCGGCTAATGATCAACTAAAAAACATGTCTCCGTATGTGGTTGATCGCAATAATCCAAATTTACGTCATGGGGGAGACTTGGCCGGAATAGAGAAGCATCTTGACTATTTCACTGACTTGGGTGTGACGGCATTGTGGTTTACACCTGTACTTGAAAATAACATGAAAGGTGGTTCTTATCACGGCTATGCCGTCACCGATTATTATAAAATAGATCCTCGTTTCGGTACGAATAGTGATTATGTGCATCTGATTGACAGTGTTCATCACAAGGGATTGAAGGTGGTGATGGATATGATATTCAATCATTGTGGAAGTGAGCATCCTTGGCTTTCGGATATGCCCTCTAAAGATTGGTTTAACCACTCCGATTACAAGAATCATTATGTGCAAACGTCTTATCGCTTGACTCCGGTAGTGGATCCTTATGCCTCTAAAAAGGATTTGGACGAGACTACAAATGGTTGGTTCGTACCTTCCATGCCTGATTTGAATCAAACGAATCCGCATGTGATGCGTTACTTGATTCAAAATAGTAAGTTCTGGATTGAGTATGCCAATATCGACGGTATACGTATGGATACTTATCCTTATGCCGACTATGACGCTATGTCGGGCTGGATGAAAGAAATGAACGAAGAGTATCCTAATTTCAATATTGTGGGCGAAGTGTGGTGTACGGAGCCTGCCTATTCGGCTTACTGGCAAAAAGATTCTAAGTTGTCGTCTCCGCGCAATTCCAATTTAAAGACGGTAATGGACTTTGGTTTTTATAGTAAAATAAACATGGCTAAGCACGAGGAAACAGACGGTGACCACGGATTGGGAAGAATCTATGATAACTTGGTTTATGATTACTTGTATCCGAATCCCCAAAGTGTGATGGCCTTTTTTGAAAATCATGACACGGATCGCTTTCTGGGCAACAGCAGCGACAGTGCTATGCTGAAACAGGCTTATGTGATACTGTTAACTCTGCCGCGTATTCCTCAATTATATTATGGCACGGAAGTGATGATGAATGGGGTGAAGAATGTGACTGACGGTTATGTGCGTAAGGATTTTCCCGGTGGATGGCAAGGTGACAAGGTGAATGCTTTTACCGGTGACGGTCTCACTCCGATGCAGGTGAATATGCATGATTTTGTAAAGACGTTGTTGCATTGGCGTAACGGTAACGAAGTGATCAGTAAAGGTGAAATGAAACATTTCATTCCGTTGAACGGTATTTATGTATATCAGAGGAAATTAAATGACAAGCGAGTGATAGTCATACTCAACGGTACGAATAAATCAAATGAATTTAAAGTATCTGACTATAGTGAATTATTTATTCAAAGTCATGTGGGACGCGATGTGATAAATGGTCAGTCAGTTGACTTCTCCACGGGTTTCACGTTGGCGCCTCGTCAATCAATGATTGTAGAAATGCAGTAATGTGAGTAATTGTTTATTTTTAAATCGGCTCAAGGCTATGAGGTATTGAGCCGATTCCTTTTTATCTTTATCGGGCAACTTTTAATAGCTCATTCTCTTATTCATGTTCCATCAGCCTTTTCTCTGCTATTCCTTCATATTTTGTTCCCGGTTTTCCGTAATTGGCATAAGGATAAATGGATATGCCGCCTCGTGGAGTGAACAAACCGGTTACTTCAATGTATTTAGGTGACATCAGTTTGATCATATCTTTCATGATGATGTTCACACAATCCTCATGGAATGCTCCGTGATTGCGGAAACTGAAGAGATAGAGTTTTAAACTTTTGCTTTCAACCATCTTTATATCGGGGATGTAAGATATGCGGATTTCAGCAAAGTCGGGCTGTCCGGTGATCGGGCAAAAGCTAGTGAATTCAGGGCAATTAAAGCGAACCCAATAATCGTTTCCCGGATGTTTGTTATCGAATGTTTCCAGCACTTCCGGTGCATACTCTTTTTTGTATTCTGTTTTCTTTCCCAGCAGTGTGAGTTGGTCTTTTAGTTCTGCCATAACATTATAGGTCTTTAATTTTCAATATATTGTATGAAATGTCCTCATCGTAGACATCTTCTCCTTCCACGTTCTTGATGTATTTTACCACTTTGATGGTGATGGGCAACACAATGATTTCATACAATGTTTTCAGTACCACTTGTACAAGCATCAATTTAATCAGTTCTATTGTCGGAATCAACCCACCGAAAGCTATGGGGAAGAAGATTAGTGAATCACCGCTCTCACCGAAGACGGTGGAGAGGATCGCCCTTGCAGAAAAATTCTTTCCATTTGAAGAGAGTTTCATTTTGCTCATCACATAAGCATTGATAAATGAGCCTACCAAAAAGGCTGCCAGTGATGCGAAGGCTATGCGTGGTGCCATACTGAAGACAAAATTGAAGCTGTCTCCCTCTTTCCAATAAGGAGCAGGAGGAATGGCTACGGCTATTTGGCCTAGAATGACCACAAAGAAGTTCATGGCAAATCCACACCAGATGATGAGTCGGGCTTTACGAAAGCCCCACACTTCAGTCATGCAATCATTAATGATGTATGAAATGGGAAAAACCAATAAACCCGCGGTGAGAGAAAGCGGACCGACTTGGATGACTTTTGTTTCCAAAAGATTGGCTGTGATGAGGCATACGCAAAAGAGGATGCCCAGCAGCATGTAAAATACAGATACTTTTTTCTTCATCTTTCTTGTTTTTTACGAGGTATTCAAGCACTCGGGGCCGCAAAGATACGGATAAAATACGATTATTTATTATTCTTTGTGGCTAAAAATTCTTCCAGACCTTTTTGACGCAACTTGCATGACGGGCAGTGACCGCATCCGTCACCCGGTATTCCGTTGTAGCAGGTGAGTGTTTCGTTACGTACCAAATCAAATACTCCCAGCTCATCGGCAAGAGCCCATGTCTCAGCTTTGTTAATCCACATAAGTGGGGTGTGAATGAGGAATTGTTCGTCCATTGCCAAATTCAATGTCACGTTGAGCGATTTGATGAATGAATCCCTACAGTCGGGATAGCCGCTGAAATCGGTTTGTGACACACCTGTAACCAAGTTGCGTATGCCTTTTTCACGTGCAAATACTGCGGCAATGCTTAGAAAAAATAAATTTCTTCCAGGTACGAATGTGTTGGGAAAAGAATCCTCCGGTTTTGTCTGATCCATCACGATGTCGGTATCTGTGAGTGAATTAGTGCCTAACTCTCCAATAAAAGGTTCTTTCATAAGATGAAATTCCACACCGGCTTTTTGAGCGATAGCGCGTGCCATCTCACATTCCTTTTGGTGTTTTTGTCCATAAAGGAAGCTGAGCGCCACTACCTTTTTAAATCTCTTTTTTGCCCAGAAGAGACAAGTTGTTGAGTCTTGTCCGCCACTGAATAAAACGAGTGCGGAATTGTCATCATTCTTCTTACTTTCCATGTCCTATTTTTTTATAAATGATTTTTGCTATATGCAAAGCTCCTATTTCATTCGGATGAACTCCATCATCCGTGAATTCACTCTTTTTACCTTTTGTGGGAGTATGCAGATCAAGATATTCCACTTGTTCTTTTTTCGCCACTTCTTTTACATAAGGAATCACTCCTTTCACCACGGTACTGTCGTTGATGCCCCAATGAGTCTTGATCACCGTCACCGGAGAGCATAGGATGATGCGCGGTTTGGATGAGAGCTTCTTGAAACTTTCAATCATGGAAATCATATCTTTCTTGAAATGTTGATTGTGAATCCAATTTTGAGGTTTCGTATCATTAGTGCCTAATTTGATAATGACAATGTTAGGATTGAAGTCTAAAGCTTCCTGATAGATCTTTTCTTTCATGTAGGGAAGATCTCCATCGAGAAGCATTGTTCGGGCAGAGATTCCGAAGTTGTGTACATCATATCCTTCGCCCAACAATCGGCCAAGATCAGCCGGATAGCTTTTATGCTCACGGTCAGCAATACCATAACCATAGGTAATGCTGTTACCCACACAAGCCACACGAATCAGGTGTGTTTTATTTTGTGCGTTTACAGAGCTTCCGCAAAATATAATTGCGAGAAACAACGAAAAAATCAATAAAAACTTTTTCATAATTAGTATAAAATGGATGTATATAACACAAAGATATGAATAATATTTGAAAGTGAGGTGCGCTGTGAACAATTTTCGGATTGCATTGTTTACTTAGGTATAATTAAAAAAGAGAAAAGGTATGCTTAAATTTTTATTTCCTTCGATGAACGATGATAAAAAGTTATCTTCATTATTATTGGCATTGCGTGTGATATTTGGATTGTATTTAGCATTCCATGGTTGGCAGAAACTGGTTGGGTTCTCAACAATGTCCTCTGCTTTTCCCGATCCTTTGGGAATAGGCTCTGAGCTATCTTTATTATTGGCCATTTTTGGAGAGCTTGTATGTTCTATTGCATTTGTATTCGGATTTCTATTCCGTCTATCAACCCTGCCAATGATTTTCACCATGATGATAGCCTATGTTGTAGCAAAGCAAGAGTTGGCACTTGTTTACTTGGTTCTCTTTGCAATCATATACATCGCAGGTCCCGGAAAATACGCTTTTGATTCGGTGATCGGACAGTGGGCGAATATGAAATTTAGGAAGAAATGATTGGTTGTATCGAAATAGAATAATAAAAAGGACTGAACCGCATGTGGTTCAGTCCTTTTTAGTTTATTTCTTCCAGCGTAGTCTTAAACTGTTTCCTACCACACTCACACTACTCATCGCCATTGCCGCACTTGCTATCATCGGATTTAGCAGGAATCCGGAGATAGGGTAGAGTATACCTGCTGCAATAGGTATTCCGATAATATTGTAGATAAATGCCCAAAACAGGTTCTGGTTGATCGTCTTTACCGTCTGCTTTGAAAGTTTGATGGCTTCCGATACTTTCAATAGATCAGAGGATATGATGGTCATCATCGCCACATCAATGGCTATATCGCTACCTTTGCCCATTGCTATACTTAAATCGGCTTGTGCCAATGCTGCGCTGTCATTAATGCCGTCACCTATCATCGCTACAATTTTACCTTTATCTTGTAGCGCTTTAATATAATTGGCCTTATCGGCAGGCAGCATACTTGATTCATAATGATTTAATTTCAGTTCCTCGGCAATTCCTTGTGCAGTCGACTGCACATCACCTGTCAGCATGCATACCTCTATACCTTCGTCTTGTATTTTTCGGATAGCCTCTTTGGAGGTTTCTTTTATTTTGTCGGTAATGCCCATGATGCATAAGACCTTTTCCTGATTGGCAAACCATATAACAGTCCGTCCTGTTCTACTTAATTTTTCCGACTCAGCATTTTGTTCCGTGCTGATGGATATATGATAATCATCCAGCAATTGCTTGTTGCCCACTACATAATGTTCTCCGTCTACATCGGCTTTTACACCTTTACCGGTGATACTTTCAAAATGATCCACTGGCTGGTTATTCGCTTTCAGATGAGCCACAACAGCTTCAGCTAGCGGATGCTCCGATAAATTCTCTATGTCGGCTAAGATAGTCTTTAATCTCTCTTCTTTATCATACCACACTTCATTGGTCACTGTAGGTTTGCCTTCGGTTATAGTTCCTGTTTTATCCAATACCACCACATTCACTTTCTTTGCAATTTCCAGGCTGGTAGCATCTTTTATCAGAATGCCGTGAGTGGCACCTTTGCCGATCCCCACCATGATTGCTGTAGGAGTGGCTAGACCTAAAGCGCATGGGCATGCAATCACCAACACCGTCACAGCGGCCAATAAACCGTAAGTAAATCCATAATCACCTCCGAAAAACGTCCATACAACGAATGATATGAATGCCAGTGCCATTACTACAGGAACGAAAATGGCAGCAACCTTGTCCACTATCTTTTGAATGTGAGCTTTGCTACCTTGAGCTTCCTGTACCATTTTTATGATGTGTGCAAGCACAGTATCGGCTCCCACTTTCTCGGCTTTGAATTTAAAACTGCCTTTTTGATTGATGGTACCGGTAAATACTTGTTCTTTTACGACTTTCAATACGGATTGAGGCTCTCCGGTGAGCATACTTTCATCCACGTAAGAGGTGCCTTCTGTGACAACGCCGTCCACTGCTATCTGTTCACCCGGTTTCACAAGTACGATATTTCCCTTCATCACCTGTTTGATAGGAATCAATTGCTGTTCACCGTTTTCACCGACCACAGTCACCGTCTTAGGTTGCAACCCTATTAACTTCTTGATGGCGGCAGAAGTATTGTTTTTAGCCTTATTTTCGAGCCATTTGCCTAATAAGATGAATGCAATGATCCCACTGGCAGATTCAAAATAAGTATGTGCTTCCAGCCCACGCATGATCCAGAATGAAGGATACAATGTGTTGAATACACTGAAAAGATAAGCAATGCCCGTACTTAATGCAACCAGTGTATCCATATTGGCGGTGTAGTGGCGAGCTTGCGTCCATGCTCCTTTAAAGAAATCTCGTCCCAGCCAGAAAACCACAGGAGTAGACAGTATCCATGTGATGATATTCACATAAGGAGCATTCTCCATGAACATACTCAATGCCATGATCACGACACTAAGTGCAATGGCAGCAATTAATCTTTGTTTTAATGATTTAGACTGTTCGGCATTGATTTCCTCAAGCCTATCACTCTCATCATCTTCATCATCCACGACCAACAAATCATACCCGCCATCTTGTACCGCTTTTTGCAGTTCATTGGCAGAGACGACCGATGTGTCGAATTCCACCAAAGCATTCGCTGATGCAAAATTCACACTAGCATTTATTACACCCTTTTGTGATGCAAGGATATCTTCCGTTCTTTTTGCACATCCGGCGCAATGTAACTTCAACACCGGGAATGTTTTCTTTACTACTTTATTCTTCATTGTCCTAATTCTTTTGTTTTATTCTTTTGCAAAGATAGGAGCATGTAAGCCTGCATCTGTTACATTATTTATTGAAAGAATTATCAAATTTATTGTTTTGCACTTTTATCCCGTGCATCACACTTCATCAAGAGGCTTTCTTTTGTTATCGCGAATCTTTTTGTAGTAGCTGGGAGTCAATCCGGTCACTTTCTTGAACTGGGCACTCAGATGGGCCACGCTTGAATAATTCATTTGATCGGCGATTTCATTCAATGTCAGTTCATCATAGACCAGTAGTTCTTTGACACGTTCTATCTTTTGGGCAATAAAGTATTTTTCTATTGTCGTGTCTGTTACTTCCGAGAAGAGATTGCTTATGTAATTGTAATCCAGATACACCTTTTCAGATAGATAGTCTGACAGATTTTTGCGTAAATCATCATTCTCGTAGTGTACCAATTGAATGATCAAGGTTTTGATTTGCTCAATCAGGCGGCTACGTTTGTCGTCGATCATGGCGAATCCATTGGATACAAGAGCCTTTTCAAGCTTCTCTTTTTGCTCGGGAGTAAGAGTTTCACGCAAGCCCACTTCGCCTAAGTTTACGAAAATCGGCTCTATATTCAACTTTTCCAGTTCATTGCGTACCGCAGCAATGCAGCGGTTGCAAACCATATTCTTTATATATAATTTTTTTTCATCCATCTCTTTTATTCTTTCGATTCCCGTCATTACTCTTCAAAATCCGGTTTTAGCACCACACCGGTACTCTTTTTACCGTCAATCATTACGGTAAATGGAGTGTCGAAATGTACATGGCGTATGTATTCGTTTTCAAAAGAAGCCGGTTGTTTGTTCAGAAACTCCTGATCATAGAAACCACCATGCTCAATGAACGGATTGATTGTAAAGTATCCCACTCCCAAAGACGTAAGATTCTGAAAAAAGTGAGTACCCTGACTTGGATCCACTCTATAGTTTGTGAGGCTGGCTTCTACGATCAGTCGTGCCGCAGAGATATGCGACCACTTCACCGGAATGCCCAGCCATTCATCGTTGCTTCCCCAGCGTCCCGGTCCGATAAGCAGGTAGTTCTTTCCGGCATTCATGAATTTTTGGTTCATCTTTTCTATTTCTTCACCGATTCTCCGATTGTTGGCAGCAGAGTAACTCTCCGTCTTCACATATACCACATCACACATATCCTTATTAATGCCATGTCCCAATGCATTGCTTGATGCCAGCAGACAGTGCTCCTTCGGGATTTTTGTAAGATCCTTATCAATCACTTCCTTGTCATCCACGATAGGGCGTATTTGCAATAAATAAAATGTACCGGTGCGTTGATGCTCCTTGTTCAAATTCAAGGCAAACTCAATTTCCACCGAACGTTGCATATCCTCCTCTGCATATTTCATCACCATTCGCAGAATTTCAGCCAACGGAATCACATCGTGTTGCAGGATGTTGGCAAAAGTGATCAATTTACGTCCACCGGGATAAATGCCATCCTGTATCACCTGGTCGTAAGTATTGTAAGTGGATGCAATGTATTGTAAAGATCCATCATTCTCGGCTTCCTTCACAGGCAGTTTCAAAATATTGAAACCATCATCAATGGAGAAGTCCTTGCCGTTGTTGGTCAAATCCAGAGCAAAGAACTCCGATTGCGTTTCCTTTAAAGCTAGTTCTACCTCACTTGTTTGTAGGATATTATGTGGATGATAGGGCGAGAATCTTAGTGTCTTTCCTCCATCCACTATATATTTTCCAAGTCCCAAAGCCAAATTCACCGTACCCTCTTCCGGTTTCTCGTCACCGATAGGGTAGAAGTTGAGTGAGCGTGCCACTCCCGATATGGACGGATAAAATCGATCTCCCCATTGGTTACCTACCACCTCTTGCAGAATCACCGCCATTTTCTCCTGATCAATCACATTGCTGGTTGCTTTCATATACGCCTTGCTATCTTTGAAGTATACCGAGGCATATACAGCCTTTATGGCACTGCTCAACATTCTGAGGCGTTCATACTTGTCATCCAAACACGGGATCATGTACGTATTGTATACTCCGGCAAAAGGTTGATAGTGCGAATCTTCCAACAAGCTTGATGAGCGAATGGCAATGGGCGACTTCACCACATCAAAAAAGGAGAAAAAATCAGGAATCAGCGCATCAGGTAACTGTGCCTTCAAAAAATGTTTCAGAATTACGTCATCGGGAACATCGCTTAAAGCCATAGAATAAAGGTTGTTCATCTCCATGAAATCATTGAAAAAGTCGGTGCACAACACCACTGTCTTTGGAATAACAATCTTTGTATTCTCAAAGTCTTCAAAAGCCGGATGACATTTGATCATATGGTCCACAAAAGCCAATCCCCGGCCTTTGCCACCCAGAGACCCGTCGCCAATTCGGGCAAAGTTTGAAAAATTATCAAACCGGTCGCGTTGGAATTCAGCCACAATGCCTTGATTCTTCATTTTGCGGTATTTGATGATCGACTCATAAATTAATTTACGATGTACATCCACATTCGTTTCCTTGTCCCATGTGATACCTCTCAAATACTTTGCCATTGGGAACATGGCACGCGAATAGAGCCATCTTGACACATGATTGTGTGAGACATGATAGGTCATGGATTCGTTGGGAATAGCAAAAATAATATTCTGCAATTCTTTTAGATTATGCACTGTGGCAATCTTTTCCCCTGTGTAGGGATTGAGGAAGATGAAGTCACCGAATCCGAAATGCTCTTTTACTGCCTTTTGCAAATCCAAATCCATCGTCTTTGAAGTCTTGTCGATGAAAGCAGCTTGAAATTCGATTGCATAGGCTCTATTCTCCTTTTCACGACTTTGCATGATGAGCGGTACAAAAGGATCTATTTCCCTGATCTCTTTGCATAGCGACACCCCCGCCAAAGGATCAATCTTTCCATTGTGGGGATAGCGTATGTCGGTGATCACTCCCAGCACATTGTCGGCGTACTTATTATATAGGTAGATAGCCTCTTCATAATCGCGAGCCAAAGCGATTTTAGGCCTTCCCCTCATTCTTAACGTCTTTTGATGGGCATTTAAAGCTTCCGTCGCGAAGTTCTTCGACTGTTGTAATACAAATTTGTAGAGATGAGGCAGCATGGACGAGTAGAACCTTATTGAGTCATCCACCAACAAGATCAGCTGCACGCCCACCTCTTTAATGTCATGCTTCAGATTCATCTTGTCCTCAATCAGTTTAATAATTGATACAATCAAGTCCGTGTTGCCTAACCAGCAAAACACATATTCGAATGAACTAAGATCCTCGTGTTGCAATTTCTGAGTCACACCATATGAAAAAGGAGTAAGCACCACAATAGGAATGTGCGGATACTTGCTCTTTATGGCACGCCCGATGGCAAAGAAGTTACTTTTGTCGCTGCCCGGCATGAAAATGACCAGTTGGTACTGTCGGTTCTGCAATTCCTTCCAAGCCTCTTCCTCGGAACTCACTTGCATGAATCGTGGAGAATTACTGAGGCTCAAAGCAGCATATTCATTAAAAATCTTTTCCTCAATGCGTCCGTCATCCTCAAGCATGAAAGCATCATAAGGATTGGCAATGAGCAACACGTTGAAGATGCGTTTGGTCATCAGTTCAGCAAAGGAGGTATCTTTGAAGTATAGTTGATTTTGTTTGAATTTATTGTTCATATCAGTCAGTTTGAAAAGAACTCATAGGCAAAGCTAATTAAATTTTTTCATATCTTGTTGCATTTGACAAATTATCATTAATTAACGCATTTTTCTTCAAAAAGTATGCACGTATTGAATAAAACGACTATCTTTGCAATACAAAAGATGACACTTGTGTCATAAAATTGAACAAATGGCTTATGGACATTACTAAAATAATGGCTTCTTTGGAAACCAAACATCCGGGAGAAACAGAATACCTTCAAGCTGTGAAAGAGGTACTGCTTTCTATTGTGGATATCTACAATAAACATCCGGAATTTGAAAAGGCAAAGATCATTGAGCGTCTTGTTGAACCTGATAGGATCATCTCTTTTAAGGTGCCTTGGGTAGACGATAAAGGTGAAGTTCAAGTGAATCTCGGCTACCGAGTTCAATTTAATAATGCGATCGGACCTTATAAAGGAGGTTTAAGATTTCACCTTAGTGTGAATCTGTCGATCCTTAAGTTTTTAGGTTTCGAGCAAACCTTTAAAAATGCTCTGACAACTCTGCCTATGGGCGGCGCAAAAGGAGGATCGGATTTCTCTCCTCGCGGTAAGAGTGAAGCAGAAATTATGCGTTTCTGTCAAGCTTTTATGTTGGAATTATGGAGACATGTAGGTCCTAATTTGGATGTTCCCGCCGGAGATATCGGTGTAGGAGGCCGTGAAGTAGGGTACATGTTTGGTATGTATAAGAAATTGACACATGAATTCACCGGTACATTCACAGGCAAAGGTCTTGAATACGGCGGTTCATTAGAGCGTCCTGAAGCAACAGGATTCGGCGGATTATATTTCGTGAATGAAATGTTGCAAACAAAGGGCATAGATATAGAAGGCAAAACAATAGCCGTTTCAGGTTTTGGAAATGTAGCTTGGGGAGCAGTTAAAAAAGCAAGCCAGCTGGGTGCCAAAGTGGTGACCCTTTCAGGTCCTGACGGATACATTTATGATCCCGATGGAGTATCAGGCGATAAGATCGATTATATGCTTGAGCTTCGTGCCAGTGGAAATGATGTAGTGAAGCCTTATGCAGACAAATATCATGTTGATTTCGTTTCCGGAAAACATCCGTGGGAAGTCAAAGTTGATATAGCACTACCTTGTGCAACACAAAATGAGCTTAATGGCGAAGATGCCGCTCACCTTATTCAAAACAAGGTTATTTGTGTAGGTGAAATATCAAATATGGGTTGCTCTCCCGAAGCCATTGACGCTTTCTTGGCAAACAAAGTAATGTTTGCACCGGGCAAAGCTGTGAATGCAGGAGGAGTTGCCACTTCAGGTTTGGAAATGTCACAAAATGCGATACATTTGAGTTGGACATCCGAAGAAGTGGATCAACGTTTGCATCATATTATGCATGCCATTCATGCACAATGTGTGACATACGGAACCGAGCCTGATGGCTACATTAACTACGTAAAGGGTGCCAATGTGGCAGGCTTTATGAAGGTAGCAAAGGCAATGATAGCACAGGGTATCATATAAAATGTAAATAATTTTTCGTTTAGTTGTATTTGTATTTATAGTTTGACTGCTGCCTTTTCGTCGTGAGATGAAAAGGCAGATTTTTGTTTTTTAGGATTTTTTATTTGTGTATGTCAAACCTTTTATTTATCTTTGTAACTGTTAATCAAATAGTAAGACAGAAATAGGATGAAGAAAGTAGTATTTATCTTTTCGTTTTTGGTACTATCTTCCTTCTTAAATTCTCAAGCACAAAGCATAAACCAGGTGGGTTTTGCTAGTTATTATGCTCATTATTTAAGTGGGAGACGTACTGCAAACGGGGATAGATATCATCAAGACAGTTTGACATGTGCACATCGCACATTGCCTTTTGGCACCCTGTTAAAAGTCCGGAATTTATCTAACGATAAAGAGGTGGTGGTCGAAGTGACTGACCGTGGCCCATTCTCTGGCAAAGACAAAATCGTCGACTTGTCCTATCGCGCAGCAAGCGAGTTAGGTATGGTGAATCAAGGAGTTGCTCAAGTCGAGATTAGTGTCTGTGATGATATTTATTATCCTCTTCGCCCCAAGGGCGATCCTGGTAGATTCTTAAATTTAGAAGCTGCCCTAAATCAAACAGATTATCCTGCTTTGAAAAAAGTGACGGATGTCGTAGTTCATAAAGTTCCTGTAGATGCAGGTCTTGAATAGTTTGATTGTAAGCGTGTAATTTTATATGAAAAAGAGAGAGTGTTACATTCAAAGTGTAGCACTCTTTCTTTTTTTAGTCGATTCTAAATTTTTCTGTACACTTTGTAATTATCTATTTTTATCAGACATCCCAATCCTTCTTTTCCGGTAGAGAACTGATGAAGATATTTATACACAGTAGATCTTTTGATATTCAAATTATTTCCTATCTCAAGAGCCTGGCAACTTGTAAATTCCTGCGGTAAGGCATGATATAGTTGATATTGTAATGGCATATTCTTTAGGGTCACTTTCATTGCCTTTTCGGGTGACAAGCTGCGATAGGCAAAATCCGTATGCTGATTAAGCACCTTTATCATTTCCAGAGCAAGCTTCACATCTTCATCCGAGCACACCAGCGGTTGATCAAAGTGATCCACACTCTCTGCTCTTAAAGCGGTAAGCACCATGCAGATGCGTCCGTGCATCACTCCCAAACGATGCATGATGCCATCATACTCGCCATCATAAAGCGTGTTGTAACGAAATAAATTATTGCGGAAAAAACCCAATACATCCTTTCGTTGTGCTTTCGTCAATTTAAATTGCACACCCTTTTCGCCCAAGCATACCAATTTAGTGTAGATCACATACAAATCATCGGCATATCGGTCAAAGCACTCTTCATACGATTCACCCTCATCATCCTCATACTGATCTTCCCATTCGGGATTCGTCGTTACATACAAAACACCCAAGCGACTAAACAATCCATTTTCCGCATCCGTCATCAAGTTCTTCAACTGCTTGGGAGTTCCGCTCAGTACTACAGACAAGCAAGGATAATCGATGTAAATATGAATACCCTCTCCCTTGTCATCCGACCCCACACGCATGAATGTGATCGGTTCGTGATGCGCGGCCTTTCGCAACAAGTCAGAATACCCGCCAAAGTCCAATCGTAAGATCTTAGCCAACGTATCGCCCTCCGTCTCAAACATAATCCCCCGTTGTGTTTCAGCAAATGTGCGTATAAAAGCCGAAGCACTTGAATCCGCAGGGATATTGAATACCTTCAAAGGCGGCATCTGCTCCATGACATTCTCAACTTCTCCTTTTGCTGATTTGCCTTTCTTCTCCTGTTTCTTCAATTCCATTCGTTTTCGATATTCATTTCGTGCCTCTTCCGATTCAGCCATCAACTTATCATGCACCGGTTTCACCAGTCGGGCACAAAACCGCATCATCCCTTTTCCACTGCCCGATTTAGCCAACACAAAGAAAGACAGATTCGCTTCCATGCGATGCTTGCCATAACGCATGTAATAGTTCGGCAGTAAAGAACTGATCGTGGTGACCGAGGTCATCAACATCATGCTCTTTTCAGCTACCGTATCAACATGTGATACGATTTGAGTCAGTAATGGAGGCAACTGATCGAAGACCCATTCAGGAAACATCGGCAATCCTTTCATCTCATTAGCCACATCCATTTCTTCTTGAAAGGTATGGTAAAGATTAGAAATATCCACTCCCGCTGTTTTGCAAAGTTCAAAGAAAGTAGCGATCTTAATGTCATCCCGCTTCTTGTGCAGGCAGTCCGTGAAAAATTTGTTCAGATCACGAGTCTGCTCTCCCTTGTAATACGAGCAGCAATGCTCAAAGATCGGTCGTCCCACTTCGCCCAAGGTCGCTAATGAAAAGCCCAAGCGCAAGAATTCTTCATAGTTAGGTGCTATGTCCTTGTTTATACGACCTGCCACCACTTGCACATGGGCAAGCGATGTTTGTTCATCCATACAATTGTTTTCCGAGGATTCAGCTTGAAAGACAAGCTCATTTTCCAATAAATCCGCTTTCGATGAATTGGTTGCTGATGGATCACTTGGTAAGAGATCACTTGAGGATGAAGCATTCAAGGAAGAAACATTCGACGGTGAATACTTGAAGGAGGCATTTGCAGGAATAGTCTCCGGCGTCCCTTGAAACTGCTTATAACGAGCCAGCCAGATATTTACATCCACTCCGCACATCAGTCCGGTTGTTGAAAAATAAGCTTGCGGATCATAAGATACAAAACAAGCACGTGTAGGATCGCAACACGCTCTGTCCGCTTTCAAATGGCACACATCTGCTAAATACTGCATGATCGCGTGAGAATAATCTTCCACCGTGGCAACCTTCGGGTCATAACGCAACATCACTTTCAAGCCCTTGCCTAAAGAACTTACAATGGCCATAAACGAATGTAACAACGGATCATTTAGCACCGTCACACGCATTTGCTGAGGAGTCTTGCCCGGATTATCCTTGCCATCCAAATCAGCGCAGATCACTCCACTAAAATCGGTAATGCAACTACTTTTACGTTCCGTGCAAATCACCGAGGGCGTGAAATAATCAAGCTTCGACTTCATGGCCGACTGTTTCTTGGGATCCGGCTCTGCACGCATCGCCTCTATTTGCTCCTTGTATTTATTACTTTTAGTTCGCTCATACAGTTCATAAAAAGCCTCCGTGCCGTAAGGTTTCACATTACTAATCGGACCGTGAAAGGAAGAGCATCGCAACTCGGTTATTTCTCTATTGACAACCTCTTTACTATTTTCTGTTTTCATTTTATTTTTCACTTAATCATTGATAAAAACAGCTGCCACTTTTGCTCCCGGGATTTACAAAAGAGAACAGCACCTTCGGGACTTTCCCAAAAGCGCTGCAATAGTATTGGATTTTTCTTTGAGCACCTGTATACAAAACAATTTGTATACAGCAAATATAAGGTATGTTAACTAATATAATCTGTTTTTAAACCTTATCCGGCTTTTCATTATCCCAATGAAGATCACGCAAGTTCGACAAAAAAGGAATTCTACCATATCTTCCATTCAGATAACCATTCTTTATATTTGCCTTATGATGTAGATTATTCTCACTCAGCGAATACAAATGCGTACCTCCATCAGAATCCTTTTGAGTCAACCAGATCTCATCCGTGCGGAGTATATCTTGATCAAGCAAAGACGATTCATTAGTTGTAAAAATAAACTGCCCCTTCATCTTTTTATCGGCAGACAATTTCGAGATAAGCTCTTTTATTATCATAGGATGAATGCTTCGTTCTATCTCATCAATCAAATAAACGTGATCATCATTCACCACACCATCAATAGCAGGAAAGAAGCCAACCAGTCGTTTTATTCCATCCGATTCCGAACCAAATGAGAATATAACATCTTCACCCTTATCATTTTTATGACTTGATATGATGCGCTTGGCCATAATCTTACCATCTTCATTTACAAATGTAACCACATCATCCGTTATTTTATTTTCAAAGATAGCCGCAGCCTTAGGATCCTCCTTTAATTGTGCCACAAGATCAGAATACTTAGCATCATTCGCATCAATTTCATTTTTCTTCACAGTAAGAGCCGTTATACCGATATCCACACTCTTAATGAATTTATTAGCAAATTCAAGAAGCACAGGTTTTTTATCTAGCAAATAAGCCATCGGACGATCATTATCACCCGCTTTCATCACAACCAGCGTTTCAGTAAACCACTTGTATGCCACACTTGTATCCGCAAAATCTGCCGCATAATTTTTGTGCAGAAAATATAAAAGTAAAGCATTCCTTTTAATCAAGTCATCACTTAGAATGTCTACAAATAGTTTGTTTTCCGGATCATCCGTATATCCTTCCCGAAAATTAATAAGCTCATGTCCATCTTCAAATGAGCGTTCAAATATATTAATCTTCTTCTTTTTGCAACTCTCAGCCAAACGTTCATAAAGTACGCCTGTTCCATCAAATGAAATCGTGTAATAATAAATCTTACCCTGAGCATAAAATTCAATAGCAATAGAAGATGGAATAGATTTATTTGTTTCACATAATTTAAATTTCAAATCATCCGCACCTTGAAGTACTTTGCCTCCCGCTACCATGTGCACCAATAAACCGACAGTCTTTATCAAATTTGATTTACCGACACCATTGGCTCCATATATCGCACCAAGTCGCAAAAAAGAAATATCATTTCGATTAATCTTATGATGCGACAAATGTATGCTTCTATTAGGGAACAAATTAAATTCAGTTTTTTCTTTAAACGAATAAATGTTTTTCGCTACTATTCTAATTATCATAATCGTTATATTTTAAGGCAAAAATAATATTTTTTTCTAATAGCAAAGAAAATATTTAATATTTATCGTAATATTCTAACAATTAACTCTTAACGCATCCCTCTATCGTCTCTTTCAAACTCACCCAACAGGAATAATCTTTTGAACGATACACATCTTGTCTAAAATAGGTCATATCACAGTTGAAAAACAATCCGATTTGCTTCACGAACAATTCTTGAGTTATTTTATTCCCATGCGAATCGTGTTTCTCTATATAGTAGTCATACATTACCTTTGTCACACCGTATAAAAATGAATCAAACCCCTTGATCGGTTTGCCGTTTTCGTCCCTTATTACTCTTATCTCTATGGTTGATTTCAATTCCGAATCATACGTCATCGGATTCTTTTTTAAATAATCCCTTACTGTTTTTTCCACGATATCCGAATCACTCATTTCTTTCAAAACATTTTTTAAAATAAATACATACTCTTCAGCGGTTCCGGTTATCGCCGGACTTTGTTCATCTTTTAGTTTTTGCATCTTCGATTAATAAAAAGAGCCTGCAGGTCGTACTATTCATATAGCGCAATCTACAGGCAGTTTGTAAATAAATATTATTGTTGTTTTATACCATTTCTTTCATATACGTGTTCATTGAAACCTTTGTCTTCACATCGTAGTATAAATCTTGATAAAATCATTTCTATTATTTAGTTAGTTTGAAATAGTCATCAGCATAAGTTTGTTTTCATTGGCTCACCAACGCTTGCAACCTGCCTATAAAAGTAATGGCATCCAGTGGAGTCGAATGCAGCAGATCATACGAGCGGATCATCTTTGCCAATTCCGACTCATGGAAAGGTTCATCCGATCCCAGCACCTTCACTTTCTTTTCCTTTTCTATCACCACGATTCCATCCGATGTATAATCTATTCCGGTGAATTTCACGCAATCATCTGTTTGCGACAATATACGTCCACCGGCTGCTGTGATACTTTCTAATACCGATGGTAATTTCTCCGATGGAAAACCTGCGGTCATCATTTCCAAACCGCTTCTCCGCACTTTTCGTGCCACACGATAATTCATCACTCGTGCCAAAGCGTAAGCACCCGCATTGTATGCATGAAAGAAGAATCCTATTTTCATTAGGCACAACACTTCATTTCCGCTTTCCTCCTGTCTGTTGATCAATTCTTGTTCTTTGATCGTCTGATCATTTAATTTCGCCATGATGTTCTCTTAATTATTATTTATAATTACTTTGTTATTAACTTCTTTGTCTATTATTATTTTCACCTTGTTTCTTATACCAATTTATCCGTCTTACGACTTCTATTCCTCTTGCGAAGGACTGCTTTGTCAAGAGATATTCGTACAAACAGATTACTCAAAATGCACGTCTCCGTAGGCTTAATTGACGGAACAATCAGTTTAATCAAATATCTCATAACTATCTGTTAAACACTTATTTTTACGACTTCTTGTCGCACCTAAAAGGCGAGCACTGAACGCACCCTATTATAGCTATTCGTGTTAGTCTTAGTTGTGAAACACAGATAGAGACCACCACCGTAGTAAAAGCTCATGTACCAAGCATAGGAACCACTCCTCTCACTACTGCACCAGTACCATCGACCTGTTGTTGGGTCGCTACTGCTATAAGTCCAATCAATAAGATTGCCCCCGCTAACCACTTTACTTAAGTATGAATTTATTCCGTTTGAAGTTGTCGAAGCCCCTCCCGAATAATACCAATATGTAAGACCTGATCCACTATCTGTAGATTGTGTAGGCGTTGTTCCCGTTGAGATTCCACCCAGATTGGTAATAATTTGATACCATTGGCCGCTACTTGGCAAATACCACCCGCTTGAACTGGACGGTGCTGTGTAAGTACTATAATTCATTGCATAATAGATTGCCGGATAATAAGTGGATAAGTTGGAACCGGATTTTGTCTTTATCGTCTGACAATGAGTGTATCCATCCAATTGCGTCTCATAATCTGTAAGAGAACTAACAAGTGGAGTGAATTCTTGTGTGGATGCATAAGTGCTTGATGACCATGCAACGTCTGATGCAGCATTTGTTAAAGCCATTGCATATCCGTGCGTCCAGCCATGACTCTGATCCGTGCTGCTTGTGGTTGTAGAAAATATAATGCCAATTACGGTTTTACCAGAAATAGGAGCAATAGTTCCATCACTCCAATTTCCATCACTATAGTAGTAATCTCCTATTTTTGGCACCAAATAAGTAACTCTTACATCAGCAGCATCGGCCCCGTCAATATGTATATTATAAGTACAATTGTAATTGCGGTATACATTGTAATTGGCATAATCATTGGTTCCTCTACCACCTAAATAAATGCGATAAATCGCATGCCAACAACTATCACGTTGTTGTGCATAAATGAGTAAATACGTAGCATCAGTCGGTGCATTAGAGGTACTACGAGAAAAATAAGATGTTGCACCGGATTTTCTACCGACAAGATTCTCATACGTATAGAACGTAGGGCTTATGGTTGTCGTAGAGCTTAAGTTGGACACGGCATCAAAATTGCCATACGTCCCTTTCGCATTAAAGTAAGTACTATCTGTTGCGCTAGTTATGTAACTTGCCATTGGCACGTGGCACAACTGATATCCCGTAATGGTAATGCCCGTTGCAGGCGTTATATTGAATGTCACCTTAGAGCCTAATCGTGTTAAAGTAATACTTGGGGTATTTGATGATGCTGTGGCAGAAATTGTCACACTACTCGTTTGACCGAACATGGTCATATTGCTGCCATTACCCAATGTGGCAGCTGAAGACATCAAAATAAATTTCTTATTAAAGTCACTGACAGTGGCTACGTTTTTCAGAGAGTCGGAAGGCAGGTTTGCTACTGCATAGATTGTGCAACCGCTAGCTACACGAGTGGGTACAGTCACCGAAAAGGAGGAAGTTTGAGACGTACCGTATGTTTGATAAGTACTTCCGATCAACTTGCTGTTACTGTCAAATATAAGCACATTGATATTGTCCACCTGGCTTTCACTGGTGCCGGTGGACGAGAGGGAGCGTGTCAATGAAGTTTGCTGTTGCAGGTTGAAGGTGAGGCGTACCTGTGTGCTGTCGCTGCTTGTGGTGGAAGCGCTCGTCACGGATTCGTCCACACAAGAGGAGAACAGCAGCAGAGGAAGAAGTAATAACCCCATCCATTTCCATCTGCTTGCATATCCACGTTTTATATATCTATTTATTATTTTCTTGTTCATAAAAAAAATCTACATTTCTCTTGTTTTACTTTTGAAAAATCAATTCCCCGCATCACTGCGGAGGATTGACGAACAATTTCTATTGTTAAATACATTTTTACAATAGTTCTATAAGCAATTATAAATATAAATCAAGTTTCTTTCTCTAATATCTATTGAGGATTCCCTACGAATCACTCGTTTATCTTTACAGGCATTTATCCAACCACCCTGTATATTGTTCTTTGTTGTCATATATTCAGCGTTCTCTTTATTCATCCTTATTTATTCTTTTTAGTAATTGTTATTGCCGATTTCCGCAGGGACTGGCATCCCCACGGGAACCCGGCAAATAACAATACAAGAATCAAATGTATGAGATCAACTCTCATTTCTTTCAGTTTCTTTTTTATCTAAATTCATTAATAGATTATTGTACTTTGTTCATAATCGTTCCACGACATTACTTGCAAGGTGAAATCAAGCTTTTGCACATCAATCACAAATGCTTTATCATCCTCCGCTGCCAAGGTTACTTTATTGCCGTCGGCATCCGTGGAGGTTTGCCACAACAGGGTGCCGTCTTTATAGATTGAGACCGTCACAGATTCATCCGTTTTCGTAGGTAGCGTATTTACGGCCTCTGTGGTATAGTAGTCATTCGAATCAAAAGTTCCACTTGGACTATATGTTACAGAATCACCGGTAACCGTTCCATCAAAAGTGATCGCATTGCGAAAGCCCTGCAACACGATTTGATAAGTACCGTTTCCGAATTGTGACTGTAAATGTTTCGCCACCACATGTACTCGTGCATGCTGGTTGTACATCGGCAACAATGCTGTCGTCGTACTGCCTGATGACACAGAGGTATAATCAAACTTGCCATAAAACAAATACGTCGGTGACGAGAAATAGCTTGCACTGCTTCGGGTTGCTAACAGCCCTACGGAAATGGTACTGATATCGTCCCCCTCATTGGGGGTATGGATGCTCACACTGTCGCTGTTCATGTTGCCGAATGCCACCAGGGAGGCTTTGGCATTGCCGTCAAAACTGATCAGGTACTTGCCGTCACTCTCCGCGGTAACGATATGGTCGAATTTATTATTGATAAAGAGATACGCCTTCACACTCCCCACCGTCGAATCGGGCAATACATTCCCGCTCTTGTCCACCAATTGAGTAGTCAAGGCATACTGCACGCAGTTGCTATTATCCTCATCGACGCAGGATGTGGCAAGCCACATCACTAACAGAGGGATAAACAGGAATGTCATGATTCCGGCGTATTTCATTTTCTAACGTTCTCTTTATCTTATTTTCTTTATTAGTTGAATATTACATCCTGACTGGTATCAGCCCATGTGTTTACATTTACTTTCACGGCTATATTGGCAGGCGTAATGTTTACACCCGGACTGGAAGAACCTTTGCCCTTTATGGTTGCTGTCAGCGTATACCGTGTGTTGTAAGCTACATACGAATCTGTACCTGCCGGAACGGCTCCGCCGTCAGCACCGCTGTTAAAGCTGGTACCCGTTTGTGAATGGTTGATGACGATCGGATAATAGACTATCTCATAGGTTCCGTTGAAATACCAGATTCCTTTGATTACCAACTTTGTGGCTGCTGTGGCATTATTGGGGAATACATAGAAGAAGAGCGGGGTATCCGTCGTTTTCAAATATTTTGTTGCATACACCGTGCTGCTGTTGAGTGTGGACGTTGTAGTCGTATTTGGAGTAATGCTTGAAAAATTCAAATAGCCGCTACTCAGGTAAGCATAATTTGTCAATGACGAGTTATTGGCGCTGGTAATGGCTGTTGAAGAAGAAGCCGGGGTAGTTGTTGATTCACCTGTTTGTACGGAAGGTGCGAACGATCCATCCCAATTGCAGGATGTATTAGCATTGTACATGAATACTTCCGTCGGTACAAAGGTGGCACTTGAATAAGCACCACTGGCATCAAAGGCTGTAGTGATGGCTGTAACACCGACTCTTGCCACCATACGGGTCAATGAAACCGTCGTACTTACGCTACTGCTGTTCCCTGAATTAATAGCAGCCTGCGAACCGAACATCGGCAAAGCCGTAGTCTTTTGGCTGTTTAAGGAAGTCGGTGTACTCGTTAATCCGTCTGCACTGGTAGTGTAGGCAAGATCGGCTGCTGTTTGGATAAATGCCGCTTTCGTGGCAACTCCCTTGAATTTATTGGCAGGTACATTAGCCACAATCACAATATCCTGTGCATCCGTAGTTGTGGTGATGCTGGTAGATATCTCTCCATTTGTATTGGAACTTGTGCTGACGGAAGAGCTGCTCAGATCCACTTCTTGAATAGACACTGTAGTCCCGCCCGTTTTAAACAAACCGACACAGATATGGTTAATCTTGGCTTCATCGGTTCCCGAAGACGCCAATGTCCCTGTTCCACCGGGAGTACTTGTTGAGTAATTACCGGTACTGCCTGTATAGGTTGTACCGCCTCCCGTTTTCGTTGTCGATCCGGTAGATAATGTTAATTTCACGATAGCAGGGCTGCTTGTGCCGCCCCCCGATTCTTCATTGTTTGCGCAGGATGTCAATAAACCGACTGACACGATACCTGCAATTAATAATCTATTGATTCTCATACGTTTTAATTTTAAATATTGATTCCGTTTATCTCTTTAATCTTCTACTTCTCTTTTTCTCTAAGAACTGCATGCACACTCTTCGAATTTTATTCTCATCAGACAATCTATGTTTTTGTTCCTAATGCACTTTACCATAGGTTCTATTGCTGAAACACTATGTTTTTATTATATAAATTCACAACTATCTGTTAAATAAAATCATGCGCTCAAAATGTTAGCACAGCCCTTACTCTACTATTGGCTTCTACGAAGGACTTAGTCGTGGCATATAAAGCGAGATTACCATTACTGCCGAAATACATTGTACATGCGTTAAGCGCACTACACTCGGAACTTGACCAGAACCATCGAGTTGTACTTGAATTACAATCAATCGTTTCACCACTAGCTGCACTCAAATATGCATTGATTGATGTCGCTGCGGTAATTGACACGTTGGTCCAATATCCAGCAACTGTATTATCTACATCTAATGTTCTTGTTATTCCTCCCAGATTTTTTATAATTGCATACCATTGTCCTTCGCTAGGTAAGTACCATCCACTAGTTCCGGATGGAGCTGCATATTTTGTTCCTCCAACAGTTGCTGTTCCATAAGTTGAGGCATAATAAAACGGAGAATAGTAAGTACTACTTAAAGAACTTCCTGCTTTACTTATTATCGTTTGGCAATGACTGTAACCGTTCATGTCACTTTCCATTAATGATGTCGTATTTATTTCTGTAGTAAAATCTTGTGTATTTTGATAGGTGCTGGGTGCCCACATTGTCCCTCCTGTAGATTGTGCATTTGTCAACGCCATTGCATATCCATGTGTCCAACCATTGGACTTATCTGTCGTACTCGGTGTATTTGAAAATACGACTCCAATAACAGTTCGTCCAGTAGGAGTGGCACTTGTACCCCAGGAACCGTCACTATAATAATAATTACCAATATTGGCGTATTTGGGACGAAATGACGTATCTTCACTGACTAGCGTCCAGCTAGCCACAGTCATCGTCACGGTTGCACTTGAAGGTGTTATATCTTGTGTCACATCAGTCACACCACGACCATTAATCGTTACGGTCAACTTATATGTCGTATTCGCAGCCAATTGGGAATCCTTTGAGTAGACTGCTCCATCTTTGTATTGCGCATTATCCGTATCCGTAATCGTCGTTCCCGTTTGGGAATGGTTAATAATAATCGGATAATACATCACCTCACCCGTTGCCTCCGATCCGCCTTTCGGATAATAAATTCCTTTGATTACCAACTTTGTCGGTGTAGTGGCATTATGTGGAAAGACGTAAAAGAAGTATGGATTGCTTGATGTGGAAAGGTAAGTATTGCTGCCTGCCACTCCGGTCATGCTAAGTAATCCGCTACTCAGATAAGCGGTACTTGATGAAGACGAAGCAACCAAAGAACCGGCGACTCCGCTTGTAATCTCACCCGACAAATTCGTTGCCGATGAAGAAGCTGTCCCATTCCACTGATATTGGTCGTTCACGTTGTACATGAAGATCTCTTTCGGTACAAATGTGGCACCTGCGAAGGCGACAGTAGAACCAAAACCGGTAGCGATGCTTGCTATGGAAACCCTTGCTACCACACGCGAAAGCGAGAGAGATTGGGTGGTTATGCTTGAACCGCTCAATGAAGAGAGCGTAGCTGTCGCATACATTGGAAGAGCGGTTAGCGTCTGGCTTCCTGCTGTGGATTTGTTCGTATTCATCAATCCATCGGCCGAAGTCGTATAGGCCAAATTCTGCATCTTAGCAAGGAAGGCGTTTTTTGTCGCCACTCCTGTGAATTGTCCGGCAGGGACATTTGCAACTACCACCATTTGGGTGGCCTTGGTATTTGTGGTTATACTTTCATCCCCGCTATAGGTGTATTCATGAAGGGTAATCAAGTTGTTGGAACTATCAAAGATGCCCACACAAACCTTGTTCACCTTTCCTTCGTTTGTACCGATGGTGCCTCCTTTGTCCGATGGGATGGCAGCATTTGTTTTCGTCTCTGCCGTGCCCAACGACAACTTAATAACCGCCAAGTCATCCGTGGAGGCATCCTCTTCGCAAGCACACGAAGAGAACAAGCTCATAGACAGCATCAAGGCAATTAGTAAATTGTATACTTTCATATCGCAAATATTTTATTATTGATGATTAATGATTAGCTGATCTTATTTAATCGTTTTGATATACTTCAACACAGTTGCAGCTTGTTCCACACCGGCAGCCTGAGCCATTTGCAAGTAAACTTCTGCCTTGTCTTTATTACCTTCCAACAGGTAAAGCAACCCCATATTATTGTAAGCCCTAGGATCGGTTTGCCAACGAAGCAAGTATTTACGAGCTAGTTTGGTATCTCTGCGTGTTAAAGCCACTGCGGCTGCATCTATATTCGCTTCCGGGTTATCAGGGAACAGACGGGCGGCCAAGTCCATGATGTCGTTGAATTCTCTTGAACCTGCTTTGTAGCTCATTGCTACAGTGTAGAAATCGCTCAATGACATCGTTGAAGGATTGTTCTTTACCATCAAGCGGCCTGTTTGAGCATCCATACCTTGACGATCAAAGTTCAACGTATAAGCTACACGACAGACTTGTGGAAATATATTATGACGCATGTATTCGTAAGGCACACCGTGGTTCAGGTCTTCCAATACTTTCTCACGACCGTTTACTACATCCACACTCTTGATAATATCTAGTGCTGCTTCCTTTAAAGACATGTTGCTGTTGCTTACCAAAGCTGCAATACTATCCCAATCCTCTGTCACCCAAGTGACTTCCAAGGAATTTTTGTTCGTTAAATGGTTGCTCATTAAGCAGCGTTTCAATGACAGCGAGCGTTCCATCGCTTGTGTTTCATTCTTCTGGTAATCACCGATTGGAGTACCGTAACCTGTTACGTTTACTTTCGTCAACGTGGTGCCGTAATATTGTAAAGCGTTCTTTATATCGGCTGATATGATGTCGAAGATTGAACGGTTCTGTTTGCTCTCACTTAAGTTACTGAGACCTTTGTCTCGATACCAAGAGATTACGCCTCTCTTTGCAAAGCTGTTACCCTCTTGTGCTTCAGGTCTTAGGAATTGTACCCAAGCAAGTAAGGTCTCATTCTTAACTAATGGATCCACAGACTCTTTGGGTTCATGGGTGAAGGGAATACTTGCCAATACACGATCTTCGTAAATATGAGCCCTATGTCCGTTACAATTGCACTCTTCACTTTCTACATACACCGAACCGTTTTCCATCCAATCCTTGTAAGGGATGGTTGTATCATAAATAAATGAACGTTTGCCTGTATGACTTTCACGAACTACTACAGCCACATTGCTCCGACGACGATGTTCCAACACCGCTGCACGGCGTTCGGCCTTTTCTTTGCGGTAACCATTGATTACCACCGAAGAGAGATGGACGATGTTGCTGTCCGTCTTTAGTACAGGAGTAAAGGTGAGCGATTCACCTGAGCCAATGGCTGCGTTGTCGTAACTGACTTTCATATATACGTGCAGCAAGTCGCCTTGACGCTGAAAGCTTTCATTGTTGATATAGAGCTGGCCCTTGTAGGCTACTTGCCCGTAGATTGCTCCGCCACCACAGCAAAATGCTAATAGCAGCAACAGTTTCTTTGTTTTTCTTGTATTGCAAATATTCATAATGCTTATTATTTGATCATATATACGAGTGAAATGGAGAGCCGAGTCGGCCCTACATAATCTTTATGAAAGTTCATTTCCTTGTATCCACAACTGCCACATCGATAGCGGGAGTAGTCAGTATGAATAAATCCGGCGCTGAAGGCACTTTCTAAGCCCCACCGTGGAGATAATATCTTATGGTAGCCAAGAGTAAGCCCTCCACCATAAAACGTACCCTGAATGCGCTTATTCCCAATTTTGGCAAAAGACACATTTGCCAGGTTGAATCCTCCCGCGAGGGCGTTCACTCCGACAAACATTCCGGAAAAGGGCACACAGCCCCAACGGCGCAACTCAGGTTGCACGGTCCAGTTCTTCCATTTACGGTTATTTGA
>DCFW01000041.1 GCA_002315435.1 Bacteroidales bacterium UBA1794
AAAGTGTGAGTCAAAGCAGCGTGACTATCGGAGGTTTAAAGCTAACCCGCATGTTTGCCAAAGTGACGCTGAATGTATCAGCTGCCACCGGAATAACCATTACGGGTTATCAATTTTGCAATGTAGCTACATCGGCTTATCTTGACCGGGATACTGTTGCTGGGATTACTTGGGCCAATAAAACGGCAGTGACAGCATCGAGTATAAGTGGAGTGACATACTACATGTACGGGAATCCGCAAGGGACTGTGACACATACTGATCAAATATATAAAACACAGAGTGCTCCCAGTAATGCTAGCTATGTATTGGTCACGGCCACACAGTCAAACGTAACGGCAACGTATAAAATATATTTGGGTAGTGATAATATATCCGATTACAACGTCTATCGGAATTACAGCTATACATATAATATTACATTGACCTCTTTATATACAGCGGACACACGTGTAACCATAGGAAGTAGTGCCACCACACAGACTAGTTCAAATTGTTATATTGTAAATCCTGGAGGAAATTCAATAGGTATTTTGGTATCAAGAGCAAATGCTGATGGTACGACTCGTTTATCAAGTACTACAGCCGGTTGGACATGTGGTTTGCTCTGGACAGATAATTCAAATGGATTGTCATCATCCGGTGCGGTCGCCTCTATTGTAGCAGATGCTACAAGTGGACGAATTATTGTTACTTCAGGTACAGGAATTGGAAATGCCATTGTTTATGTAAAAGATTCATCCGGTAATATAGCTTGGAGCTGGCATATTTGGGTCACAAGTTATGACCCGAATGCTAGTACTGTAAGTAATGGTAAAATTTATTCATATAATAACGGATCAATGACTACAGTTTTTATGGATCGAAATTTAGGAGCTACAAATGCAATCATTGGAAATATAGGTTCAGCTGGGCTATTCTATCAATGGGGGAGAAAAGATCCTTTTGCAGGCCCATCTTCATTTTCATCAACGGCTGGTAGTGATGGTCTTTCTATTTATAATGCATTGGGTAATCAATTAGTAGAAGGTTCTACAAACGGAATTCTATTTGCATCATCTCCTGCTATAAATTGTATAAATAGCTCTGTCCAAAATCCTTTGACATTTTATAGTGGCGTTTCGGATAATAATTATAACTGGTATACTAATACTGCTGGAGTTACTAATAACAATTTGTGGCAAACAAGTTCAAAAACAGTATATGATCCATGTCCATCAGGCTGGAGAGTTACTTCGTCAGGAGCAACTACAGCTTCACCTTGGTATGGGCTTACAACCTCAAATGGAACTTTTACTATTAATGCTGGTTGGGATTGGACCACATTGGGAGCAGGATATTATCCTGCATCAGGTTTAAGGCATTGTGCAAATGGAAAAGTATCAAATGTAGGTAATTATTGTTATTCATGGTCTTCTACTGCTGATTCAGGAGGCCTTTATTGTTGGTATTTTGATTGTAATACTGGTAGAGTTTCTCCAAACTATAGCTCTGAAGGATATTCACGTGCATATGGTTTTCCTGTCAGATGTGTAAAAGGATAAACTCTATCACATTAAATTATAAATAAAATTAATGTTTACAGTTTGCTTAATTACAATAATTACCAATTGTTAGGATATGAAGGTAGTAGGGCATAATGTATTAAGCGAGATAATAAACAATTATAAATAGAGAAAATCATGGCAAAAATGAATGATCAAACGATCAAAGAACAAGAATTGATCAAGAAACAGGAGGAAAGTGGAAATGAAGTATTATGCCTAATGAAAATAGGCTACTTCTTTCATGCATACAATGCAGGTGCTTACGCTTTGGCACGAGTAATGAAGTATCGTGTGAGGAAGAAAGTACGAAGAAGCGGATTGGAAATGATAACCGCAGGTTTCCCCACAGACAATCTACCATTGGTATTAGAGCTCATCACAGTAGCCGGTGGAAAGATCTTGTCGCAAACAGACGATTGGATAGAATTCACAGGAATAGATTGCACTTCGGAAGGAATTGTGGTGGTGGAACCGGAAAAGAAGCCAAAAGCTCCGAAGGTACCGGAGGAGTCTTCTCAAGAGTCGGATTTGGCAAAGGTCATCCGTTCTTTTGATCTGTTGCATTCAACCCCGTTGGATGCCGTCAACTTTATAGGACATCTGAAAACATTGGTGCACGAATAGAAAGAAACAATGTACTGAATAGATGATGATCTATATGAAAAAGCACTCGCCAAACGGTTTTATTCTGAACCATTTGACGAGTGCTTTCTCTATGCTATTTGAATGGTATGTCCCTGTATATAAAACATTTACTAAACGACTATATTACATATCCAATAACTATAGTATAAATGTGAAATAACTTTTTTAAAAGAAATTATACTAAATGTTTTTGTATATTAAAAATATGTATTATTTTTGCATACGAATCAATAATTAATATGTAAAACAAATAATAATAGATTAGATTAACTTCTTATTAATACTATGAATAGTAATACTTTGCAGAGATTTAGTAATATTGAAATAGTATTAAGTATGTTGTCTAATAATTAAAAACTAATATTAAAAAACGTAAAAGTAAAATGGAAAGTAAAAACTCAAAAACAACCAAATTACAATGTTCATCCTTTCAAGGTCCTATCGGTAATATAATCCCATATGACATAATAGCCTTAGATCAAATATATACAGATATCCGTAGCGGTAAGTATAAGCGTCAAATAGAACTGATGCGCGCTGAGACGGATCCCAAGAAACAAGCAACAATGAAAAGGGCATTGGACTATTTCACCCCATCAGTCATTTGCACAGCACGTAATAGTCAATCAATCACCGCCTATACAGGAGTACTATGCATTGATTTGGATGGTAAGGATAATCCGACTCTCACACCCGAAAAAATGCGCGTATTGGTGATGAATGATCCGCTGCTGCATGCGTGGATTATATTTAAAAGTCCCCTAAACAAGGGAATAAAGATTTTGCTTCTTTATGATGCGGAAGCTTGCACGGTGGAAGATTATTCGCACGCTGTGATGCAATACATGGCGGATGCATGCCACTTGCGTGCCGACAAGGCTTGCAGTGACCCTACTCGTGCCTGCTTCGTGTCGTATGATCCGGAAGCTTACATGTCTATTTCCGGCTTACCGTGTGCTGTGGATGTAAACATTTGGTTGCCTCGATACAATACTTTTCTGGGAATGCCGGAGACGATTCCGGCTGCAAAACCGATGAAGTATGTTCCATCAAATAACTCTACAAACAGTGAGGCTGTTGCCGTTACAGAGGATGAGGGTATTGTGACTGCGGAACTGATTGCTCATGCACAAGCGGTGTCTGCACGCATAAAAATGGATATTGCTCCCAATTACGATGATTTTCTACGTTTGGGCTTGTCTTTGGCAACATTGGGTGAAGCGGGACGACCGATATTTAAACATTGCTGCTCTTTCTATTCGGGTGAGCAAAGTCGTGATCTGGATAAGTATTTCACGGATTGCATGATCCACAAACGAGGCGACATCAAGATCGCTACTTTCTTTGAACTGTGTAGAGCTGTAGGAGTGGATATCAGTAATCCTTCTGCTGATTTGCAGATAGAGGAGAGGATGGATGAGCTGCCACTTTTCCCTGATTGGTTCTTCGATAAGCTGCCACCGTTGTTGCAAAAGATCGTGTCGCATGGTGATAATGCGGCTGAGCAGAGTATGCTGATGATGACTTCAATGAGCGTATTGAGCTCTGTGATGCCCAATTATTATATGGTATATAATGGTGACCGAATGGAAGCTAATTTGTTTTTCTTCGTGCTGGCAAAGTCCGGTTCGGGAAAAGGTAAGATGAAACATTGTCTGCAATTGGTACGCCCCATTCATGACAAGATGTTGGAACAGTCGCTGGTTGCCATCCGCGAATATAAGTTGAAAGAGGCTCAGATGAAGGCTCGTAACCGGAAGAAACGCCGTAATGAGCCGGATGAGATTATGATGGATCCGAAGCCTCCTTTCCGTGTGTTTATTATGCCGGCAGAGAGTAGTGGAGCTGCGTTTATGCGTATGTTTTATGAGAATGGCGGTCGTGGACTGATGTTTGAAACGGAGGGCGATACGTTGGCTTATATCTTTGGAAAGGATTACGGTTCGTTCTCGGACAAGTTCAGAAAGATTCCCCACCACGAACCGATGCAGCTCAACCGTGTGGGAAATAGCTCGGTGACTATCAATGAGAAGGAGGAAGGTACGTATTTTGAAATAAAATATCCTTGCATGTCGGCCATCTTGAGCGGTACACCCAATCAGTTGCGTAATTTGATTCCCACGTCTGAGAATGGTTTGTTCAATCGGTTCAGTTTCCTTTATCTTCCCGATAATGTGGAGTGGGTAGACCAGTATGGCGTGAATGACGGGAAGTTGTATAAGGATTTGTTTGATAGTTATGCCCAGGATGTGTATGTGATGCACATGGCTTTTGAATGTCGGGGTGAGGAAGGAGTGCATTTTAGGATGACTCCTTCGCAACGTGAAAAAGTGGATAAGTATTTCAGAACTTTGCTGTTGCGCAGTGATCTGCTGTATGAGGGAGATTACAATGGAACGGTGCGTCGTTTGGGCGTGATACACGGTCGCCTGTGCATGATATTGACTGCGTTGCGTGTTCAGAGTGTGGCGGAATATGAACAAGATCTGATATGTTCGGATGAGGATGTGGATATGATGTTGGAAATGGTGAAGATACTGAATTGCCACACGTCCTATGCCTACAGGTGTTTGACACCGAAGCCGAAGGAAAATACGATGATGAATATGCCTGCTAAGTATCGCCTTTATAAAGCTCTTCCGAAGGAGTTCACTATAAATGAAGCTGAGATCATAGGGAATCTATTGAAAATAAGTAGATCTACTATTTACAGGTATGTTCATCAGTTTGCAGAAGGTGATAATGGAAAGGGGCTATTGATAGAAAAGTCCGGGCATGGCACTTATCGCAAGACAATGGAAAGGGATGATTGATACAATAAAAAACCGGGGCGTAAGGTACGTCCCGGCGAAAAAAAATAAATACACACAAGATGTTATTTTTCTTTGTTGAAGTATCTGTTGTATAGACCTTCAAAACCTTTTCCGTGACGTGCTTCGTCTTTGCACATTTCATGAACGGTGTCGTGAATGGCATCCAGGTTCAGTTGTTTTGCACGGGTGGCGATGCGCTTCTTATCCTCGCAAGCTCCTTGCTCGGCATCTTTGCGCTTTTGTAAGTTTGTTTTTGTGTCCCAAACTACTTCACCCAACATTTCTGCAAAACGTGAAGCATGGTCAGCCTCTTCGTAAGCGTAGCGTTTGAATGCTTCGGCAATTTCGGGATACCCTTCGCGGTCGGCCTGGCGTGACATGGCAATGTACATGCCCACTTCTGAGCATTCACCGGTGAAATGATTTCTTAAATCGGTGAGCATTTCTTCATCACAACCTTTTGCTATTCCGATAACATGTTCATCGGCAAACTGCATGGGACCTTCAGCTTTTTCTGTTACTTCAACAAACTTGCTGGCAGGAGCTTTACATACAGGACAAGCTTCAGGAGGAGTATCACCTTCATAAACGTAACCACAAACTAAGCATCTAAACTTTTTCATATTTTTAATTTTTTGTTTTGTGAAATCGAAATATATAATGCAAAAGTAAGGTATTTTGTTCACAAAGAGGATTAATTTCTTCTAGATTATTTTTTATTGCACTGATAATTAGTGTGATTGTTATCTTTTATTTTTAATTTTGTGCCCGGAACCAAAGTGATTTAATAAATGAATTATGGATTTGTAAAAGTGGCAGCGGCTGTACCACATGTCGTAGTGGCTGATTGTAAGGAAAATGAGCAAAGCATTGAAAGTCAGATTGTGATAGCTGACAGCAAGGGTGCTCAGGTGGTGGTTTTTCCCGAACTGTGCCTTACCGGTTATACTTGTGGTGACCTCTTTGCTCAACAATTGTTGCTTGAAGAGGCGGAGCTGGCTTTGATGCAGATAATGAATAATACCCGTCATTTAGATATTATTTCTATTGTGGGACTGCCTGTTTCGCAGGGTGACAGATTGCTGAATGGGGCTGCTGTGCTGCAACATGGCAGAATATTGGGATTGGTTGCCAAAACTTTTATCCCCAATTATAAAGAATTTTATGAACAAAGATGGTTCTCATCGGCTTCACATCTTACTTCAAACAGTGTGCAGTTGTGTGGACACAAAGTGCCTGTAGGTAATAATTTGCTTTTTGATACGCCTGAATTTAGTTTCGGTATAGAGATATGTGAGGATCTTTGGGCTCCGATTCCTCCTAGTTCGGTTTTGTCACTGATGGGGGCTGAGGTGGTTTTCAATTTGTCGGCAAGTGATGATGTGATAGGCAAATACCACTATTTACAGCAATTGGTGGCTCAGCAATCGGCTCGGAACTTATCGGGATATGTGTATACTTCGTCAGGTTTTGGCGAAAGCTCTACGGATCTGGTGTTCAGCGGTAAGTGCTTTATCTATGAAAATGGTGTGAAGTTGGCAGATAATGAGCGGTTCTCTTTTGAAGAGCAGCTTGTGGTGAGTGAAATAGATGTGGATCGCATGCGTATGGAGCGTCGTGTGAATCGCACGTTTGCCGATTGTTGCGAACAATTGAAGGATCCGTTGAATGTGATACATATTAATACGGAGCAAACGAAGGAGCATAGTTTGGATCTGACTCGTTATGTTGATCCGTTGCCTTTTGTTCCCAAGGGGGTTGCATTGGATGAGAATTGCAATGAAGCTTTCGGAATACAGGTGGCCGGTTTGGCCAAACGTATACAACACATGCATGCTAAAACTGCAGTGCTGGGTATAAGCGGCGGTTTGGATTCTACATTGGCTCTACTGGTCTGTGTAAAGACTTTTGATAAACTGGGATTGTCGCGCAAGGGTATTTTGGGAGTGACAATGCCTGGATTCGGTACCACCGATCGCACATATAACAATGCGATAAGCTTGATGCAATCGTTGGGTGTGACTATTCGTGAGATAAATATCAAGGATGCTTGTTTGCAGCATTTCAAGGATATCGGTCATGATCCCGATGTACAGGATGTGACGTATGAGAATTCTCAAGCTCGTGAACGTACGCAGATATTGATGGATTTGGCTAATCAAACAGGGGGATTGGTGATAGGTACCGGTGACTTGTCGGAGTTGGCTTTGGGATGGGCTACTTACAATGGCGACCATATGTCGATGTATGCAGTGAATGTAAGCATTCCGAAGACGCTGGTTCGCCATCTGGTGTCGTGGACTTCCAAGCAGGGCATTGATGAACGCTCGCAAGAGATATTAACGGATATATTGGATACGCCTATTAGTCCGGAATTGATTCCGGCAGATGAGAATGGTGAAATATCACAAGTAACGGAAGATCTTGTGGGGCCGTATGAGTTGCATGACTTTTTTCTTTATTACTTCATGCGCTTCGGTTATCATCCCGGAAAGATATACTTTCTGGCAATGCGTGCCTTTGAGGATAAATATAGCAATGAGATTATAAAGAAATGGTTGATGGTTTTCTTTCGTCGTTTTTTCAGTCAACAGTTTAAACGCTCGTGTATGCCTGACGGACCTAAAGTGGGAAGTGTGGCAATCAGCCCGCGTGGAGACTGGAGGATGCCTAGTGATGCCAGTTCGGCATTATGGTTGAAAGAGATTGAAACTTTATAATTCAGTTATAAGCAATCGTTATGAATAAGAGCGGCCGGACTTGTTGAAGTTCGGTCGCTTATTAGTTATTTCGGTAACTGAGGATTATTCTACAATTTTCATTTCATTGATTAAGTTTGGGCAATTGCCGTATTTGTCAATCAAGAATAATATATAGCGGATATCCACACAGATACATCTTTGCAAATCTTTGTTGAAGCTGATGTCGCCGCTTAATGACTCCCAGTTGCCATCGAATGCGGCTCCGATGAGTTGTCCTTTGGCATTGATCACAGGACTTCCTGAGTTGCCTCCGGTGATGTCATTGGTAGTCAAGAAACAGGTAGGCATTTCACCGTTTTTCATGGCATAACGTCCGAAGTCTTTCTTTTCATACAATTCTTTCAGTTTGGCAGGAACTTCAAATTCTGGATTACTATCATCCTCTTTTTCCATAACTCCTTTGAGTGTGGTGTAATAGTTGTAGTGTATACCATCTTTAGGATCACATGATTTCACATTACCGTATGTAACACGGATGGTGAAGTTGGCATCAGGAGCATGGGGTGTTAACGAATCCATCTCGCACAGTCCGCGTACATAGGTTTTGTGGCGCAACTGTAGATCCGTGCTCAACTCATGTACTGAGTCCATCATTGTGGCATATGCGGTGTAAATGGTTTTGTAATATTGATTCAACAAATCGCCATTAGCTGCTTTCTCGCTGGGGCTTTTCAAAAATTTGTCAAAGCTGCTTCTAGATGAGAATATTGACTTGTCATATAGGTCGTTAACGTATTTCTCGTAATTGCCTTTGTATTTCTTTTCAATGGTTTGATAGAATTCGGGTCTGTATTGTGCCGGAACCATTTGTGCATAAAGCGGAAGAAGTTCCTTGGCAACTTTCCTATCAACTTCTTTGTCGAAATCTTTGTTGTATACTTCATTGAAGAGGGTGTCCAGGCGAGCTCTTTTTGATTGAATCAATGTATCGTTTTTAGCCTTCACAGCATCTACATATTCTTTCATGCTATTGAAAGGTGAATGAATTTCAATGCCACGGAAGAAGGTTTCTGTGAAACACATTACACGATAATCCAATGGAGTGATCTTCTGAATGTCGGCATTGATGTGGTTGATCACATTCAAATATGCGGTGTCTTGCTTTTGTTCGGCAAATTTCAGGAAGCTTTTTTCTTGTTCCGTTTTACTTTCACGAACTTTGTTGGCTACGATAGCCTTGTTCATACCAATGGCGTTTTTCCAGTAGTTGGCACTCATGGCAAATTTTGAAGCATACATGATGCGAATGCGATCGCTGGCTGCCATTTCTTTTGAGAGCACATTTTGGCGAGCTTCACGTACACGAATTCTAGGCGTATTCTGTGCATCCATGCGTTCCTGTATTTCACTTTCTGTGAGGTATCGGCTTGTATGTCCGGGAAATCCCATGATCATGGCATAGTCGCCGTCTTCGATACCTTTAATTGAAATAGGTAGATATTTTTTTACTTTCAGCGGAAGGTTGTCTTTGTTATAATCAGCCGGTTCTCCATTTTTATCTGCGTAGATGCGGAACATGGAGAAGTCACCTGTATGGCGTGGCCACATCCAATTATCAGTTTCTCCACCGAATTTACCGATGCTTTGCGGAGGTGCTGCTACCATGCGCACATCACTATATACCTTATAATATACGAGGTAGTAACTGTTGCCGGCATAGTAGGGGAGAACTTCTGCTTCGATGTAAGATTTATTTTTGTATTCGCCTTCTTCTTCTTTGAGTCGATTGCCCAATTGGTCACAATAGACTCTTCCCAATGACTCAATCTCAGAGGTTTTCTTTGCCTTAATATCGGCATTCACCGTATCGGTTACATTAATGATCTTATCTACAAATCTGAATTTCAATCCCGGAGAGGCTAATTCTTCGCTTTTGCTCTTTGCCCAAAATCCGTTAGTGAGGTAGTCATGTTCTACAGAACTGTGTTCCTGTATGGATTCGAATCCGCAGTGATGGTTGGTAAGGATGAGTCCCTCCGGTGAAATTATTTCGCCCGTACAACCGCCACCAAAAATGCCGACGGCATCTTTAATAGAGAGATTTGATTTACTATAAAGGCTGTCTGCTTCGAGCAACAACCCTTGCTTCTTCATTAAATCGATGGTGTGTTGCTCTTTAAGTAGTTGCAACAACCACATGCCTTCGTCGGCGTGAGCCGATACGAAAATGAACGAAAGCAAAATCAAGAAGATTGAAATTCTATTTTTATTCATTTATTTATGTGATTAAATTATAATACAAATATACAAGCTTTCTACATTCGACTATCATATTTTCTCAAAAAACTTGCATGTAAAAGATATTCTTGAATAAAAATATTCAATGAAAGATTTTATTCTAGAAATAAATTTTTAACTTTGACGCAGGATATATTTTCAATGAATCTGAAATATAATGAAAAAAATTCTAATAACCGGTGGAGCAGGATTCATAGGATCACATCTATGTAAACGCCTGCTTGATGAAGGAAATGATGTGATTTGCATGGATAATTATTTTACCGGCGATAAAGAAAATGTATTGCCGTTAAGAGTAAATCCACATTTTGAATTGCTTCGTCATGACGTGATACAACCTTATTTGGCTGAAGTCGATGAAATCTATAATTTGGCTTGTCCTGCATCTCCTATACATTATCAATTCGATCCGATAAAAACAGTTAATACGTCTGTGATGGGGGCTATAAATGCTCTGACTCTGGCCTCTAAAATAAGTGCAAAGGTGATGCAATCTTCAACAAGTGAAGTGTATGGTGATCCGATGATAAATCCTCAAGTAGAATCGTATTGGGGAAATGTGAATCCGATCGGTGTGCGTTCATGCTATGATGAAGGAAAGAGATGTGCTGAGACATTGTTCATGGATTATCACAGGCAGCAGAAAACGAGAATCAAGATCATTCGTATTTTCAATACTTATGGCCCTAATATGTTGCCGAATGACGGGCGTGTAATCTCTAATTTTATTGTGCAGGCTCTTCAAAATCAAGATATAACTATCTACGGAAATGGGCAACAAACTCGCAGCTTTCAGTATGTAACAGATCTAGTGGAGGCGATGGTGCGCATGATGCAAACTTCCGATGATATGATCGGTCCGATAAATATAGGTAATCCTTGTGAATTTACGATTGAGGCTCTTGCCGAAATAATTATAAAGAAAACAAAATCAAAGTCAAAAATAATATACAAGCCTTTACCAATGGATGATCCTAAATGCAGACAGCCGGATATAACTAAAGCTAAAGCTGTTCTTGGTTGGGAACCAAAAGTCTCTTTGGACGAAGGATTGGATTATACAATTGACTATTTTAGAAAATATTTAATGAAATAATGGACATGGAAATTAATTCTTCTGAATATAAAATATTAGTAGTTGATGATGTGGCGTCAAATGTACTTTTATTAAAAGTGTTGCTTTCTAAAGAAAAATTTCAGATTATTACAGCTAGTAGCGGCGTTCAGTGCTTGGAATTAACTGAAAAAGAACGCCCTGACTTAATATTACTGGATGTGATGATGCCTGAAATGAATGGGTACGAAACGGCTGAGAAGCTGAAAGCGGCACCAGAGCTGAAAGAAATTCCTATTATTTTTCTTACTGCATTGAATTCTACAGCCGATATAGTGAAAGGATTTCATTCGGGGGGTAATGATTTTATCTCAAAACCTTTTAATAAGGAAGAATTGATTATTCGTGTAAAACATCAACTTTCATTGATCGCTGCAAAAAAGATAATCATAGCCAAAACGGAAGAGTTGATGCGCACAATAACTAGTCGCGATAAACTTTATTCGGTGATAGCTCATGACCTGCGTTCACCTTTGGGCAGCATCAAAATGGTATTGAATATGTTATTGCTGAATCTCACTAGCGAGAAAATAGGTAAGGATATGTATGAGACACTTAATATGGCTAACCAGACGACTGAGGAGATGTTTACCCTCTTGGATAATTTGTTGAAATGGACAAAAAGTCAGGTTGGACGTTTGAATATTGTATTGCAGCATAGCGAAATGATTGAATTGGTACAGAGTGTTATAGAGGTTTTCTCTATGAATGCTGAGTTGAAGAATATAAAGATTAATTTGAATGCACCTGAGGCGGTAAATTTATGCATGGATATTGATATGATCAAGACTGTGATCCGCAATTTGCTCAGTAATGCGATTAAGTTTAGTTTGGAAGGTGGAGTTATAGATGTGTCTGTAGAGGATTTAGGTGATGAAGTACAGTTAAATGTTAGCGACCATGGGAAAGGGATAAAAGAGGAAGATCAACCTAAATTGTTTCATGTTGAAACTCATTTTACGACTTTTGGAACGAAAGATGAAGAGGGATCGGGATTGGGCTTATTGCTTTGTCAGGACTTTATTAACAAGCATAACGGGAAAATTGGCTTTGTTTCTAAATATGGTGCAGGATCTACTTTTTATTTCAAATTGCCAAAGACGCAAGAAAAGTGTTAAGTTACTTAGCATTATTAATTAAGCTATAAATGAAATGCTGTGGGGTAAATTCCTCATAAGCATTTTTTTTATTATTTGTGATCAGAGGGTGAGGCGAAGTACTGTTTCTTCTGGTTCAAAAATCATGGATTATGCGTTATAGATGTAAATGAAGTGACGATTTGTTAGATTAATTGAAAAAATAAATGTATTTTTGCACGCGAAATTTTATACAGATATGAAACAGAAATGTTTGAGGAATAGTGTCTTTTGTGTGTTTTTGATATTGGGATGTTTGCTAATATCATCAAGGGCCGAGGCTAAAAACGATTCCATTCAAATCAGCATACTTACTTGTTCGCCTGGAAATGAGATTTATGAATTGTTTGGTCATACAGCAATTCGTTATCATAATATATCTAAAAATGAGGATGTTGTGTTCAATTATGGAATGTTCAACTTTAATACTCCTCATTTTATTTTACGTTATATCAAAGGTGAAACTGACTACCAGCTGGGAGTAAATGATTATAACGATTTCATCTCGGAATACACTATGCGAAATTCTAGTGTATATGAGCAAGTTCTTAATTTGACTCCTGCTGAGAAAAGTGCATTTTATTGGGCGCTGACTAAGAATTACCAACCGGAACACCGCGTATATAGATACAATTTCTTTTATGATAATTGCTCAACTCGTCCACGGGATAAGGTAGAAAACCTAGTGAAAGGTAAGATAGATTATCAATTGGATGATCGTGTACAGACATTTCGTAGTATTGTGCATGAATTTACGAAGGGACATCCTTGGTCGCAATTCGGTATTGATCTCTGCTTGGGAAGTCAGGCGGATCAATCGATCACATCAAGGGAAAAAATGTTTGCCCCTTATTATTTAAAAGATGCTCTTGACAAGGCTGTGGTTGAGACCGGGAAAGATTCTATTCATAATTTGGTTCTGTCTTCCGGCTTTTTATTTAAATCAAACCCTAATATTTCTGTTGAAAGCGGTTTTCCGTTAACCCCAATACAATGTGGCGTAATTCTCTTTATTGTAGTGATCGGGGTATGTTTATATGAATTTAAGAAGAATAAAATATATTGGATCGTTGATGTTGTTCTCTTCGGAGCGGCAGGAGTTGGTGGCTGCATATTGATGTTCTTGGCTTGTTTCTCAGTACATCCGGCAGTGAGCCCTAATTTCGTACTCTTTGTGTTGCATCCTTTTCATTTGATAGGTGTAGCATGTATGGTATGGTGTTTGAAGCATAATCGCAGAGATTATTATTCGGTAGCAAATTTTATTATCTTGACTCTCTTCTTGTTTTCAACAGAAGTGATTCCGCAGCAGTTTGATAAAGCTGTTATTCTGATAACACTATCGTTGCTGATACGTTCGGGTATGTATATCTATTTTTCTATTATCAAAAAAATTAAATGAAAGGATTACTTACATCTCTCCTCACGGTGCTGGCTGTAACCGGCTTGAACGCTCAGACATCGACCTCAATGCCTCCGCGGTTGGTTATTGGTATTACTATTGATCAATTTAGCTCAGATTATCTTCAAGCTTTTTCACAATTGTATGGAGAAAAAGGATTTAAACGTTTGATGAAGGAGGGGCGTTTTTATCGTCAGGCATATTACAATTTCGCTAATCCTGATGAGGCATCGTCTGTAGCTTCAATTTATTCGGGAAGTGCTCCGGATGTGAATGGTATCATAGCTGATAGATGGCTTGATCGTGCTACTTTAGTCTCTCGAAATTGTGTTGACGACGATAAATATATAGGTTTCTATACAGATGAAAATACATCACCTTCACAATTGTTGGTGACCACTTTCCCGGATGAATTGAAGGTTGCTTCTAACGGAAAATCTTTGGTTTATTCTATTTCTCCTAATAAAGCTGCTGCCGTGCTAGGTGCCGGTCATGCGGGTGATTTGGCTTTGTGGCTGAATGATGCTACGGCTAAATGGTGCAGTTCTACATTTTATACTAATTTACCTACGTTCGTTACGGATTACAACACCCAGCAAGGGTTGGATAAAACGATAAGTAAAATGGTGTGGACTCCGACGTTGGCACCTGAGAAATATAAGTATATTACTACGGAATGGGAGGAATCGGCTTTTTCTCATAAATTAGATGACAAGCGTGCTACATTCAAATATAAAAAGGTATTCACTAGCCCTGTTGTTAATGACGAGGTGAACAATATGCTTTCAGTGTTGCTTGACAAAGAACCGCTGGGGCAAGATGCAATTCCTGATGTGCTTTCACTTAGCTATTATGCCGGCAATTTTGATCACTCTTCAGCCAATGAACTTCCTATGGAGATGCAGGACACCTATGTGCGTCTTGACAAAAATTTGGCTGATATGCTGGAGATGGTTGATAAAAAGGTTGGATTGAAGAATACTCTTATTTTTATCACGTCTACAGGATATACAGATTCGAATGAGAAAATTCCTGCAAAATATCATATTCCAGGAGGCGAATTTCATATAGAGCGTTGTGCTGCATTGCTTAATATGTATTTGAATGCATTGTATGGACAGGGATTGTATGTTGAAGCTTTTGATGGCTTACAAATCTATCTGAATCATAAATTATTAGAAGATAAGAAGCTCACACTAAGAGATATCACCGATCGTGCTATCGATTTTTTACGTCAATTTAGTGGAGTACAGGATGTGTATTCATCATTTAGTTTGCTTACGTCTTCATCTAATCCTGATATTGAAGGATTACGCAAGGCATATAATCGCTTACATTCAGGTGATTTACAGATATCTGTGTTACCAGGGTGGACGGTGATAAATCCGAAAAATACGACTGATGTAAAGAATGTGCGTAAAGCTTATATGCCTGCACCTCTTATATTAATTGGCGCGAATGTGAAGCCGGCTATCATAGACCTTCCTGTTTGTATTGATAGATTGGCTCCGACTATATCATCATCTCTTAGGATCAGGGCGCCCAATGGTTGCAATTCGACACCTCTTGAAGATGTTTTTAAAAAGCAAAGTATTAATAATGTAGAAATAAAAAAAGAAAAATAAGATGGGATTTAATAGTTTTATGGGCCAATTATTTGGCAATAAGTCTGCTAGAGATATGAAAGAAGTCCAACCATGGGTGGACAAGATTAAAGAGGCTTATCCTGATGTTGAAAAACTTAGTAATGATGAGTTACGTGCAAAAACTCAGGAGTTGAGAGATTATATCCAGAATTCAGCTAAGGCTGAAAAGGATGAAATTGAAAGTTTGAAGGCTCAAGTAGAGGCTACAGAGTTGGAGCAACGTGAGGAAATCTTTAATAAAATTGATAAACTAGAAAAGGATATTCTTGAAACATATGAAAAGGCTATGGATGAGGTTTTACCTACTGCCTTTTCTATAATGAAAGATACGGCGCGTCGTTTTACGGAAAATGAGACGTTGGAAGTAACTGCTTCTGATTTTGACCGTGAATTGGCTGCAACGAAAGATTTTGTACATATTGAAGGTGATAAAGCAATTTATCAGAATCATTGGCTTGCCGGTGGTAGCGAAGTAACGTGGAACATGGTACACTATGATGTACAACTTTTCGGTGGAGTAGTACTACATAAAGGTAAAATTGCTGAAATGGCAACCGGTGAAGGTAAAACATTAGTGGCTACATTGCCGGTGTTCTTAAATGCTTTGACTGGTAGAGGTGTGCATATGGTCACAGTGAATGATTATTTGGCAAGACGTGACTCGGAGTGGATGGGACCTTTGTATGAATTTCATGGAATGAGCGTGGATTGTATTGATAGACATCAACCCAATTCAGATGCTCGTCGTAAGGCATATCTTGCTGATGTAACATTCGGTACAAACAATGAATTCGGTTTTGATTATTTGCGTGACAATATGGCTGTCAGTCCTGTGGATCTTGTTCAAAGAAAGCATCATTATGCAATTGTGGATGAGGTGGATTCTGTGTTGATTGATGATGCTCGTACTCCATTGATTATATCCGGTCCGGTACCTAAGGGTGATGACCAATTGTATGAACAATTTAGACCTGAAGTTGAACGTGTATTTAAAGTTCAAAGCCAATTGGCTACAAAGTTGCTTTCGGATGCTAAACGTTTGATAGTTTCAAGTGATAATAAGGAAAGAGAAGAAGGTTTCCTTGCATTGTATCGTAGTCATAAAGCTCTTCCAAAGAATAAAGCTTTGATAAAGTATTTGAGTGAGCCGGGCATTAAAGCAGGTATGCTTAAAACGGAAGAGACCTACATGGAGCAGAATAACAAGCGTATGCCTGAAGCTATTGAGCCGTTGTATTTTGTGATAGATGAGAAAATGAATAGTGTAGACTTAACAGATAAAGGTGTGGATTTTGTTTCACGTAATTTCTCTGATCCTGCATTCTTTGTGCTCCCTGATATCACTTCACAGTTGGCAGAGCTCGAAAACGAAACTCAGGATAAAGACGTTCAAGAAGTGAAGAAAGATGAGTTGCTTACAGCTTATGCAATCAAGAGCGAACGTGTACACACAATCAACCAATTGTTGAAAGCCTATGCAATGTTCAACCGCGATGATGAATATGTAGTGATTGAAGGTCAAGTGAAGATCGTTGATGAGCAGACCGGACGTATAATGGAAGGTCGTCGCTATTCTGATGGTTTGCACCAAGCTTTGGAGGCAAAGGAAGGCGTGAAAGTGGAAGCTGCCACACAAACTTTTGCAACAATTACATTACAGAACTATTTCCGTATGTATCATAAGTTAGCCGGTATGACCGGTACAGCTGAAACAGAAGCTGGTGAGTTATGGGATATATATAAATTGGATGTGGTTGTTATTCCAACGAATAAACCGGTGACTCGTAATGATATGAATGATCGTGTTTATAAAACTAAACGCGAAAAATATAAAGCTGTTATTGATGAAATAGAAAAGATGGTTGGTGAAGGACGCCCAGTATTGGTGGGTACTACATCTGTTGAAATTTCAGAGTTGCTAAGCAGAATGTTACAGATGAAGGATATCCCTCATAGTGTGCTGAATGCAAAATTACATCAAAAGGAAGCTGATATTATTGCTAAAGCCGGACAATCAAGTACAGTGACTATTGCTACCAATATGGCAGGTCGTGGTACGGATATTAAATTGAGCGCGGAGGTGAAGGCTGCCGGTGGTTTGGCTATTATTGGTACCGAACGTCATGAATCTCGTCGTGTCGATCGTCAGTTGCGTGGTCGTGCCGGACGTCAAGGTGATCCAGGATCTTCTGTATTCTTTATTTCACTAGAAGATAACTTGATGCGTTTGTTCTCAAGTGACCGTATTGCCGGAATGATGGATAGACTAGGTTTCGAAGAAGGTGAAATGATTGAGCACAGAATGATTTCAAAATCAATCGAACGTGCCCAAAGAAAAGTTGAGGAGAATAACTTCGGTATTCGTAAACGTTTGTTGGAGTTTGATGATGTGATGAATAAACAACGTACCGTTATTTATGAGAAGCGTCGTCATGCATTGATGGGTGAACGTATCGGAATGGATATTGTAAATATGATTTGGGAACGTTGTGCTAATTCAATTAAGAGCCCAGACTCTGTTGAAATGAATTCTTTTGAAGAATGCAAGGCAGATTTGCTTGAGACATTGTCTATCGAGATACCTTTCACTGAAGCTGATATGCGCAACAAGAAGAGCGTTGAATTGTGTGAAATGGCATTTAATGCAACTATGGCTAACTTTAAACGTAAAACTGATCGTTTGGCTGAAATTGCTAATCCGGTGATAAAAGAAGTTTATGAGAAGCAAGGTGATCGTTACCAAAATATATTGATTCCTATTACTGATGGACGACGTATGTATCAAATTTCAGTAAATCTGAAAAAGGCATATGACGATGGCGGTAAAGAGGTCGTTAAGACATTTGAAAAGAGTATTTTATTAGGAGTGATTGATGAAGAATGGAAAGAGAATTTGCGTTCATTGGATGATTTAAAGCAATCAGTTCAGAATGCAAGTTACGAGCAAAAGGATCCTTTGTTAATCTATAAATTGGAGTCAGTGAAATTGTTTGATCAAATGGTTGACAATATCAATACAAAAACAATAAGCATCTTGATGAGAGCTCAAATTCCTGTTCAAGATCCTGCTGAGATTCATGAGGCAGCTCCTGAACCAAGAGTAAGTAAAAGACAGTATCATGAAGAAAAACTGGACTTGAATGCTATGGAACAAGGAGAAGCTGCAAGCTTAGAGACTCGTGAGAAAACTCATCATGAACCTGTTCGTGTTGAGAATAAACCTCGTCCGAATGATCCGTGCCCATGTGGTAGTGGCAAGAAATATAAAAATTGTCATGGTCGTAATTGATTAAACAAACCATAATATAAAAAGCCGTTACATACTTGTAGCGGCTTTTTTGTATATTTATATAGCGAATAATTTAATGATTTGTGTGGTTATTGTTTCGATATTCTGTAAAGCATTTGCTTTTTCCATTGAGTTGTTTAATGTGGTTGGACCGCGTTGTATGGAAAAAATAGAGGTGAAGCCATAGTCGTTGAAACTGATGTTGTCATCAACACTACCGCATAGTGCTATGACAGGAATATTCAATTTCTTTCCTGATTGTAAGACACCCATCGGAACTTTTCCATTTAAAGTCTGGACATCCATTTTCCCCTCACCCGTGATTATTAAATCAGCATTGGCAACTCTTTTATCGAAATGGATTAAATCCTTAACCAAGTCGATTCCTCGTTTCATTGTTGCATGAAGAAGGGCAAAACAAATGCCTCCTGCGCCACCGGCTGCTCCTGCGCCTTCTACAAAATCTATCTCTTTTCCAAAATCTTTTTTCAATAAATAGGCAATATGTTTGAGTCCGTCATCAAGCAGTACGATCTCTTTTTCTTCCGCTCCTTTTTGAGGTGCGAATACATAAGCAGCTCCGTTTGGACCATAGAGTGGATTATCTACATCACAAGCAATTTCAAAAACACTCTCTTTTAGTTCGGGCATGGCAAGTGAGTCGTCAATGTATTTAATTGAGGTGAGGTTCCCTCCACAGGGGTGTATCTGCATTCCTTGTTCATCATAAAAGTGATACCCCAATGCTTCCATCATTCCCAATGCTGCATCGTTTGTGGCGCTCCCCCCTAAAAATAATGTGAAATGGCGAAAGCCCTGTTTTAATGCATCGGCAATTAATAGTCCTGTTCCATAAGTAGAGGCTTTCAGGATGTTTGGTTTATATCCCTTTATTAAGGTAAGTCCACTGGCTGCAGCAATTTCAATCAAAGCCCTGTCTTGAGCCACACCATATGAGGCTTGAATATGATGTTGTAGAGGGTCAAGTGAATCAATCTTAATGATTCTGTCAGCTAATGCAGCCACGCTACCTTCACCTCCATCAGCAATGGGTACTTTCACTACATCACATGAAATGTGACTTGCAAATATACCTTTTTCAATAGCTTCTGCTAATTCTATACTTGACGCACATCCTTTGAATGAATCTATGGCTACAGCTATTTGTTTTATCTTTTTCATATACCAATATCTTAATGATTGAGTTACAAAGTTCTTTTATTTTATTCAAATAAAAGTTCTGATTATCGTATTTTTTGCTTTTATGTATAATAAAAGATGGAAATAGCATAATCTTGTTATGCAAGTGGCTTGTAGATATATGATGCATAACTAAAATTTACAGAAAAGACACTTGATAATTACATTGTGGCGCTTAAAAAAGATTCAGCTATTTAATGTTGCGGTTCAACTGTAAAATCCTTGGTTGTTCTCCTGCAAACACGATACATTTGTTACTGAATTATTTCTTAATAAGAGGATCAAATATGATTTTACTTGTTTCTCTATGGGAATACATTATATTGACGATTTGGACGAATGTTTGATGAAATTTAATGGAATAGATAATAGTAAACGCTAATTTATAATAAATTATATTTTAATTCTTTTATTTTTTAGCAGTAGCTGAACATTGTTTAAAATAATGTGTTTGCTAAGTATTATTATAATGACTATAAGTCTATTTAGTGTTAACTAAAAAGAAATGTATGAAAAAAATTTTACTATCTATCTTAGCGATTTTTCTTATTGCTAATGTCTATTCACAGACTACAGAGAAAGCTGTGAAGCAATATGGATTTTGGGATAATTGGTTTATTCAAGCCCAAATAGGCGCATCTGAAAATTTTTCAGAGAATTATAAGAAGGCATCAGTATGGGATGTCTTAAGCCCTAGTGCAGCAATTGGATTAGGCAAATATTTTTCTCCTGAGGTTGGAGCACGTATCCAATTTAATGGATGGGAATCGAAAACGTATTTGCCTGTAATTGATGATACTTATTCAACTAAATCTATTGGAGTAAACTTTGATGCTTTGTTTGATTTGACAAACATATTCAGTAAATATAATCCTGATCGTAAATTTAATTTGATAGGTATCGTGGGAGTAGGGTATACGGGTGGTTTTAGCCATCAATATGGTCCTGTTCATTACGGAAAATCTAGAAATATTTCTCCACGAGTTGGCTTGGCTGCAGACTTCAGATTAAGTGATGCATGGAAATTCAATATTGAAGCTAATGGCAATTTGGATGCAGACAACTTTAATGGTATTGTTGCCGGAAGTAAGTATGACGGTCGTCTGAACATGTTGGTTGGTTTGACTTATAGATTTCCTCAAAGAGGATTCAAGGTTTTAGATGCCATAGATCCTGCTGCTCTTCAAGAACTGAATAATAAAATTAATGAGCAACGCAGAGATATAGACTCACTGCAAAATCAATTGCGCGATCAAAAACAACCGGTAGCTGAACAACCTGTAGCCCCAGCACCTCAGAAGAAAATAATGAATGCTATCGTTATTTTCAAAATTGGTAAATCGGTGATTGATTCAAATCAAAAGGCAAATTTATATAATCTAGCTAATTATATAAAAGATAACAATTCTAAAGTATGGGTTGTCGGTTATGCAGATAAGGCAACAGGAACTCCTGCTTTTAATCAAAAACTTTCTGAAGAACGCGTTAAATCTGTAGCTAAGGCTCTTGAAGACTTTGGTGTAGATTCAAGTTTGATAAATACAGATGCTAAAGGTGATTCAGTTCAACCGTTTGCAACGGAAAATGCTTGGAATCGTGTAGCTATTATTTCTCAAGAACAATAAAAAATCTCTATTTTTCTAAATAATTATTAGATAGTTTATAGGATAAAATAATAATATAGCAGACGATATAAAGATTCATCTTTTATCGTCTGTTATATTTTATTCATTTCGTATTATGGTATATTCTCAGCAAGTTAAGCTTCCATGGTAAATTTTGTATCGTTGTTATAAATTGATATATTCTTTTTGATGAGCACATTTTATTCTGATTTCCTTCATGGTAATCCCTATGCAAGAAACAAAATAAACGATGGATAATAGATTTAACGGAGAATGCTTGTGCATTCTTTTTTTGTATCTTTGCAACATGAAAGAGTCATTACACATACATCGAGTGCATGAATCCCAATTGCAGCCCATTCCCATGGTAGGTGAAGGGGTGAGAGCCGGTTTTCCTTCACCTGCTCAAGACTATATAGAGGGTTCAATAGACTTGAATAAAGAGTTAGTTAAGCATCCTGCGTCCACTTTTTATGTTCGTGTGGCCGGTGATTCAATGATTGATGCCGGAATAAATGAAGGAGATATTTTGGTAATAGACAAATCCTTGGAACCGCGCGATGGAGATATGGCTGTGTGTTTTCTTAATGGAGAATTTACTCTTAAATATATTTGCATTAAGGATACTGGCTTGTGGCTTGAGCCTGCTAATAAGGCATACCCTCTGATCCCTGTGGGAGAGGATGAGGATTTTAAAGTGTGGGGTATTGTTACTTATACTATTCGTAAAATTCGTTGATAACGCGTTTATGTTCGGACTTATTGATTGTAATAATTTCTATGTTAGTTGTGAACGGGTCTTTCGGCCTGATTTACGAGGAAAGCCTGTGGTGATTCTCAGCAATAATGATGGTTGCTTAATCTCGCTTAGCAATGAGGCGAAAGCAATGCAAATCCCTATGGGATTACCTTTTTATCAATTAAAACCTCTGCTTGCAAGCAATCGTGTGACTGTTTTTTCAAGCAACTATGCTCTGTATGGTGATATGTCTTCGCGGGTGATGAACATAGTGAATCAGTTTGTACCTATTAGTGAAATCTATTCAATAGACGAGTCATTTCTTGATTTTCATGGTTTTGACAAATTAGGTGATCTTAGTGATTATGCCCACCATATTGTGCGTAGTGTGGAGCGTTCTACAGGTATCCCCGTATCATTGGGTATTGCTTCCACACGCACGTTAGCTAAGATGGCTAGTAAGTTCGCGAAGAAATATCCGGCTTATAAAGGTGCTTGCTTGATTGATACAGATGAGAAACGGGAAAAAGCATTAAAGCTTTTTGATATTTCGGATGTGTGGGGAGTCGGTCGCCGTATGCGTGTATCAATGGAATATTATGGAATAAAGACCGCATGGGACTTCTCCCAGAAGAGCGCATCGTGGGTACGTGATCATTTTACCGTCACGGGATTACGCACTTGGAAAGAGTTGCATGGACATCCATGTATAACTCCCGATAGTATTGAACAAAAGAAATCGATATACACTTCACGCAGTTTCCCAAAAACATTGAGTTCTTTGGAATTATTGAAGGAACCTGTCGCTAATTTTGCGGCTTCCTGTGCTAGCAAGTTGCGCCAGCAGCACAGTTGTTGCCAAGCAATTGATGTATTTGCTCAGACTAATCGATGCAATCAGAATGAACCTCAGTATACATTGCGTCGTAGTACCAATCTGGTGGTTCCTACGCAAAATACTGCTGAGATAATCTCTTCTGCTATGGATTTACTTCAAAAAGGTTGGTCCGACGGTTACCGTTTTAAGCGTGCCGGCATATTGGTATGGGGATTAGTGCCTGAGGACGAGATTCAGACTTCTTTCTTTGATACGGTAGATCGTTTGGCACAGCGAAGACTGCAGAATGTGGTGGATAGCATCAATCATAAGAATGGAGACAACAAAATTAAGATAGCCGCTCAGGGATTCAGTACGGAATGGCATTTGCGTAAAGAGTACATATCACATCAATATACTACTAATTTTGATGATTTGTTGACGGTTAGAGCAAAAGATTAATTAAGAAAAAAATGAGAGGATTATACACTATTTTATTGCTTGTGGTATCAAATATCTTTATGACATTTGCATGGTACGGGCATTTGAAGTTGCAAGAAACTAAAATTATTACCAATTGGCCCCTTTATGCTGTTATTCTATTTTCATGGAGTATCGCGTTGTTTGAATACTCTTTTCAAGTACCGGCCAATCGTATAGGCTTTAAGGAGAATGGCGGACCGTTTAGTTTGATGCAACTCAAAGTGATTCAGGAGGTGATTACATTAATTGTTTTCATAGCGTTCTCAATGATTATGTTCCCTGGTGAAAGCCTGCATTGGAACCATCTGGCAGCATTCGGTTGTCTGATTATGGCTGTGTATTTTGTGTTTATGTGTCTTATACTGAATATGGTTTACA
>DCFW01000032.1 GCA_002315435.1 Bacteroidales bacterium UBA1794
CTAATTTTTACCGGACAGCAATAAATAGAAATCCTTATCTGTCAATTCAGTATATCCCGCACAACAACGGTCTATCATAGTCTTAAGCTGTCCGCAAATGGTATAGAAATAAATTGGAGAAGCAAGCACAATGGCATCTGCAAGTTTCATTTCGTCCAAAATCTCGTCCATATCATCTTTTTGCACACATCGCTTGGTATTAACGCAAACACTACACCCAGTACAATAATTTATATTCTTGTCTTTCAGAAAGATTTTTTTAACTGTATGTCCGGCTTCTTGAGCACCACGCATAAACTCATTGCATAGCAAATCTGAATTACCCTCTCTTCGTGGAGAAGATGAAATAATTAATACGTTCATATCTTATTTTATTACGTTTAAGATGTCCTCCGTAATCTGAGATGAAGTAAGATGGTTTTCCCTTAATAATTCATCCACAGAGAAACGATCTACAAACTCTTTTTTGACACCGAAATTAAGAACTTTCATCTCTGAAGGTCCATAGAAACGGGTTACCTTTTCACCGAAACCTCCATCAAGCAAACCGTCTTCAAGTGTCACAACCAATGTATGATTTTTCTTTAAATCTTCCAACACCTTACTATCCAATCCTGTAATATAACGAGGATTGATCAGTGTGGCATCGATATTCGCTTTGTTTTTTAATTCCTCTACCACCGATTCACCCAACTGATAGAACGAACCTAGTCCGATAATTGCGACTTTAGAACCAGACACATTTACTTTATAGCTGTTCAACAGTCCATAATCCTCATCTATCTTTTCACCACTATAAATTACTCCATTAGCTGGAACTCGTATTGCTACCGGATGTGACGTTTGCATGATTCCCCACTCCATCATTGCAAAATACTCTTCTTTGTTTGTAGGAGCCAGATATACCATATTCGGAATATTACTGATAAGCGGAATATCAAAATATCCAAGGTGAGTAACGTCTGTCATTGAAGACATTGAACCTCCAAAAACAAGTATAAGTGCTGGGTTATTATTGATACACAAGTCTTGCGACATCTGATCGTAAGCCCGTTGGATAAATGTACTGAATACACCGAAAACAGGTTTCCCGCCATTCTTTGCTATAGCAGAAGCCATCGCCACAGCATGTTCTTCAGCAATGCCTACATCTATAAACTGCTTCCCTGCCTGCTTTCTTCTTTCAGGATTGAATCCGAAAAGTGTTGGTGTAGCAGATGTAATGGCTATTAGAGTACTCTCTTTTTTCATCTTATCTAGTAGATACTCTGCTGTCAGGTTGCCATAATTTTCTTTACCACCAGCATCCATTTTGGGCTGTCCTGTTGCCAAATCAAACGGTCCTCCCGCATGAAACTTTTCTTTATTCTCTTCGGCAAAGCGATAGCCTTTTCCTTTTACAGTGTTTATATGAACGACTATCGGATGATCAATATCCTTGATTTTGCTAAAAGCTTCAATTAATGCATATACATTATTACCCTCTTTTACATACAAATAATCAAATCCTAAAGCTTTAAAGAAATTACATTCTGCTTTACCGTCTGTTTCACGCAGCAGTTGCAGGTTTTTATACATTCCACCGTGATTCTCGGCAATTGACATTTGATTGTCGTTGACCAAGACAATGAAATTCGAACCAAGTTCCGCCGCATTGTTCAAACCTTCGAAAGCTTCACCACCACTGAGTGAACCATCACCGATGACTGCTATAATATTTTCTTTGTCACCTTTCAAATCTCTCGCCTTAGCCAGTCCACACGCCAAACTGACTGACGTGGAAGTATGACTAATTACAAAAAAGTCGTGTTCACTTTCGCTTGGCTCAGAATAACCGGAAACCTCATCATATCTTTCAGGATAAATGAAGGCTTCTTTTCTCCCAGTCAACATCTTATGGATATAACTCTGGTGAGAGACATCGAATACCACCTTATCAATAGGCGAATGAAATACATAATGTAATGCAACAGTCGCTTCCACCATACCTAAATTAGGACCAATGTGTCCACCATGCTCACTCACTTTCTTTAATAACACTTGACGAAGTTCGTCACTTAATATGTCAAGTTCTTTAACCGAAAAGGTTTTCAGATCGGCTGGCCCGTCTATTTTCTCTATATACATGTGATACCTTAATATAATTAATAATTAATTTGTTTTATTTGTTTTCCGGCACTACTTCATTCAGGCAATTGATGGCATTAAGTGATCGTGGATAGCCAATATAGGGCAACAGTTGAGTCACTACGTCAAGTAGTATTTTTTTGTTGTTACCTACTGCCACATTCCCACGGATATGCCCTTTCACTTGCGATTCGCAACCACCCAAAGAGATAAGCATAGCAAAAGTCAGCATCTCTCGCATCGATTTGCTAAGTCCTGTGCGGGTTTGGTAGTCACCAAAACAATTTGCCGACAAATAACGTTGGAAATGCTTCTGATTGTCTGGTGCAGCATCATACATTTTACCTATCATATCGCCGAATATCTCTTTTTGCAATTCCAATCCTTTTTCATATCGAGTTTCGGGAGAGGTGGTAGATTGTCCTTCTAATGGAAGTTTAATGCCTTGCTCTGTGAATACGTCATTGGTTATTTTTAGGAAATCAATAACTCTTGCCATACCTACATAAGCGACAGACTGATAAATAATATCTTTGACTTCAACAGGACTGACGCCATTGGCAAGAGCAGCCTTGAGCATCATGCAAAACTCACTAAGAGTATTTTGTGCAATGGTCGAAGCCATAGTCACCATTATACGAGTTTTCGTATCCAAAGAACCATGGTTCAGAACCTCATCAAATGCAAAGTTGTCGAATATTTCAATCAATTCCGGGTCGGAATCTTTCACTTTCGAAACATATCCGGGAAACCATTTTTCATGATTCTTTATAGCATCACTGCTCAACCTGCAAACCGGTGTATCAACAGAAGCAGTTGCTTCGGCATATTGCTTATCATCTACAGGCTCTAACCATGTGGGCTTATTTATCTGCGGATTGCATTCTATTGCGATATGTGAAAACCAACTGTCTGGTGCAGCACCATGCCAATGAATTACATTCGGGGCAATTTCTACCACATCTCCCGATTGTATCATTTGTGCAGATTTACCTTTCTCTTGATAAAAGCCTTTTCCTCCTACACAAATTAATATCTGACCACCCGTATGACTGTGCCAGTTATTACGGCATCCCGGTTCAAAAGTAACATTGAACATCGGTACATTCAAATCCTTATTGCCGGTTAATGGAGCCAGCCAAGATCTACCGGTGAAGTACTGCTTGAATCCTGTATTTTCCGTTCCTATAGGAAAGGTACTAATCTTTGGTACGTTATTATCCATATTCTATATTTTTAATACGTTACTACCCCCGACTAACATTTCTAGGGTTCGGAGGCAGAAACAAAATTTTCTTTTTCTATTTATTATTTATAAGACTTGCGATAGATTCAATATGACTTTTTTTCAAATTGTATATACTCTAATCTACGCTTTGACAAAAGTGAAAAACAGATTCATGATAACCTAATAATACAATAAACAAACACTTTATAACACGTACTTTTTTATTCTTTAATATCTGTTGATGCGGCAATCTCTGTTTGGGTCTCATAATCGGCTACTCGTGCTTTCAAGTGTAGCAGAAAGTGCCAATGAGCCGAGTACCATGCGCAATGGTGCTGGATTCTTATTTACACTTTCTATGATACGTTGCGCCATTTTAACCGGATCACCAGGGGCTAATCCCTTAGAATGATCGAGCATGTTCAGAAAACCGTGATCGGAGTCATATTCAGGCATCAAGTTCGCAACCTTCGCACTTCCATAGCGGAATTCTGTACGTGCTCCTCCTGGCTCTACAATAGTCACGCCAATATTAAACTTAGCAACTTCTTGAGCGACAGCTTCACAGAAGCCTTCAATACCGAACTTGGTAGCGTGATACATGGAATTTGCAGGATATGCGACCTGACCGCCATAAGATGAAATCTGAATGATACGTCCTCCACCTTGCTTACGAAGGTAAGACAATGAAGATTTAATCAAGATAATTGAACCTAACAAATTGGTGGAAATTATTTGATTAATTTCATCAACCGAAAGCTCTTCCGCGCAACCAAAAAGACCGTATCCGGCATTGCTGACTATTACATCTATTGCTTTATGCTTGGCAAAAGAATTGCTTACGACTTTTTGAACAGCAGCTATATCAGTAACGTCTAAAATTTGACAATCGAACGTATCGGGATATTGTTCTATCAAATCAGAAACTTTCTCTTTTTTGCGAACAGTACCAATAACTGTTTTACCTCTTTCTAACAGCCGTTTCGTCATCTCCTTACCAAATCCGCTACTTACGCCTGTAATTAACCATGTTTTCATTTTATCTATATTTTATTATTGTTCTAATTTCACATTGCAAAGTTAGGCTGATATTCAGAATGAGTCGTTAAACTATTTACTGATAGTCTTATACGAATTACTTATTTATGAAATAGGTAGATCGCTGAAGGAATTATTTGATATTCAATTCTTTTAACCACTCGGATATTTTACCATCAGCTTGATTTACCTTACTACCTCTGATAGGCAATCCTGAAAGAACATTAGCAGAAGGACATAGCTTTCGGATATCCGATTCGCTGCTTCCCATGTCACTGCCCTCATTTGTACAAAATGGAATAATAGTCTTTCCCTTAAAATTGTAAGATTCCAAGAAAGTAAAGACAGCCATTGGCATTGTTCCCCACCAATTGGGATATCCCCAAAAGACAATGTCATAATCTGCCATATTGTTCACCTTAGCTGTAAGTTGAGGACGAGCATTGGCACTTTGCTCCTCTTCTGCCACCTCAGTACATTTTGTGTAGTCTTCAGGATAAGCCTTCACGGCCTGAATATAGAATAGATCACCACCTGTAATGACTTGAATCTTTTTAGCCACAACTTCGGTGTTGCCGACTTTGAGGTTGACAATATTTCCATTTACATAGTTATTTCCACGACGTGAAAAGTAAGCTACAAGTATTTTCTTTCCGCTAAAGCTTTGCTGTTGATGTTGTTGTGCTTTGCCTTTACACGATGGTAAAATCATTGCAAATAGAATGGCAAAAATAAAGAATGATCGTTTCATTTTTTTATATCATTAAGAGGTTTAATTTTATTTATCACACTACAAAATTAGATATTAAACATAGTATAGACCTTAAACAATTTACCTTTAGTTGTATACAAATTACTTTTTTAGTGATGTGGATATCTAGGAATAATACATATTACTGATTGTTGTATACATTTTACTGATATCGATTCTAACTACTTGTATATCAAAGTATAAATAAGTAACTTTGTAGAAAATGAAATATGACAGGAGATGGATAATATAGAAATTTATAAAACGATTGATGACTATAATAAGGCAATGGGAGTTGAAACATTACACCCATTGATTTCAGTCATAGATTTCTCAAAGACACCGTACAACAAAGATTTTTCTGCCGGACACAGTTTCGACTTTTACACCGTCTTTTTGAAAGACGTAAAATGCGGTGACATAAAATACGGTCGCAATTATTACGATTATCAGGAGGGAACGCTAGTTTTTCTTGCTCCTCATCAAACCATGACCATCGAAAACAGACAGCCTCACCAACCTAAAGGTTGGGCATTAGTGTTTCATCCAGATTTGTTGAAGGGAACTTCTTTGGGACGTTCAATGCGAGAGTATACATTTTTTTCGTATGAAATTTCTGAAGCTTTACATCTCTCGGAACAAGAGAGGGAGATAATAATAGAGTGCTTTCATAATATTCAGATGGAACTTAATCGCAGCATTGACAATCACAGTCAACGTCTCATTGTATCAAACATCGAACTATTCTTGAATTACTGCAGCCGTTTCTATGAACGGCAGTTCATAATCCGCAAACATGTTAACACTGATATATTGAGCCGGTTCGAGAACTTACTTCATACTTATTTCAAATCAGATTTGCCACAAACAATCGGATTACCATCTGTGAAGTATTGCGCCGATAAGCTCTATCTTTCTCCTAATTATTTGGGAGATCTCCTCAAAAAAGAAACAGGTAAAAGTCCACAGGAGCACATTCAGCTACATTTAATTGAAGTGGCAAAAGAAAGACTGTATGAAAAAGATAAATCCGTAAGTCAAATTGCATATGAACTAGGATTTGAATATCCTCAATACTTCAGCCGATTATTCAAAAAATGTGTTGGAGTTACCCCTAATGAGTATAGGGCTGTAGTTTGACAAACATAAAAATTCCTACACATCGTGTCTTATACGGAATAGTGT